>NZ_JXSI01000001.1:0-726597 GCF_002916705.1 Pseudomonas sp. GZJR-8 | reverse complement strand
CAGCCACTATCACTACGACGAGCAAAACCGCCTACACGCCCACGCCGTTACGCAGCAGGAAAACTACCTTTACCAGCGCCAGTACGACTACGACAAATCCGGCAACCTCACCCGCCTGCTCGATACCCGCAAAGGCCAGCACGACTATCGCTACGACCCGCTTAACCGGCTAACCCGCGCCGATCATTCCCAAGACGTCCAGGAGCGCTTCGCCCACGACCCGGCGGGCAACCTGCTGATGCAAGACCGTCCCGGCCCGGACATCGTTGCCGGCAATCGCCTGATGATCCAGGGCGACCGCCATTACGACTACGACGCCTTCGGCAACCTGATCCGCGAACGGCGCGGCAAGGGCCATCAACTCGTTACTGAGTACCGCTACGACTGCCAGCATCGGTTAATAAGCATCACAAAACCGAACGGCGAAACCGCTAGTTATCGCTATGACCCGTTTGGGCGACGTGTCAGCAAAACCGTGGATGGCGAGACCACCGAGTTTTTCTGGCAAGGCGACAAGCTGATTGCCGAGCACCACGCAGAACGCCATCGCAGCTACATCTATGAGCCCGACAGCTTCCGCCCATTAACACTGCTGGAAGGTTTCGGCCCAAAAGAGACCAAGCCCTACCACTACCAACTCGACCACCTCGGCACACCGCAAGAACTCACCACGCCTGAAGGCGAAATCGTCTGGTCCGCCCACTACCGCGCCTACGGCCAGATCGCCCGGCTCGACGTAGGCAAAATCGACAATCCGCTGCGTTTCCAGGGGCAGTATTTTGACCAGGAAAGCGGGCTGCACTACAACCGCCATCGTTACTACAATCCGGATATTGGTCGTTACCTGACACCGGATCCGGTGAAGTTGGCGGGTGGGATCAACGCGTACCAGTACGTGCCCAATCCTACGGGTTGGGTGGATCCCCTTGGACTAAATGCTAGCTGCACTGGCTCAGTAAAGAAAAACCCAACCTGCGCTATACCTGTTGAACCTGAAGTACCTAATATATCTCGTAAAGGAGCGTTCCGCGAAGCAAAAAGAGACGCCAATATACCGATGGCACAACAACCTGATGTAATTACCGCCCCGAGGTCTGGCATAAAGAAACAATACAGCATTGTGAAAATGTCAGATATAAACGAAAAAGCAATTTTAGATAGCTCGGGAAAACCTATTCACACGAGGGTCTACCAATATACGAGGGCTGATGGATCCAAGGTGTTAATACAAGACCATTCAGCCGGGCATAAATTCGGCGCTCCAAACGGAGTGGGCAATCAAGGCGCTCACTTCAATCTGCGTCCATTTGATACACCGCGAACCGGCAGCGTTCCGGGAACAAAAGACCATTACGTATTCAAGGATAAAAAATGAAACACTGGAACGATCTTGACGGGACTATATTTTTTAACAAAGTGTTTAGCCAACCAATTGAAATCGGCAAAGCTTACATTCATTCACTGGGCATAGAAAATGACCAACCCTCTTTTGGAATAGGTTTTGACATACCAGACTTCCCTGATGTGTTGCCTGAAAAATGGAAGAACAAAGGATATAACACGTGCAGAATTGCACTGAGCTGTTCCGAAATCAGCAACTTAAAAATAGTAAATCTCCCGCGCAGGGAGATTTTCAGAATAAATATAAAGCGAGAAAACGGGTACTTTTTTCTCACCGCAAACTCAAAAAACGCTTCTATTGAACTCAAAGCCAAGTGGCTCTCCATGGAAGGGCCGACAGTTTATATAAATAGCCCCGAACCAGGAGACTATGACTGGGCAGACAATACTCTATAAAAATCAAAAACGTGATTTACGCAACCGTTCCTATGAATGCTATAGCGAACGTCAATTCGCCGACCCGGCCCACCCCACCTAAACTCTGTCCAAGTTGTTCCAACGGACAAAGGACTCACGATCATGGGCAAACGTCACCCCAATCTCCCCGCCTGGCAATGGCGTCATTACCCACAAAACCATCAGCACCCGACCAACCTGGCGTTGCACCTGATTGCCGTGCCGCTGTTTATCGTCGGTTTCCTGCTGATCGTTTCAGGGGTGTTCAGCCTGAGCCTGGCCAGCTTGGCTATCGGTGTGGTCGGCATCGTGGCGGGCCTGGCGTTGCAGCGTCACGGCCACAGCCTGGAAGCCCAGGCCAGTGAGCCGTTCAGCGACCGTAAAGATGCGGTGCAACGCCTTGTTGTCGAGCAGTTCGTGACCTTCCCGCGCTTTGTGTTGAGCGGTGGCTGGTGGCGTGCCTGGCGGCAACGTCACCACCACTGAAGGGGCTTAGGCGAACACCACCACGGTCTGGCGGCTGAGGGCGATCAACTCGCCGGTCGGGCTCCACAGCGCAGCGGCCGCATGGCCGTAGCCGTCGCGGGCATGTTCGATGTTGACGTGGTATTGGCACCAATCGAGGGTGGTCAGGTCTTGCAGCGGCTGGATGAACTCGATGGTCCAGGTCAGGGTGCTGCCTGGCGCAGGCTTTTTCAGGTGTGGCAGCAGGGCCGGCGGCCAGGCGTCGACCAGGGCGAGGATATGCGCCTCGGTCAGTGGCTCTTCTTTCACATCCCCGCGCAACCGTACCCAACCGCCCATGTCGCGGGATTTGTTACCGGTGAACGGCAGGCCGCCGACACTCCAGCGCATCGCCAGATGGCGCATGAATTCAGGGGTGACGCCCTTGATGTAGGGCAACTCCTGACATTCATCCCAATGTTTGAATACCGGCGGAGCTTCGCTCGCCACGTCAATTTCCGATGCTCGAGACGCGCCAAAACTGGCCTGGACCAGGGTCGCCACTTCGCCGTTCTGCAACACGCGGCCGAGCAACTGGCTGACGGCCTTGCCTTCGCGCAACACTTCGACTTGATAACTGGCGGGCACATCCGGCGCGACCGGGCCGACAAAGGTGATGGCCAGGGAGCGCAAGGGGCGATCCGCCGGCACCTGCGCGCGCAGGGCCTCATATTGCAGGGCGGCGACCAGGCCGCCAAAGGTGGCACGGCCCTGAGCCCATTCGGCAGGAATGGTGACGTCCAACGGGTTGCTTCGGGCAGCGTCGAGCAAATCACTAAAGCGCATGGCGACCTCACATCAAGAAAATCGATGGGGAATCTTAACCATCGAGACGGACCGGCACACCGCCCATTCCGGCCAAAAGCCGGACCGCGTTAAAAACAATCGGCGCTGAGTTTGTCCAGCACACGGTCAGCCTGCCCTTGAGCCTTGAGCATGGTGCGCTGCCAGATGGCAACGCAGGGTTGCAGATCCGCCTGCTGCCCGGCCTGGGCCAGCCACTGCCAGCAGTCATGCCAGTCGCCCAGGGCGCTTTGGGCTTTCTTCAATCGCGACATGGCGTTGGGGGATAGCTTGTCCAGTTCGGGGTAAGCCTCGGCGGCGTAACGCACGCGCTTGATCAGCAACCGCAGGCGGTGGCGATCATGCTCGGGATCCTTCAGGGCTTCATCGAGTTTCTGCCATTGCTTGGCCAGGCGTTTCTCGATGCGCGGGCGCAGGCCTTTGAGCAGTTTCTGGTGCTGGGAGGCGCGAATAAAGCGTGGGAATGCATCCAGAATCAGTAACAGGTGCGCCAGTTCCGGGCTTTGCGCCACATGGCGATAGGCCTCGGGTTGCAGGCGCAGGCGCCGATCAGCCGCCTCGTGATAACCGTGCTGATGCAGATACGCCGCCAGGACCTCGCGGTCACGCAGCGGCGTGGTCAATTGGCCAACCGTACTGGCGGCCAATTCAAGCTGTTCCACACCGGGCAGCCCGCGTAAAGGCCGCAACAAGCTGCGCAAGCGCCGCACGGTGGTGCGCAAATCATGCAGGGCTTCATCGTCAGTGACGGCGGCGAGGCGAGCCTGGCAGCTCAGTAACCCTACTTCCAGGCCTATGACCTGGGCGACTAACTGATTGACCAGCGCTGACATCCTGCCCTCACTTTCCAATGAATAATCCTACTCGCCGCTACAGGTCAACGCCCGGCGCGAGACTCACGAATATAGAACCGCGCCTTCTGGGCTTTGTTGGAGCACCCTTCAAACGCTTCAAACTGCTGCTGGGTCTTGGCGCCAGTCAATAGCGACAGAGCCTTGGAGTAGCTCACGGTGCCAGCAAAACCTTCAGCCTTGGCCAGATCGAGTTCTTTCCAGGCGGCATCCAATTGGGAACCGCAGCTGTCGCGGTAGGCCGTCTTGCCGGCACAGCCGACCAAGGCCAGCACGATCACAGGCACACACATCCAGGCTTTCATTGATGACACCTCAAAATAAGCAAAATCATTCGTAGCCTGTAGACGTTGCCCACAGGGAAAAGTGCCTTGTCCCTAGCCTGAAATCGGTCGTACCTATTGCCAGAGCATACCCGAGCGCAAAGGTTATCCTCTAAAAATAACCGAAGATTGAAGCCGCCCCCCGGATGGGTGCATTGTGGGCACCTGTTTTGCGAAGGACTGGGACATGAAAAAACGTGTTGCCTTAGTGCTGGGCTCCGGGGGAGCCAGGGGCTACGCCCATATCGGGGTGATCGAAGAAATCGAACGACGCGGCTATGACATCGCCTGTATCGCCGGCTGTTCGATGGGCGCGGTGGTCGGCGGTATCTATGCCGCAGGCAAGCTGGACGAATATCGAAACTGGATCGAAAGCCTGGACTACCTCGACGTATTGCGCCTGGTAGATGTGAGCTTTCGGCTGGGTGCGATTCGTGGCGAAAAAGTTTTCGGGCAGATTCGCAAAATCGTCGGCGAGATCAATATCGAAGAGCTGCGCATCCCCTACACCGCCGTGGCCACCGACCTTACCAACCAACAGGAAATCTGGTTTCAGGAAGGCTGCCTGCACCAGGCCATGCGCGCATCGGCGGCGATCCCAAGCCTGTTCACCCCGGTGATGCAAGGCAATCGGATGCTGGTGGACGGCGGTCTGCTCAACCCCCTGCCTATCGTGCCGGTGGTGTCGAGCCACTGTGACTTGATCATCGCGGTCAACCTCAACGCCACCAACCAGAAGCACTATCGGCTGCCGGTGATCCAGCGCCCGCCGGCGTTCAAGAGCCGCTTCAACAGCCTGGCCAAATCACTCGGATCGCACCTGCCATTTCGCCGTAAACAGGCCGAGCAGTTGATGAAGCTCGAACAGGAAGCCTTGCAGGCCCAGGCAGCAGAGATCAACCCGTGGCTGGAGTCGGCTGAACCCGAATCCCAGCAACCCGCTGCCGCGCCGGAAAAAGCCGGCGCACCGAAGTCGGCGACCGGCTCGTTCATCATCGATAACGTCGGGCCTGCGTCGCTGCTGGACCTGATCAACCAGAGTTTCGAGGTGATGCAAACCTCATTGGCGCAGTACAAGATCGCAGGCTACCCGCCAGATGTGCTGATCAACGTGCCGAAGCGAGTGTGCCGGTTCTTCGAGTTCTACAAGGCGCCGGAGCTGATCGCCTTGGGGCGGGAGATCGCCAGTGATACGTTGGATCGGTATGAGAGTGAGCAGAGTTGAGCGCGTGGGTGTTGCTGATGGCCTCATCGCGGGCAAGCCCCACATTTTAATCTGTGAATACACTCAAAATGTGGGAGGGGGCTTGCTCCCTCCCACAAAAACTCAAGCATTCAGCAACCGATACCCCACCCCCGCCTCGGTCACGATAAACCGTGGCTGCGTCGGGTCATCCGCCAGTTTCTGGCGCAGGTGCCCCACCACGATACGCAGGTAATGGCTGTCTTCGGTGTGGGTCGGGCCCCAGATGTCCTTGAGCAATTGCTGCTGGGTAATCACCCGCCCCGGATGCCGGGCCAGTTGCGCCAGCACTGCATACTCCTTGCGGGTCAGCGCCACTTCGGCACCGTCCAGCAGCACGCGGCGATAAGCCAGGTCCACCGTCAGCGGGCCGAAATTCAAGGCGGCTTCCTGGGCCTCTCCCGCCGGTGCCTGACGCAACAACGCACGCACCCGAGCGAGGAATTCCTGGATGCCGAAGGGCTTGGTCACGTAGTCATTGGCGCCACCGTCAAGAGCCTCGACTTTCTGGCCTTCACTGGCCCGCACCGACAGCACCAGCACCGGTACCGTCGACCACTCGCGAAACTCGCGCAGCACCTGCTGGCCGTCCATGTCGGGCAGCCCCAGGTCGAGCACCAGCAGGTCCGGTTTGTTCAGGGCCGCTTGCGCCAGGCCTTCGTTGCCGGTGCCGGCCTCGATCACCTTATAGCCCTGGGAGGCCAGGCTGATGCGCAGGAATTTGCGGATCTGCGGTTCGTCATCTATGACGAGAATCGTCGCGGTCTGGCTCATGGTGTCCGTCAAAATTCGTTAAAGAATCACCCCATTCAGGAGCCATTCAAAGGTCAGTGTCCAAGCCAGGTTGAGATTGTAGCGGCAGAAACAACGTGATGCAGGTACCCCGCCCATCAATGCCATCGGCCACGCTGATATGCCCACCATGCGCACCGACCATGCCCTGACAGATCGCCAGGCCAAGGCCGGTGCCCTGCCCGCCCCGATCACCGCGGGCAGCGGTATAGAACATGTCGAAAATCTTCGCACGCTCCTCCTCGGGAATCCCCGGCCCTTCATCCGCCACGGCAAAAAACAACTGCTCATCCTGCACGCCAGCGCGCAACTGCAAGCGACCCTGGGGCGGCGAAAATCGGGCGGCGTTTTCCAGCACATTGACCAACGCCTGTTCGATCAACGCCGCATGCACATACAACAAGGGCAGTTCCGACGGCACCTCGGTGCTCACTTGCAATGGCGCCAGCACCGCGCGCAAACGCCCGAGGGCACTGCCGACGATATCACCGGGCGACACCCAATCGCGCGCCAGTTTCAGCGCGCCGTGGCCCAGCCGCGTCATGTCCAGCAGGTTCTGGATATAGCGGTCCAGGCGCTCGGCCTCATCACGGGTGCCTTCAAGCAATTCGCGACGATCCTCCATGGGAATGGCTTCGCCGAGGGCCAGCAGGCTATCGATACTGCCGCGCATGGAGGTCAACGGCGTGCGCAAATCGTGGGACACCGACGCCAGCAAGGCGCTGCGCAGTTGTTCGGTTTCACCGTGCAGACGCGCCGACTCCAACTCTTGCCCCAACTGCGCCCGCGCCAGCGCCTGGGCCAGTGGCTGGCTCAAGGCAGTGAGCAAACGTCGGCGTTGCCCGCTCAACTCCAGGCCCGGTTTGGCGCTGACACCGAGCAAGCCCAGCGGCCCCTCTTCACCCGACAACGGCCACCACCACCAACGTCCGAACGGCAAGGTGCCGGTGCCCATACCGGCAGGCTGATCATGCTGCCAGGCCCAATCGGCGGCAGCGCGTTCGGCTTCGGTGAGGGTCAGCGGGCCACCGGTCTCGACCGTCCAGCCGCCCTGACCGTCGCGATTGACCAGACACAAGTCAAGATCGCGCCAGCCTTGCAGATGGTGGGCGGCGGCGCTGATCACGGCTTGGCGATCGGTGGCCGCCGTGAGCTTGCGCGACAGGTCGAGCAGCTCGCTGGTTTCTTCCTGGGTATCGCGCAACGCCTGCAGCTGGCGGCGCTGGCGCGCGGCGAGGTTGCCGGTCAGGGCTGCCATCAGCAGGAAGAACAGCAGGGTCAGCACATCCTCTTCGCGCTGAATGGCGAAAGAAAAGTTCGGCGGGATAAACAGAAAATCGTAGGTCATGAACGACAGCGCCGCGCATACCAGCGACGGCCCCAGGCTGCTGCGCACCGCCACCAGCAATACGGCAGCGAGAAACACCAGCGAGATATTCGGCAGCGGCAACACACTGGACACGGCCCAAGCCACGGCCGCAGCAACCACCGTGGCAACCACCGCCAAAGCGTAATCGAACCACACCAACCCGCGCACATCCGGCAAGCGTGGCGGCGCCGGTATGTCATCGCTGTCGAGGACATTGATTTCCAGGCCACGGGCATTGCGCAACAGCCGCGCCGCCAAGCCACCACCGAACAAGCGCCGGCGCCAGCGCATCCGCGACTGCCCCACCAGCAACAAGCTGGCACGGCGTTCGGCGGCGTGCTGGATCAGGGTCTTGGCGACCTCCCCGGCCCGCAGTAACACCACTTCGCCGCCCAACCGCTCCGCCAGTTGCTGGGCGTTCTGCAGACGCAGGCGCGATTGCTCATCCCGCGCTCGGCCGTTGTCGACGTGCACCAGGCTCCAAGGCAAATGCCGACGCTGGGCCACGCGACTGGCATGACGCACCAGGCGTTCGGCTTGCGCATCGCCATCCACGCCCACCAGCAAACGCCCACGTACCGCCGGCGCGGCCTGTCCGAGTTGGCGATAGCCCTGGGCCAGATCATCGTCGACGTGGGCGGCGGCGGTTTGCATCGCCAGTTCGCGCAGGGCCATGAGGTTGGTCTGGGTGAAAAACGCATCGATAGCCGCACGCGCCTGTTCGGGCACATACACCTTGCCGTCACGCAGGCGTTCGAGCAGTTCGCGCGATGGCAGGTCGATCAGCAACAGTTCGTCGGCCTCTTGCAGCACCCAGTCCGGCAGGGTTTCGCGCACTTGCACGCCGGTGATGCCACGCACCTGATCATTGAGGCTTTCCAGGTGCTGGACGTTGACCGTGGTGAACACATTGATACCGGCCGCGAGCAATTCCTGAATATCTTGCCAGCGCTTTTCATGACGGCTGCCGGGAGCGTTGCTGTGGGCCAGTTCGTCTACCAGCACCAGCTTGGGCTTGGCGGCGAGCAGGCCGTCGAGGTCCATTTCTTCGAGCATCACGCCGCGGTATTCGCTGCGCAACAGCGGTTGTTGCGGCAGGCCGCTGAGCAAGGCTTCGGTCTCGGCGCGGCCGTGGGTTTCGACCACCCCGGCAATCAGCCGTACGCCCTGACGCAGTTGGGTGTGGGCCGCCTGGAGCATGGCGTAGGTCTTGCCCACGCCAGGCGCGGCGCCGAGGAAGACCTTGAGCCGGCCACGGCCAGCCCGGGGCAGATCGGCTAACAGGGCATCGGCGCGGCCGGAGTCGCTCATACGGGTTCCTTCAGACAGGTATTTTCAGGTCAATGAAGATCAACTGTGGGAGGGAGCAAGCCCCCTCCCACAGGGGTTCAGAGTTTTTCCAGGGCCATGTTGAGGGCCAGGACGTTTACCACCGGCGGCCCTACCAACGGGCTTTCGATGTGCTCATCCATCAACCGCTGCAAGGTCGCCACCGGCACATTGCGCGCTGCCGCCACTCGCGCCAGTTGATAGGCAATCGCCTGCGGTGGCAAGTGTGGATCAAGGCCGCTGCCGGAGGTCGTCAGCGAGGCCAGTGGCACCGGGCCCTGGCCAGGCACTGATTGTTTGCCGGCATCCTCGACTACGCGGGTCGCCAAGGCCGGATTGCTGGGGCCCAGGTTGCTGGCACTGCTGGACACCGTCGCAAAGGCTCCTGCTGACGGGCGTGGATGAAACCAGCGGTCGCCGGTAAAGTCCTGGGCGATCAGGCTGGAGCCGCGCACCTTGCCGCTGGCGTCGTGCACCAGGCTGCCATTGGCCTGATCGGGGAAGGCCACTTGCGCCACGCCCGTGACCACCAGCGGGTAGGCGACGCCGGTGATCAGGGTCATGAGTACCAGCAGACTCAGGGCGGGGCGGATGATGTTTGTCATAGTCAAATCCTCAATAAATCAGACAGGTCAAACCAGGTGCAGCGCCGTCAGCAGCATGTCGATGGCTTTGATACCCACGAACGGCACCAAGAGCCCGCCCAGGCCGTAAATCAGCAGGTTGCGTCGCAGCAAGGCCGCCGCACTCGCCGCTTGCACCCGTACACCGCGCAGCGCCAGGGGAATCAGCACCACGATAATCAAGGCGTTAAACACAATGGCCGAGAGGATCGCGCTCTGCGGGCTCTGCAAGTGCATGATGTTGAGCACGCCCAGTTGCGGGTAGATCGAGGCAAACAGCGCCGGCAGGATTGCGAAGTACTTGGCCACGTCGTTGGCGATGGAAAAGGTCGTCAACGCGCCACGGGTTACCAGCAATTCCTTGCCGATCTGCACCACGTCCAGCAGCTTGGTCGGGTCGCTGTCGAGGTCGACCATGTTGGCCGCTTCGCGCGCGGCCTGGGTGCCGTCGTTCATGGCCATACCGACGTCAGCCTGAGCCAGCGCCGGGGCGTCGTTGGCGCCGTCGCCGCACATGGCAACCAGGCGACCATCGTTTTGTTCATGGCGAATACGCGCGAGTTTCTTCTCTGGCGTGGCTTCGGCCAGCACGTCATCCACCCCGGCTTCAGCGGCAATCGCGGCGGCGGTCAGAGGGTTGTCGCCAGTGACCATCACGGTGCGAATCCCCAACTTGCGCAACTCGGCAAACCGCTCGCGGATGCCGGGCTTGACCACGTCCTTGAGATGGATCGCACCGAGCAATTTGCCATCGGCGCAGACCAGCAATGGGGTGCCGCCGCTTTGGGCGATCTTGTCGATTTCCCGCGACAGCGCAGGTAAAAGCTCGCTGCGTTGCTGGCCGATAAACGCCAGCAGCGAATCCACGGCGCCTTTGCGGAACACGCGGCCCTGATAGTCGACACCCGACAATCGGGTCTCGGCGCTGAAGGGTACGGCGGTCAATTCATCCAGGCTTGGCTCGGCCTGCGGGTGCAAGGCACGCAGGTATTCAACGATGGATTTGCCTTCCGCCGTGTCATCGGCCAGGGATGCCAGCAGCGCGCCTTCAGCCAATTCCCGACCACTGACGCCAGGCGCCGCGACCACGGCCGAGCAACGACGGTTACCAAAAGTAATGGTGCCGGTCTTGTCCAGCAGCAACACATGCACGTCCCCCGCCGCTTCCACGGCGCGACCGGACTTGGCAATCACATTGAGACGCACCAGGCGATCCATGCCGGCAATCCCGATGGCGGACAACAAGCCGCCAATGGTGGTGGGAATCAGCGTCACCAGCAGTGCGACCAGGAACACCAGAGGCAGGCTGCCATTGGCAAAATGCGCGAACGGCTGCAAGGTCACCACTACCAGCAGGAAGATCAGGGTCAGGCCGATCAGCAGGATATCCAGCGCGACTTCGTTGGGGGTTTTCTGGCGTTTGGCGCCTTCCACCAACGCAATCATGCGATCCAGTGTGGACTCACCCGGGTTGGCGGTGATGCGAATCAGCAGCCAGTCCGACACCAGCCGTGTGTTGCCGGTAACGGCCGAGCGGTCACCGCCGGACTCGCGGATGACCGGGGCGGATTCGCCGGTGATCGCCGCTTCGTTGACCGCCGCAATACCTTCGACGACCTCGCCGTCACCGGGGATCATTTCCCCCGCGGCAACACGTACCACATCGCCCTTGCGCAGGCTGGTGGCCGGCACCACCTTGAAGCTGCCATCGGCCTCCTGGCGCCGGGCGCTCAAACCTTCGCTGCCGGCCTTGAGGCTGTCTGCGCGGGCCTTGCCGCGGCCTTCGGCAAGGGCTTCGGCGAAGTTGGCGAACAGCACGGTGAACCACAGCCACACGGCGATTTGCACCGCAACAAAGGTGGGCACGGTGGTATCGGGCACAAAGCACAATACGGTGGTGAGGATGGCGGTCAGTTCGACCACCAGCATCACCGGCGAGCGTTGCAGTTGGCGTGGGTCGAGCTTGACGAAAGCCTGGACCAGCGCCGGGCGCCAGAGCGCCGAGATGGCGGTTTTGGCAGGCTCCTGGGTTTTGACCGGGGCCGCGTTTTTTGCAGGCATATTCATTTTCATGTCCCTTTAGAAGCCCATGCTCAGATGTTCAGCGATAGGCCCAAGCGCCAGCGTCGGCAGGAAAGTCAGGCCGCCCACCAGCAAAATGGTCACGGTCAACAAGGTCACGAACAGCGGGCCATGGGTGGGGAAGCTGTTCTGGCCAATCGGTGCGGCCTTCTTCATCGCCAGGCTGCCGGCCAGAGCCAGCACCGGGAGGATGTAGCCAAAGCGGCCGATCAACATGCCCAGGCCGAGCATCAGGTTATGGAACGCGGTGTTGGCACCGAGGCCGGCAAACGCCGAACCGTTGTTGGCACTGGCCGAGGTGTAGGCGTAAAGCAACTGACTGAAGCCGTGGGGGCCAGGGTTACTGATCGCGCCCGCCGGGCCCGGCAGGCTGGCGGCGATGGCACTCAACACCAGCACGCCGACCGGCATGACCAGCAGGGTCACCACCAGCAATTGCACTTCCTTGGCCTGGAGTTTCTTGCCCAGATATTCCGGCGTGCGGCCGATCATCAGGCCGGCGAGGAACACCGCGATCAGTACGTTAAGCAGCATGCCGTACATGCCAGCACCGACGCCGCCAAAGATCACTTCGCCAACCATCATGTTGACCAATGCCACCATCCCACTCAGCGGGCTGAGGCTGTCCTGCATACCGTTGACCGAGCCGTTGGATGCCGCGGTAGTGGTCACCGACCACAGCACGGTGCCGGTGGTACCGAAGCGTGTTTCCTTGCCCTCCAGCGGTGCGGTTTGCTCCACGGCCGGGTTGTTCAAGGTCGGATTGGGCTGGTATTCGGACCACAGCGACGTCGCGCCGCCGATCAGGAACAGCGCCAGCATACACGCGAGGATCGCCCGGCTCTGACGCAGGTCTTTGACGTAGTGGCCGAAAGTAAATACCAACGCCACCGGGATCAGAATGATCGAGGCCACTTCGAACAGGTTGGCCCAGGCTGTCGGGTCTTCGAACGGATGCGCCGAGTTCACCCCGAAGAAGCCGCCGCCATTGGTGCCCAGTTGCTTGATCGCAATCTGGCTGGCCGCCGGGCCCAAGGGAATCACTTGGTCCACGCCCTGCAGCGTGACGGCGTCAACATAGTGGGCGAAGGTTTGTGGCACGCCCTGCCACACCAGGAACAGTGCGAGCACCAGGCACAACGGCAGCAGGCCGTAGAGGGTGGCGCGCGTCATGTCGACCCAGAAGTTGCCCAAGGTCTGGGCAGATTTGCGCCCGATCCCACGGCACAAGGCGACCAGGACGGCGAGACCGGTCGCCGCACTGACGAAGTTCTGCACAGTGAGGCCGGCCATCTGGCTGAGATAACTTAGGGACGTCTCACCGCTGTAGTTCTGCCAGTTGGTATTGGTCATGAAACTGACGGCGGTGTTGAACGCCAGGGTCCATTCCTGGCCCGGCAACTTCTGCGGGTTCAGTGGGAGGGAGCCCTGGAATAACAGGATCGAGAACAACAACAAGAAGCCCGCCAGGTTGAACGCGAGCAAGGCCAGCATGTATTTCTGCCAGCTCTGTTCCTGCTGCGCGTCCACGCCCGAAAGGCGATAACAGACCTTTTCGACAGGCCCCAACACCGGCGTCAACCACGTGCGCTGGCCTTCCATCACCTTGTAGTAGAACCGCCCCAAAAACGGCGCCGGCACCAGTACCACGGCAAAGAAGGCGATGATCAGCCAATAGTCATAACTGTGCATAGCCGCTCCTAGTTCCGATCCGCGCGTAACAGCGCAACCAGCAGATAAATGAACAGCGCCACGGCCAATAGCAGTGACACTCCGTCCAGAACGCTCATGGAAATTTCCCCGTCTTGCGGCGATTGCCGCGTGTGGGGGCATTGTCCCTAGGAGGGGTGTAAAGGAACGAGAGCAAGGCGTTGGGTGAGGCGTAAAGATGGCGTAAAGAGTGGGTTTATCCGGGGTTTACAGGGGGCCTTATGGGGTAACCATCCAAAGGTGCCAGGTTAATGATCGCGAGCAAATCGCGCCTTGCACTGCCACCTTTTGACCCACTGAGTGATTACAGAGGCGTGAACAAGTCGGAAACTCCTCCTAGCACCGCGGCCACGTTGGGATTTACCTGCGACTCTTTAAGCACTGACACTTGATACTCAGGTAAGCCCGATTCACCGTCGAAGTGCGACAGCATTGCCTTGCTCTGGCCTTTTCTCAAGGTCATTTCCAGGGCCGCTTTCATTTGCGTCTCGTCGGTGAATATCGCAAGACCATAGTTAGGGTCAAAATAGAACCATGTCTTGTTCCCATTGAGATCAACCACAACACGGGCCATCAAGCCATGGTCTGGGGTGCTGATTAACAAAGTTTTCGTTTCGCGGCTACTGGCCAAATCGGAAATGATACCGGTGGAGGGAACCTGTTTAAGTTCACCGGGTTGAAGGTATTTAGTTTCGATTTTTTCCTGAAGCCGGCTCAGCTTACTACGGAAGGTAGCGACTTGAGTGGCGCGCAGTTGTTCGGCATCGGCTTTCGCCGGGTCCAGTTTTCGCAACTCTGCAATGTCCTCGCCCGGAGGCACGGGGCGCATCGCCTGACTTAGATTTTCAAGAAAAATTTCGTGTTTGCCCTGCTTGAGGGCTTCCGCCATCAGCGTAGACAGCGCCGCGCACTCCCCCTCCGACAACAAGTCAACTCGACTGAGGTACAACCCTTGAGGAATACCCTTGATCACTATAGGCGGGCGGGCGTCTGTTAATCCAATGTCTTCGCTGAAACGTTTGAAGTTTCTCTTGCTCGCCTGTTCTCTTATCTTTTCCATATGCCTGACCAAGTAACCAATTTGTTCAGGTGTGCGTTCGGGTGCGATAGCCAGCTCTGCCACCTGATCGAGAGTCAATTTTTCCGTCAACTTGTCTAGCCCTGCCGGCTGCCCTGCGCGATACCCTCTCGCATAGCCGTCTTTGTCAGTGAGGGCCGCTTTAAGATGGGCCATCTTGAACCTGTCGGGCAGTTCTTGGAGATCTGCAATTCGTTTTGCCAGACTACCGAGTTGGCCCGGCGTACGGCGCTGGGCTACCGCAAGGCGTTTTAACTGATCGATGGTCATCGCTGGAGAGTAGCCATAGACGGCTTCTGGGTTTAACTCTCTCCACCCCTTTGAGTACGTGGCGAGGTCTTTACTCTTTGCATCGGCTATAACGTTATTGTAGTCAGTGCGAAAGTTTTTGTTGGGCGGCACAGGAGGTGCCAATGTGTTTGTTATTCTTTCCCACGACAGGTAATCAGAGAATCCTTTGATTTCCCCTTTGATTGCACCTTGTTCGGGCTTGAAACCCTTCGCGGTACCATATGGGCGACCGCTGATGGGGTCATAGAGACCCCACTTACCATTCTGGAAGACCGCAGATCCATGTAGGGTCTGCTCGCCAACCTTGAATGTACCGTTGGCTACCGCGTCATAACGCTTACTGAGGTTGATGAGTTCCGGCCGGCCTAATGTGCTCTTGACGAACCGGAAGTTGTTAATGACGTGGCCAGCGCCCTGGGTGACCACTTTCGCCCCCCCCACAATCAAGTCACCAACACCGGCTAGCGGATTGAGCTCGGATAGAAGGCTTGTGCCCATTATTTTGGTGACCTTGAGCACCTTTTTCAGTGCGCTCCCCCCTTTAGCCAGCACTTTCGCTGCTTTGGCAGCAGCACCGACACCAGCGGTGATAAAACCAAAAATATCAAATGCAACATCGGTGATTCCTTCACTGTAGTTACCGTCTATAAAGTTGACAATTGCCGATCGAAAGGGAATAAAGTCGAGAAGAAAATTCCCTATCACTTTCTCCTGTTCCGCCCCCTGTTCGGACCGCGTCGCCCCCATAGCGGCTTTCCGAATGGCAGGGTTATCGAAGTCCAGTGCCTTAACAATCGAGTCAGCAATATGGTTGGCTCGTTCGTCGGTGAACAGGTACGGTGCAGACGGTGCGGAGGCTCTTGGCTGATCAAGAATGTGTCGTTTGATATCATCAGCATGTCTCACGCCAAACGGTAATATAGCCGCTAGCGTATTACTGCCATCGACCCATTTACTTAAATCTTGATCGGGGAAAAACTCCTCGGTTTTAGTAACCTCGTTCTGAATGTACTCAGGATCACGCGGCACCTCAATATTGCCAAGGTTTTTGATCAGACCTTTTTCCGTATCGAACTCATAGTTACTGGTGGTGCCGTTGCGTTTAGCGGTTACTATTACCTTGGAACTGGTATGAAACAACGTATTACCCAACGTTCCGATTTTATAGCTTTTCTCTTGATAATATTGGATTTCGCCAAAGCTGAGATTTTTTTTATCTTCCGGTGGCAAGTTGGTAAGGGCGTTCATAATAGACAGCTTTTTGACTGCCTTATGGTTGGCTGTTACCGTTGAAAATGCCTCATCAAAATCTTTTTGAATACTAAATTCCGGACTCTTAGTAAAAGCAGTAAACCTCGCAAGATCAATGCCATCGCCTTCTTTAATAATTTTCCAGCGTTCATCCATTGCATTCCCTTCCATGACGATATCCAGCATGGAATAAGAAATGCCAGGAGCGTAGGACGCGTAGGGCGAAGTTTTGGCGAATTTAGGCTCCTCGAACGCTACGTTTTCCCCAAACGTCTTCTTGAGTAACGCCAGGGCGATCTCTCGACGGCTTGGCAGGGGCGTATCCAGTAAAGCCGAAGCTTTTTCGAGTTCTGTTTGCTGATGGTTGAAAGCCGCTTGCGCTTTGTTGATGTCGTCCTGGGTGTAAAGCGCATCCTGTTTTCCGTTGAGAATGTTATTGGCCACAGCCCAATTGAGCAGTATCGCCGTTTGCGCAGGCTTGGGAGCCGCGTCTCGGGCGTCGGCGGCGATCATCACTTCAGCGTAGGTCATATGGGCGACGCTGCCGGGTGACTGGGCTTCGATGGCGGCGACCGCAATGCACAGAGTCGCCCACGCCACACTGCCGTAGACCACACTGTCGGGGACATCTTTGACCAGTAATTGCGGCGCTGCCCGCATCAGCAACAGGTACGCCCCCGCCTTGGCCATCGCCGATGATGCACGGCCGGTTTCAATCAGGTGCCGGCTCAGGCCTTCGATGATGGCTGAGAGGGGCTGGCCCCAATATTTTTTATCGGTCAGGTCGAAACCGGCTACCCAATTTCGATGCGCCCTGGTGAGAGACTCCGGGTCCAGCGCCAGATTCATGAGTGCCAGCGTATAGTCATTGACGCTGATGTCCGTGGAGACGCCACCCAAATTGGTTTGCATCTCTAGTCCCAGCGCATGCCCTTGCGGGGAGCCCACGAGGGCCTCCAGCATCGTCACTGGATCCTGCAATACGTCCTGAGAGTGCGGTTGACGCGTGTTCAAGTAGTCCAGCAGCCCCATCTGCGTGCTGACCTTATAGTCACTGGCGACGGCCCGCACCGTCTGCTGCTCGCGGGCAGTCATAGGAATCGGCCAGGACAGGCCGCCCCCGAAATTGCCTAACGGGTGCTGCTGGGCCCTTGCAATTGCCGTTTGTGCCAGGGAAAGCAGCTCGTCCAGGGTCTTGGGCAGGGGCAAGTCATTTTCGTTGATGAATGCCTCCAGACTGATCGATTTACCGGGTTCGCGGACAGATGACTGGTAATGAGCAGAGTCCGGGGCAATTCTCATCGGCGTACTTTTCAAGAGGGCCGATATGTCCTGCGCCGTGGCATTTTCCGGTAGCGCCTGGCCGGCCTGATTAAGCTGTTGTGCCAAATACTGCCAGTTGCTGCGATTCGCTGTCCGTTGCCGCATCACCTGGAGATTGTCCTGCTCGCTCAAACGCTCCAGCAGCCACTCATTGCGTGCCCGCAGAACGTTATCGGCGCTGAAATGTGGCGCCAGAGCAGACGCCTGATCCAAGTCCCTGAGCGTTTGCGATCGTTGCCAAGGGTCCGTGCTCGCTACACCGCTATCGTCGTCGAATAGCGCTTGCAGCTCGGTGTTTACCTGCTGCTGGCGTTCGAGCAGCTGCGGTACGCCTGCGGCAATGACGTCGGTGGTGAGTGGAATAAGGGTTTGGCTCAGCTCGTTTTCCCAACCAGGCTTGAGGCTTTGCTCGACCGAAATCGGCAAACTCTGCTTGGCCTGTTGCGCGGCATAAGCGTTGTTGCTGAGGCGCTGGCGCCAGGCTTGCAGGGCTTTGGCCGGGCTGTCGAACACCTCGTAGCCATCGCGGGGGGTATAAAGCACCGTGAGGCCGCGTTGCTCGCTGGGCGATAGTGCCCTGTTGGTGTCCGAGTTATTGAACGGGCGCTGTGTCGACGAACCGTCACTACTCGTGATCAGGAAGGCGCCTGCCATCAACGTACCGTCGGGCTTTGGCGTATCGAGCTTGAGCGGATACACCCCAGGCCGCTCTCCATCCTGCATGGCACTTTCCCGCGCCTCCAGAGTGGGGTATTCAATCGCTTTGTCGATCAGCGCCTTGGCGGCCGGGAGCATTGTGCCTTCTTCTACCTGAAGCGCTGCAAGGGTAGACAACATCTGCCGTTGAATACGCAGTAACTCGCCTTGCCGTGCCTCAGGGTTCGCTTCGCCAGAGCGTGGCTCCGTCCAGAATCGGGCAAGGCTCGAGGGCAGCTCTTTTTCGATGGTTTGGGCAATCGACAACAGGCTACCGGCAGCGTCCAGTTGTTTATCGCGTTCGGCCGGCGCGTCCCCCAGATAAAAACCGCAGTCTGTGGTGGCGGGGCTTGTGGAGGCGTCCGAGCCACCGAGCCCCTTGGAGGTCTTGAGCGCGTTAAAGAGTGCCGCAGTGGCAGGCTCTACAGAGAGCAATGTGCGCTGCCCCTGCTCATCAGTGTGATAGCGATGAAAATAGAGTTTAGTGGCGTCCAGCGGCGTCTGTTTGTAGAGCGCCTCAGCGAGTTGCTGTTCGATGACGCTCGAAAGGGTTGGCTGCTGGCCCGTCAGTGCGTGGATTTGCTGATTCAGCGCCCGAAATTGGTGAAGCAACTGCAGGTGTTTTTCGCTGATTTGCCGGCCGTTTTTCAAGCCTGCCGGGGTCACGCTGATGGGGGCAATGCCCTTCACATGAGGAATCGTTGATGGCTCATTTGCCGGCGATAGGGCATTGGCCTCGGGCAATAGAACGCTGTGCGAGGGGGGCAGATCCCGGCGCGCATGAAGACCAGTCACAGCTGAAGTCATTTCGGCTTTCTCGGATGTATTAACCCATGCGTCCCTGACGATTATTCATGTAACACTCTTCCTGAATGGGCACCGCATAGTGAAAACTGAGCAGGGAACAGTTCCGACAAGGTCGATCAGTAATAGTAAGTAAGCGTAAATGGACCGCCTCCAACAGCCCGTTGATTGCAACCATGTCATGGGCCAAGACATGCACCACCGTCAGGTCATGGCGGATAAACCGACCGGGCTGGCGCACATATCTGGTGCGCACCGGAAAACTTCAAACACAAAACCATCCTCCAAGCGACACTGGCGCCGCTTTACGACGTATCCCCATGGCATGGCACGCCTGCTGCAACACGCTGAACCATTTCCAACGGTTCAGGGAGCGCAGCACAATGAACACACAACTCAAACCCACCTTAGGCACCCTGCATCTCTGGGGCATCGCCGTGGGGCTGGTGATTTCCGGCGAGTACTTTGGCTGGAGCTACGGCTGGGGCGTGGCCGGCACCTTAGGCTTTCTGGTCACTTCGTTGATGGTCGCCGCGATGTACACCTGCTTCATCTTCAGTTTTACCGAGCTGACTACCGCCATTCCCCATGCCGGAGGCCCCTTTGCCTACAGCCGTCGCGCCTTTGGTGAAAAAGGCGGCTTGATTGCCGGGCTGGCTACCTTGATCGAATTCGTCTTCGCCCCGCCCGCAATTGCCCTGGCCATCGGCGCCTACCTGAACGTGCAATTCCCGGCACTTGATCCCAAGCACGCCGCCGTCGGCGCTTATATCGTGTTCATGGGCCTGAACATCCTCGGGGTCAAACTTGCCGCGACCTTTGAGCTGGTGGTGTGCGTACTCGCCGTCGCCGAACTGCTGGTGTTCATGGGCGTGGTCGCCCCGGCGTTCAGCTTCAGCAACTTCGCCCTCAACGGCTGGGCCGGTTCCGACACCTTCGGCGCGCTGGCGATTGCCGGGATGTTTGCCGCTATTCCCTTCGCCATCTGGTTCTTCCTCGCCATCGAAGGTGCCGCCATGGCCGCCGAAGAAGCCAAGGACCCCAAACGCACGATTCCAAAAGCCTACATCAGCGGCATCCTCACCCTGGTGTTCCTGGCCATGGGCGTAATGTTCTTCGCCGGTGGCGTAGGCGACTGGCGCACCTTGTCGAACATCAACGACCCACTGCCCCAGGCGATGAAAACCGTAGTCGGCGAAAGCTCCGGCTGGTTGCACATGCTGGTGTGGATTGGCCTGTTTGGGTTGGTGGCGAGCTTCCACGGCATCATCCTCGGCTACTCGCGCCAGTTCTTCGCCCTGGCCCGCGCCGGTTACCTGCCGCCCTTCCTGGCCAAACTGTCGCGTTTTCAGACACCCCATCGAGCAATTATTGCCGGCGGCCTGGTCGGCATCGCGGCCATCTACAGCGACGGCCTGATCAACCTGGGCGGCATGACCCTGACCGCCGCCATGATCACCATGGCGGTGTTCGGTGCCATCGTCATGTACATCATGAGCATGCTCAGCCTGTTCAAACTGCGTAAGACCGAGCCCCTGCTGGAACGCACCTTTCGCGCACCGGGCTACCCCATCGTGCCGGGTATTGCACTGGTACTGGCAGTGGTGTGCCTGGTGGCGATGGCCTGGTTCAACGCCCTGATCGGGCTGATCTTCCTGGGCTTTATGCTGGCAGGCTTCATCTATTTCCAACTGACCGCGCAAGACCGCGCCGACGCCCCGACAGATGCGATGTTGACGGGACTATAGCGCCCGCGAGGCAGAACGGGCCTACACTGAACTACTCAGAAAGCCCGTGACTCAAAGCAGTCATTACCGTGGGAAACTTTCCCACGGACATCTGCCTCAAGGAGAGCCTTATGCCGTGGTATGCGTGGTTGATTATGGTAGTCGCAATCGGGTCGATCGTCGGAGGGCTGATGATGCTGCGCGACAGCGCCAACAAAGTCGAACTCACCGACGAACAACGTAAACGCGTGGCCGAGCGCAATGCGCAGGCGGATGCCAAGGATGCGCAGGATCGCTGAACCTTGAGTTACTCCCAATCCGCCTTGGCGATATGCAAACCGTGCTGCCCCTTGTAGGCAGCACGTTCCGGCTGGCTCCAGCCATTGAGCAACTCATCCTCCAACCGGTAGATCTCCACCCCCAACGGACGACACACCGTCAGCGGATCCTGCGCATCCGGCCCCCACATCGGTAGCGATAAATCCCCGCCAGGGCACGTCGACAACGCACACAGCAAATCAATCTCGGCAAAAAACTCCAGGTAATCACCCTTCTGCGCCGGACAGGCTTTCATAAAGTACATGTCATCGTGATTGAGGCCCGTGCACTGGAAAATATTCAACACGTCATGCACGTCGAATTCCGTCAGCCCATGGGGCAATACCGCACGGGTCAGGTTCGAGTGGCAATGGTGATGAAAGTCCTCCCCAGTCAGCATCCGGTTCACATAGGGATCGCAGCGCGTACCGAGCAAATCGTGCAAGCGTCCGCCGTATTCATCGATGCCGTAACTGGCGAGGCTGTCGTCGGTGATGGTCACCAGTGGCCGTAGAAAAGGCAGGTTCGACCACAAGCGATCATGGGTGCTGACATGGGCACCCTGAAGCTGCCGAGTGCGCGCAGCCCACAAACGCTCGCGCGGGTCATTGGCGTTCCATACGTTGAAGTCCCCCACCTGCGGGCCCACCGGCGTGGTCACACGGAACACATGCCCGGCCGGCACTTTCCATGCCCTGCCCGTACGGATAGGTACCTCGAACTGTTCGATCAACGTGCGCTGGGTTTTCTGATCACGAATGCGCTCATAGAACGCCGTATCCACCTGCAATGCTGAGCCTTTGCTGACTTGGTACGCGGCCGGATAGTCTTTATACATGGGGCAATCCTCCATCAAGGGTGATCAAACAAGGCCAGGGAAAGATGTTCCGAATCATCCAGGTACAGGCTCATCGCCTCGCTGGCGGCCTGGGTTTGGTTGCGGGTTAACAGCGTGTATATCTCATGGTCGCGCTCCAGCCAGGGTAACTGGAAACTCTGCTCATCCGGCGCGGCGCAAAACACCAGGCGCAGCTGGGCGATCACCTGGGCAAAAAACTCGTCGAACAGTGGGCTGTCCATCAACGCGACGATCTGTTGGTGGAAAACAAGACTGTGGGTAGCCACCGCTCGCCAATCTTCGCGCTCCCGGGCCAGGGTGGTGGCGTCGATAGCGTTTTGCATGCGGCCTGATTGAGTGTCCGTCAGCGGGCCGCTTTGGGCTATGGCCTGCAATTGCAGGGTGCGGCGGACTACGAAGAGGTCACGTACTTCTGCCCGCTGCAGGCGCCGAACCATTACGCCCTTATTGCGGACATAGCGGGTAAGCCCTTCTTGGCCCAAGCGATGCAGCGCCTCACGGATAGTATTGCGCGAGGCGTTGTAGCCCTTGACTAAGTCGGCCTCGACGAGCGACACACCCGGCAGCAGCCGCCCGCCGATAATGTCGGCGCGTAATTCCAGGGCGATTTGGTCGGCTAAAGACAAGCTGGACGTCATGTACACCTCAAGATTGTTGAACAATCGTTGAGTTGAATGTAATCACGTTTCATGCCAACGCGGCCTGAGAGTAAATAGACGCAGCTTTGATAAAGGAAAGGCCGGTCAATGACCGGCCTTCTGGGGCTATCTTCGCATCTTCAATTAATAACCAATCTGTCGCGATTCTTCTCCAGCAGTGCTTTACCGATGCCTTTTACTTCCAGTAACTCATCCACCGCCGTGAACGGACCGTTGCTTTCGCGATACGCAACGATTGCCTTCGCCTTGGAAGCGCCGATACCGAACAGGTCGCGGCGCAGGGTTTCGGCATCGGCGGCGTTGAGGTTGACCTTGGTGGATTGCTCGATCTTGGTCATTTGGGTGGAGATTGGGCTTGAAGCTTCCGGCTTGATGGAGGGCGCAGCAGTAGTGGCGACGGAGAGGCTAGTGAGGAAGGCGAAGATGAGGGATGAAATGTAGAGATTTTGCATTGGTGACGCTCCATGACATCGGTAAGAGAAAAGCAGCTTTCCGAAGCTGCATTTCTACATTAGGCGATAGATGGAGGGTGTCAAAAATGGGGGTATTGCAAGGTATGAAAGAGTTCGGCTTTTTGTGTACAGGCCAGTAAACGCTTGCCGTCAAGCAACGGTGGATGCCGACGATCGCTCGATAAATCTTCGCACAGAATCGCAAATTGAAGTCGCGAGCGGTGCCTGGAATATCCAACCACTTTCCTAATGACCATCGATAATATCAAGGTCCGCAGCAAACTCGGCGGCCCCGGCATTACCGATGGACAGTAGGCGGAACAAAGAGGCCGATGCAGTAGCACCGCACACTTCATATCACAGCGTTTGTTTTTTCCGAGTAGGCAACCGTGGGGGCGTTGGTCTGCTCCACTCGTTTCTTGCGCATAAACCTTTTCTCTACATGAACAAAAGTAATGGTCGACAAGGCGACGATGATTGGAATGGTCACGAAATTTGCCACCCAAAAAGTTACTTTATCAAGAGCAGCAAGATCAAAAAATACAGACAGGAGCTTGAAGGATAAAAACAGTACCGGCAAGTGGAGCAGGTAAACACTGTAGCTGATATCACTGAGCCTGTTCAGGAACTGGTAATGCAAGAAGTACGGATTTGAAATTGTAATACATATGAAGAATATTGTTGCCAGAGCGAATCTCAACGCTCCGTAGCCGGGGACATCAACCAGCCCGCACACCCAAACAAATATACCCACTGCAATTAACATGGAAAAGAATTTAACCAGTTTATTCGTGATATTTTTTTTATGAACAACCGCTGCCATCATGCCTGACAGAAAGTAGGCCCAACACACCACGGCAGAGGTGCCCAGGTCAATGGCAGCAATCAGTATCGCCACCGTCAGGATAATGGACCTATAGCGCGACCTGTAAAAAATTGCCACCATTGGCAGCACTGCATAAAAACGCCATTCATGAACCAACGTCCATGTCACGGAACTCAGAGGCACAAGCGATACGCCGCCAATTTTCATTGGGTTATCTATGAAATTAAACGTTACCAGACCAGCGATAGTGGTAATAGACTCTTTATCCAGGAAATCAAACCCTGCAAAAGAAATCGCAATAATAAATACCAAGAACGATGCCAGATAGTAAAGCGGAGCCACTCTCCTGATTCTGGCTACGAAAAAATCACCCCAATCTATATGCTTGCTCTTCATGACTTTGTCAAAGAAAAGAAAACCCGTTATGCAGAAAAAAATCTGCACACCAAAAGATCCAAGGTTCGGGTAAATTTGTCCCCACGCAGAAAAAACTGTATTTTTCACACCCAAATTTATTAGTACAAACGGCGCATGATTAATAAAAACAAATATAGCCGCAAGACCACGCAGGCCATTGATGAATTTATATTCATGCTGAACTTCTGCACTTTCTATTTTCGACCTGAATATCGACGAAAAAGTAATGAACATCAATATTATCAATAGCGTAAGTGCAATTACTTCAAGTGAATATTCGGTTTTCATTTAGAAAAATTACTCATGCAATGCCTTCCTGCTTTGGGCTATGTTGAAAAAGCTCCATGGATGATCAAGCCGCGGGCTCTGCCCGGCCGCTTATCACGAGGCAGCGCTCAATGAAAATGCCATCGTGCAGCGCCCCAAGCGGATTGTATTCCGTAAGCGGTGTGCAGGGGAAGAAAATGTAGAGCGCGAACGCTCCGTAAAAAGGGCGAGGTTATGCCAAAAAACGCTCTAAATGCACCTCGTGACAGACAATGAAGCTGATAGCTGAGTATTTCAACGTGTCGGCAAAAAAAGCCTTCTGATCAATAGATGTTGATTGACGTGAGTGCGCTGTAATTAATTAAATTATTTAACAGACCGAATGTTTTTAAAGCATAGATAACAGCACCGGTGTACTGTTATCTTCCTCCAAGACCTTACATTATGGCTCCAGCCGCCTTTGTTGATAAGACCAGTCTACAATTTCACCATCGGGGGCATAGCCGCTAACAGTTTCGCGCAATAATTGACGCACTTTACTGTAGTCATGGCTTTCAATAGCACATAACAACTCGGACAACCTCGGTTTCAATACGCTCCACGATAAATAATCTTCGTTTGCACTCATGATCATTGGATGTTGTGTGGCATCGACATTATCACCGATGAGTAATTCCTCGTAGAGTTTTTCTCCGGGCCGAAGCCCTGTAAACTCGATGGCGATATCGCCCAGCGGTTTTTTATCTGAGCGAACACTCAGGCCAGACAGATGAATCATTTTCTCTGCCAATTCCGTGATTTTAACTGGCTCCCCCATATCCAATACAAAAACATCTCCTCCCTGGCCCATTGAGCCTGCCTGGATAACAAGTTGAGCCGCCTCAGGGATGGTCATGAAATATCGAGTGATTTTCGGGTGGGTCACTGTTATCGGCCCACCTGATTTGATCTGCTTGTGAAATAGAGGAATGACGGAACCAGAAGAACCCAGAACATTTCCAAACCGAACCATTGTGAAGCGTGTACGATTTTGAGGGGTAGCAGCACCGTTGAAGAGAGCTGGTTGTAGCTCACGGCTGAGCGCCTGCAACGTCATCTCAGCGAGCCGCTTGGTGCTTCCCATTACATTGGTAGGGCGAACCGCCTTATCAGTCGAAATAAGTACGAAATTAGCAACATTCGAAATAATGGCCGCTTGAGCGGTATTTAACGTACCAATAACATTATTCAGAAAACCTTCCGCAATATTATGCTCTACCATCGGCACATGCTTATAAGCGGCCGCATGATAGACGGTATTTACATGCCAGGTTTTCATCACATCAACCAATTTATCCTGGTGACGTATTGAGCCCAGGATCGGCAGCAATTTTACCGCCAATGAATCCCTGAGTATGCGTGCCTCCAGTTCAGACATAATGCTGTATAAATTGTACTCACTGTGCTCAAAGAGAATCAGGGTGGTAGGTTGCAGTTCAAGGATCTGGCGACACAGTTCAGATCCAATCGACCCACCAGCGCCGGTAACCAGCACCACATGGCCCTGTATGCAATGCTCCAACAGATCTTCTTGGGCGGGTACAGGATCGCGCCCCAACAGGTCGGCAATATCCACTTCTTGAATATCATCAACTTTGACACGACCGCTGGCCAAGTCCATGAAGCCCGGGACACTACGCACATGTAAAGGAAAACCTTCCAGAAATCCGAGGATTTCCCGACGACGCCCGCGCGTCGATGAAGGTATCGCCAATAAAATTTCTTGAGCCCCTGTGGCATCGATCATACGCTGGATATGTTTGGGCTTATAAACCTGCAGCCCCGAGATTACCCGATCCGAAATAGTGGAATCATCGTCAATGAACGCAACGGGTCTCATCAAGCGGCCCATGCGTAATGCCGCGACGAGCTGATTTCCAGCAGATCCGGCACCGTAGATAGCTACACGCGGCAAACCATCGTCACGGTTGGTGAAAGGCACATGTTGAGCAGCGGTAAACCAATCTCCCAGGAAGAATTGGCGCAGCGCTAATCTCAAGCCCCCAATCATGATCAGGCTGAGCCACCAATAGTTGAAGATGATCGAACGCGGAATTACATTCTGGTGATTACTATACCAATAAACGACCACACCAATAATTAGCGAAGACAGGCTGACGGCTTTGACGATAGCAATTAACGCATCATTTCCGAAATAGCGCAAAACCGCCCGATACATACCAAAATGTATAAACAGCGGGATAGTCACGATCGGCGCGGTCAAAAAAAGCCAGGTGTGCAGCATAAACGGATTGATCATTTCATCGAGACCTATCCGCACGACAAAAGCCAACCAAAGCGCAAACCAAACTAAGAAGACGTCAGTAATCACCTGCAAAATACGTTTATACCTGCGCGGGAGGCTTAATAAGCGCGATCTCAGTGAGTTCATATATTTCTAAACCTCTCGCAGTTCTAACAATCTAAAATCTAAATAGACGCACATCACGATTACGCTCTCGCCACTCCGAACCCTAACAACATTACTCTTTAACCCCGGCCTTGAATTTCAGAGCCAGAACAACGAGTGGAACATAGGCGATCGACATACCGACAGCACCATCAATTCTGTCAAATGCAACAAGCCATGCAATCGGTGCGAGCCAAACCAGGTTTATCAAGATTACGCACAGTGTGACAGGGACGTGGGCATTAAAGCGCCGTGAGGCGTATTGATAAGCGTGACTGCGATGTGCCTCATACACTTTTTCGCCGCGTAGTAGCCTGCGCATCAAGGTAAATGTCGCGTCAACGATAAATACTCCTAATAAGATCAGCCAGACCCATAGCAGCGTAGAGGAAAAAGAAGCCGCTTTAAGAGAAATAATGGCCAGCGTGATTCCCAGGAAGCCGCTGCCCGCGTCGCCCATGAAAATTCGTGCTTTTGGAAAATTCCAGTAGAAAAAGCCTGCCGTTGCCAACGCTAAATAAATAGGCGGCCATAACAACTCCTCATACCCCAACATCCAATAGATGAGAGCGGCAGAAGAGCACGCACAGATGGCTTCAGCACTTGCCAAGCCGTCAATACCATCCATGAAGTTGTAAAGATTCAACATCCACACTGCATACAAAACGGCTAACGCCCCGCCAATCCAGCCTAGGTTGACGTGTAATCCGAAAATCGTGACAGACGGTAGCCCGCCGATCCAATACACCGCCCATATCGCAGAGAGAAAATGTCCTAACAGGCGCCAGCGTGCAGGAATATGCCCGTGGTCATCCAGGAAACCTAACGCGGCTACCGTTATACCCGCCAGGAACGATGCAAGGAAAAAGGCGTTATCGATCAAATCAAAGGAACGCATCAACCCCAGGGATATCAGAAATCCCAGCACAATTGCCAGTCCACCACCACGAGGGGTCGGTACAGAGTGTGAACTTCTGCTGTTAGGAATATCCAATACATTGCGCTGGAGCGCATACCGACGCAATAATCCTGTGAAAAAAATGGAACTCGCTATTGAAATAATCGCTATCCAGAACGCCATCTGCCTATCCCTACCTGCAATAATTTCGAAGTGAATCAATTTAATAAACGGAACTTTCGGCCTGTTTCGACCAAAGCATTACTGGCTTCTTTTGCAGGAACCCAATTCAATAATGTTTGAGCTTTGGCAGCATCCACAACCAATGACCTACACAACTGCGTATATAACGATCGCTTCCCGAGTGCGCTGGCGACCAAACGTATTACAGTGTCAGGAAGGCTGAACAATTTTTCTTTTCGCTCCATGCCCGAGGCGAGAAGTTTGATAATTTCACCAATGGAAAAATCATCTCCGTCAGAAATTAAAAATAGTTCGTTTGCAGCCAAAGGGTGCTCAATACACAGCTCAACGAAATCCACCAGATTATCCAGCGCTATCATGCTGCGCTTGTTTTTCACGGCGGCGAAGGGTAACGGCAATCCAGACGCTATCAGCTTCAGGAGACGATTAAAATTACCTGGCGCTTCAGCGGCATACACTAAAGGAGGCCGGATAACTGTCAACTCCATCGCCTCTGCAGCAAGTAACTCTGCTAGCTTTTGCTCTGCTTTTAATTTCGAGCGGGCATATTCTGCATGCGGCCGGGGCTCATCGCTCTCAGTAAAACCACACTTATCCGTCTCCGCACCATTTACGCCAATAGAGCTAATGAATATAAACCGACGGACACCTGCTTTTATCGATTGCTTTGCTAAATTAACGGCACCTTCGACATTTATTCGTTCAAACTCCGTAACTGGATCTTCGCTCCCCGCATTCAACACATGCGCGCGCGCGGCCAGATGGATAACGGTATCAACGCCTTGCAGGGCACGATCCCAGTCAGTATTACCGTCTACCTCACCGGTCGAAAACATCTGGATATCAGATGGCACATCAGTAGAGGGCCTGCGGGAAGAGCCGACAACTGAGTATTTGGCTAAACTGATGAGGTGCCCGGATAACGCCCGCCCAATAAAGCCATTCGCACCAGTAATAAGGATTTTCATTTAGTCCTGTCTAACACTTTCTGGTAAATTTTCAGAATTTTATCCAACATAATATCGAAAGTAAAATTTGTGCGATATCTGTATTGACCTGAAATGCCTTGTTTTTTTCGAAGCTCAGCGGATTTAATCAATTGCGTCAATGCGTCGATCAGCCCTTGCTGATCCCCACGCTCTACCACGAAACCGTTATCACCATTCGCAACCAGCTCGGACACCCCTCCGACGTTAGAGGCGATGACTGCAAGCCCACTGCGCATAGCTTCCAATATAGTCAGCGGCAGTCCTTCCCAGTCAGAAATCAAGACGAAAATGTCAGATCGTGAAAGCCTGATCGGAACGTCATCACAAGCCCCGGAAAACACCACCTTCTCGCCAATTCCCAGCTGTGCTGCCAATTTCCGGGCGTTCGCAAGTGAAGGGCCGTCGCCCACCAATTCAAGCTCCCAGTTTTTGGCTTCCACTTTTGCAAGCGCTTCCAATAGGAATTTTTGGTTTTTGGGTACTTCGAACCTTGCAACCATGATCAAGCGTATTTGATCAGACTCGGTAAAGCCGACGCGATTGGAACAGACCTCGGGCATACCATTGTGGATGGTCAGAACAGTATCTTCATCGCCCACTTTGGCCTTCAAGGCAAGTTGCCTGTCAAACTCGGAAACCGTAAGGATCTGGTCTGAGAAACGAGCCATTACCCTCTCAATATTACGGTACACGAAACGACGCTTCTCAGACACGCCCTCCGTAAAAGCCCAACCATGTGCCGTAAAGATCGCTGGTAAACCAAGACTCTTAGCGGCCAGCCTGCCGAGGATGCCAGCCTTGGAGGAGTGCAAGTGGACGAGATCGGGTTTTAGCTTGGAAAGCATCGCTCTCAATTCAAAGAAGGCGCGAATATCCTTTCCAGGACTGATTTCACGAACGAGATATTTCAATGAATAGCACGACAGCCCCAGATCCCGCGCTCGAGAGTTAAAGACGCCCTCGCCACCCACGAGGATATCAACGCTATGACCTGCTTTAGATGAGCCCAAAGCCAAATCAAGGAGATGCACGCTGGCGCCACCTATAACATCCGAACGAGTTATGACATAAACAATTTTCACACTACGCACCTTTTCAAATAACTTGCCAAAGCCCAACTTACCGGGTCCAGAGATTGGCTATTTCTCATCGAGATGATCACACTAAAAACCGCTCGAGGATTGCTGATAACCAAGATCCTCAGGCCTTGGGCTGGGCATATAACTCCTCCCACCTACCAATCACAGACTCCATGGAAAAGTTATCAAGTACTCTTGATCTTGCCGAAGTGACGAGTGACTTTTTTTGCTCTGGAAGTAGATCAAGTGCCGAGTTGATAGCTTGACGTAGCGCCTCAGGATTGAATGGTTCAACAAGATAGCCGCTATCCCCCAGCACCTCCTTCACCCCTCCGCAGTCTGTGGCAACCACTAACGTTTCGCACGACATCGCTTCAGCGACAACTAGCCCAAAGCCTTCCCATGCAGAAGACAAAATATAGATATCCGCAGCACTGTAGAATGACGGAACGTCGTCGCGCCGCCCGAAAAAACTTATCTTTTCGCTCAGGTTGGCTTTGTTAGCATATAGCGCAAGATCAGCAGCCAAGGGGCCGTCGCCTACTATCCACAGACGTACATTGTCGTGGTCTTGTGAAACCAGCGTGAATGCATCTAATAGACAGGGATAGTTTTTGGCTTCAACCAGACGGCCGACTGCCAAGAGAACTTTAATAGAAGGATCCACAGACTCTCTGGCACGAACTTGATTTCGCACCGACTCATCAAATACAAAACGCTCCGTATCTATACCGTTGGGTACAAATACCATACGCCCGACAGGCGAAGCGCCTTTCGCAATAAGTATATCAACCGCTTCCTGACTTACATTCGTTGTGAGATCCGCCAAAAAATCAGTCAGACGGTAAGCCAGCATTTTCAGCTTACCTCCTTCATTTGAACTATGTGCCGTACAAATCAGCTTGGGAATTCTTACAACTGAACGAACCATTCTGGCTATTAAATTCGCATGTACCATGTGGCTGTGCAATACATCCGGCTCAAATCGCTTGATTAATTTGACCAGATTACTAATTGCACGCACCATCGCGAAGATGGTTTTATTGCCGTTTAGAGCCACCACCGTTACATCGGGCTCCTCTGGAAGCACATCCGCGTCGCCCGTCAAATAAGCAATCACGACGTTATGTCCTCGTGCGCTCATCCGGTCAGCCAGATTTACGACTTGCTTCTCGGCCCCACCCATACCCAACCCAGTGATAAAATATAATATATTCATCGAGGCCGCCCTAGAAGCATATACAAAATGCACTGCACGGACCTGATTAAATTCTTCAACTTATAATATACTGTTTTTTCACGCAAAAATTGCGACCAGTAATAAGTAAAGAACCCTTTGGGATTAGCTCTTAAATGGCGTGAAAAGTTACGACTGTATCCATCTTCCAGGTAATCGCAGAGGTAAATTATTTTTCGTGTAAAAAAGATGATATCGCCCGCATCCCCCAATTTATTCCAGATATATAATTCCGGAACAAATTTTTCGTTCTTGAATATGGGAAACGGAAAAGCTGACATCACGTCAGTTCTAAATATGTAAGCCAAGTCACCCTTGAATAACTTGCCTGCTTCCGTCGGCGTCGAGATAAAGCTCTGCTCGACCGTGCTTAAGTCATTACCAAGCAGCTCACCGCTGAAATACGCCTTTCGATAGCACAAGCCCACTGTCTTATCAGTCGCCGTGGCGATTGAGGTAGTTATCGTTTCAACGGCGTCAGGCACCAGTGCATCATCGCTGTCGACTATAAAGATCCAGTTTGTTTTCGCAGCTGCTACCCCGCTATTGATAGCTGCGTGCTTTCCAGCATTACTTTGTCGCACCGCTGTCAGCGTGAAGCCTAGGTCTTTCTTTTTTAACTCTTCAATGAAATTCTGAGTTTCATCTGAGCTGCCGTCGTCTATCAGCACCCACTCAAACTCTTTTGAGCTTTGTTCAAGCAAGCTCTTGAGTAGCCTAGGGAGAGTACTGTAACGATTATATGTCGCTGTTAAAATTGTTATCACTCAGTGCGCCCCTCAAGATAAGTGACCGGCTTATATCGGTAAGACAATACAAGAAACGTCACGCACAACATGACTTCCGCCAAAATAAACCCAAGCACGATACCATTGACGTAATAGTTAATCGACAACAGACTTGCCAGAAGTATCGACACTACCGAGAACAAAAGCATTGCAGAGCTCGCAACTTTGTCCATACCGCGAGGTATAAGCATGCACAAACCCAATGCTTGATTAGTCATTCTAAAGGGGATTATCCATACAAAAATCTGCAAGGTCGTCGTCGCCTGCTCGAAATCAGCCCCCAATAGTTTGTTTATCAGGAACCCACCAGCTACGGAAATGGAAAATGCACTTACGCACCCCAGTAAGAACATCAACCCGACAATGATCCAGGAGAGCCTTGATGCTGATTTTGCAGAGGAAAGATACTGTCTATTCAAATACGGAAAAAACCCAATGAGGACTGGATTTATAAAACCCACAAATCCTCTTATGATTTTTTCAGCTGGGACATATCCTGAAACGGCGATTTTTCCGCAGAGCAGTCCTACAAGAGCAGGCCCAGCGCTAAGCAGAATATTGTTTGAGCTCTTATAGATGAAAACGTGAAACCCTTTGCAAATCTGAAGCCATCCACCTGACAAGCTGAACCGAACGCGGCATCCATTTCGGTAGCACAAATAATTTCCTAGCAATGTATTTGCCAATGCAAATGTGGCTAAAATCGATAACGCCACCAATGCGTCACTTGGGTCGTGAACAAAAACAAATAAGCATACAAGGCTTGCGACCCGCAGACCTACTTCTAAAAAGACCACAAGCGCAATTTTCTCAAGCCCTTGAAAAAACCAAAACGGGCTAAACCCAAAAGCTATAAAGTACAGAAAACCCAAGCCTATTACTTCAAGCTCGAAGGTCTGTGAATTGATAAACATATAAAAACACAGTACCGCGATGCTTATAACCGATGAAATTATCAGCTTCGCGGACAGCACCTCACCAAAGACCCTAGACAGTACCGTCACATCAGTCTTCGCCAAAGAGACTTGTCTGGCAGCACTCAACGAAAAGCCGTATTCAACAACGAGTGAAGACAGTAAAGCAATTGATTGGACCAGTACGACCTTGCCGTATTCCTGTACACCCAATGAGCGCGCCAGTACCGGAATCTCCAGAATAGGCACCAAATAACCAAAGAGCTGTACAACAAAAAGCAGGCTCATATTTTTAAATACGGTAAACACGTTATCGCCCTATCTGCTTGTCATACATAACATTCACCACTCCGGCATTGTCATACTTGTAAATACGAGACAGCCAGGACACCATCAGAATCCAATAGCCCCACTCTGACATCTCAGTACTTAGCGGGTGAAAGAGCATAATAAAAATATAACAAAGAACGCCCAACACTGCGGCAAACTTAAAGAATATATTGTTATTTAAATCAGAACCGTCCACCAGCGACAACAAGAAAAACACAAACGGCATTAGCATTAAAAATAAAAGTGCCAACTCACCCAGTACACCCACATCACCCAGCATGCCCAAATACACATTATGGATAACAATATTTTCCCCATCCACCACGCTAAATGAACTGCCGAATCCGCACCCGAATGGAAAGCACTTTTGGACGTTTGATATTCCATCCTGTATCATCGCCGATCTAACTGGATCACCCTCAAACAAACGATTCAAGACCAACAATGAATCATGATTCGTCAGGTCAATACTTGAAGAGAGCAGCACACAAACCCCCGCGATCAAGCAAAGTATTGCGACCAGCAGCGTTCTGACAGGGAAAATCAAAAAGCGCAAAAGAAAAAAGGAACATACAACGATCGCAAACCATAGAAAACCGGTGCGACTGGAGTCCGCCAACAATATATACACCGACGCCATTAAAATAAGGCCAGCAAAAAGTGCATTTTTAATACGCGTCGTGAGTAACATTGCAATAATGTAGGGCGCAAAGAAAGCACACACTTTCCACATCACCCCTGGGTAGGCAAATTCACTGCCTTGCCGACCGTCACCCAATTGAATATAGAGGTCGGTAAAAAAGAATTTCGACAGCATAAATACAACAAGACTCACCACAATCGAAATCGAAGCAATCTTATAAAAGTCGTTCAACTCCAGCAAACCCGAACAGCTATATATCACGAGAAACAATATATAAATAGCTATGAATTTGACACCTTGATAAGCGGTATAGATATCCGAATTAATTACTCCGGAGATCATAAAAGCTAGTGTCATCAACGTAAAACCGAGGGTAATAGAGCTTACTTCTGGCGACAACTTCACTCTGCCGCCGCTACCATAAATCCCAAATACTAGTACTCCACCCCACAGCAACCAGTAGTTAAGCGAACCAATAATATTCCTAGTGTCACCCAAGGTCACGAGTACGCTGGCTGCCAGCACGGCCAGGAAGGCGTAACGCTTATTAGTTTTCATATCGACCTCAGAATACGCTCAGTTGAAGCATGCGCCGGTTGCCAATCGAGCCATTCTCAGGTACCGATTAGATGAAGGGGACCACTAGAGCAAGCCATAGGCCCGACAGCGAGTAAAAACAATTTTACACTGCAATCGAGGCTTCTATCTAGGATCTTCTGCTGGGTCAAGGCTAAGAAAACCAACACTACAACAGATGGCAATTTGCCTCTAGGATAAAGGGTCGCGATTTTTACGCTTGCCCCCGCGATCGAAACCCATCCTATATTGTATAATTGAAGAACTTGCTAAAGATCCGGCTCGCGCAATGCGTGCTTTATTATCCGGAAGAAAGCGATTGCAAACCCAACAACAAGACCAAGCAGTAATCCACCGATTATCAGCAAGGGACGATTCGGGCTTATCGGGGAAGTTGGCTCTAGTGCTTCTTTATCAATGGCCACCAGCTTAAGATTACTCATATCCTTATTCACACTCAGCAATCGTGCTTTCTCTGCGCGTAATGGCTGCACATCTGTCAGAAACAATTCATCCTTCACGCGACTCTTCAACACCTCAATCTCTCTATTGGACTCCAACAACTTTAATTCTTTGGCAATTTGAGAGATCCGTCGCTCAGTGAAGTCATTAGACTTTCGCTGTAGCAAGACTGCGCGCTCAGCTTCAAGCGCATTGACACCCATGAAATACAATGGAATCTGCTGATTGTTAATTTCCGTTCTCATGCTGACAGAACCGGAATGTGCATCATCACCCACGGAGGTAGGTGAAGCAGGCATCATAATATTCAGTTTCTTGGCAATTGTTATGGCCTCATTAAGCTCGGCAATTCGATTCGAATTTAAGCTATGAAGCTGCGTCCGCAGCCCTTGAAGCTCGTCTTGTAGCTGAGCTCGGCGAATTCTATCTGACTCGGAAAGGGATGCAATTCGTGCTTCTTTCCACGTGTCATAGTTTGAGCGGGCTGCGGCCAACCTGCCGTCGATCTCCTTTAAACGGTTATTGATAATAACCGTCAAGTCGGCCGATATATGATCACGCTCATTCGCTATTGCATACTCTACAAAACCATTGAGTATTGAAACACCATCAATTCCCTTTGGGTAGGTCAACTCAAGTTTCAAATAAGAACTAAGCGAATCAGCTTTATCTTTATCGGACAACATCAAACTTATAGATTTTTTATTGAACTCTTCGAACGTCTGCTGAAGATTACGTCCAGGGCGCACAAACCCCTCAAAGAGCTTTTGATTGGATCTAAAAAAACCCATGCGAATCTCGTATGACTCTAAGGCCATACCTACCCTTACCAATGCTTCACCAGGAGGTAAAACGTAAACTTCCGAGCGGTTAAGCGCATCCAATTCATTAATCGCAGCAGGCCTAAGCACACTGCTCACCTTGTATTCTGGCGTGACCGAAAATGCATAAATCGCAAAAACTGAAGAAATCAGTGCGCCCACTGAAAAAATAATGATTTTTTGACGCCAGAGGCTTGTTACAAGCGCTAACGAGTCAAATTTTTTATGCTGGGGGATGAGAACGGAGCGTAAGCTACTACTCACAACAAAAACCTGCCTTCAAAGAGAAACTGCGGGCTCGTTATGCAAAACAGATTGTGTATTTTCTTATTTTAATTGGATTATCGTCAAAACCCTGCGTCTCTGCCGAATTTCGAGCGCACAAAATGCCTGTTATCGAGAACAGATTCCATTTTGCCATCTCTCAGACATTTTACAAGTCTTGACATGTATGTAGGGCGATTCTGAGTTTTCCAAGGAACTATCGCAATCTACGGGCTGCGCCAATAGGCACCCGCAGCGATTCATAATCCTTGAAGGGCATGAGATTTCTGACAAGCGGTCACGATCACCGCTTATCCAATCCCTGCCTAAGACAATCAAGCAATCGACTTATTCTGACGCCTACGCAGAAACACTCCCAACACTGGACCAATCAACATCCCAACAATCAAAGCCACCACCACAAACACCGCCACCGGCATCTGCGCAGTACTCCACCCCAGGAACGACAGCGCCACACCCTGCTGGTTCTCCAGCACAAATGCCAAGACCACCAACGCCGCAAGCACTGCAATCAATACCGCAACAACGCGCTTAACCCCACGCATACCCTTCTCCTTCCCCAAAAACACTCAGACGCCTTCTTCCTCTTCTTCGTTCACCCGATCACGCAATTCCTTGCCCGGTTTGAAGTGGGGTACGAATTTGCCATCGAGGCTGACGGATTGGCCGGTTTTTGGGTTGCGGCCTACGCGCGGTGCGCGGTAGTGCAGTGAGAAACTGCCGAAGCCACGGATTTCGATGCGGTCTCCGGTGGCGAGGCATTGGGACATTTGCTCAAGCATGGTCTTGATAGCCAGCTCCACATCCTTGGATGAGAGCAGCCCTTGATGGGTGACAATTCGTTCGATCAACTCCGACTTCGTCATATTTTTCCCTTCTTTTTCAAGCAGCTAGGAAAAGCGCTTCGAAGGTTTTAGCATGACTTGATGAATTTGAACAGCCCATGTGTAAACTTATCTGCCGACCGCATAAACGCCTTCAGCCACCCTACTGTTACTCATTTACAGATAACCAACATCGTCCGCGTCACTGCGCCGGCCGGGTTCCAGCCGAACAGGTAGTCACCCTCTTTATCCTCTGCATCACTGGAGCGAGTGATGACTTTGTAGCCCTGCATCTTGCACTCACGGGCAGCACGCTTCTCGCACTTCTCCCATTTATTACCCAAGCCGGAACAGTCGATCTCGATGCCACTGACACCTCGCTTGGCGTGCGTCTTGGCGCTGGTGGAGGAGCAGCCGGCAAGCACTGCCAATGCAAGTATTACGATAATCCTGTTCATTCAAACCCTTATTGAGTCAGCAACGCGAAATAGCCGTTTCAAAGACTATAGTCAGTTCTGACATTGGGCTGAACGCCTTCGTTCGATGCAGTTGCTTCATCAAATTTCAGGCGCAAAAAAGGGCGACCGAAGTCGCCCTTTTTCAACAGCTTTACAGAACTTAGTTCTGCTTGGCCATTGCCTGGCGCAGCAGTGCCGCCATGGTGGTGTCAGCAGCAGCTTCCGGAGCAGCTTCTTTCAAGCTCTGGATAGCTTCTTTCTCTTCCACTTCGTCTTTCGACTTGATGGAGAGTTGGATCACGCGGCTCTTGCGATCAACGCTGATGATCTTGGCTTCTACTTCCTGGCCTTCTTTCAGAACGTTGCGCGCGTCTTCAACGCGGTCACGGCTGATTTCGGAGGCTTTCAGAGTCGCTTCGATATCGTCGGCCAGAGTGATGATGGCGCCTTTAGCGTCAACTTCTTTCACAGTGCCTTTAACGATGGCGCCTTTGTCGTTCTCTTGAACGTACTCGGAGAACGGATCGCTTTCCAGTTGTTTGATACCCAGGGAGATGCGCTCGCGCTCTGGGTCAACCGACAGGATAACGGTGTCCAGCTCGTCGCCCTTCTTGAAACGACGAACAGCTTCTTCGCCAACTTCGTTCCAGGAGATGTCGGACAGGTGAACCAGGCCGTCGATGCCGCCGTCCAGACCAATGAAGATACCGAAATCGGTGATCGACTTGATGGTGCCGGAGATTTTATCGCCCTTGTTGAACTGGCCAGAGAAATCTTCCCATGGGTTAGATTTGCACTGCTTGATGCCCAGGGAGATACGACGACGCTCTTCGTCGATGTCCAGAACCATGACTTCCACTTCGTCGCCGACTTGTACGACTTTCGAAGGGTGGATGTTCTTGTTGGTCCAGTCCATCTCGGAAACGTGTACCAGGCCTTCCACGCCTTCTTCCAGCTCTGCGAAGCAGCCGTAGTCGGTCAGGTTGGTAACACGCGCGGTTACGCGAGTGCTTTCTGGGTAACGAGCCTTGATAGCAACCCATGGATCTTCGCCCAGCTGCTTCAAGCCCAGGGAAACGCGGTTACGCTCACGATCGTATTTCAGAACCTTGACATCGATCTCGTCGCCAACGTTGACGATTTCGGAAGGATGCTTGATACGCTTCCAAGCCATGTCGGTAATGTGCAGCAGGCCATCGACGCCACCCAGATCGACGAATGCGCCGTAATCGGTGAGGTTCTTGACGATACCTTTGACTTGTTGGCCTTCCTGCAGGGATTCCAGCAGAGCTTCACGCTCGGCGGAGTTCTCTGCTTCCAGCACGCTGCGACGGGAAACGACAACGTTGTTGCGCTTCTGGTCGAGCTTGATGACTTTGAATTCGAGTTCTTTGCCTTCCAGGTGCGTGGTGTCGCGCACAGGACGAACGTCGACCAAAGAACCTGGCAGGAACGCACGGATGCCGTTAACGTCGACAGTGAAGCCGCCTTTAACCTTACCGTTGATAACGCCCTTGACCACTTCTTCAGCTGCGAAGGCTGCTTCGAGAACAATCCAGCATTCAGCGCGCTTGGCTTTTTCACGGGACAGCTTGGTTTCACCGAAACCGTCTTCAACCGAGTCCAGAGCAACGTGAACTTCGTCACCGACATTGATAGTCAGGTCACCAGCATCGTTGTAGAACTGTTCCAGCGGGATCAGAGCTTCAGACTTCAGACCAGCGTGAACGGTTACCCAGCGAGCTTGGTAATCGATATCAACGATAACACCGGTGATGATGGAGCCTGCCTGAAGGTTCAGGGTTTTTAGGCTTTCTTCAAAGAGTTCCGCAAAGCTTTCGCTCATTTTAATTCCTGTTGATAAGGGCGAAGAATACGCCCATCTCCACACCCCAGACGGTGTGGGTCAGTTTCAGTTAAAAGAAGCCACCGCAGGACTATGACTGGTCCCCTGCGGCCTTCTTGATCACCCGGCGATATCGCGAATGGCGATTTCACTCATGATGCGTTCCAGCACCTGCTCGATGGACAACTCCGTGGAATCCAGCTGTATGGCGTCAGCCGCCGGCTTGAGCGGGGCTACCGCACGCTGGGTATCACGCTCATCGCGTGCACGGATCTCATCTAGCAGACTCGACAGACTAACACCTTCGACTTTGCCCTTCAACTGCAAGTAGCGGCGGCGCGCTCGCTCCTCGGCGCTGGCCGTGAGGAATATCTTCAACGGCGCCTCGGGAAACACCACCGTGCCCATGTCGCGGCCGTCAGCCACCAGGCCCGGCGGCTCCTGGAACGCACGCTGGCGCTGCAGCAAAGCCTCACGAACCGCCGGCAAAGCAGCCACTTGGGAGGCGCCGGCACCGATGCTCTCGGTACGAATCACATCACTGACTTCGTCGCCTTCCAGAATGATGCGCTGCAGTTGACCGTCGGTCGCCGCGATGAACTGCACGTCCAGATGGGCGGCAATTTTCGTCAGTAACTCTTCGTTGGTCAGGTCGACGCCATGGTTGCGCGCAGCGAATGCCAGCAGGCGGTACAGCGCGCCGGAATCGAGCAGGCACCAGCCCAGGCGCTTGGCCAGGATGCCGGCGATGGTGCCTTTGCCCGAGCCGCTTGGCCCGTCGATGGTAATCACCGGTGCTTTGATATTCACAATTGAGCCTCTTGGGCAACACGAATGCCGACGTGGGCACACAGTGTAAGAAAGTTCGGAAAAGACGTAGCAACATTGGCGCAGTCACGAATACGAATCGGCGCCGCTGCCTGCAGGGAGGCCACGCTGAACGCCATGGCAATGCGGTGATCGCCATGGGCATGCACTTCGCCACCGCCTATCGGGCCACCGTCAATGATAATCCCATCAGGCGTGGGTTGGCACTTCACACCCAGGGCCAGCAGACCGTCGGCCATAACCTGGATACGGTCCGATTCCTTGAGCCGCAGCTCCTCGGCACCGCGTAATACGGTGCGCCCCTCGGCGCAGGCAGCGGCGACAAACAATACGGGAAACTCATCGATCGCCAACGGCACCAACGCCGCTGGAATCTCGATACCCTTCAAGACAGCTGCCCGGACACGCAAGTCCGCAACAGGCTCGCCACCTACCTCACGCGGATTTTCAAGGCTGATATCAGCCCCCATCAGCCGCAGGATATCGATCACGCCGGTGCGGGTAGGATTGACGCCGACATGCTCAAGCAGCAACTCCGAACCCTGGGCAATCGAGGCCGCCACCAGAAAAAACGCCGCAGACGAAATATCCCCAGGCACTTCAATGTGGGCAGCCGTCAACCGATGACCTGACTCCACCGACGCCGTCGCGCCCTCCACCGCCACCGGATAACCAAAGCCACGCAACATGCGCTCGGTATGATCGCGGGTCGGCGCAGGCTCGGTGACTGCGGTTTTACCTTGTGCATACAGACCAGCCAGCAACAGGCAGGATTTAACCTGCGCACTGGCCATCGGCAACGCGTAAGTCAGGCCCTTGAGCGTCTGCCCACCACGAATGGTCAGCGGCGGACGCCCTTCAGGACCGGTCTCGATCACCGCGCCCATTTCCCGCAGCGGCTTGGCCACGCGACTCATCGGGCGCCTGGACAGCGATGCATCACCGGTCAGGACGCTATCGAAGCTTTGCGCCGCAAGCAGACCCGCCAACAGGCGCATTGATGTACCGGAGTTACCGAGGTAGATCGGTCCTGGCGCTGCCTTCAAGCCGTGCAGGCCAACCCCATGAATAGTCACTCGCCCATGGTGCGGGCCCTCGATCACCACGCCCATGTCGCGAAACGCCTGCAAGGTCGCCAGGGCATCTTCGCCTTCAAGGAAACCGTCGACCTCCGTTACGCCGTCAGCCAATGAACCCAGCATGATCGATCGATGGGAGATCGACTTGTCACCTGGCACCCGAATGCATCCGCTCAAGCGGCCACCCGGATTGGCGATAAAAGTCAGCTCATCGGCGTTCACTGCAGTTTCCATATAGGCCCGGCGCGCCAGGATCTTGCTGAAATGCTCTCGCGCCATCCGCGCCCGGGTGAACACACCCAGTAACTGATGGCCATCACCCGCATCCACCGCATCGCGCAAGGCGTCGAGGTCACTGCGGAACGTGTCCAGGGTGCGCAACACCGCTTCGCGATTGGCGAGAAAGATGTCATGCCACATCACCGGGTCACTGCCGGCAATCCGCGTGAAATCGCGAAAACCACCGGCGGCGTAACGGAAAATCTCGAGGTTTTCGTTGCGCTTGGCCAACGAATCCACCAAGCCGAATGCCAGCAGATGGGGAAGATGGCTGGTCGCGGCCAACACTTCATCGTGGCGCTCGACCTGCATATGCTCCACATCCGCGCCCAGCTCGCGCCAGAGCCGATCCACCACGGCCAACGCCGCCGGATCAGTCTGCGCCAGCGGCGTCAGGATCACCTTATGCCGACGGAACAACTGCGCATTGGACGCTTCCACCCCGCTCTGCTCGGAACCGGCAATCGGATGGCCCGGCACAAAGCGCGGCGGCATAGCGCCAAACGCCAATTGTGCCGCGCGCACCACATTGCCTTTGGCGCTGCCGACGTCCGTGAGGATCGCCTGCCCCAGGTCCATGCCAGCCAATACGGCGAGCAATTTCTCCATGGCCAGGATCGGCACCGCAAGCTGGATCACGTCCGCGCCCTGGCAAGCGATTGCCAGGTCCGCTTCACAGCGATCCACGACACCCAACTCCACCGCCAGCTTGCGCGATTGCGGGTCAAGGTCCACGCCGACTACTTCGCCACACAGCCCGCTGTCCCGCAGGCCCTTGGCGAACGAACCACCGATCAACCCCAGGCCGACCACCACCAGGCGACCGATCATAGGCACAGCAGGTTGCAATGCAGTGACATCAACCACGGGCCAGAACCTTGGCCAACGCCTCCAGGAAGCGGCTGTTCTCGGCCGGCAAACCAATGGTGATACGCAGGTGGTTCGGCATACCGTAGTTGGCCACCGGACGCACGATCACGCCTTCGCGCAACAAGCCCTGAAATACCGGTGCAGCCTCTTGGCCGAGGTCGACGCAGATGAAGTTGCCCTTGGACGGAATCCAGCCCAGGCCCAACTCGCGAAAGCCGTCCTGCAACTGCAACATGCCGCTTTCGTTAAGGCGGCGCCCTTCTTCCAGGTATTGGGCATCCTTCACCGCCGCACACGCAGCCGCCAGGGCCAGGCTGTTGACGTTGAACGGTTGGCGTACGCGGTTCAGCACATCGGCCACTACCGCTGTGGACAGGCCGTAGCCAACCCGCAACGACGCCAGGCCATAAGCCTTGGAGAAGGTGCGCGACACCAGCAGGTTCGGGTAGGCCGCGAGGAAATCCAGGCCATCGGGCAGGTCGCCGCCTTCGGCGTACTCGATGTAGGCTTCGTCCAGCACAACCAGCACATGCTCCGGCACGTTCTGCAGGAACTCGTTCAGGGCCTGCGCATCGAACCAGGTGCCGGTCGGGTTGTTCGGGTTAGCGATAAACACCACGCGGGTTTGCGCATCGATCGCTGCCAGCATCGCCGGCAGGTCGTGGCCCCAGTTCTTGGCAGGAATGACGCGCGCATCAGCCCCTACGGCCTGGGTCACGATCGGGTAGACCGCGAATGCATGCTCACTGAACACCGCATTCAAACCGGGCGCCAGGTAGGCACGCCCGACCAGTTCAAGAATGTCGTTGGATCCATTGCCCAGGGTCACCTGATTGAGCTCGACCCGGCATTTTTCTGCCAGCAGGGACTTGAGGGCAAAGCCATTGCCGTCGGGATAACGGGTCAGCTCGGCAAGCTCCTCCCGAATCGCCGCCAATACTTTGGGGCTCGGACCCAGCGGGTTTTCGTTACTCGCCAGCTTGACGATCCTGGACGGGTCCAGATTCAACTCACGGGCCAGTTCGTCCACAGGCTTGCCTGGAACGTAAGGCGAGAGTTGTTGCACGCCCGGCTGAGCCAGGGCGAGGAAGTTGCCACTCATGTCAAAGCCTCACAAAACCGCTTTCGGGTAGGAGCCCAGCACTTTGAGTGCCACGGCTTCCTGACTGATCTTCTCCAGCACGCCCTTGACCAGCGGGTCGCGGTGGTGGCCGATGAAGTCGATAAAGAACACGTAGGTCCATTTACCGCTGCGCGAAGGACGAGTCTCGATGCGCGTCAGGTCAATCCCGTTGTCGTGGAATGGCACGAGCAGCTCATGCAACGCGCCGGGCTTGTTGCTCATGGAAACGATGATCGAAGTCTTGTCGTCGCCGGTTGGCGGCACTTCCTGGCTGCCGATCATCAAGAAGCGCGTGGAGTTGTCCGGGCGGTCCTCGATTTTCTCGGCCAAGCGTGTCAGCCCGTAGAGGCCCGCAGCCATATCGCCGGCAATCGCCGCCGAGTTCCACTCACCCTTGACCCGCTTGGCCGCTTCGGCGTTGCTGGACACCGCCACGCGCTCGACATTCGGGTAATGGGCGTCCAGCCACTTGCGGCACTGGGCCAGGGACTGAGCGTGAGAGTAGATACGGCTGATGCTGTCGGTCTTGGTGTTCTCGCCCACCAGCAGGTGGTGGTGAATACGCAACTCGACTTCGCCACAGATCACCATGTCGTGCTCGAGGAAGCTGTCCAGCGTGTGGTTGACCGCGCCTTCAGTGGAGTTTTCCACCGGCACCACGCCAAAATTCACCGCGCCGGCCGCCACTTCGCGGAACACTTCGTCGATGGCCGCCATCGGCTTGCTGATCACCGCGTGGCCGAAGTGCTTCATGGCCGCCGCCTGGGTGAAAGTGCCTTCGGGGCCCAGGTAGGCCACTTTCAGCGGCTGCTCAAGGGCAAGGCACGAAGACATGATTTCACGGAACAACCGCGCCATCTCCTCATTGCCCAGCGGCCCCTTGTTGCGCTCCATCACGCGCTTTAGCACCTGGGCTTCGCGCTCAGGCCGGTAGAACACCGGCACTTCGCCTTCCGCCAGGGACGCCATTTTCACCCGAGCCACTTCCTGGGCGCAGCGCGCGCGCTCACTGATCAGCTCCAGGACTTTCTCGTCCAGGCTGTCAATGCGTACGCGCAGGGCTTTGAGTTCTTGCTCAGACATTAGCCGTGTTCCTTTTCGAACTCTGCCATGTAGGCAACCAGCGCGTTGATGGCGTGGATGTCGACAGCGTTATAAATGGAGGCGCGCATACCACCGACCGAGCGGTGGCCCTTGAGGTTCAGCAAGCCACGCTCGTCGGCGCCGGCCAGAAACGGCTTGTCCAGACGATCATCGGCCAGGCGGAACGGCACGTTCATCCACGAGCGGTCGGTAAGGTTGATCGGGTTGCTGTACAGGCCGCTGGCGTCGATGAAGTCGTACAGGGTGCGCTTCTTCTCTTCGTTGCGCTTGCCCATCGCAGCCACACCGCCCTGCTCCTTGAGCCATTCGAAGACCAGGCCGGACAGGTACCAGGCAAACGCCGGCGGGGTGTTGTACATCGAGCCGTTATCGGCCGCGACCTTGTAGTTGAGCATGGTCGGGCACAGCGAACGGGCGCGGCCGAGCAGGTCTTCGCGGATGATATTGACCAGGATGCCGCTCGGGCCGATGTTCTTTTGCGCACCGGCGTAGATCATGCCGTACCGGGACACGTCGATCGGGCGCGAGAGGATGTCCGAGGACATGTCGCACACCAGCGGAACGTCACCGACTTCAGGCACCCAATCAAATTCCAGGCCACCGATGGTTTCGTTCGCGACGTAGTGAACGTAGGCCGCGTCCTTCGTCAGCTTCCACTCGTTCTGACCTGGAATGGCGAAGTAGTCGTAGGGCTTGGCGGTACCGGCCACATTGACGTGACCGTAGCGCGAGGCTTCTTCAATGGCTTTCTGCCCCCAGATACCGGTGTCGATATAGTCGGCAGTGCCCTCTTCGGGCAACAGGTTCAGTGGGATCTGAGCGAACTGCTGGCTCGCGCCGCCTTGCAGGAACAACACTTTGTAGTCGGAGGGGATGTCCAGCAAGTCGCGCAAGTCCTGCTCGGCCTTGGTGGCGATGGACACGAACTCATCGCTGCGATGGCTCATTTCCATCACGGAGAGGCCTTTTCCATGCCAGTCGAGGAGTTCACCCTGCGCACGCTGCAGGACTGCTTCAGGAAGCGCCGCGGGACCGGCACAGAAGTTATAGGCTCTCTTGCTCACATCCAATCTCACTCTGATCTGGTGGGGCTGCAATCATGTTCGGCAACACCCTTTTTCTGAAGCCAACCCATGTGGGAGCTGGCTTGCCTGCGATACAGGCACCTCGGTAGTTCCAGTGATACCGCGGTGATGCTATCGCAGGCAAGCCAGCTCCCACATGGACCGCGTCCAGGCAAAGGACGTGTATTTTTCAAAGGGGACAAACAACAAGGGGGCGAATCTTCATCCGCCCCCTGTGTGTCCGCTTATTCCTGCGGTTCTTCTTCGTCTGCGGCAGCATCGAGGGTTGGCTCGTCGACGTTGTCATCGCCGGCTGCGATCACCTCGCCGTCGAACTCCTCGCCTTCCAGCTCTTCACCTTCAACTTCCGAAGGCTCCTGCACACGCTCCAGGCCGACCAGTTTTTCATCCTTGGCCAGCTTGATCAGGGTCACGCCCTGGGTATTACGGCCCAGGCTCGACACTTCAGCCACACGGGTACGCACCAGGGTGCCCTGGTCGGAAATCAGCATGATCTCCTCGCCATCAAGCACCTGTACCGCGCCAACCAGGCGGCCGTTGCGGTCGTTGCTGACCATGGCGATCACGCCCTGGCCGCCACGCTTGTACTCCGGGAACTCGCTGATGGCAGTGCGCTTGCCATAGCCACGCTCGGAAGCGGTGAGGATCTGGCTGCCTTCTTCCGGGATCAGCATCGAAATCAGCTTCTGCCCTTCCGGCAGGCGCATACCACGTACACCGCGGGCGGTACGGCCCATCGCGCGCACGTCGGATTCCTTGAAGCGCGTAACCTTGCCGCCATCGGAGAACAGCATGACTTCGCGCTCACCATCGGTAATGGCGGCGGAAATCAGTACGTCACCTTCATCCAGCTCCAGGGCGATCAGGCCCACGCTGCGTTGACGGCTGAAGGATTCCAGCGGGGTCTTCTTCACGGTGCCCTTGGCGGTAGCCATGAAGATGAAGTGACCTTCGGTGTATTCCTCGACCGGCAGCATGGTGGTGATGTATTCATCACTGTCCAGCGGCAGCAGGTTGACCAATGGGCGACCACGGGCAGCACGGGAAGCTTCCGGGATTTCGTAGGTTTTGAGCCAGTACACCTTGCCCTTGCTGGAGAACAGCAGCAGCGTGGTGTGGCTGTTGGCGACCAGCAGGTGAGCGATGTAGTCCTCATCCTTGACGCCGGTAGCCGATTTACCTTTACCGCCACGACGCTGGGCCTGATACGCAGCCAACGGCTGGGTCTTGGCATAGCCACCGTGGGAGATGGTCACGACGCGCTCTTCTTCCGGGATCATGTCACCCAGGGTCAGGTCCAGGCGCGCATCGAGGATTTCGGTGCGGCGCACGTCGCCGTACTCGGCGCGGATCACTTCCAGTTCTTCGCGGATCACTTCCATCAGGCGCACGGCGCTGCTGAGGATGCGGATCAACTCGCCGATCTGGTTGAGGATCTCCTGGTACTCGGCCAACAGCTTCTCGTGCTCAAGACCGGTCAGGCGGTGCAGGCGCAGTTCCAGGATGGCCTGGGCCTGCTCCGGCGACAGGAAGTACTTGCCTTCGCGCAGGCCGTATTGCGGGTCCAGGGTTTCCGGACGGCAAGAATCGGCGCCTGCGCGCTCAACCATGGCCACCACGGCACTGGATTCCCAAGGCGTGCTGATCAACGCTTCCTTGGCTTCCGACGGGGTTGGCGAGGCCTTGATCAGGGCGATCACCGGGTCGATGTTCGACAACGCAACGGCCTGGCCTTCCAGGATGTGGCCGCGCTCGCGAGCCTTGCGCAGTTCGAACACGGTACGGCGGGTGACCACTTCGCGACGGTGACGTACGAAGGCTTCCAGCAGGTCCTTGAGGTTCAGGATGCGTGGGCGGCCGTCGATCAGTGCAACCACGTTGATACCAAACACGCTTTGCAGCTGGGTCTGGGCGTAGAGGTTATTGAGGATCACCTCAGGCACTTCGCCACGACGCAGCTCGATCACCACACGCATACCGTCTTTGTCGGACTCGTCGCGCAGCTCGGTGATGCCTTCGAGCTTCTTCTCTTTAACCAGCTCGGCGATCTTCTCGATCAGACGCGCCTTGTTCAACTGGTAAGGAAGTTCGGTGATGACGATCTGCTGGCGGCCACCGACCTTGTCGATGTCTTCGATCATCGAGCGGGCACGCATGTAAATGCGCCCGCGACCGGTGCGGTAGGCTTCGATGATGCCGGCGCGACCGTTGATGATCGCAGCGGTCGGGAAGTCCGGGCCCGGGATGTATTGCATCAGCTCATCGACAGTCAGCTCTGGGTTGTCGATAAGGGCCAGGCAACCGTCGATGACTTCACCGAGGTTGTGCGGCGGGATATTGGTGGCCATGCCCACGGCGATACCGCTGGAACCGTTGACCAGCAGGTTGGGGATCTTGGTGGGCATGACAGCCGGGATCATTTCGGTGCCGTCGTAGTTCGGCACCCAGTCCACGGTTTCTTTGTGCAGGTCAGCCAGCAGCTCGTGCGCCAGCTTGGTCATGCGCACTTCGGTGTATCGCATGGCCGCAGCGTTGTCGCCGTCGACCGAACCGAAGTTGCCCTGGCCGTCTACCAGCAGGTAGCGCAGGGAAAACGGCTGGGCCATCCGAACGATGGTGTCGTACACCGCAGTGTCGCCGTGAGGGTGATACTTACCGATCACGTCACCGACAACACGGGCAGATTTCTTGTACGGCTTGTTCCAGTCGTTACCCAGCTCGCTCATCGCGAACAGCACACGCCGGTGCACGGGCTTCAAGCCATCGCGCGCATCAGGCAGTGCCCGACCGACAATTACGCTCATCGCGTAGTCGAGGTAGGACTGTTTCAGCTCGTCTTCGATATTGACCGGGAGGATTTCTTTGGCCAGTTCGCCCATGAGAAGCCTGATTCCTTTTTCGGGTGAAACCTCGTCACATCCATTCGGGACGAACGAAGCTCGCCGCTGCCGGCACGGTGCCTGACAACGACTTACGACAAATCAACGAGTTATGACACGGATCTGCGCGTTATGAGCAACCCCTCGGGGCAGCCCTGGAAACCGCCGGATGTTATCACAATCGCCGCCACGCACCTATCCCCCTGATGCGCATGGAGGCTAGTAATTTGACGGATGACAGGCTTGAAGGGGACGAGAGGGGCTCAGAGGTGGGGTGATGCTGTTTTTTGAGGATGGATCCGAGGGTTTTATTGACTTTCGGGCCCAATCGGGGGCAAGCCCCCTCCCACACTTGAATTGTGAACACAGTCAAAATGTGGGAGGGGGCTTGCCCCCGATTGCTATTTCACAGACACCACTGTCCTCAATGCAGCCGCTTACGGCACATCAACCTGGCCAATTTGGCAGTATCCGGCCGCTCGACCACGCCTTTCTCAGTCACGATCACATCAATCAGGTCGGCCGGGGTCACATCAAATACCGGATTAAACGCATCCACCTCCAGGCGCTGCCCCATGACGTCCAGCAGCTCAGCGGGATCGCGCGCCTCCAGTGCAACATCATCGCCAGTAGCCATCATCAAATCGAGCGTCGAACTCGACGCCACCACCATAAAGCGCACGCCATGGTGCATGGCACAGACGGCCAGCTGATAAGTGCCGATCTTGCTGATCACGTCGCCATTGGCGGCAATACAGTCAGCACCGACCACCACCCAGGTCACGCCTTTGGTCTTGAGGATATGCGCCCCGGCGGAGTCGGCATTCACCGTCACCGGGATGCCCTCGCCCGCCAACTCCCACGCCGTCAGGCGCGAGCCTTGCAGCCATGGACGGGTTTCGTTGACATAGACCTGCTCGACCAGCCCCTCCAGGAACGCCGCGCGAATCACGCCGTGGGCCGTGCCGACACCGCCCGTGGCCAATGCACCGGCGTTGCCATGGGTGAGGATCGCCTGGGCGTTGCCCTGGTGCTTGCGAATCCGCTCCATACCCAACTGGGCCATGACCACATTGGCCTCCCGGTCGCTTTCATGGATCACAATGGCCTGGGCTTCCAGCACGGCAACCGGGTCGGCGTGCTGCTTGAGGCGGTCCAGGCAGTCGCGCATATTCTTGAGTGCCCAGAACAGATTCGACCCGGTCGGGCGGCTATCGGCCAGCAGCGCGTAGTCTTCTTCCCACGCTGCCTGCCAGTCGCCACCCCCGGCAATGCGCTCACGGGCAGCCAGCACCAGGCCATAGGCGGCACTGATGCCGATGGCTACTGAGCCCCGCACCACCATCGAACGAATGGCCTCGGCCACCGCCGCGACGGTATGGCAGGCCACCCAGCTCTCCCGGGACGGCAACACGCGCTGATCGAGCAGGTACAGCGCGCCGTCACGCCAATCGATGGCCTTCACTTTCTCTGCAGCCAACAGTCGGTCGCGCATCCCTTACCCCGCACTCATGAACAAAAGCCGCGGATTATAGCGATCCGCCAGCCAGGACGCTCGGGTATACTTCGCCCTTCTTTTATAGCTGCCTGGGAAGAAGCCTGCGATGACCTCCACTGCCGCCCCGCTCGACGTGTTGCTCTTGCCGACCTGGCTGGTACCGGTCGAACCTGCCGGCGTGGTGCTCAAAGAGCATGGTCTGGGCATCCGCGATGGGCGCATTGCCTTTATCGGCCCACGGGCCGCCGCATTGAAGCTGGCGGCCAATGAGGTGCGCGAACTGCCCGGCATGTTGCTCAGCCCCGGCTTGATCAACGCCCACGGCCATGCGGCAATGAGCCTGTTCCGTGGCTTGGCCGATGACCTGCCGTTGATGACCTGGCTGGAAAAACACATCTGGCCGGCCGAAGCCAAATGGGTCGATGAAGCCTTTGTGCGCGACGGCACCAACCTGGCCATCGCCGAACAGATCAAGGGCGGCATCACCTGCTTCTCCGACATGTACTTCTTCCCCAAGGTCGCCAGCGATTGCGTGCACAATAGCGGTATGCGCGCGCAGATCGCCATGCCGATCCTCGACTTCCCGATTCCCGGCGCCAGCACTGCCGACGAGGCGCTTCGCCAGGGCATCGAGCTGTTCGGCGACCTCAAGCACCACCCGCGCATCAAGATCACCTTCGGCCCTCACGCGCCCTACACCGTGTGCGACGCCAACCTGGAAAAGATCCGGGTGATCGCTGAAGAGCTGGACGCCGCGATCCATATGCATGTGCATGAAACCGCCTTTGAAGTACAACAAGCCGTGGAGCAGACCGGAGAGCGGCCATTGGCGCGCCTGGGTCGCCTCGGCTTGCTCGGGCCGCGCTTCCAGGCCGTTCACATGACCCAAATCAGCGAAGAAGACTTGGCTTTGCTGGTAGAAAGCAACACCAGCGTCATCCATTGCCCGGAATCGAACCTGAAACTGGCCAGCGGCTTTTGCCCGGTTGAGCGCTTGTGGCAGGCTGGGGTCAATGTGGCCATCGGCACCGACGGCGCCGCCAGCAACAATGACCTGGACCTGCTGGGCGAAACCCGTACCGCCGCGATGCTGGCCAAGGCCGTCGCCGGCTCGGCCACCGCCCTGGACGCCCACCGTGCCCTGCGCATGGCAACGCTCAACGGTGCACGGGCCATGGGCCTGGAAAGCGAGATTGGCTCGCTGGAAGTCGGCAAGGCCGCAGATATAGTCGCCTTCGATCTGTCGGGGCTGGCGCAACAACCGATCTACGATCCGGTCTCACAGCTTATATATGCCACCGGACGCGATTGCGTGAAACACCTTTGGGTCGCCGGCAAGCTATTGCTCGACGACCGGCAATTGACCCGCATGGATGAACAACAGTTGACCGCCACGGCCATTGCCTGGGGCCAACGCATCAGCGGGCACAGCGAATAACGAAGGCGCTGAGCCCATGCGCTCGGCACCCACTCACCGATTTTTCAGATTTAGAGGATTCATCATGAGCAACGTCGACCACGCAGAAATCGCCAAATTCGAAGCCCTCGCCCACCGCTGGTGGGACCGCGAGAGCGAGTTCAAACCCCTGCACGACATCAACCCGCTGCGGGTCAACTGGATTGACGAGCGCGTCAACCTGGCCGGCAAGAAGGTGCTGGACGTGGGTTGCGGCGGCGGCATCCTCAGCGAAGCCATGGCTCAACGCGGCGCGACCGTGATGGGTATCGACATGGGCGAAGCGCCATTGGCCGTGGCGCAGTTGCACCAGCTCGAATCCGGCGTGAGCGTGGAATACCGCCAGATCACCGCCGAAGCCCTGGCCGAGGAAATGCCCGAGCAGTTCGACGTGGTGACCTGCCTTGAGATGCTGGAACACGTGCCGGACCCATCCTCGGTCATCCGTGCGTGCTTCCGTATGGTCAAGCCGGGCGGCCAGGTGTTCTTCTCCACCATCAACCGCAACCCCAAGGCTTACCTGTTCGCGATCATTGGCGCCGAATACATCATGAAGCTGCTGCCGCGTGGCACCCATGACTTCAAGAAATTCATCCGCCCCTCCGAGCTGGGTGCGTGGAGCCGTCAGGCCGGGCTGACCGTCAAGGACATCATCGGCCTGACCTACAACCCGCTGACCAAGCACTACAAGCTGGCCAGCGATGTTGACGTCAACTACATGATCCAGACCCTGCGCGAGGAGTAAGCCTGTGAAGTTGCGAGCGGTTCTCTTCGACATGGACGGTACCCTGCTGGATACCGCGCCGGACTTTATCGCCATCTGCCAGGCCATGCGCGCCGACCGCGGCCTGAAACCGATCAACCCGCAGCACATCCGCGATGAAATCTCCGGCGGTGCGCGGGCGATGGTTGCCGTGACCTTTTCGATGGATCCTGAATCGCCAGGCTTTGAAAAGCTGCGCCAGGAATTCCTCGATCGCTACCTCAAGGGCTGCGCGGTGCACAGCAAACTGTTCGACGGCATGGCCGAGTTGCTGGAAGACATCGAGAAGGCCAAGCTGATCTGGGGTGTGGTCACCAACAAGCCCGTGCGCTTTGCCGAACCGATCATGCAGCAACTGGGCCTGGCCGAGCGCTCGGCCGTGCTGATCTGCCCGGACCACGTGAAGAACAGCAAGCCGGACCCGGAGCCCATGATCCTGGCGTGCAAGCTGCTCGACCTGGACCCGGCCAGTGTGCTGTTCGTGGGCGATGACCTGCGTGATATCGAGTCCGGCCGCGACGCCGGTACGCGCACGGCGGCGGTCACCTATGGCTATATCCACCCGGATGACAACCCGCGTCACTGGGGCGCGGATGTGGTGGTGGATCACCCGCTGGAATTGCGCAAGGTGCTGGATAACGCGCTGTGCAGTTGCTGATGGCTCCCACACTCTAATGACCCATGAAGATTAAAAAATGTGGGAGGGGGCTTGCTCCCGATAGCTGTGGGTCAGTCAGTAAATGCAGTGACTGACACACTGCTATCGGGAGCAAGCCCCCTCCCACATTGGATTTTCAATGCACTCAAAATTGGTATTACCTACTGAATTTTGTCGAGGCTATTTATGTTTGATTATTCTGCCCCTCCAGAACTGCTCAAAGGCCGGGTCATCCTGGTCACCGGCGCCGGCCGCGGGATTGGCGCAGCAGCGGCAAAGACCTATGCCGCCCATGGCGCCACCGTGCTGTTGCTGGGCAAGACCGAAGCCAACCTGGCCCAGGTATATGACGAGATCGAAGCGGCCGGCCAGCCGCAACCGGTGGTGATCCCGTTCAACCTGGAGACCGCCCTGCCCCATCAATACGATGAGCTGGCAGCGATGATCGAAAAAGAATTCGGCCGCCTCGACGGCCTGTTGCACAACGCCTCGATCATCGGCCCACGCACGCCCATCGAGCAGTTGTCCGGCGAGAATTTCATGCGCGTGATGCATGTAAACGTCAACGCGATGTTCATGCTGACCAGCACCTTGCTGCCGCTGCTCAAGCTGTCCCAGGATGCATCGGTGGTGTTCACCTCCAGCAGCGTCGGGCGCAAGGGGCGGGCGTACTGGGGGGCTTATGGTGTATCGAAGTTTGCTACCGAAGGCTTGATGCAAACCCTGGCCGATGAGCTGGAAGATGTAGCGGCAGTGCGCGCCAACAGCATCAACCCGGGCGGTACACGCACGAGTATGCGGGCCCAGGCGTATCCCGGTGAGAATCCGATGGAAAGGCCGGCGCCGGAAGACATCATGCCGGTGTACCTGTACCTGATGGGGCCGGACAGTGCTGGCATCAATGGGCAGGCGTTTGATGCGCAGTAAGCCCTGACACCCCGCAAAAAAATGTGGGAGCTGGCTTGCCTGCGATAGCATCACTGCGGTGTAACTGAAGCACCAAGGTGTCTGCATCGCAGGCAAGCCAGCTCCCACACTGCTTTGTGGTGTAGTCAAAAACTCAGTTTTTGACTACTTCTTCAAGGGTGAAACGGCCCAGCGGGTTCTGCAGGAAGTTGCTCACATTCTTGCGTGAAATATTGATGTACGGGCTGTAGTACAGGTCAATCCAGTTCACATCCTGTTTCGCCAGTTTCTGCAACTCGACATACATCTGCTCACGCTTGGTCGGGTCTGCCTCGACTCGCGCCGCAGCTACCAGCGCCTTGACCTTGTCGTTCTTGTAGCGGGTCATGTAGTTCTGGTTGGTGTCGTGGCCCAGCACGAAGGTGGTCTTCTGGTCCGGGTCGAGGATATCGTTGGTCCAGTACATCACCGAAATATCGTACTCACCGTCCACCAGCATCTGCCAGCTTTGGGTCGGGTCAACCTTTTGCAGGTTGGCGGTCACACCGACCTTGGCCAACTGGTCCTTGATGATCACCGCAATCTGCTCGTCGGCCTCGTTGCCGGCGTTGACCACGTAGTTGAGCTTCAAGTCCTTGGCACCAGCCTCCTCCAGCAGTTTCCTGGCCTCAGTCGGGTCATAAGGACGTTGCAGGTTGTTGGCGTAGTGGTACAGCGAGCCTTTGGGAATGTAGGAATACGCCACGGTGCCTTGACCGTAAGTAGCGGTTTTCACCAGCGATTGTTTGTCGATGGCCATGTCCAATGCCTGGCGCACCTGCGGCTTGGCGAGCAAGCCGTGCTCGTGGTTGATCAACAAGTGATCTTCACGGGTAGACGGGTCGGCGTGGATCACCACGTTCTTGTCTTTCTTCAGCTCTTCGACCCGCGAGAACGGTACGAAGATCGCCGTGTCGAGTTCGTTGTTCTGCACCATGCGCATACGGGTGTTGTCGTCGGTCACCGACACCCACTCCACGCCGTCGAGGCTGACGTTATTGGCCTGCCAGAAATTCGGGTTCTTCTTCAGGATCACCCGGTCGCCCTTGCGCCACTCTTCCACGGTAAACGCGCCGGACGTCACCGGGTTTTCCGAGTAGGCGTCTTCGCCCATCGTGGTCATGGCTTTTTCCGACAGGATCGACACCGTCGGCGACGCCAATTGCGAGAGGAAGGCCACCGCCGGGGTTTTCAGAGTGACCACCAGGGTCTTCGCATCGCTGGCCTTGGCGGTGTTGATCAGGCTGAACGGATCGCTCCACAACGACGCCTTGTTGTCGCGGATGCGCAACAGGCTGAACGCCGCGTCGGCCGCGGTGATCTTTGATCCGTCGGAGAACTTCGCTTCACGCAGTTTGAAGGTGTAGGTCAAGCCATCCTCGGATATCTCCCAGCTCTCGGCCAGGCCCGGTTCCATCTTGGTGCCCAGGTTATCCACGCGCACCAGGGTGTCGTAGACGTTGGCAAATACCCAGGTGTCGCGGTTTTGTGCGCTTTTGATCGGGTCGAAGGTGGTGCTGTCTTCACGGCAGCCGATGGTGAGGACACCAGCGGCCTGGGCCAGTCCTGCGGTCAGCGACCAGGCGGTCAGCGTAGCGGCGGCGAGCAACTTCAAGTGGCGCGATTGCATATCACAACTCCTTGTTAATGAATGGCAGAGGTCAAGGCAAAGGTTCTTCAAGCACGCAACTGTACCGATGCTCGTGCAGGAAATGGGTCGGCGGCAACACCGCGGAACACACGGCTCGCGCATACCGGCAACGCGGGTGAAACGCACAGCCTGTAGGCAGATTCAGTGGGCTTGGTGGCTCACCCGGCAAGGGGTGCGCGGGCAATGGCCGATGCGGGTCAATCTCGGGAATCGCCTCGATCAACGCCGCCGTATACGGATGACGCGGCGTGGTGAACACCGCCTCCACCGGCCCTTCTTCGACGATCTTGCCCAGGTACATCACCGCCACGCGGTCGCACAGGCGCCGCACGATGGCCAGGTCATGGGCGATAAACAGGATCGCCAGGTTCATGCGTTGTTGCAGTTCCAGCAGCAAGTTGATGATCTGGCCCTGGATCGACACATCCAGCGCGGCCACGCATTCATCGGCAATGATCAGGCGCGGCTCCACCGCCAGTGCCCGGGCGATACCCACGCGCTGGCATTGGCCGCCGCTGAGGGAGCCCGGTTTGCGCCCGGCCAACTCGGGGCGCAGGCCCACCAACTCCAGCAGCTCATTGACGCGTGCCGGGATCTGCTCCACAGCCACCTTGCGCTGCACGCGCAACACCTCGGCGAGGGTTTCGCCAATACTGTGCCGGGGGTTCAGCGCGGCGTACGGGTCCTGGAAAATCATCGCGGTTTCATGGCGCAGGCGGGCGATGTCGATGGCGCTGCCGTGCGCCATATCGATACCGTCAAACAGCACCTGGCCGGCGCTGATCGGGTTGAGGTGCAAAATCGCCCGGCCCAGGGTGCTCTTGCCGCTGCCGGACTCGCCCACCAAGCCGAGGGTTTCACCGGCGGCAAGGTTCAGCGACACCCCGTTCACCGCCCTCACCCACTGCTTGTTCAGGCCGAGCAGGCCACTGCCGGACGCGGCAAAGCGCACCTCCAGGTCCTTGATCTGCAACAGGCTCATGGGCGACCTCCCAGTGGATAGTGACAGGCCACGCGTGCGCCTTGGGGCAACAGCTCGGTGCATAAGGCCCCGGCCTGCGGGCAACGCGGATTAAAGCGGCAACCGTCAGGCAAGGCATCGAGCAACGGCGGCTGGCCAGGGATGGTGCGCAACAAGGCATGACCGCTGCTGTGGGCCGGCTGGCAGTCGATCAGCCCAGCGGTATAGGGATGTTGCGGCCGCGCCAGCAGTTCGTATTTGCTGCCGTGCTCGCACAGGCGCCCGGCGTACATCACCGCGATGGAATCGCAGGTTTGCGCGACCACGCCCAGGTCATGGGTGATCATGATGATCGACAGGCCACGCTGGTCGCGCAGGTCGAGCAACAGGCGCAGGATTTGCGCCTGCACCGTCACATCCAGGGCCGTGGTCGGCTCGTCGGCAATCAGCACTTTCGGGTTGCAGCCCAGTGCCACGGCGATCATCGCGCGCTGGCGCATACCGCCGGAAAACTCATGGGGATAGTTGTCGACCCGCGCCTGCGGGTCAGGAATCCCGACCTGGCGCAGCACCTCGATAGCCTGCAAGCGGGCGTCCTTTTTCGACGCACCTTGATGCAGGCGGATGCCCTCGGCGATCTGCTCGCCGATGCGCATCAGCGGATCCAGGTGGCTGCTGGGGTTCTGGAAGATCATGCCCAGTTGCCCGCCACGCACGGCGCGCATACCGGCGTCATCCAGTTGCAGCAGGTCCTGGCCGGCCAGGCGTACGGCGCCGCCTTGCACACGCAGGCTGGGCGATGGCAGCAGGCGCATCAAGCCGCGGCAGGCCATGGTCTTGCCCGACCCGCTCTCACCCACCAGGCCGAGAATCTCACCTTCGGCCAGGTCGAAGGACACGCGATCCACCAAGGTGACATCACGCCCGCTGTTGTTGGCGATCACGCTGAGGTCGCGCACGTGCAGCAGGCTCACGAGCGGTCCCCCAACACTTGCGCGACACCGTCGGCCAACAGGCTGAAGCCCATGGCCAGGGTCACAACGGCCAACCCCGGGAAGGTGCAGATCCACCAGGCCGTGGTGATAAAGGCTTGCCCCTCGGCCACCATCGTCCCCCATTCCGCGGTAGGCGGTTGCACGCCCAGGCCCAGGTAACTCACGGCGGCGCCGTTGAGCAGCACCAGCACCGCGTCGGACATGGAAAACACGATGGAGCCAAACAGGGCATTGGGCAGCAAATGCCGGAACAGAATGCGCCCATGGCCAAACCCCAGGCTCTTGGCGGCCAGGGCAAACTCGCTTTCCTTGAGCACCAGGATCTGCGAGCGAATCAACCGCGCATACGACACCCAGCCCACCAGTGCCATGGCGATATAAAAGCTCTGCAAGCCAGGCCCCAGAATGGCCATGATCGCCAGCATCAGCACCAGGAACGGGAACGCCAGCACCACATCGATCACGCGCATACAGAAACTGTCGAAACGCCCACCCACATAACCGGACACCGCGCCGACGAAAGTGCCGATGATGAACGGGAAAATCACCCCGACAATCGCCAGTTGCAGGTCGATGCGCGCGCCCCAGATCACCCGCGATAACACATCCCGGCCGTAATTGTCGGTACCCAGCGGATGGGCAAGGCTGGGCGCCAGCAAACTCATGTCGGTGTTTTGCGCGATGGGGTCAAACGGTGCGATCCACGGCGCAAACAGCGCCAGGGCCAGCCACGTCAACAGGATCAGCAGGCCCCAGGCGGCGGTCAGGCGGCCATTGCGAAAGCCAAAGCGCAGGCGCAAGCGCCAGGGTGCAATCAGTGGGCGGCTGCTCATTGCATCTTCACCCGAGGGTCGAGCGCTACCGTCACTACGTCGGCGACGAAGTTGACCACCACCGTGGCGCAGGCCAGCACCATCGCCACGCCCTGCACCACCATGTAGTCACGGGTGAAAATACCGCGCACCAGCAATTGGCCGATGCCCGGAATCGCAAACAGGCTTTCGATGACCACCGTACCGCTGATCAGCCAGCCGATGTTGACCGCCAGCAGGTTGACGGCCGGCACCAGCGAGTTGGGCAGTACATGCCGACGAAACACCGCAGCCTCGGACAAGCCTCGGGCCCGGGCGGCGGTGACATGATCGGCCTGCAGCTCCATCAACATACTCGCCCGCAGGTTGCGCACCAGCACCGCCGACAGCGCCAGGGCGATGGTCAGGCACGGCAACACCATATGGTGGGCCTTGTCCAGCCAGGTCCGCCCATAGCCAGACACCGGGAACAGGCCCCATTGCACGCTCAGCAGCAGGATCAGCATCAAGCCCAGCCAGAATGCCGGCATCCCCAGGCCGACCGTGGTGAAAACGCGGATCAGGTTGTCCGCCCAACCGCCTTTGTGGCGCGCCGCTACTGTCGCCAGCGGCACCGCGATCAGCAACGCCAGGGCCACGCTGCCCAGCACCAGCACCAGCGTCGGCTCGATGCGGGTAACGATCAGTTTCAGCGCGTCGACCTTGTACAGCAGCGATTGGCCGAGGTCGCCCTTGAGCAGGTTTTTCAGGAAGTAGAAATATTGCAGCCACAAGGGCTGGTCGAGGCCGAACTGGGCACGGATTTTCAGCAGCGCATCCGGCGTACTGCGCGAGCCAAGCAAAGCCCGCGCTGGGTCGCCGGGGATCGAGCGCACCAACACAAAAGTGATCAGGCTGATGCCAAACAGCACCGGCAGCAGTTGCAACGGCCGGGACAGGACAAAACGGTAACGCGTCAGGTTCATCCGTCAGCCTCGGTTGCGAGCGAGAAAGTCCAGCAGCACCGGGAAGTACGCTTGAGGTTCCTCATAAAACGGCATATGGCTGCTATTGGGGAATACGTGCAGTTCGGCGTGTGTGGCGGCCAGCTTCATGCGCATGGCGCAGGCGGGGGTCAGTTCGTCGTGCTGGCCGGTAGTGATCAGGATCGGCATCCTGAATTCAGCCATCTCCTTGAGGCGGTTCCAGTCCTTGAGATTGCCGATATAAAGGAACTCGTTGGGGCCCTGCATGGTTGCGTAGGGCCCCATGTTCCAGTCGCCCAGGGAGCGTTTGAGCGGCTCCGGCCACTCGTCGAGGCGGCACACATGGCGGTAGTTGAGCAAGGTGATGGCGGCCTGGTATTGCGGGTGGTCGAGGGTGCCCATGGCTTCGTGGCGTTGCATCATGGCCACGGTTTCGCTGCCCAGGGCGCCTCGCAGGCGTTCGAGTTCCTGGGACAGATGGGGAATGTCGCCGACGGTATTTTCCAGGATCAGGCTTTTCAGCGCATCGGGATAATGGATGGCGTATTCGATACCGAGCCAACCGCCCCAGGAATGCCCGAGCAAATGCACGCGGCCCAGGCCCAGGGCTTGGCGCACGGTCTCGACTTCTTCGACATAACGGCGGATTTCCCACAGCGCAACATCGGTCGGTCTGGCTGATGCGCCCGTGCCAAGCTGGTCGAATGCAACCACTCGCAGGTTATGCGCTTTGAGCCAGCCATGAGCGTCACGCAGATAGTCACACGGCAGGCCTGGGCCGCCGTTGAGACACAGCAGCACTTCATCGCCTTCGCCAAAGCTGTAGACCACGAGGTTATGGCCGTCGACTTGTACGTTGTACTGCTGGTCGGGGGCAATTTCACGCCACATGCATACATTCCTTGTGTTGTATCGGCCTGGCGGGTAGCGGCCGTTTATCAGGTCAACACTACCGAGGATACCGTGCGTCCATAACCTAGTATTTCCTATAGGTTTGGCCTGGCTGTCCTTCGCCGGGGCGTGGCATTCTACTTGCAGCAAGTCGAGATTCAAATGAATTCGGGAGCAGAACGGATGCTGGCCAAGCTGACCGCCTTCAATAATCGCCTCATGCCGGGCAGGAGCCTGGATGAACAGATGGACAATACGTTTATTCTCGCCCAACAACTGGGCTTCGATGCGCTGGTGTACGACTACACGCCGGTGCCCATCGACCTCAATGGCACGCTGATTACCCCCTCGGTGTTGCAACTGCGCAACACACCGCCCGACTGGCACGCCTTATGGTGCAGCGAAGGGTTTTACCAGATCGACCCGGTGCAGCACCTGGCGTTGAGCACGGTATCGCCGTTTGTCTGGTCCTATGAAGCGAAAACCGAGACCGCCCTGCAAAAAATCATCGACCCGTGCCACGCCCCCGTTTCCTCGTACCTGCACGAACGTGAACTGACCTGCGGCGTCAGCGTGCCCATTCACTTGCCCCGTGGTGGCTTCGCATCGCTGACCGGCCTGCGCACCGGCAAGGCGCGCACGGTGTTGAAGGACGCACAGCACACATTGGCCGACTTCAGCCTGATCACCCATGCCCTGCAGGAAGCGGCTTACCCGTTGTTCAGCAAGGAACTGCGCGCCTACCCGCACATCCACCTGACCAAGCGCGAACGCGAATGCCTGAAATGGGCCGCCGATGGGCTGACCGCCGCCGAAATCGCCACCAAACTGAGCCGCTCCCTGGCAGTTGTCACCCTGCACCTAGCCTCGGCCATGCACAAACTGGGGGCCAAGAACCGCGTCCAAGCGGTGGTGCGGGCCACGCATTACCGCTTGCTGGAAGGTTGAGTTTTCGCAAAAACCTAGCTGTTTTGCTAGTTACCTAAACTTTTTGTTCAGATTATCGTAACCCTGATCATTTTTTTCAGAGGGTACGAAATGGAATTCATCGAAAAAGTTCGCGAAGGCTTCGCACCCTTTGGCGCCTACCAGACCTGGTATCGCGTCACCGGTGACCTGGGCACGGGCCGCACGCCGCTGGTGATCATCCATGGCGGCCCGGGCTGCACCCACGATTACGTCGATGCCTTCAAGGATGTCGCCGCCAGCGGCCACGCGGTGATCCACTATGACCAACTGGGCAACGGTCGCTCCACGCACCTGCCCCACAAAGATCCTTCGTTCTGGACCATCGGTCTGTTCCTCGACGAGTTGAACAACCTGCTGGACCACCTGCAGATCAGCGAGAACTACGCGATCCTCGGTCAATCCTGGGGCGGTATGCTGGGCAGCGAACACGCGATCTTGCAGCCCAAGGGCCTGCGCGCGTTTATCCCCGCCAACTCACCGACCTGTATGCGCACCTGGGTCAGCGAAGCCAATCGCCTGCGTAAACTGCTGCCCGAAGGTGTGCACGAAACCCTGCTCAAACATGAACAGGCCGGCACTTATCAAGACCCGGAATACCTGGCGGCCTCGCGGATTTTCTATGACCAGCACGTGTGCCGGGTCAACCCATGGCCCGAGGAAGTGGCGCGCACCTTCGCCCAGGTCGACGCAGACCCGACGGTGTACCACGCCATGAGCGGCCCGACTGAATTCCACGTGATCGGCAGCTTGAAGGACTGGAACGTGATTGGCCGCCTGGACGCGATCAAGGTGCCGACCCTGGTGATTTCCGGTAGGCATGACGAAGCCACACCGCTGGTGGTCAAGCCGTTTCTGGATGAGATAGCAGACGTGCGCTGGGCACTGTTTGAAGACTCCAGCCACATGCCCCATGTGGAAGAACGCCAGGCGTGCATGGGGACCGTGGTGAAGTTTTTGGATGAGGTGTGTTCAATGCCGCACAAAGCCCGCAAGGCTGGCTAGATTCCAATGTGGGAGGGGGCTTGCTCCCGATGACGGTGTATCAGTCAATATCTTCAGTGGCTGACACACTGCTATCGGGAGCAAGCCCCCTCCCACATTTTTAGACCTCTGTGGTTTCGGGTTTTGCGGCTTTCTTCGAGGTATCCGCTACCAGAGGAATCTCCTTACCCTCTGCATCAAACAACTTCCCGCCCCGGTAATAATCCCCATCACGCAGCGCGGCCACGTCGCGAAAGCACAGGCTGCGCTCAGTCCCCGCCACAAACACTGACTGCTGGTCCGAGTTACCCGCGGTGAAGTGGTTGAACGCCAGGTTCAGCAAGATCGCCATGATTGCCGACGAACTGATGCCCGAGTGGAAGATGGTCGCGAACCAGCTCGGGAACTGATCGTAAAAGCTCGGCGCGGCGATGGGGATCATGCCAAAGCCGATGGACGTGGCAACGATGATCAGGTTCATGTTGTTGCGGTAATCCACCTTGGACAGCGTACGAATGCCACTGGCCGCGACCGTGCCGAACAACACGATCCCCGCGCCACCCAGCACCGAGGTGGGCACCGCCGCGATCACCCGCCCCATAAAGGGCAACAGGCCCAGCACCACCAGGAACACCCCGCCGGTGGCCACCACAAAGCGGCTCTTCACACCGGTCACCGCCACAAGGCCGACATTCTGGGCGAACGCGCTTTGGGTGAACGAACCAAAGATCGGCGCGAACATACTCGACAGCATGTCGGCGCGCAGGCCATTGCCCAGGCGCTTGGAGTCAACCTTGGTGTCGATGATCTCGCCCACTGCGAGGATGTCCGCCGAAGTTTCCACCAGCGTCACCATCACCACGATGCACATGGAAATGATCGCGGCCACATGAAAGGTCGGCATACCAAAGTGGAAAGGTGTAGGAAAGCCAAACATCGGCCCTTGCGTGACGCTGGAGAAGTCAGCCATGCCAAGCAGTACGGCGATTACTGTGCCGATCACCATTGCCAGCAGGATCGACAAACGCGAGATCGTGGCGCTACCGATTTTGCTCAATAGCAGCACCAGCACCAGAGTCAGGGCCGCGAGGCCGACATTCGACATGCTGCCGAAATCCGCCGCACGGCTGTTGCCGCCCATGGCCCAGCGCGCAGCCACTGGCATCAGCGTCAGACCGATAGTAGTGATCACGATGCCGGTCACCAGTGGCGGAAAAAATTTGGTAATGCGTGAAAACACCGGGGTGATCAACAGGCCGATCAACGACGCGGCCATCACCGCACCGAGAATTGCCGGAATACCTCCCGCACCGTCGCTGCCGACAATCGCCACCATGGTCGCCACACCCGCGAACGACACGCCCTGCACCAGTGGCAACTGACAGCCGAAGAACGGCAGGCCAAGGGTTTGCAGCAACGTGGCCAAGCCACCGGCAAATAACGACGCGGCAATCAACAGACCAATATCCGCCGGCGACAACCCGGCGGCCTGGCCGACGATCAACGGCACGGCGACGATGCCGCCGTACATGGTGAGTACATGCTGCAGGCCGTAAGCCATGTTGGCGGCAACGCCCAGATTTTCATCTTCGGGCCGCTGCGGTGACGCCTTCGGGATAGTCATGGTGAGGGGTTCTCTGTTTTTGTTGTGCGCTCACTGTATGCAATATTCAGACTGTATGTCCATAGAGTTGTATACAATCAATCGAACAAGATACCCTCCCGCGGCGTTACAAAAATAATCCGGCCGTCATGAGCCAGAACGCCAAAGGACAAAAATAATGAAAAAGGCACTACAGGGCGCAACCGTTGCATTGACCCTTCTGGGCGGTGGTGAGGCTGTCGCGGTGGAATGGATGAACAACAGCGTAGGATTTCGCTACGGCCAGCACTTCACCAATCCGAACAACCCCGACGATTTCAGCAAGCGCATCTACAGCTTCACCCACGCCAGCGGCTACCGCTACGGCAGCAACTTCCTCAACCTCGATGTGTTTCTGTCCGATAGCCGTGACCCACGCAAGGGTACCGACCATGGCGGCAGCGAGGTGTATGCCGTGTACCGGCACCAGCTGTATGCCTCGCGCGTGTTCGATCTGCCGCCGGGCACCGGGTTGATCAAGGATTACGCCCTGACCCTGGGTTTCGACGCCAACCGCAACAACAACTTCGCCTCAGCCAAAAAGCGCGCGCTGGTGATCGGCCCGACCTTGAAGTTCAACACCGTCGGCGTGCTGGACCTGAGCCTGATGTACTACAAGGAAAAGAACCACACCGGCATTCCCGGCGCGCAAGAGTCGAATCACACCTTCGACGACACCTACATGCTTAACCTGACGTGGATGCGCCCGTTCGAGGTCGGCAACCACGCGGCGAAATTCCAGGGGTTTATCAATTACGTCGGGGAGAAAGGCGAGGACTATCATGGCCGCGATACCGCGCCGGAAGGGCTGATGCGTACTGCGCTGATGGTGGCGCTGCGGCCGGGTAAAAGCGTCAAGCCGAACCTGTACCTGGGGGTGGGCTATGAATACTGGCATAACAAGTTCGGCGTGGATGGTGGCCGTGGCAGCCGCACCTCAACGCCGACGCTGAACATGGAAGTCACGTTCTAACTGAAGAAACGCAAAAAAATGTGGGAGCTGGCTTGCCTGCGATAGCGGTGTATCAGTGCCAGATGGGCTAACTGACAGACCGCTATCGCAGGCAAGCCAGCTCCCACAGTTTGATCGTATTGTCAGCTCAGGCGCTGGCCAGTTCGGAAGTATTGCGCTTCGGCCGCGCCAGCCAATACCCCAACACCGCCAACGGCGCCGTCGCCAACATCACAATCACTGTGATCATCAGCGGTTGCTCGATCATCGACGACACCAACAAGCTGGCCAGGAAGCACAGGCCCAGTTGCAGGGTGTTTTGCAGGGCCGCGGCCTTGCCGGAGTTTTCGGCAAATGGCATCAGCGCATTCGCCACCACGATCGGGTAGCTGGCGCCGTTGCACAGCGCCATCAGGCAGAACGGAATCAGCAAGGTGGTCAGGGTCGGCACGCTCAAGGTGGCCACCAGGTACAACGCCACCATACTCAGGCAATAGGCGCCCAGCAACCACGGCAACAGGGTTTTGCCCGCCAGGTGCTGCAAGGCGCTGCGGCAACTGTAGCCGCCAACGAGAAACGCCAGGGTCGGCAGTACGTAGCTCAGGCCGATGTCATTCGGGCTGTAACCCATGCCGCCGAGGATGAACGGCGAGGCCGTGAGCCATGCGAAGAAGCTGGCCGAACAGGCGGCGAAAATCATCACGTTGCCGGTAAACACCCGCGAGGTGAGCAACTGTCCATACCCCAGACGCGTGGGTCCGCCCTTGTGCTCCACACGCTTGGGCAGGCTACGCAGGAACAAGGTCGGCAACAGCAGCAATAGTGACACCACCAGCAACACGCCGAAGATCGCCTGCCAGCCAAAGTGATTCAACACCATGGCACCCAACAACGGTGCAAGGGCCGGCGACAGCGACATCAACGGCATGATGCTGGCGAAGACGCGATGGGCCTTGTCGGCCGGGTAGCGATCAATCACCAATGCCTGCCAGCTCACGGCCGCGGCACACACACCAATCGCCTGTATAAAGCGCAGCGCCAGCAGTTGCGGGGTGGTCTCGACCCAGAACATGCCCAGGCAACCGAGCACAAACAGACTCAAGCCCGCGAGCAGAATGGGCTTGCGCCCCAGGCGGTCCGAGAGCGGCCCCCACACCAACTGCCCCACCGCAAAGCCGGCGAGAAAAATGCTCAAGCTGGCGCCCACCGCGCCAGCACCAATATTCAACTGCTCGCCCATGGCGCCAAACGCCGGCAAGTACATGTCCATGGCGAGATAGCCGAGCATACTCAGCCCCGCCAGATACCAGGTAAAACCAAAAGAATTTTTCATCGAAGCCTTGTAAAAACTGCCATCAAACTATTTGCTGACTGGCACCCATTATGAAGCTGACAAAATCTGTGTGAAGCGATAATAATTGGACACTCTCATCAATAAATTTGAAGGCAGCCCACATGTGGTCGGAATATTCTCTGGATGTGGTCGACGCCGTCGCCCGTCACGGCAGCTTCAGCGCCGCCGCCCAGGAACTGCACCGCGTACCGTCGGCCATCAGTTACACCGTACGCCAACTTGAAGAATGGCTGGCCGTGCCCTTGTTTGTGCGCCGGCATCGCGACGTGGAACTGACCCCCGCAGGCCGCCTGTTTATCGACGAAGCCCGCAGCGTGATGAAGAAAATGCTCGGCACCCGACGCTTGTGCCAGCAGGTGGCCAATGGCTGGAGCGGCCAGTTGAAGGTGGCGGTGGACTCCATCGTCAAACCCCAGCGCTGCCGCCAATTGGTGCTGGACTTCTATCGGCAGTTTCCCGAGGTGGAACTGCTGCTCGAATACGAGGTGTACAACGGTGTATGGGATGCGCTGGCCGATGAGCGCACCGACATCGTGATCGGCGCCACCAGCGCAGTGCCGGTGGCCAGTCACTTCAGCTTCCGTGACATGGGCCTGTTGAACTGGCTGTGTGTGGTCAGTGCCCGGCACCCCTTGGCGGCGGTGGAAGGCTTGCTCAGTGATGACCAATTGCGCCCTTTCGCCTCACTGTGCATGACTGACACCTCGCGCAATCTGCCCAAGCGTGACACCTGGACCCTGGATAACCAGCGCCGCCTGGTGGTGCCCAACTGGGCTTCGGCCCTGGATTGCCTACGCGATGGGCTGTGTGTAGGGATGGCGCCGGCCCATCAGGTATTGCCATGGATCGAGCGCGGCGAGTTGGTGGCGCTGCAATTGAGCCGGCCCTTTCCAGCCAGCCCATCATGCGTGGCGTGGGCGCAGAGCAAGCTTTCGCCGGCCATGGCGTGGTTGCTGGAATACCTGGGAGATACCGAAACCATGAACCAGGAATGGCTGAATGGCCCCTCCCTCTGAACCCCACACAGAACCACTGTGGGAGGGGGCTTGCTCCCGATAGCGGTGTATCAGTCAATATTTCCAGTGGCTGACACACTGCTATCGGGAGCAAGCCCCCCCTCCCACACTTTGATTGCGTTTTCAATCCAGCAATCGGGTGATGGTCCGTACGATCATCTCGGCTTCCTTGGCATCCAACGTCAGCGGCGGCAACAGGCGAATGATCTTGCCCCGTGTGACGTTGATCAGCAGCCCGTGCTCCTGGGCGGCACGTTGGGCCAGGTCGCGATAAGGGCTGGCCAGCTCAATCCCGATCATCAAGCCTTTGCCACGAATTGCCCGGACGTGCGGGTGCCCATCCAGCTCCATGCGCAAGCGCGCCAGCAAGTGTTCGCCCTGGTGTGCGGCGTTTTGCAACAAGCCTTGCTCATGAATGATATCCAGCACGGTGCAACCGACACGGCACGCCAGCGGGTTGCCACCAAAGGTGCTGCCATGACTGCCTGGGGTGAACAGCTCGGCGACGGCGGCGCGGGCCAGGCAGGCGCCGATGGGCACGCCATTGCCCAGGCCTTTGGCCAGCGTCATCACGTCTGGCACGATGCCTTCGTGCTGGAAGGCAAACCAGGTGCCGGTGCGCCCGATGCCGGTCTGGATTTCGTCGAGCATCATCAGCCAGCCGTGGCGCGTGCAGTGGTCGCGCAAGGCTTTGAGATAACCCACTGGCGCCACCACCACACCACTTTCACCCTGGATCGGCTCAAGCAGCACAGCTGCGATGCGCGTGCCGAACTGCGCAGTGATCACCTCCAAAGCCTGCATATCGCCAAAGCCTACCTTGATGAAATCCCCCGGCAGGCGCTGAAAGCCCAGGCGCACCGACGGCCCGTCGCTGGCGGCCATGGTGCCCAGCGTGCGGCCGTGAAAGGCGTTCTCCATCACCACCACCAACGGTTGTTCAATGCCTTTTTTCCAGCCATGCAAGCGCGCCAGTTTCAGCGCTGTCTCGTTGGCCTCGGCGCCGGAGTTGTTGAAGAACGCGCGATCGAGCCCGGACAGCTGCGCCAGGCGTTGGGCCAGACGTTGTTGCCAGTCGATGCTGTAGAGGTTGGACGTGTGCAGCAGCAAACCGGCTTGTTCGCTGATAGCTGCCACCAGCCTGGGGTGGGAATGGCCGACATTGGTCACCGCCACGCCGGCGACAGCGTCCAGGTATTCGCGGCCCTGCTGGTCCCAGAGGCGCGTGCCCAGGCCACGGGTGAAGCTCAGGGCCAAGGGTTGGTAGGTGCTCATCAGGCAGGCGGCGGTCATGGTTGCGGCTCCAGTGCATCGTTGCGGTGATGGAAGTATCGTTAACCACCTGCGCTGGATAAACTGCGAATATCTGCAATGACTTTAAACCAGGGCTTGATAATGGATCTGTTCCAGGCAATGTCGGTGTACGTGAAAGTGGTCGAAACCGGCAGCATGACTGCCGCCGCGCAAGAATGCGGGATGTCGACCACCATGGTGGGCAACCATCTGCGGGCGCTGGAGCAACGGCTGGGCGTGAGCTTGCTCAAACGCACCACGCGTAAGCAGAACCTGACCGAATTTGGCGGCCAATATTATCAGCGCTGCCTGGAAGTGCTGGGGCTGGTGGCGGACTCCGAACTGCTGGCCGAGCAAATCCACAGCGAAGCTCCTAAGGGCAGCCTGCGCATCACAGCGCCTCCCGTGTTCGGCACCGAACGCCTGGTGCCGGCCTTGAGCGAATTTTCCCAGCGCTACCCGCTTATCGACCTGTACGTGGTGCTGGGCAATGAACGCATGGACCTGGTCGACAGTGGCTTCGACGTAGCGATCCGTCTCGGTGAACTGGGGACCTCCAGCCTGATCGCCCGGCCTATGCAGCCCTATACGCTCACCCTCTGCGCATCGCCTGCCTACCTGGCGCGACGCGGCACGCCGCAGACCCCGCAGGACCTGCAACAACATGACTGCCTGGCATTCGCCTACCCTGCGAACGACAACTGGCGTGACACCGACAAACTGTGGCGCATGAGCGAGGATGGCAGCGAGGTGGAGGTTCCGGTGGCGGGGTCATTGACCATCAACAGCTCGCAAGGCTTGCGCCAGGCGGCCGTCAACGGCATGGGCATCACGATGCTGGCCGACGCCTTGGTGCAACCGGACCTGGAGAGCGGCAAGCTGGTGGCCCTGTTAACCACGTATAAATTGCCCAGCCGCCCGATGCACCTGCTGTATCGCCATGACCGTTACCGCCTGCCCAAGCTGCGGGCATTCGTCGATTTCGTCATGGAAAAGTGGGCACATTAAAGGCCACGCCCAACGCCCGCAAACGCGCGGCGGTACGCTCGGCCGATACATGATGAATGCCCTGCCAACCCAAGGCGATAGCGGCCTCGGTGTTGCCGGCGACATCGTCAATAAACACCACTTCATTCGGTTTTATGTCCGGCAGGTGAGCGCGGATCTGATCAAGGCTGGCGTGGTAGATAGCAGGATCAGGCTTGATCAATTCCAACTCGCCGGACACGACGATGTTTCGAAAGAGTTGCAGGAACGGATAGTGGGCCCGGGCGTAGGGGAAGGTCTCCGCCGACCAGTTAGTAAGCCCGAACAACGGCATATCGGCCTCGTGCAACGCCTTGAGAATCGCCACGCCGTCGGCTAACTCACCGCGCAGCATCTCGTGCCAGCGCTCGTAGTAAGCCTGGATCAAGGGTTCGTGATCGGGATGCAGGTCAATCAGGGTGCGGGTGGCTTCGGCCAGGGTACGACCGGCATCTTGCTCGGTGTTCCAGGCCTGGGTGCAGATGTTGTCGAGGAACCACTGCCGCTCCGCCTCATCGGCGATCAGCTTGCGGTACAGGTGCTGCGGGCTCCAGTCGAACAGGACACCGCCGAAATCAAAAACTACTGCACGAATCGTCATCAGATCCTCCGTTGGCGTGGCTTGATAGCAGCTGGAGTCTGGCAGATCTGGAAGAGAGAGGCGCGCGTCGGGGCGTAAGAAGTGTCTGAAAAGACTCGGATCAAATGTGGGAGGGGGCTTGCTCCCGATAGCAGGGTGTCAGCCACTGAAGATAGTGACTGATACACCGCCATCAAGCCCCCTCCCACATTTTGGTCTGGATCAGACCTTAAGCTTGGATCAGGCCGTTGATTTTGACGGTCGGGTTCACATCCGCGTCGTAATCCACGCCGTCAACTTCAAAGCCGAACAAGCGCAGGAACTCGGCCTTGTAGCCGGCAAAGTCGCTGATCTCATTGACGTTGTCGTCGGTAACCTGGTTCCACAACGCAGCCACGGCGTCCTGGACCTTCGGTTCCAGCTCGGCCAGGTCGGCGCGCAGGCGGCCATCGGCGTCGAGCTTAGGTTCTTTACCGTACAGGCTGTCCTTGAACAGGCCGTAGACTTGCTCGATGCAGCCTTCGTGGGTGCCCTGCTCTTTCATCACCTTGAACAGCAACGACAGGTACAGCGGCATGATCGGGATCGCCGAGCTGGCCTGGGTCACCACGGCCTTGAGCACAGACACGCGGGCGTCGCCCTTGAGCGCCGCCAGGTTTTCGCGCAGGGTCAGGACTTTCTTGTCCAGGTCTTTCTTGGCTTCGCCGATGGAGCCGTTCCAGTAGATGTCCTGGGTCAGCTTCTCACCGAGGTAGGTGAAGGCGGTGGTCTTGGCGCCTTCGGCCAACACATCGGCGTCACGCAGGGCATCGATCCACAGCTGCCAGTCTTCGCCGCCCATGACCTTCACGGTGCCGTCGATTTCTTCCTGGGTTGCAGGCTCAAGAGTGGTGTCTACCACTACGCCCTTGTCGGTGTTGATACCGCGCAGGGTCACGGCCTTGCCGATTGGCTTGAGGGTGGAGTTGTGCACCACGCCTTGCGGGTCGGTACGGCGCGGCGCGGCCAGGCTGTAGACCACCAGGTCGATCTTGCCCAGGTCTTTCTTGATGGTGTCGATGGTCAGGCGCTTGATCTCGTCGGAAAACGCGTCGCCGTTGATGCTCTTGGCGTACAGGCCTTTTTCCACGGCAAACTTCTCGAATGCCGCGCTGTTGTACCAGCCGGCGGAGCTCAGCTTGCCTTCTTCGCCTTCTTTCTCAAAAAACACGCCCAGGGTGTCGGCGCCACAGCCAAACGCAGCACTGATGCGCGCGGCCAGGCCGTAACCGGTGGAGGCGCCGAGGACCAGCACCTTCTTGGGGCCGCCTTCGATGACGCCATTCTTGGTTACGTAGTCGATCTGCTCTTTGACGTTCGCTTCACAGCCAACAGGGTGGGCGGTCACACAGATAAAGCCACGAACCCGCGGTTTGATGATCATAAAAATTTCTGCCTCTTCCAAGGTGCCGAAGGCCAATGGTGGCCATTCAACTTCAATCGTACCGGTCTATGACGTCCAAAAAACCGAAGCGTCACGATAGTCGCAAATCTTCTGTTCTCAAAATTCAATCCACAAAACGTCGAAGCCTGCACGGCAACGGTTACAAATTGTGCAGCGGCTTCACAATTTCACCCTATTTAAAAACGCCTGCCGGCGCCAGAAACCCCTATGATGACGATATTGTTTCAATATGTTTCGGCCTTGGAGCCTCGTTTCATGAGCAAAAATGCTGTCGGCAAAAAGCTGGTGTCCCTGGCGTGGGTTCTCGGCGTTCTGCTGTTGATCTATTGTTTCCCGCGCAGTTGCCTGGTGTTTCTGCTGTTGGTGGTGTGCTGCGGCGTTTATGACTTCCTGCGCAACGGCCTCTACGACCGCGACACCATCAAGAAATACTTCATCGGCAACGGTCGCAATACCTGGGTGCTGGCACCGTTCAACACCCTGCTCGATCTGCTGAGCAGCCGCAACCGCCATGTCTATACGATGCAAGACCTGCCACCGGCCTGGCGCGAAGACCTGCAACAGGTGATCGACGACGCCATGGCCCGCAAGGATGAAATCATCGGTTACCTGGACGAACGCATGGCCGAGAAGAAACGCGGCATGTTGTTTTTCCAGTGGTACGGCCGCCCCATCGAGACCACGCTGGATATCCCGCAACTGCGCAAGAAATTGCCATTCGTGAAGACCATCGGTGTCTCGGTATTCAACGAGAACCGTTCCACGTCCTTTCACTTCGGCCCCCTGCGCATGATGTTCCGCGTGCTCTACAACATGGCCCCGGCGCCCCACCACGAAGGCGTGTATATCCAGGTAGGCAAGCACAAGCACTACTGGCACGACGACCCGCTGTTTATCTTCGATGACACGCTGATGCATGCGTCCTTCAACAAAAACGACGCCAAGCGCTACTGCCTGTTCATCGACATCGTGCGCCCGACCTTGCTGCCGTCAGTGCTCAACGCCGTGATCGCAGGCTTTGCCGGGCTGGTCTTTACCCTGCGTCGGGTTTTCTACAAAAACTGGAAGCTGATTCAGTAAGTTCTGCGGCATGATGGTGCTGGACGGTATTTGCGCTGGGCCTTGCGCCTGAGGTAAATAACCGTCTCGTGCGACCTTAATTGGCGCTCACCATTCTCAAGCCATCGCCCCGAAACGGGCGCGGTGGCTGTGCTTTCAAGGAATCAGAATGCTCCAACGTCAAGTCATCAATGCCTCCGTCAGCCCCAAGGGCAGCCTCGAAACCCTGTCCCAACGTGAAGTGCAGCAACTGAGTGAAGCCGGCACCGGCAGCATCTACACCCTGTTCCGCCAATGCGCCTTGGCCATCCTCAACACCGGCGCGCATATCGACAACGCCAAGACCATCCTCGACGCCTACAAAGACTTTGAAGTGCGTATTCACCAGCAGGACCGCGGCGTACGCCTGGAACTGCTCAACGCCCCGGCCGATGCCTTTGTCGATGGCGAGATGATCGCCAGCACCCGCGAGATGCTGTTCAGCGCCTTGCGTGACATCGTCTACACCGAGAACGAGCTGGACAGCCAGCGCATCGACCTGAGCAACTCCCAAGGCATCACCGACTACGTGTTCCACCTGCTGCGCAACGCCCGCACGCTGCGCCCGGGTGTGGAGCCCAAGATCGTGGTGTGTTGGGGCGGCCACTCGATCAACACCGAAGAATACAAATACACCAAGAAAGTCGGGCACGAACTGGGCCTGCGCAGCCTCGATGTGTGCACCGGCTGCGGCCCCGGCGTAATGAAAGGCCCGATGAAGGGCGCGACCATTTCCCACGCCAAGCAACGCATCACCGGCGGGCGTTACCTGGGCCTGACCGAGCCTGGGATCATCGCCGCCGAAGCACCGAACCCCATCGTCAATGAGCTGGTGATTTTGCCGGACATCGAAAAACGCCTGGAAGCCTTCGTGCGCGTCGGCCACGGCATCATCATCTTCCCCGGCGGTGCCGGCACGGCAGAAGAGTTTTTGTACCTGCTGGGCATCCTGATGCACCCCGACAACCGCGACGTGCCGTTCCCGGTGGTGTTGACCGGGCCCAAACACGCCGCGCCTTACCTGGAACAGCTGCACGCGTTCGTCGGCGCCACCCTCGGCGAAGCGGCGCAGCAGCATTACCAGATCATCATCGACGACCCCGCCGAAGTGGCGCGCCAGATGACGGCCGGCCTCAAGGCAGTGAAGCAGTTCCGCCGCGAGCGTAACGACGCGTTTCACTTCAACTGGCTGCTGAAGATCGACGAAGGCTTCCAGCGCCCGTTCGATCCTACCCACGAAAACATGGCCAGCCTGCAACTGAGCCACGCGCTGCCGCCCCATGAACTGGCAGCCAACCTGCGCCGGGCGTTCTCGGGGATTGTGGCGGGTAACGTCAAGGACAAGGGCATCCGCCTGATCGAAGAGAACGGCCCGTATGAGATCCACGGCGACCCGGCGATCATGAAACCGCTGGATGAATTATTGAAGGCGTTCGTGGCCCAGCACCGCATGAAACTGCCGGGCGGCGCGGCGTATGTGCCGTGCTATCGCGTGGTGCAGTGAGGTAGCGGCGGTAGGTCATAGTTTGTATCTGTTTGGGGCGTAGCCAACGGTGTGAGGATCGAGCATTCGGACTAGGGTTTTACTACCGACTGACTCACACCTGCGAGCGACCTATGGACCAACGGATATTGTCCTCTGTCATTCCTTACCCTAAGGTAAGGAATATCACGATGGAGATCTTCACTATGGCTACCGCCACGCTCACTTCAAAAGGGCAAATCACCATCCCTGTCCAGGTCAGGACAGCCCTGGGCCTGGAAACAGGCGACCGGGTGGAATTCGTCGAATTGGAAGACGGCAAGTTTTCCATGATCGCCGCCAGCAAAACCGTCAAGGACCTCAAGGGATTGATCCGCAAACCCGCTCACACCGTGTCTATCGAAGACATGAACCGAGCCATCGCGGCCCAGGGAGCAACCGCTGGATGATCGGCCTGGATACCAACGTGCTGGTGCGTTATGTGACCCAGGACGACCCGGTTCAATCAGCTAAAGCATCCCAACTGATCGAATCGCTCACCGCCGCCTCACCCGGTTTTGTCAGCCTGGTGACGCTTACGGAGCTGGTGTGGGTGTTGCAGTCCTGCTACCAGTCGACCAAAAGCGACGTGGTGACGGTGCTGGAAACCTTGCTGTACACACGGGAACTGACCGTCGAGCACGCCGATATCATCTGGCAGGCCCTGCGCAGGTTCACCGCAAGCAAAGCGGACTTTGCCGACTGCCTGATCGAACGCTGTGGCCACGCGGCCGGTTGCGAGTACACCGCAACGTTTGATCTGAACGCGGCCAAGGCAGCGGGGATGAAACGGATCGGCTAGGCCGGCTTTTTTGTAGGAGCGAGCAAGCTCGCTCCAATGGGAGAAAGCGTTGGGTTAGCGAACCCAGCCGCCGATCTGCCAGTGGTAGCCATCATTACGCTGCACCCAGTGCGGGTGTACATAACGATAGCCCTGACGCACTGGTTCCCAATGGCCATGCACTGCCACATAACGCCCGCCTTCCCAACGCCAATAACCGCGTGACCAGATATAACCTTCGCGCACCGCAGGCTCCACTTCGATCACCTGCACCGGCGGCGGTTGCGGCGCCACCACATCAACGTACTCGTGTTGTACCGGCCTGCGCTCATGCACAACACGCTCCTGCACACACCCGGAAGCGGCGACCACCATGGCGGCCAATGCTGCATAACGTAGCAACATACAAAACCCTCGGGCGCGAACGCCCAACACCTGCACTGGTAAAAATCCCCCCTTGTTTCAGCCACGCTCCTGCTTGGCCCTGGGTACTTTTTAACAGGCGGTGTCTGTCGGGTTGCTGAACCTGCCAGCCTCAGTAAGTACAGGCGACAGTCGGTCGCTTCAGGCGCACCAGCACCAACCCCGCCACGACCACGGCAATACCCGCGTAGGTCGATGCGTGGATCACATCGCCAAACATCAACGCCGCCCACACCAACGTCACCGGCGGCTCCAGGTACACCAGCGCCGCCACATGGGTGGCCGTCATCACCCGTAGCAGCATCCACAGGCTCAAATAGGCGAGGAAGGTGGAGAACACCGTCAGCCACACAATCGAAATCAGTACGTTGGTGTCATGGGGAATACTCAGGGTGTCGGTGTAGATCACGGCCGCGGTAAAACCTATCAAGGTCAACAGCGACTGGATAAACAGCGGCAATACCAACCCGCTGTCCTGGGTCTGCACCGAACGACGCTCGTACAAGGTCGCCAGTGTCAGCCCAAGTGCCGACACCAGAGGCAAGAGATACATGACCAACCCGACACCCTGCCCGCCACCACCATACTGCCCGGCAATCACAATCGACACACCGACAAAGCCGATCATCAACCCCAACCACTGCCAGCCGCCACTGCGCTCGGACGCCATGCCTGTCGACAATGCCGCTGTCATCAACGGCTGTAACGCCGCAATGATCGCCGCGATCCCGGGCGGTAGACCGTTCTGGATCGCCACGTAGAGGCAACTCAAATATAGGAACTGCGACAGGAACCCGACAACTGCGTGATGACGAATCTGCTGCCAGGAAACCCTCAGCAACCGTCTGTTCAAAAACACTGCCAGGCATAACGAAACCAACAAAAAACGCCAGAACAAAAGGTTGAAGGCTCCAGCACTCTGCGCGCCTAACTTGGCACCTATAAAGCCGGAACTCCAGGATAGGACAAAGACGACCTGAAGCAGTAACAACCGCGTGTAGCCGATACGAGCCGTCATCGTGCCCCCTGCAACTGCAACGGCACGAGTTCGCCAAACGTGATGGGGTCAATCCCCAAACGCCGATATTGCTCGCTGGCGGATCGCACCAGGTCACGCTTGAGCTGGAACCACGGCTTGATGGTACGCAGCACGCCATCGTCGGATGCCAAGTGCCAGAACTTATTGACATCCGCCTGACTGTAAGGACAGTGAAACGACAACACCAACGACATGCGCCGGCCTTGAGTGAGTGGGCGCACGCCATGAAACACTCGACTGCCGTAGATATACACCGCATCGCCACTGGCTTTCACACCACAGCTTCGCACGTTGTCATTGAGGCTTGCGACATCAAAGCGCTCCACAGGGCCCTCAAAATAAACGAACTCTCCACCTTCATACTCGCTGGGCTCAGACAGCACTATGTTCAGCACAAAGCTGGTTCCATCGGTATGCCACATACCGATCTGTGCCCTATCGTGCTGAGCCTGGGGCGGGTAGAAGTAATTGACCTGGGAACGGGCGCGCAAGAAAGGGTGCGGAACCAGCGGCACACCTGCAATTTTTGACACCGCCAGCAGGAACGCCCGACTGTCCATCATCTCCCGGATAAGTGTCGATGACCGCGTTGCCGCACGGGTACGGTTAGAGATAATCCAGTCGCTGGTGCTGGACCCCGCCTCCAACTGATAACACGCTCGCCTCAACTCGGCGATGCCCTGCTCATTGAACAGCCCCGAGACCTGAGCCACTGCCGTCAACTGCTCGGGCTGGGCAATTACTAGTGGCGACCTCATGTACCCCAGGTTCGCTAAGCTGCGATGACCTGTGAGGCATGGGCCATCACTGCACAAATAACTGTCACTCCAGTGTTGCAACGTGTCGAGCAGGGCCCCGGGATGCTTACATCGGGATGCGGGAACCAGTGATGCTTGCAGGGCTGACTTCAGGCGTGCAGCCCCTTGTGCGAATACGGGTAGCTCACTTTGCTGTTTCATCGTGACTTCCTCTCTCAATTGGCTATACCGTGATCCATTCGGTACTCCGATAACTGGTAGAGAACGCTGCCGTCACCGCTGCAATACTCACCAATGACGCGACATCCACCGTAATCCTGACGCACGCGGCTAAATTGCTCGCGGGTGTACTTCAAGCACACATTGGTCAACAAATAACCTTCATCTTTACCGCTGAGAACAGGAAGCAAGGTTGCCGCCACGCGATACCGATCATCATCGACTTCAATGTCTGAAACGATGACTTCATGATTGCTGCCGACCTTGTCAAAACCGAGCTTCAAACCCACCAGCTCAGAAAAGCGAGTCATGCAGTGATGCCGATAAAAGCGATGAATATGCGCATCATCATCCGGGATGGACAGCTGCATTTCTGACAAGACATAGGTCCGTGTCCCACCTATTTTGCGAATGATTTGGCCGATCGTTTCAGGCAGTTCATTTCCCTCCTGAAACCCCAGCATCGTGACTAATGTCACGTCCTGCCCACATTCAATATCGTCCCGGCACAACGCGCGGAAATCAGTGGCCAAATAACGAAAGTTCTCAGGCGCTGCCAGCAGTGGTTCCACCGCTCGACGCATTACGTCATGTGAGGCCCGGTTGATATCAACCGCCGTGTAATGTACAGCTCCCACCCCGTTCTCAAGCAGATGATGAAGCAGCACGGACGTCTTGATCGGCTCTGGTCCCAATTCGACGTAATGCAAACGGTCTTGACCTACCAGACCGACCAAATCATCCGCCACGGCGCGTAAAATCTCACTTAATGCTCCATTGCCGCAGGGTGCCGCACAGAGGTCAACTCGGTTCACACCCTCCAAATTCAACGAGGTCATCAAACCAAGGATTTCTTCACTGACCTGTCGATCTCGATCCTTGAGATCGGTAGATGTCGATGCGTACTTTTCGGCATTTTCAATCGTCCAGATCTGGACGTCATAACCGTGGTTGTTTTTCAGCGATGACGCTACCAACTCATTGATATCCATATATGGGCTCCTTTTTCTTATTGTCAGGCGCGAAAGCACATACGAACCTGTTTGACCCAAAGCCTAATCAGCATGCATGATTTTGTATATTTGAATAACCTGCACCACTAATCCTCAAAAGAAGAATCATGAGCAAGCAACTCAATATCGATCTGCTGCGAACCTTCCATGCGGTCGCCCGCTTCCGTCGCTTCAATGAAGCAGCGAGCCATGTGCATCGGAGCGCTTCGACCGTTACGACGCAGATTCAAAAGCTGGAAGACTTAGTCGGCCAACGCCTGTTCAGCCGGAGTAACCAAGGTGTTGAGCTGACGATGTATGGCAAGAAACTACTCAGCGAAACCACCGACTTTCTCAAGAGCCACGACCGCTTACTGGCCTCCTTAACCCCCCAGCGCATGCAAGGAAGGATTCGCCTGGGGCTTCCCGATTCTTATGCGCCGGCTTTCATGCGCGATTTCCTGCCGCAGCTTATCGCTGACAATCCCTTGCTTGAGTTGGAAATAGAAGCCAGATCCAGTGGCGAACTGTTCACCATGTTCAGCCGGGAACAGATTGATTTGGCATTGGTCGTCAGTGCTCAGCCCTTGGAGCAGGGAGAACAGTTGGGTTCGATACAGCCTGTATGGGTTGTTTCCGACCAATTCAAAACACCGGAACAGGCGCCGCTACCTATCGCCGTGCAATTAACCGGATGCCCCTATCGAGCCTCGGCGATACGGGCGTTGAAAGAGCATGGCGCCTACTATCGAGTCCTGCTGGAAAGTGCCAGTTCTACTGCGGTAGAAACCGCCGTGATCTGCGGATTGGCCGTTGGCCTGATTGAAGAAAGCCGAATAACCGCTGGGCTGACCCAAAATATCCCCGGCGTTCAACTGCCTGAATTGCCGCGCCACCACATCTACTTGTTGTCCGATAGCGCAAACCATCTGGCGCTTCATCTGCATGAGCAACTCAAGAAGGGATTCACCCTCTGAATGCCCACAAAAAAGCCCGCTGACCGTCACCGGTTCAGCGGGCTTTTTCGTGGGTGTTGCTTACAGCGCCAGGTCAGACGCCGGCTTGCTTGGCTCAGCCGCAGGCTTGGCAGCCTCGGTAGCCTGTGGAGCAGCCAGTTGCGGGATAGCTGGCGGTGGTGTCAGTTGCAGCACACCGGCAGTGTAGGCCCATTCCTTGGCAACAGCTTCAGGGCTGTCGTTCAGCTTGGTGCCGTAGCTTGGCACGATCTGGTGCAGTTTCTCCTGCCAGGCCGGGCTTGCTACCTTGTCCTTGAAGACTTTTTGCAGCACGGTCAGCATGATCGGAGCCGCGGTGGACGCGCCTGGCGATGCACCCAACAGGCCGGCAATGCTGTTGTCGGCAGAGCTGACTACTTCGGTGCCCAGCTTCAGCACGCCGCCCAGCTCTTCGTCACGCTTGATGATCTGCACGCGCTGGCCGGCTTGCCACAGGCGCCAGTCGGACTGCTTGGCGTTCGGGAAGTACTCTTGCAGCGCCTTGAAGCGGTCGTCATCGGACAGCATCAGTTGGCCGGCGAGGTACTCGACCAGTGGGTATTCACGAATACCGACTTTGGTCATGGGCCAGATGTTGTGGGTGGTGGTGCTGGTCAGCAGGTCCAGGTACGAGCCTTCTTTCAGGAACTTGGTCGAGAAGGTCGCGAATGGGCCGAACAGAATCACACGCTTGCCATCCAGCACGCGGGTGTCCAGGTGCGGAACCGACATCGGTGGCGAACCTACCGAAGCCTTGCCGTAGGCCTTGGCCAGGTGCTGTTCGGCAACGGTTGGGTTCTCGGTGACCAGGAACGAACCACCGACCGGGAAGCCAGCGTATTCCTTGGCTTCCGGAATGCCCGACTTCTGCAGCAGGTGCAAGGCACCGCCGCCGGCGCCGATGAACACGAACTTGGCGTCGGTTTCAGTTTTGGTGCCGTCTTTGAGGTTTTTGTAGCTCACACGCCACGAACCGTCGTCGTTGCGAGTGATGTCCTGCACTTCGCTCGACAGCTTCAAGTCAAACTTCGGCGTGGTTTGCAGGTGAGCGACGAACTGGCGGGTGATCTCGCCGAAGTTCACGTCGGTACCGATCGGGCTCCAGGTGGCCGCGATTTTCTGGCTCGGGTCACGCCCTTCCATCATCAGCGGAACCCACTTGGCGATCTGCGCCGGGTCTTCGGAGTACTGCATGCCGGCGAACAGCGGGCTGGCCTTCAGGGCTTCGTAGCGCTTTTTCAGGAACTTGATGTTGTCATCGCCCCACACAAAGCTCATGTGCGGTGTGGAGTTGATGAACGAACGCGGGTTCTTCAACACGCCCTGCTGAACCTGCCAGGACCAGAACTGACGGGAAATCTGGAACGCTTCGTTGATCTCGACAGCTTTCGGGATCTCAACGTTGCCGTTCTTGTCTTCCGGGGTGTAGTTCAGCTCAGCCAGGGCCGAGTGACCGGTACCGGCGTTGTTCCAGCCGTTGGAGCTTTCTTCGGCTACGCCATCGAGGCGCTCGACCATCTCCATCGACCAGTCTGGTTCCAGCTCATTGAGCCAGACACCCAGGGTCGCACTCATGATGCCGCCGCCGATCAGCAGCACATCGACTTTCTTTGCCTCTTCCGCGTGAACGGACGTGATCCCCATCGACAAAGCCAGCCCCAGCAGGGCAGTGTTTACTTTTTTAAACATCAGTAGCACCTATGATAAAACGCCATCCGCCCTACCGCCCCCGATCATGAGTAACCCTCGTTCACGCTACGTCAGGCAACGTACCGCGGGGTCTGCACATTCACATGAAGGCTGCAGGGTGGGCACACAAGGCCGATGGATCGACCTCACTGTTATGTCCCTTCTGCGCTGACTTCTTATCGTTATTGGCTTCAGCTACCTGGGCGACAGCCAACCGCTGGGACGTATACGGGTGTACGCACCAGGGAAAGACTAGACCAAGACGGCGCGCAGAATATCACGCTAAACAGCGTTTATGCGCCGTTTGGCCAATTGACAGGCCTAAATCGCGGGTTTTAATGCGCCGGTGTCAAGCCTGACAGCCGCGACCTGCGGTCACAGGCCCGGAACTCTCACGCAAATGGCGGTTCTAGACACCTTCGCCGTTGCCTGCGTAGCATCGGCAGCTGTCCTTCGTGCACACCTTTCACACAGAGTTACCCATGACTACCCAGCAAACACCCGGGCACGTACTGCCCGCGCGCAGCGCCGCGAAAATGGAAGCGGCCATGGCCGTAGGCGCCTTCGCGATCGGCACCGGCGAATTCGCCATCATGGGCCTGATGCCCGACATCGCCCAGAACCTGGGCCTGAGCGAACCGCAAGTCGGCCACGCCATCAGCGCCTACGCCCTGGGCGTGATGGTCGGCGCCCCACTGCTGGCCATCCTCGGCGCCAAGCTGCTGCGCAAACACATGCTGCTGTTGCTGATGGGCCTGTACGCCCTGGGCAACTTCGCCACCGCCTTCACCCCCACCTTCGGCTCGCTGGTGGCCTTCCGCTTTATCAGCGGCCTGCCCCACGGCGCCTACTTCGGCATCGCCGCCGTGGTCGCCTCCAGCATGGTGCCCACCGACAAACGTGCCGGCGCCGTAGCCCGCGTGATGATGGGCCTGACCCTGGCCATGCTGCTCGGCAACCCCATCGCCACCTTCCTCGGCCAACACCTGGGCTGGCGCTCGGCGTTCGCCCTGGTCAGCGTGATCGCCCTGCTCACCATCGCCCTGGTCTGGCAATTCGTGCCCCACCGCCACGACGAACAACGCAGCGACCCGCGCAAGGAACTGCGCGCCTTCACCAAACCCCAGGTCTGGATGGCCCTGTCCATCGGTGCAATTGGCTTTGCCGGGATGTTCTGCGTATTCAGCTACCTGGCGCCGACCATGCTCGAAGTGACCAAAGTCTCGCCACAGTGGATTCCGTTTGGCCTCGCCGCCTTTGGCGTCGGCGGGATTATCGGCAACATTGCCGGTGGCAAGCTGTTTGATCGCATGCAGTTTCGAGCCGTAGGCTTGATATTGGTGTGGTCGATGGCCGTGCTGCTGTTCTTCCCCTTAGCCGCCTCGTCGCTATGGGGCGTGCTGCTGAGCATGGGGTTGGTTGGCACTATGGTTGCGCTGGCAGCACCGTTGCAGATTCGCCTGATGGACATTGCCCACGAAGCGCCAAGCCTGGCGGCAGCGTCCAACCATGCCGCGTTCAACCTGGCTAATGCGCTGGGCCCGTGGTTTGGCGGTATGGCCATCACTGCCGGCCTCGGCTGGACCAGCACCGGCTACATCGGCGCCGCGACAGCCCTGGTAGGCCTGGGCCTCTACCTGATAGCTCGGCGTATGAAAGGCGGCCACTAACGCCACAAGTTTTGCGCCGATCATAGATCCAATGTGGGAGGGGGCTTGCCCCCGATAGCAATGGGCCAGTCAACACACCACTGACTGACCCCCTCCTTCAATCATCATGCAACAACCCCGAACCATACTCCCCATAACTACTCCCCAGCCCACTGCCGCCAAAATTCATCTTGGCGGCTTTGCCGGGGCTGTGGTCCCCAAACGCCTGGCATCCACCAGAAAAGCACGGGTCACTATTCACAGCTGGTGAAGATGAACAAGCACTCAACATCAACGTGCCGGTGATCATCACGACTTTGACGAGATTCGAGATCATGATTTTTCAACTCCCTGTGGGCTGGAGGCGCTGGGGTCCTCTCTTGCAGGCAATCGTAGGCCTCAAAGGCGCAGGGAATTATGAAACTTTGCTGGGGGACAGCATGAGTTCAAGTTGCCGCCCTGGTTAAGGCGGCAGGGATGGTTGTCAGGCTTTGACTGAGGCAGTCACAGGCGCAACTTGCTCCTGGGCTCGATCAACCAGCAGCGAGCTCAACTCGATTAACTGCTGAATGCCTAGGGCGATGGCGCGCTGGGAATCGTCGAGGTTGAACGCCAAAGTGGCGGCCATTTCGTTGGCGGCTGCGAGGTTTTCGGCGGCGTTAGCCAGGAGGGTTTCAGGGTCGAGGATTGGGTTTACGAGGAATAGGTTGTTGCTTGGGTGTTCTGCGGGCGCAGCGTCGTCGGATGGGGGCAAGTGATGATGGATTGCTCGGTGGGCTGCGGCTAGAAGCTTGGGATCGGCGGACGATACGGTTTGATCAAGAGAGAAACTGCGTGTGTTGTTGTGCATGGGCGAAGCTCCAAATGTTCACGGGAGTTAAAAACGCCTTAGCAATACGGACTTCCACCTCCGGCCACTGGGTTTGAAGTGACGTGAGGAGGTTAGCTATGGGTGGCCTGAGGGGCAAGCCGAGAAAGGTGTGGGAAATCTCCTAGAAAAGTGGGCCTGCGCTAAAAAATTTCTGGGCTTTATTTATAGATATCAAATTGATATCATTAGATCTATGTACCCTCAATGGATTTGATGTATGTCGATCGACATGGAACCCAAAATAAAAATAAGCCCTCTGCTAACCCCTATGGATATTGAAGCAGATAAAAACATAGAGAAATGGCTTGTACATATAAACAGACTCCTAAACAGATCAAAACACAAAATAGGAACAGCGATAAGCAACAAGATTTTGCAAATAAGCAAATACAATCTTATACCAACCATTTTAAGCTCAGTTATATTTAGCTATCTAGCACTAAACGACGACTTAAAAGCATCTGTACGTCGACTAACACCAGCACCAGCAAGAGCAGCAATCATCGAAAACTTTAGCGTAGCTAGCATCACGCTCGTTCTAGCTGTGTCTGCGATAGTTATGGCAACGTGGATTCTTTGCTCAAACAGCATGAGTGACATAATCTTAAAGCGACAAAATAAAAGATTAACACAAGAAATAGAAAACCTTCGACGCCAGCACGACAGCAAAATAATTGATTGCACCGATTTGTTTAGCAAGTTTATCTACTCAACCTATAGAAAACTAAAATATGGCGTAACAGAGCGAATCAGCTTATACGTATTAGAACTTGACCACTTCCGGTGCGTTGGTAGACACTCCGATAACGAGAAGCACACGGAGTTCCCCAAAAAAATGTATGCTAAGGAGTCAGGTTTAATTGGACATGCTTGGACACTAGGGAAAGCCACTGTAACTGGCCTTCCAGATCCACTCATCAATATAGAAAACTGGGTAGCGGCAAACGCAAAAGCCGGAAAAATCTCAGATACTACCCTGCGCGCTATAGGCATGAAAAGCCGTTCATTACATTGCGTTCGAGTTAAGAACAGCAAAAGCGCCTCAGTAGCGATCATAGTTTTTGAGTCTACCAATACCGACCTACCGAATATAGCAACCATTGATGCAGATTTTGGAAAAAATGAATCAAGGACAATCGCCAATCTTTTAGACGCACTTAGACCGCACATGGTTAGTCTCGAGATCGCCAAGAAGGCAGGGTTCTAATATGAAAAACACTCTAATTGAAATAATTAATTACATAATAGCAAAACACCAACCATCCAAAAAAATATCACTCTCAAGACTAATAAAAACAATCTATCTCGCCGACTGGAAGGAATCAATAACAAATAAAAAACAAATTACCAACATAGAGTGGTTCTTTAACCTTAACGGCCCTTACAACTCGTTAATACTGAAAGAGTCAGAAAAAGAAAAGAGCATAAAGATAACCACCACACTAACTGAACGCGGAAAAAAACTAACAACCTTAGAAACAACTGAAGAAAAGAAAAATCATCTAGACGCCGAAACCATAAAAATACTCGACTTTGTAATAGAAGCCACAAAAAACAAAAAACACAATGACCTAGTAAAACTAGTAGCTTCAACGTACCCCGTAATTTCAAGTGAAAAATTTCATACACTCAACCTTATAAAGAAAGCCGAGGAGTACAAAGAGTACTTGGACAATACAGAAGCCCCTTAACAAACAACAACATTGACGTTAGAGATATAGCAAACGGGGACGGCAAACGGGGACAGGTTTATTTATCCGCCGCTGAAAAAAGCCAATCACCAGTCAACAAAAAGCCGTCTCAATCGGCGGCTTATTCTTAAGAATGATTTTTAACGACTAATCCGTCAGTTCATCTGGTATATGCGTATTGAGCCAATCGGCCAAAGCGGCGTTCATCCACGTTTCCCAGCCCGTCCAGAAGCCTTGAATCGCTCCAGCATGTCAGCATCAAAACGAAAATGACGTGCTCTTTAGTGGCTACTGACTTTGGCCGGGGGGGATCGACTGCAGATCCTTGGCGTATCCCACACACGGCAACGCCCTCGTTCGAAGTGGTAATGCGCGCAAAACTTGCCTCTCCGACACCCAAGATCCGTTCCTGATAAACTGCGCCCCCTCCGCCTCGCTGACTCAGATCCCCCATGCCCCTACAAACCGCCCCACTCTCCCGCCGCTTCTCCGTCGCCCCCATGATGGACTGGACCGACCGCCACTGCCGGTTCTTCCTGCGCCTGCTCTCCAAACACGCCCTGCTCTACACCGAGATGGTTACCACCGGCGCTATCCTCCACGGCGATCACGACCGTTTCCTGCGCCACAACGAAGCCGAGCACCCGCTGGCGCTGCAATTGGGCGGCAGTGTCCCAGCCGATCTGGCCGCCTGCGCCCGCATGGCCGAGGCCGCCGGTTACGATGAAGTGAACCTGAACGTCGGTTGCCCCAGCGACCGGGTGCAGAACAACATGATCGGCGCGATCCTCATGGCGCACCCTGCCCTGGTGGCGGACTGTGTAAAGGCGATGCGCGATGCGGTGTCGATCCCCGTGACGGTGAAGCATCGTATCGGCATCAATGGCCGGGACAGTTATGCCGAGCTGTGTGATTTCGTCGGGACGGTGAAAGACGCGGGTTGCACCAGTTTTACCGTGCATGCGCGGATTGCGATTCTGGAGGGGTTGTCGCCCAAGGAGAACCGTGACATTCCACCCTTGCGTTATGACGTGGCGGCGCAGTTGAAGCGGGATTTTCCGGAGTTGGAGATTAATCTCAACGGTGGGATCAAGACGTTGGAGCAGTGCCAGGAGCATTTGCAGACGTTTGATGGGGTGATGTTGGGGCGGGAGGCTTATCACAATCCGTATTTGCTGGCCGAGGTGGATCAACAGCTGTTTGGCAGCACTGCGCCTGTCATCACCCGCGCCGAGGCGCTGGCACAGTTGCGCCCGTATATAGCCGAGCACTTGGCAACAGGTGGCTCGATGCATCACATCACGCGCCATGTTCTGGGGCTGGGAACCGGTTTCCCGGGGGCGCGTAAGTTTCGGCAATTGTTGTCGGTGGATATTCATAAGGCGGTGGATCCGTTGGCGTTGCTGGATCAGGCGGGGGAGTTGTTGGAGGGGCGGTGACGGGTTGGGTGTCAGTGGGGGTATTTGGGGCTGACAGGCTGCTTTCGCGAGCAAGCCCGCTCCCACAGTTTTGAGCGATGCGTGTCAGGTGAATATCAGTGGCTGCACTGGCGTCATCGCAGGCAAGCCAGCTCCCACAGTTTTGAGCGATGTGTGTCAGGTGAATGTCAGTGGCTGGACTGGCGTCATCGCAGGCAAGCCAGCTCCCACAGTTTGACTGATGGGGGTCAGGTGAATGTCAGTGGCTGGGCTGGCGTCATGCAGGCAAGCCGGCTCTCACAGTTTGATTGGGGTGGTTATCGGGCAGTTGGGTTGAACCTGCCAACGATTTTGCCCTCCTATTAAGCACCACGGCCGGTAATTCAAACGGCCGTTTCCAGGTTATTGCCCTCGCAAACGACCTAACGCATTTGCGCCCTTGAGCGCTTGCCAGCGCTCGGGTAATGTCATCAGACCCACAGGACAGAGCACGCCCATGACTTCCAAGCTGGAACAACTCAAGCAATTCACCACTGTCGTAGCCGATACCGGCGATTTTTCCACCCTCGCCAAGCTCAAGCCACAAGACGCGACCACCAACCCTTCCCTGCTGCTCAAGGCTGCGTCGATCCCGGGCTATGCCAAGCTGCTGGATGAGTGTGTGCAAGACTGCAACGGCGACGTGGGCCTGGCCAGTGACCGCTTTGCGGTGGCGGTGGGTCAAGAAATTCTCAAAGTAGTGCCGGGCCGTATTTCCACTGAGGTGGATGCGCGCCTGTCGTTCGACGAGGCCGCGATTCTCAAGCGTGCGCACCGTCTGATCGACCTGTACGACAAAGCCGGCGTTGGTCGTGACCGCGTGCTGATCAAGATCGCTTCTACCTGGGAAGGCATCCGTGCCGCCGAGAAGCTGGAAAAAGAAGGCATCCAGACCAACCTGACGCTGCTGTTCTCCTTCGCGCAGGCCGTGGCTTGTGCCGAAGCGGGTGTGTTTCTGATTTCGCCGTTCGTGGGCCGTATCTACGATTGGTACAAGAAGGCCAATGGCAACGATTACACCGGTTCCGATGATCCGGGCGTGCAGTCGGTGACGCGCATCTACAACTACTACAAGGCCAACGGCTACAAGACGGTGGTGATGGGTGCGAGCTTCCGTAACCTCAGCCAGATCGAAGAGCTGGCCGGGTGTGACCGCCTGACCATCAGCCCGGACCTGTTGGAGAAGCTGGCAGCCGATGAAGGCAAGCTGGAGCGCAAGTTGGCGCCAGGCCATGCCGGTGAGGCCAGTGTGCATATGACTGAAGCGCAGTTCCGTTGGGAGTCCAACGAGGATGCGATGGCGACTGAGAAGCTGGCAGAGGGTATTCGCCAGTTTGCTCGGGATCAGGAGAAGCTGGAGGCGTTGTTGTCGGCCAAGCTGTAAGGGCAGATAGCAGCAGAAAGGGCGGCACCTGTGAGGGTGCCGCCCTTTTTTGTGTACCAGTTTCAAGTCGATCGCAGGTCAATTGTGGGAGGGGGCTTGCTCCCGATAGCGGAGTGCCAGTCACTGGATTTGTTGACTGATCCACCGCTATCGGGAGCAAGCCCCCTCCCACATGGGCATGTGTTTCGACAGGGAAGCCGTCAGTGGCGCTCTAGGGCGTTGACCAGGTCGTGGAAGGCTTCGCGGTTGGACTCGTTGAGGCCCATGAGGATCTTGTGCGCTTCCAGCACCTTGACCCGCACGATTTCTTCGGACTGGTCTTGCGACGGCAGGTCGGTGAGGCATTCCGGGCAGGGAATTGGGCGGTCAACGATGTTGAACACCTGGTCAAAGCCCATCGACTGCAATAGACGGGTGATGTCTTCGTGGGTGGTGACCACAGTCGGCAACAGGCCGACCTTCTGCCGCGACAGAATGGACAGCTTGGCCAACAGCCCCAGGGTGGTGCTGTCGATGCTGCGGGTTTCGGTCAGGTCGATCACGATCGCCGAGAAGTTCAGCGCTGTGAAGATCCGCTCAATCGTCGCATCCAGGGCCGAACACAAGGTCAGGCGCACTTCACCGACAAACTTCAGGACGAAGGTCCCGTCTTGCTCGGCGAATTGGATTCTTCCGGTACTCATCAAAGATTCCTGCTCAACACCAATAGGGCGATATCATCCGGCATCTCCCCTAGCGTGGCCAATCCAAAAACCTGCCGCAGGCCATCCAGGCTGCCGCCCGCCGACTTGACCTTTTGGGGCAAGGCGGCTTCTTTCTCTTTGAGTGTAGGCTCTGGAAGAAGGTCCAGGATGCCATCGGACATCAGCGTCAGGCTGAAGATCGGCGGCAGTTCCAGGATGTGGTCTTCGTAGGTGGCTTCATTGAACAAGCCCACCGGCAGGCCACGCCCTTCCAGGTAGCGCACACTGTCAGGAGTGTACAAAACAGGCATCGGCAGGTGACCGCCAATGCTGTAGGTCAAAAGACCGGTTTCTTCGTCGATCACGCCGCCGACCATCGTCACGTGCTTGCCCAGCTTGCAGCTGATCAGGCCCCGGTTGATGTGGCCCAGCACCTCGGAAGGGGTGAACTCCGGCAAGGTGCCATTGCGCTTGGACTCGAACAACAGCCGCGTGGTCATGAACTTCAACAACACGGTCACAAAGGCAGAAGAAGCGCCGTGGCCGGAAACGTCGGCCAGGTAGAACGCCACGCGTCGCTCATCCACACGGAAATAATCGACAAAATCACCCGACAGGTACAACGACGGGATGATCTGGTGGGCAAACTTGAACTCGTCGATGCTCCAGGGGCTCACCGGCAGCATGTTCATCTGCACCTGGCGACCGGCGTTCTGGTCTTCCTGGAGCAGATTCAGGCTGGCTTCGAGCTCGCGGTTGGCGGTCTCGAGCTTTTCGCGGTAGCGCTGGTTTTCCAGGAGCAGGCGGGCACGGTCCAGGGCGCGGCGCACCGAGTGCTCCAGCACGGCCAGGTCTTCCAGGGGCTTGATCAGGTAATCGGCAGCGCCCAGGCGCAGGGCTTCGACAGCGTCGTTCATGACACCGGCACCGGACACGACAATCACCGGCGTTTGCGGGGCAAGCTCGGTCACCTGGCGAATCAGCTCCAGGCCGCCCATCTGGGGCATGCGCAGGTCGCAGATCACAAGGTCGGGCTTGTCGCGCTCGAATACCTGGAGACCCTGTTGGCCATTACTGGCCTGCAGGACGCTGAAGCCACTGTCTTCCAAGTAGGCCGCGAGGCTCGCGCGCACTACTTCGTCGTCATCGATTATCAGCAGCGTGGCACTGGTTTTTTGCATGTGGGCAAACGGCGCCAGAATTAGGTTGGCGTAGGCGGCTCGGCAATGGCCGGGCTCACGTACTGGATTCGCTTTCTAGCCTCTCTGTCCTACAAAGCATTGGGATTTCGCCCATGCACAACGGTAAAGCAGAGGTGCCCTTCTAAGGCGCAGACGGTACTCCCATCCGTGAGGGGTTTCAAGCTCATGGCGATGGTCGCCGGGCGTCTTTACCCTGCAAATCACCGGGAGTTATAAGAACCGCTTGGACCACAACACAAAGTAAGGTTGGAGCACACATAAAAAAGGCGACCTTCAGAAGGTCGCCTTGGTTTATTTCAGGAAGTTACAGCTTAAAAGTCGTCGACTACCTTGCCATCCTTGACCTTGAACTCACGGTTCTGCAGGTAGGCGTTACGGATAAAGGTGTACTTGTCGCCGCTGATCAGCTTCTCGCTGTCGAGCAGGCTGGCGCGCACGTCAACGACGTTGAGGCCGAAGGTGCTGTTACGCCAGCCGATGTCGTTCATGTAGCGGTACGGCTGGGTGTAGCTGTCGACGTACTTGGACGGCGCATCACGCAAGGTGCTTGGGCCCAGCAATGGGATCATCACGTAGGGGCCGCTGCCGACGCCCCAGTAGCCGAGGGTCTGGCCGAAGTCTTCGTCGCTGCGCTGCAGCCCCATTTTGGTGCCGACATCGATAAAGCCCAGCACGCCAAAGGTGGTGTTGACCAACAGGCGAGCGGTGTCGACGCCTGCATTGTGCGGCTTGAGTTGCAGCACGTTGTTGGCCAGGTTGCCGACATCGCCGATGTTACGGAAGAAGTTGTGAACGCCGTCCTGCACAAACTGCGGGGTGACGAACTGATAGCCCTGGGCGATCGGCTTGAGGGCGTAGGTATCAACGGTGTCGTTGAAGGTGAAGATCGGGCGGTTGACGCTTTCCCATGGATCATCTTCCGACGCGGCTTGAGCGGCAAACGGTGCCAATAGGATGGTGGCACACACCGATAGCTGAGCGAAGTAGTGGCTCCAGCGCATAGCTTTTGCTCCTTGAATGGTCTGTCATGGGCGCTATGCCCTGAATAAGGCCGTCAGTATATGACGGAAGTGTGTGTTTAGGCAGCTACCAGGATCCTGTCTCACGAAAAATGCACAAAATTCCTACAAACACTGTCAGTGTCATGGCCTTGTCATGCCACCCCGATAGTGTTGCTGCTATTTCAGGGACGTTCAGATGCCACACGCCGAGATTGCCATCGCCACAGCCTCCTCGTTGACCGCCGTGCTATTTGGCCTGAGTGGCTGCCTGGTGGATTTCGGTTCCCTGGCGCGTACCGACTCGCCCTGCCCCGGCTGCGTGGCTACACCCGGCGCCTTGAAAAGCCTGCGTAGCCTGAAAGAACAAGGCGTGCCCTGCGCCTGGCTGGATGAACTGCCCCCATCGGTGACCGCGCCCCTTTCCGACAGCCTGCCGAGCTGGATCAAGGCCGCCTCGCCCTCCTCCATCCGCTGGCCCGCGCCCCACGCCTGCTGGCAAGCCTTGATGGAGTTGAACATTGAGCGCCTGGAAGGCTGCGTGCTGGTCAGCGGCGAGCCGCGCCTGCTGCAATCGGGCTTGAATGCCGGGTTGTGGACTATCGGCCTGGCCTCCTGTGGCTCGCTCTGCGGCCTGTCACCCGAGCAATGGCAGGCACTGACCGCGCAACAACGCGAATACAAGCGCGGCAAGGCGACGGTAGCGCTCTATGGCCTGGGCGTGCACTCGGTGATCGACCACCTGGGCGAGTTGGGCAGTTGCCTGGCGGACATCAGCCTGCGCCGGCTCAAAGGCGAGAAGCCCTGATCAAGATCATGCACAGTTGGCCGCAGTGGATTAATCTAGAGGCCAGCCCGTAGACCTTTCCCGGCGCGCCGCGGTCTATGCCAGTGACTATCGATAAAAGGAAAGAACGTCATGCCTGATCGCAAAAAGCTGGAAGAACAGGTCGAGATTCTGCGTGGGCAGTTGGAACAGGACCCGCCGCTGTCGGAAGAAAAACGTGAAGCGCTGGAAGCCCTGATTGCCAAGTTTGAATTACAACTCGAACTTGAACCGGCGACTCAGACGCCCAGTATTTCCGACGATGTGAATCAAGCGGCCATAGAGTTCGACGCTGAACACCCGGTCATTTCCGGGACATTGCGCAATATCATGATCACCCTGGGCAATATCGGCATCTAACCCGAACACAGGCCCAGCAAAAAACCAAAATGTGGGAGGGGGCTTGCTCCCGATAGCAGAAGTTCAGACACAGATGCTGTGACTGACACGCCGCTATCGGGAGCAAGCCCCCTCCCACATTTAGTTTTGTGTGCAGGCTTACTGGCGCGCCAGGCGCACGTTCAGGAACTGGGTATTTTCAGTACTGCGATACGGGTTGATATCCAACCCACCCCGGCGCACATAGCGCGCATACACGGTCAACTTCTCCGGCTTGAGCAAGCGCTGCAAGTCCAGGAAGATCCGCTCCACGCACTGCTCATGGAAGTCCGAGTGCTGGCGAAAGCTGACGATATATTCCAGCAGGCTGGCGTGATCCAGCGCCGCGCCACGGTACTCCACCACCACACTGCCCCAATCCGGCTGGCTGGTCACCGGGCAGTTGGATTTGAGCAAGTGGCTGTGCACGCTCTCCTCCACCACACGCGAGTCATCGCAACGCAGCAGCTCCGGGCGCGGGTGCTCGTAGCTGCTGACATTGATATCCAGGCCGTCAATGCACGCACCCGGCAACGCCATCACACCTTCGGCCTCGATGTCGGCCAGGCTGCGGATGCGCACGGTCACCGGCTTGCCGGCAGCGGCGCTGAGGTCAGTGCGCAAGGTAGCTTCAAGGCTTTGCGTATCGGCAAACGCAGTCTGGTTCAGCGAGTTGAGGTACAACTTGAACGACTTGGACTCGATGATGTTCGGCGAGTCCGCCGGAATGCTGAACTCACCGATGGCCACCACCGGCTTGCCCGATGGCAGCAACCAGGACAATTCAAAGCAGTTCCAGAAATCCACGCCCTTGTACGGCAGGGTGTCGGCGCTCAGGCCCAGTTCGGCCCACTTGGCGGCACGCGGAATCGGGAACAGCAACGAAGGCGTATAGGTAGAGATGTATTCACTGGACTTGCCCAGCGGCGAATGTTCGGCTGCGGGATGCATGGCGGAAACCTGGCTAAATAAACCGCGCCAGTCTACCAGCCTTTGCCCCCTGCCTTAACAAACGCCTCACTCAACGGTCAGCTTGCCGACCATGCCCGCCTGATAATGGCCGGGAAGGTTGCAAGCGAACTCCAGGCCAGTGGCCTTGGTGAAGGTCCACGTCAGTTCGGCCGTCTTGCCCGGCTCCACCAACACACTGTTGGGATCGTCATGCTTCATGCCGCCCATATCGCCGTGGCCCATGGCGCTGTGGTCCATCTTGCCCATACCGGTGGCGGTGAGCATGCCGCTGGCTTGCATCTGCAGCATCTCTTTCTGGTGAGCGGCATGCATCGCCGCGTCGCCCAGGTTGAATTCGTGGAGCAACCGGCCTTTGTTGACCAGTACAAACCGCACGGTTTCACCGGCTTTTACGTCCAGGCTCTTGGGCTCGAAGGCAATGTCCCGCAGGGTGACTTCCACGGTACGCGTGGCCTTGGCTGCCGGAGCCGGCTGGCCGAACGCGTAACCATGAGCCGCATCCGCCAGCGCATTGAAGCTAAGCGCCAATAAGCAGCCCGCCATTAACAGGGATGTACGCAACGCCATTTCTCACGCTCCAAAAATAGGTGACCAGCTTGGGCCGCACTTTAAGATAGCCTCGCTGCCAGCCAGCTGACTGCTAGATTACAACTTTGTCAGCTTGCGCCCATACCCTTGCGCCCACGGTATAAAGGCCCGCGCTTACCCCTTGCCAAGAGCCCAACATGAAACTGCTGATCGTCGAAGACCAACCCAAAACCGGCCACTATCTGCGTCAAGGCTTGGCCGAGGCTGGCTTTACCACCGAACTGGTGGCCGACGGCACGACCGGCCAGCACCTGGCGCTGAGCGGGGATTATGACTTGTTGATCCTCGATGTGATGCTTCCGGGCCGCGACGGCTGGCAGATCCTGCAGGCGGTGCGCAGTGCCGGCCTGGACATGCCGGTGCTGTTCCTCACCGCTCGCGATGCGGTGGAGGACCGCGTACATGGCCTGGAACTGGGCGCCGACGACTACCTGGTCAAGCCCTTCGCCTTTTCCGAACTGCTGGCCCGGGTGCGCACTTTGTTACGCCGTGGCAGCAGCACACCGCAGGAAACCACCCTGCAACTGGCCGACCTGCGCCTGGACCTGATCCGTCGCCGCGTCGAGCGCGACGGCCAGCGCATCGACCTCACCGCCAAGGAGTTTGCCCTGCTGGAAATGCTGCTGCGTCGCCAGGGCGAGGTGCTGCCCAAGACGCTGATCGCGTCCCAGGTGTGGGACATGAATTTCGACAGCGACACCAACATTATCGAAGTGGCGATCCGCCGCCTGCGCCTGAAAGTCGACGATAACTTCCCCAACAAACTGATCCACACCGTGCGCGGCATGGGTTACGTGCTGGAGGAGCGCTTCACGTGATCAAGCGCCTGTCCCTGACCAGCCGCCTGGCGCTGCTGTTTGCCGCCTGCACCGCGGTGGTCTCGTTGATCGCCGGCGTACTGTTCAATCGCGCCAGCGAAGCGCACTTCGTCGAGCTGGACCAGCAACTGCTCGACAGCAAGCTGGTGGCCCTGCGCAGTGCCTTGCAGGGTGTCGACTCACGTGAAGCCTTCGCCCTGCGCGGCCCGCAATTGCGCGCCGAGCTGGATCACCAGCCCGACTTCACCGTGCGCATCACGGCGGCCGGCCAGCGCTGGGTGGACGGTGCGCCGAACCTCAATGTGCCCGCCGCCCCGGGCCTGCACAGCCTGCAAAACGCAGGCACCGACTACCGTGTGTACAACGCGCCGTTGACGCCCGGCCAACCCGGTTCGCCACAGCTGAGCCTGATACTCGACATCACCCACCACCAGCACTTCCTGGAGCATATGCAACGCTTGATCTGGCTGACCGTCGGCCTCTCCGCGCTGGCTACCGCCCTGCTCGGCGCATGGGCCGCACGCAGTGGGTTGCGACCGTTGCGGCGCATGGGCGAGGTGGCCGCCAGCGTATCCGCCCACTCCCTGACCCAACGCCTGCCCCAGGCGCAAATGCCGGTGGAGCTGGCGGAACTGGCTCAGGCCTTCAATGCCATGCTGGGGCGCCTGGACGACGCGTTCCAGCGCCTGTCGGCGTTCTCCGCCGATATCGCCCACGAGCTGCGCACGCCGCTCTCCAACCTGCTGACCCAGACCCAGGTCATCCTCACTCAACCGCGCCCGCTGGAGGACTACCGCGAGGCACTGCACAGCAACCTCGAAGAGTTGCAATGGATGGCGCAACTGGTCAACGACATGCTGTACCTGGCCAAGGCCGACCACGGCTTGCTGATGCCCAACCGTGAAGCCCTGAATCTGGGCGATGAGGTCGACGCACTGTTGGAGTTTTTTACCCTGCTGGCAGAGGATGCGCAGGTCACGCTGGTACGCGAAGGCAGCGCCCATACGCTGGGCGATCGCGGCATGTTGCGCCGGGCCCTGTCGAACTTGCTGGATAACGCGCTGCGGTTTACTCCACCAGGCGGTGAAGTGCGGGTGCGGATAGAGAGTGGCGTGACACTGACAGTTGAGAACACCGGGGAAGGTATTCCTGCGCAGCTGTTGCCGCGGCTGTTTGACCGGTTCTACCGAGCCGACCCGTCAAGGCGGCCAGGCAGCAGTGAACATGCGGGGCTGGGGTTGGCGATTACCCAGTCGATTGTGCGGGCGCATGGGGGGAGGATTTATTGTGAGTCGCAGGCGGGCTGGACCAGGTTTGTGATTGAGTTGCCCAAGGGAGATTGATGCAAGCTGGGCCGGCCCTATCGGGAGCAAGCCCCCTCCCACATTTTGACCTCATTGTTCCTGTATAAACGCGGTCCAGTGTGGAAGGGGGCTTGCCCCCGATAGCGGTCTAAGACCTTACGAATATCTCAAGGCATGCGCCGGCTCAATCTTCGCCGCCCGGTACGCCGGGTAAATCGTCGCCAAAAAGCTCAACACAAACCCCGCCGAGCAAATCAGCAACACATCCCCACCTTGCAGCTCCGAAGGCAGGTTGCTGACAAAATACACATCCGAACTAAAGATATGCTGCCCGCTCACCCGCTCCAGCCAACCTACCAGTTCGCTCACGTTCAGCGCTGCAATTACCCCCAGCACGCCGCCGATCAAGGTGCCGACCACGCCGATCACCGTGCCCTGCACCATGAAGATCGCCATGATCTGCCGAGGCGTGGCGCCGATGGTGCGCAGGATCGCGATGTCCGCGCCCTTGTCGTTCACCACCATGATCAACGTGGCGATGATGTTGAACGCAGCGACTGCGACGATCATCAGCAACAACAGACCGATCATGGTCTTTTCCATCTTCATCGCGCTGAACAGGCTGCCCTGGGTGTGGGTCCAGTCATCCGGCTTGTAAGCCGCGCCGAGGCTGGCAGCGATATCCGCCGAGACTTTGGGCGCTGCGTACAAGTCCTTCACCGCCAGGCGCACGCTTTGCACCTGGTTGGGCTGCCAATGCTGGATTTCTGCCGCGTCGGCCATGTGGATCAGGGCCATGGAGCCATCCAGCTCGGCGCCGACCTTGAAGATGCCCACCACGTTCAACCGCTGCATACGCGGGGTGATGCCACCCGGGGCGCTGCTGAGTTCCGGGACGATCAGGGTCAGCTTGTCGCCCACGTTCAGGCGAAAGCGCCGCGCGGTGATATCACCGACCACCACGCCGAACTCACCGGGTTTGAGGTCGTCCAGTTTGCCGCGCACGATGTGCTGGGTCACGATCGACACCTTGCCTTCCTGGGCCGGGTCGACGCCGCTGATCTCGATCGGCTGCATGGCGCCCTTGTAGGAGAACATGCCGTCCATCTGTGTGAACGGTACCGCAGCTGTAACTTGCGGATTCTTCATCGCGGCAGCCGCCACCGGTTGCCAGTCATCAATCGGCTTTACGCCGACGATGGTGGCGTGGGGCACCATGCCGAGGATGCGCGAGCTCATTTCGCGCTGGAAGCCGTTCATCACAGACAGCACCACGATCATGGCCAATACGCCCAGGGCGAGGCCGATCATCGAGGTCATCGAGATAAACGAGACAAAACGGTTACGGCGCTTGGCGCGGGTATAGCGCGTGCCGATGAAAATGGATAACGGTCTGAACATTCGCGTACACCGCCTGAAAAAATGAAAAAGCCCGACGCCAGGCGCCAGGCTTGAAACAGGTCAGATGGCGACCAGGTGACCTTCCTGCAGGTGCAACACGCGGTCCATCTGCCGGGCCATGCTCATGTCATGGGTCACCACCAGGAACGCGGTGCGCATCTGGGTGCTCAGTTCCAGCATCAAGTCCTTGATGCCCTGGGCGGTGTGGGAGTCGAGGTTGCCGGTCGGCTCGTCGAGCATCACCAGGCCCGGGTTGTTCACCAGGGCGCGGGCAATCGCCACACGCTGGCGCTCACCGCCGGAGAGTTCGGCCGGCTTGTGCTCCAGGCGATGGCCGAGGCCGACGCGTTCCAGCAAGGCGGTGGCACGTTGGCGCGCCTCCGGGATCGCGGTCTTGCCGATCAACAGCGGCATGCACACGTTTTCCAGGGCGGTGAATTCCGGCAGCAGGTGGTGGAACTGGTACACAAAGCCCAGCGAGCGGTTACGCAGTTGGCCTCGAGCCTTTTCATTCAACGCCGACAGTTCTTCGCCGGCCAGCCATACGCTGCCCTGGGACGGCGTATCGAGGCCGCCCAACAGGTTCAGCAAGGTGCTTTTGCCGGAGCCGGAACTGCCGACGATCGCCACGCGTTCGCCCGGATGCAGCTCCAGTTGCAGGTTCGACAGCACGACCACCGATTCCGGGCCTTCCTCGTAGGATTTGCCCAGGTTGCGGCAGCTCAGGATTGCTTTTTCACTCATGCCCGATTCACTCATAACGTAATGCCTGTGCTGGCTGGGTACGTGCCGCGCGCCAGGCTGGATACAGGGTGGCAAGGAAGCTCAGGACCAACGCGGCGCCGCCCACCATCAGCACGTCCTGGGTTTGCACCTGGGACGGCAAGTAGTCGATGAAGTAGACGTCAGCGTTGAGAAACTTGTGGCCGATCACTTTTTCAAGCAAGGCGATGGCGGCGCTGACGTTCAGCGCGGCCAGAATGCCCACCGCGGTACCGATCAGGGTGCCGACCACGCCAATCACGGTGCCCTGCACCATGAAGATCGCCATGATCTGCCCCGGCGTGGCGCCCAGGGTACGCAGGATGGCGATATCGCCCTTCTTGTCGTTCACTACCATCACCAGCGTGGAAATGATGTTGAACGCAGCCACGGCGACGATCAGCAGCAACAGCAGGCCGATCATGGCTTTCTCCATGCGGATGGCCTGGTAGAGGTTGCCGTGGGTACGGGTCCAGTCGCGGGCGTAATACTCGGATTCACCCAAGTGCTGGGCAATTTCCCAGGCGCCGCGCGGGGCGTCGAACAGGTCGTTGAACTTCAGCCGCAGGCCCTGCACCTGGTCCGGCTGCCAGCGATGCAGGCGGGCCAGGTCGGTAAGGTTGGTCAGGCCGATGTAACCGTCGATCTCGCCGGCGCCGACGTGGAAGGTACCCACCACGGTAAAGCGCTTCATGCGCGGGAACATGCCCGCCGGGGTCACGGTGACTTCCGGAGCGACGAAGGTCAGCTTGTCGCCAACGCCCACACCGAGCTTGGCCGCGGCCTTGTCACCGATAACGATGCCGAAACTGCCAGGGGCCAGGTCGTCGAGCTTACCTTGCTGCATGAACTTGTCGATGATCGAGACGTTGCGTTCCTGGGCCGGGTCGATGGCATTGAGCAGGATCTTCTGCACCTTGCCGTCGTTGGTCAGCAACCCCTGCATCTGGGTAAACGGCGCGACCGCCACCACCTTGGGGTTCTGCTTGACCTTGGCGGCCAGGCTTTGCCAGTCGTTGATGGGCGCATCGCCCTCGATGGTCGCGTGGGGCACCATGCCCAGCACGCGGGTACGCATCTCATGATCGAAGCCGTTCATCACCGACAGCACCACGATCATCACGACCACGCCCAGGGCGAGACCGATCATCGAGGTCAAGGAAATGAACGACACAAAATGATTGCGACGCTTTGCACGGGTATAACGCGTGCCGATAAATACGAAGAGAGGTCTGAACATGTCGGGGCTTGTTCGGAGGAAAAGAAGACGTCCCGGTGGCGGGGTCTGGTAAGCAGCTTTACACTCAGACCATTACCGTTACCTGGGGTTCGCCATGTCGACATTAGATGAAGAAGAGCGCCGCGAATACTACCGTATCGACGACATGATCGCACTTCAAATCAGCACATTGTCTGGCCCCGACGCGGCGAGCAAGGAAGTGTTGCTGGATGATTCGCCGCTGTTCAATCTGCTCAGCGAACTGCACCTGAGCGAATTCGAAGCCCAGCACCTGCTGCGTCAGATCAGCGAGAAAGATCGCAGCCTGGCGGCCTTCCTCAAAGTACAAAACAAGCGCCTGGATCTGCTCAGCCAAGTCATGGCCCGCGGCCTGCTGGCTGAAGTGGGCGCGCCGCAACCGGTGATTCTTTCCGAAGGCGGCATCGACTTCCGGCACCCTACCCCGCTGGCCCCCGATACCCATCTGGCAGTCAAGCTGGTGCTGATGCCCCAAGCGCTCGGCCTGTTACTGCGCGCACGGGTAACCCATTGCGATCCCCAGGGCGAGGGCTTTGATGTGGGCACGGAATTCGAATCCATGACCGATGCCCAACGCCAACTGCTGGCGCGCTACATCCTGCAAAAGCAGGCGCAGGAACGCCGTCTGGCGCGAGAGCAAAGCGACGACCTCTGAATACCTATTCATTCCGCCAGCGATCCTGGCGCAAAGGAGCAACTGTGACCCTGATCTACGGCCATCGCGGTGCCAAAGGCGAAGCACCGGAAAATACCCTGACCAGTTTTCAGGAATGCCTCAAGCACGGCGTACGTCGTTGCGAACTGGACCTGCACCTGTCCATGGACGGCGAGCTGATGGTCATCCATGACCCGACCCTCAAGCGCACCGCCGACCGGCGCGGCAAGGTGGTCGAGTACTCGGCGGCTGATCTGGTGAAGATGGACGCGCGCAAAGGCGGCCCGGGTTGGGTCAGCCCGTGCCCGATCCCACGCCTGGAGGAGCTGTTCGAAAAGTGCGACTTCGATCACTGGCAACTGGAAGTCAAAAGCGCTTCACGCACTCGCGCTGCAACCACCGTGCTGGCAATTCGTGAGATGGCCGTACGCTTTGGCCTGATGGACAAGGTTACGGTGACCTCAAGCTCTCGGGAGGTGTTGAAAGCCGCGGTAGAACTCACTCCGGACCTGTCACGCGGCCTGGTGGCCGAATACGCCTGGCTCGACCCGTTGAAAGTCGCGCAGAACTACGGCTGTGAGTACCTGGCATTGAACTGGACGTTATGCACCCCTGAGCGCCTGGAGAAAGCCCAGCGCCAGGGTTTGCATGTATCCGTGTGGACGGTCAACGAACCTGCGCTGATGCGCAGGCTCGCCGACTTCGGCGTAGATAGCCTGATTACAGACTTTCCCGGTTTGGCCACTGCCACTCTCGGGAATTACTGAAATCGGTCTCCCCGGCCGGCTCAGGCCACCGGCCGGAGCCGCTCAAAAAAGCCGGTTGAGGCCGTCGTAGGCAGCTACCCGATAGGCTTCGGCCATGGTCGGGTAGTTGAAGGTGGTGTTGACGAAATACTTGAGGGTGTTGAGATCACCCGGCTGGTTCATGATCGCCTGGCCAATGTGCACGATCTCCGACGCCTGGTAGCCAAAGCAATGCACGCCGAGTACTTCCAGGGTCTCGCGGTGGAACAGGATTTTCAGCATGCCTTGCGGCTCACCGGCAATCTGCGCACGCGCCATGCTCTTGAAGAACGCCTTGCCCACTTCGTAAGGCACCTTGGCCTTGGTCAGTTCGTGCTCGTTCTTGCCGATGGAGCTGATCTCGGGAATCGTGTAGATCCCGGTCGGCACATCATTCACGTAGCGCCAGCTGCCATTGTCGACGATGCTGCCGGCGGCCGAACGGCCCTGGTCATGGGCGGCACTGGCCAGGCTTGGCCAGCCGATCACGTCACCGGCACCGTAGATATTGGTTACGCAGGTGCGGTAGTTCTCGTCCACCTCGATCTGGCCACGGCTGTTGACCTTGACCCCAATATTTTCCATACCCAGCTTGTCGGTGTTGCCGGTACGGCCATTGCACCACAGCAAGGCGTCGGCCTTGATCTTCTTGCCGGACTTGAGGTGCAGGATCACGCCGTTGTCCAGGCCTTCGACCCGTTCGTACTCTTCGTTGTGGCGCACGGTGATGTTGTTGTTGCTGAAGTGGTAGCTCAACGCCTGGGAAATTTCCGAGTCGAGGAAGCTGAGCAACTGGTCGCGGTTATCCACCAGTTCCACCAATACACCCAGGCCGCTGAAGATCGAGGCGTATTCACAGCCGATTACGCCAGCGCCGTAGATGATCAGCTTGCGCGGGGTGTGGCCCAGGCTGAGGATGGTGTCGCTATCGTAGATACGCGGGTGGTGGAAATCGATGTCCGCCGGGCGATACGGGCGCGAACCGGTGGCGATGATGATGTGCTTGGCCACCAGCTTCTCGACCACGCCATTGGCGCAGACCACTTCGACGGTTTGCTCGTCGGCGAAGCTGCCGGTGCCGAAGAACAGGTCGACGCGGTTACGGGCGTAGTAGCCGGTACGCGAAGCGACTTGCTTGGAGATGACTTTTTCGGCGCTTTTCAACACGTCCGGGAACGAGAACCAGCGCGGCTCGCCAATGGCCCGGAACATCGGGTTGGTGTTGAACTGCATGATCTGGCGCACGGAGTGACGCAACGCCTTGGACGGGATGGTACCCAGGTGAGTGCAGTTACCGCCGACCTGACGACGGCTATCGACCATCGCCACCTTGCGCCCTGCTTTGGCAGCGTTCATCGCCGCACCTTCTCCAGCCGGGCCGGAACCCAGTACCACCACGTCGTAGTTGTAGACAGCCATGCGTACTCCTCAGAACAGGCCAGGCGTACGGTTGGACGCCGGGCTAAATCATGCCGCGGCCAGCGGTCATGAAGGACAATTTGGCTCAAGTGTGTGAACCGGGGCACAGTCTATAGAAGGCCGAGCGCCGCGAACATTAACCCTTGGTCGCGTCGTAGGCCAGTGTTGCCATACTACAGGACGCAAATCAGCGCCGAATTGAGGGTGAGCCTTATGCGACAACTATTTTTTTGTTTAATGCTGATAGTGTCGCTCACGACGCACGCGAACGATGCGAAGCGGCTCAAGCAGGCAAGCTTCCCCGCACAGGTCGAGGGGCTGGCCCTGAAAAACCAGGCGGTGTTCAACTATCTTTGGGCGGATGTGTATGCGGCGGCGCTGTATGCACCGGCTGACCTCGCTGCAAAGCAAGCCTGGGAGCAACAGAAGGCTGTGCGCCTGGCGTTGTATTACTTTCGCGACATTGACCGCGATGATGTAATCAAGGCGGCCACGGTAACCCTGGAACGCCAGCAAGCCAATGCTCGATTAAAGCCGCAGTTGGATCAGTTGCACGCCAGCTTTCGCAACGTCCGCAGCGGTGATCGTTATGCCCTGGATTTTCGTCCGGGCCGTGGGTTGAAGCTGGAGATCAATGAGCAGGTGGTGTTCAGCAGTCGTGATGAGGAACTGGCGCGGGCCTACCTGGGCATCTGGCTGGCGCCCAAAGGGCTGTCTGATGAGTTGCGCGACAAGTTGCTGAATTGATGTGTCGGCTGTAGCACCGCCATCGGGGGCAAGCCCCCTCCCACAGTTGACCGAGGCCACCCTGAAGGAATACGACCCAATGTGGGAGGGGGCTTGCCCCCGATGAGGCCCTCCAGGCGACACAAAATCCACAGCCATAAAAAAGCCCCGAACCAGTCGGGGCTTTCTCATTCAGCCCAAAGGCTTAGCGCGGGAACGCAGGCGGGTTGACCCCAGCCATGTCTTCCATCACGCGAACCACTTGGCAGCTGTAGCCAAACTCGTTGTCGTACCACACGTACAGCACAACACGGTTGTCCTGGGTGATGGTCGCTTCAGCGTCCACCACACCGGCGTGGCGCGAGCCAACGAAGTCGGTGGAGACCACTTCCTGCGAGTTGACGAAGTCGATCTGCTTGTGCAGGTCGGAGTGCAGCGCCATGTAGCGCAGGTACTCGTTCATCTCTTCGCGGGTGGCGGCTTTCTCAAGGTTGAGGTTGAGAATGGCCATCGACACGTTCGGCGTCGGTACACGGATCGCGTTACCGGTCAGCTTGCCGGCCAGCTCAGGCAGGGCCTTGGCAGCAGCGGTGGCAGCACCGGTCTCGGTGATCACCATGTTCAACGCGGCGCTACGACCACGGCGATCGCCCTTGTGGAAGTTGTCGATCAGGTTCTGGTCGTTGGTGTACGAGTGAACGGTTTCAACGTGGCCGTTGACGATACCGAACTTGTCATTCACAGCTTTGAGCACCGGCACGATGGCGTTGGTGGTGCAGGAAGCGGCGGACACGATCTTGTCGTCAGCGGTGATTTCAGCGTGGTTGATGCCGTGCACGATGTTCTTGAGCTTGCCTTTGCCAGGCGCGGTCAACACGACACGGTCGATACCCGGGCAAGCCAGGTGCTGGCCCAGGCCCTCGGCATCACGCCATACGCCGGTGTTGTCCACCAGCAGGGCGTCCTGGATGCCGTACTGGGTGTAATCCACCTCGGTCGGGTTCTTCGCGTAGATCACCTGGATCAGGTTACCGTTGGCGGTGATGGTGTTGTTTTCTTCGTCAATGGTGATGGTGCCATTGAACGAGCCGTGTACCGAGTCGCGACGCAGCAGGCTGGCGCGTTTGGTCAGGTCGTTCTCGGCGCCTTTGCGCACCACGATGGCACGCAGGCGAAGGCCGTCGCCGCCACCGGTTTTCTCGATCAGGATGCGCGCCAGCAGGCGGCCGATACGGCCGAAGCCGTACAGCACCACGTCGGTGCCCTTGCGGGCCGCGGCGTTTTGCTGGCCAACCACATCGGCCATTTCTTCACGCACGAACTGCTCGGCACTGCGGCCGGCGCCTTCCTTGCGGAATTTGTAGGCCAACTTGCCCAGGTCTACCGAGGCCGCGCCGAGCTTGAGCTCGCTCATGGCTTTAAGCAGTGGGAATGTTTCGTGGACGGAGAGTTCGCTGTCGTCGGCGGAGCGATGGCGCGCAAAGCGGTGAGCTTTGAGAATCGCGATGACAGACTGGTTGATCAGGCTGCGGCCATAGATCGAGCTCACCACATTGTTATTGCGGTACAGCTGGCCGATAAGCGGAATCATCGCTTCTGCGAGTGCTTCACGGTCGATCCATTCACCAAGACACTGGTCGGGCTTCTGAGTCACGGGAACCTTCCACATGTAGGGGCAGAAAAAAGGGGCTACATTATGTCGCCCGACTGGCCGTTGAGCAATGCGCGAGGGGCAACAAAAAGCCCTTGCAAGAAAATACCTCCGCGCTACAGCCCAGTAAATACGGGGGTTCCAGAAGGCCACTAGTCCAGCACCATCGCCGACTTGTCCGTAACACTCCTAAACATTCGCGCATTTTGGCACTACATATTGAGTCAAAACCGGTCATTGTTTGTCTTAGCCACTACATTTCCTACAAACCGTAATAGGCACAGTCAGCAACTGACAGGCGGCACCTGGGGCCGTTACAATTACCGACTTTGTCGCAACGCTTGGAGCTCAACCTTCCGTGCCCGTTCTGCGTCTACCGCTTCTCCCTGCCGCGGCAGGTAAACAGCACTGGGGCAACCTGCCCGGTGCCGCCCTGAGCCTGGCCATTGCCGAGGCTGCCAGCGCAGCCAAGCGCTTTACCCTGCTGCTTACCGCCGACAGCCAAAGTGCCGAACGGCTGGAGCAGGAGCTGAGCTTCTTCGCCCCGGATTTGCCGGTGCTGCATTTTCCCGACTGGGAAACCCTGCCTTACGACCTGTTCTCGCCGCACCAGGACATCATCTCCCAGCGCATCGCCAGCCTGTACCGCTTGCCGGAACTGGCCCACGGCGTGCTGGTGGTGCCGATCACCACGGCGCTGCACCGCCTGGCGCCGACCAAGTTCCTGCTCGGCAGCAGCCTGGTGCTGGATATCGGCCAGAAGCTCGACGTAGAACAGATGCGCACGCGCCTGGAAGCCAGCGGCTACCGCTGCGTCGACACGGTGTACGAGCACGGTGAGTTCGCAGTGCGCGGCGCCCTGATCGACCTGTTCCCGATGGGCAGCAAGTTGCCGTATCGCATCGACCTGTTCGATGACGAAATCGAGACCTTGCGCACCTTTGATCCGGAAAACCAGCGCTCCATCGACAAGGTCGACTCGATCAAGCTGCTGCCGGCGCGGGAGTTCCCGCTGCAAAAAGACGCGGTCACCCGCTTCAAGGCGCGCTTTCGTGAGCGCTTTGACGTGGATTTCCGTCGCTGCCCAATCTTCCAGGACTTAAGCAGCGGGATTACCCCAGCGGGTATCGAGTACTACCTGCCATTGTTCTTCGACGAAACCTCCACCCTCTTCGACTACCTGCCCCAGGACACCCAGGTGTTCTCGCTGCCAGGCATCGAGCAGGCGGCGGAAAACTTCTGGAACGACGTGCGCAACCGCTATGAAGAGCGCCGCGTCGATCCGTCCCGGCCTTTATTGCCGCCCGCCGAACTGTTCCTGCCGGTAGAAGACTGCTTCGCCCGCTTGAAAAACTGGCCGCGCGTGGTCGCCAGCCAACAAGATGTAGACGCCGGCAGTGGTCGGGAACGCTTCCCCGCGGGAACCCTGCCCGACCTGGCGATCCAGGCCAAAGCCGCGCAACCGTTGGAAGCGCTGTCCAACTTCCTCGGTGACTTCCCTGGCCGCGTGCTGTTTACCGCCGAGTCCGCCGGGCGCCGCGAAGTGCTGCTGGAGCTGTTGGAACGCTTGAAACTGCGGCCCAAGACCGTCGACAGCTGGCCGGATTTTGTAAATAGCAAAGAGCGCCTGGCGATCACCATCGCCCCCTTGGACGAAGGCTTGTTGCTGGACGACCCGGCCCTCGCACTGATCGCCGAGAGCCCGCTTTTCGGCCAGCGCGTGATGCAACGCCGTCGCCGGGAAAAACGCGCAGACGCCAACAATGACGCAGTGATCAAGAACCTCACCGAACTGCGCGAAGGCGCCCCGGTGGTGCACATCGACCACGGTGTCGGCCGCTACCTGGGCTTGCAGACCCTGGAGATCGACAACCAGGCCGCCGAATTCCTCACCATGGAATACGCCGAGGGCGCCAAGCTCTACGTGCCGGTGGCCAGCCTGCACCTGATCGCCCGTTACACCGGTAGCGACGACGCTTTGGCACCGTTGCATCGCCTGGGCTCCGAGACCTGGCAGAAAGCCAAGCGCAAGGCCGCCGAACAGGTTCGCGACGTGGCCGCAGAATTGCTCGACATCTATGCCCGCCGTGCCGCCCGCGAAGGTTACGCGTTCGCTGACCCGAAAGCCGACTACGCCACCTTCAGTGCCGGCTTCGCCTTCGAAGAAACTCCGGACCAGCAAACCACCATCGAGGCGGTGCGCGCCGACATGCTCGCGCCCAAGCCGATGGACCGCCTGGTGTGTGGCGACGTGGGCTTCGGCAAAACTGAAGTGGCCATGCGCGCTGCCTTTATTGCAGTGCACGGCGGTCGCCAGGTGGCGATCCTGGTGCCGACTACCCTGCTCGCCCAGCAGCACTACAACAGCTTCCGCGACCGCTTTGCCGACTGGCCAGTGACCGTGGAGGTGATGAGCCGCTTCAAGTCCGCCAAGGAAGTGAATGCCGCCGTTGCCGACCTGGCCGAGGGCAAGATCGATATCGTCATCGGCACCCACAAGTTGCTGTCGGACGATGTGAAGATCAAGAACCTGGGCCTGGTGATCATCGACGAAGAGCACCGCTTTGGCGTGCGCCAGAAAGAACAGCTCAAGGCCCTGCGCAGCGAAGTCGACATCCTTACCCTCACCGCTACGCCGATTCCGCGCACGCTGAACATGGCCGTTTCAGGTATGCGCGACCTGTCGATCATCGCTACGCCACCGGCGCGCCGCCTGTCGGTGCGCACTTTCGTGATGGAGCAGAACAAGAGCACGGTCAAGGAAGCCCTGCTGCGTGAACTGCTGCGCGGCGGCCAGGTGTATTACCTGCATAACGATGTGAAGACCATCGAGAAATGCGCCGCCGACCTCGCCGAACTGGTGCCGGAAGCCCGTATCGCCATTGGCCACGGGCAGATGCGCGAGCGCGAACTCGAACAGGTAATGAGCGACTTCTACCACAAGCGCTTCAACGTGCTGATCGCCTCGACCATCATCGAGACCGGCATCGACGTGCCCAGCGCCAACACCATCATCATCGAGCGCGCCGACAAGTTCGGCCTGGCGCAGCTGCACCAACTGCGCGGCCGCGTCGGGCGCAGTCACCACCAGGCCTACGCCTATCTGCTCACGCCGCCACGCCAACAGATCACTTCCGATGCGGAAAAACGCCTGGAAGCGATCGCCAACACCCAGGACCTCGGCGCCGGTTTTGTGCTGGCCACCAACGACCTGGAAATCCGTGGCGCCGGCGAACTGCTGGGCGATGGCCAGAGCGGGCAGATCCAGGCGGTCGGCTTCACCCTGTATATGGAGATGCTCGAACGCGCAGTGAAAGCCATCCGCAAGGGCGAGCAACCGAATCTCGATCAACCCCTGGGCGGCGGCCCGGAGATCAACCTGCGCTTGCCGGCATTGATTCCCGAAGACTACCTGCCGGATGTGCATGCGCGGCTGATCCTCTACAAGCGCATCGCCTCGGCCACCGACGAAGAGGGCCTCAAGGACCTGCAAGTAGAGATGATCGACCGCTTCGGCCTGCTGCCCGAACCGACCAAGAACCTGGTGCGCCTGACCCTGCTCAAGTTGCAGGCCGAGCAGTTGGGGATCAAGAAGGTCGACGCCGGGCCGCAAGGTGGGCGTATCGAATTCGAAGCGCAGACGCCGGTCGACCCGTTGGTGCTGATCAAGCTGATCCAGGGCCAGCCCAACCGCTACAAGTTCGAAGGGGCTACGCTGTTCAAGTTCATGGTGCCGATGGAACGTGCCGAAGAACGCTTCAATACCCTGGAGGCGCTGTTTGAGCGCCTCATCCCGAAATCCGCTTGAAGGACGCCGCCATGCGCTTGTTCCGCATTCTGAGCCTGTTGTTGGTGGTACTCGCGCCTTCGGCATTTGCCGACAGCCCGTACCAGGTGGAAATGATCCTGGTGCGCCAGAATGCCGAGCCGGTGATCAACAGCCGCGCCGCGCCGGAAAACTGGGATGAAGGTGCACCGCGCCTGGGCGAGCGGCTGAGCCCGCCGCGCCTGGGCAACATCGTGGAAAAATTGCGCGCCGACTCCAACTACACCGTGCTCGCGCACAAGGCCTGGGAACAGAACCTGGGCGAGCAGCCGGTGAAGATCGCGATCACCGACGGCCAGGAGCAATTCGGCCAGTTCCCTATCGAAGGCGTGCTGAGCCTGCAACTGGGTCGTTTCACCGACATCGATGCCGACTTCTGGATCAACCAGTTCGACGGCAACGGCAGCGTGATCGCCAGTGAACACCTGGCGCAGAAAGACGTACGCACCAAGAACAACCAGCTTAATTACCTGGACGGCGGCAACCTGGCGTTGCTGATCAAGATCACCTCGCTGACCGCCAAGCCGCCCAGCGCACCGCCGCCCGACATGCAGGACTGATCCAGCGCCATGCCCCTCACTTCGCCTCTGACCAAACCCCTGGCCCCTTCGTGGGCCAATCGCTTCAAAGAGCAGAGCCTGGAGCGCGGGCGGCGTTACGCACTGGAAAATCGCGTGCGTATCGTCGAGTGCGGTGACAGCACCATTACCGCCAGTTGCGAAGGCTCCGGCGGTAACGTCTATCGGCAAACCATCTCGTTGCGTGAGTCGGCCAAGGGCCTGCTGATCCTGGTGGATAGCCGCTGTACCTGCCCGGTGCACACCAACTGCAAACACATCGCGGCGGTGCTGCTCAAGGTCCAGGAAACCCTGGCCTACCCGGCGGCGACCCAGGATGCGCAACTGCTGGAAAAACTCCAGGCCGTGCTGGATAACCGCGTGGTCCTGCCGCAGGTGGTCATGGAGGATGTGCGGCCCGTGCCACGCCTGTGGCTGGCGAGCGTCGAGTTCAGCGCGTTCGAACCGCGCAACGGCAAGATGCAGCGCTATATCCAGCACCGTGCGGCACTGTCGTTCAACTACCTGGGCAATTACGTCAGTGGGCAAAAGAACGCCGATATCATCGTGCGCCAGGACACCCAAAGCCTGCGAATCAAGCGCCACCCCGAGCTGGAACAAGCCTGTCGCGAACAGCTGCGTCTGCTGGGTTTCAAGATCGCTACGCGCCAAAGCAAGGCCTTGCCTGAAAGCGCCGGCGAGCTGTTCGAGATGGTCAATGACAGCGCCTGGCTTAACTTCACGCTCAACTCATCGCCCACGCTGCGGGCCGAGGGCTGGGAGCTGCAAATCGATGAAGACTTCGGTTTCGACCTGAGCCCGGTGGACGACTGGTACGCCAGCGTCGATGAAGCGCCGGAGCGTGACTGGTTCGACCTGGAGTTGGGCATCATCGTCAATGGCGAACGGTTGAGCCTGCTGCCGATCCTGTTGAACCTGATGCGCTCCCACACCGAGATCCTCAACCCGGAAAAACTCGCAAGGCGCCGCGATGATGAACTGATCCTGGTGAATATCCCCGGGCTGCCCAACGGCCACGGCCCGCTGCAAGTGGCGCTGCCCTACGGGCGCTTGAAGCCGGTGCTGGCGACTCTCGGCGAGTTCTACCTGCAAGAAACCGGCACCACGACGTTGCGCCTGGCCAAGGCCGACGCGATCAGGCTCAACCCGCTGGAAGACCTGCCGTTGCAATGGGAGGGTGGCGAGAAGATTCGCAACTTCGCCCAACGTCTGCGGGACATCAAGGACTTCACCTGCGTGGCGCCCGAGGGCCTGAACGCAACCTTGCGCCCCTATCAACTGGAAGGCTTGAGCTGGATGCAGTCACTGCGCCAGTTGGAAGTGGGCGGGATTCTCGCGGACGACATGGGCCTGGGCAAAACCCTGCAAACCCTGGCGCATATTCTCACCGAGAAAATCGCCGGGCGCCTTGATCGGCCCGGCATGGTCGTGATGCCCACCAGCCTGATTCCGAACTGGCTCGACGAAGCAGCGCACTTCACCCCGCAACTGCGGGTGCAGGCGCTGTACGGCGCAGGGCGCAAGAAACACTTCGCCAACCTGCACGACTACGACCTGCTGCTGACCACCTATGCCCTGCTGCCCAAGGACATCGACACGCTCGCTGCCCTGCCCTTGCATGTATTGATCCTGGATGAAGCGCAGTACATCAAGAACCCGTCCAGCAAGGCCGCCCAGGCCGCACGCGAGCTGAATGCCCGCCAGCGCCTGTGCCTGAGCGGCACGCCATTGGAAAACCACTTGGGCGAGCTGTGGTCGCTGTTCCACTTCCTGTTGCCGGGTTGGCTGGGCGATGTGAAGAGCTTCAACCGTGATTACCGCGTGCCGATTGAAAAGCGTGCCAGCGAGGTGCGATTGCAGCACCTCAACGGTCGGATCAAACCCTTCCTGCTACGCCGCACCAAGGAACAAGTGGCAACCGAACTGCCACCCAAGACCGAAATTATCCACTGGGTCGACCTCAACGAGGCCCAGCGCGACGTGTACGAAACCATGCGCCTGGCCATGGATAAAAAGGTCCGCGACGAGATCACCCGCAAGGGCGTGGCCCGCAGCCAGATCATCATCCTTGAAGCGCTGCTCAAACTGCGCCAGGTGTGCTGCGACCTGCGCCTGGTCAACGACGCCACTCTGCCCGCCCGTGGCAGCAGCTCGGGCAAGCTCGACAGCCTGATGGACATGCTCGACGAGCTGTTTGCCGAAGGTCGCAGGATTCTGCTGTTCTCGCAGTTCACTTCGATGCTGAGCCTTATCGAAATCGAACTGAAAAAACGCGGGATTGCCTACGCACTGCTGACCGGCCAGACCCGTGACCGACGTACACCGGTGAAGGATTTCCAGAGCGGCAAGTTGCAGATTTTTTTGATCAGCTTGAAGGCCGGTGGCGTGGGTTTGAACCTGACCGAAGCCGACACGGTGATTCACTACGACCCGTGGTGGAACCCGGCCACGGAAAACCAGGCCACCGACCGCGCGTATCGCATCGGGCAGGAAAAACCGGTGTTCGTGTACAAGATGATTGCCCGAGGCACGGTGGAGGAGAAAATCCAGCACCTGCAGAAGGAGAAATCCGACTTGGCGGCGGGCGTGCTGGATGGGCGGACCACGGGGGATTGGCAGTTGGGTAATGAGGATATCGAGGCGCTCTTCGCACCACTGCCTAATAAGCAAGAGAAGCGCTGACTGTTAGATCGCTATCGCAGGCAAGCCAGCTCCCACACTTGAATGTATTCACAAATCAAAATGTGGGAGCTGGCTTGCCTGCGATGGCCGCGCTTCGGTTTTCAGCCGATCAACTGCGCATCGCGCAACGCAGTAAGCGCTGTCAGCCAACGCGGGTCCTGCTTATAGTCCGTTGAGGCAACCGCCTGCCCACGCATACGCGCTATCCGCGCCGATGGCGTGACCTTCATCCGCTGTGCTGCACTCAGCGCCAACTCGGCCGCCGCACGGTCATTGCACACCAAGCCCATGTCACAACCAGCGGTCAACGCCGCTTCGATACGGCTGGCCGCATCACCGACCACGTGGGCGCCCGCCATGGACAGGTCATCGCTGAAGATCACCCCGTCGAACTGCAACTCACCGCGCAGGATGTCCTGCAACCAGCGACGCGAAAAACCAGCAGGCTGGGCATCAACCTGCGGGTAAATGACGTGCGCCGGCATCACGGCGGCCAATTGCTTACTCAAGCGTGCGAAAGGCACCAGGTCATTGGCACGAATCTGTTCCAGGCTGCGTTCGTCATTGGGAATCGCGACGTGGGAATCGGCCTCGGCCCAACCGTGCCCGGGGAAGTGCTTGCCGGTGGCGGCCATACCGGCGCTGTTCATGCCGCGAATAAAGGCACCGGCCAGTACGGCGGCGCGCTCGGGGTCGCCTTCGAAGGAGCGAGTGCCGACCACGGCGCTGCGTTGGTAATCCAGGTCCAGCACTGGGGCGAAACTCAGGTCGAGACCCACGGCCAGTACTTCGGTGGCCATGATCCAGCCGCACTGTTCTGCCAGGTATTCAGCGTTGGGGTTATCGGCCAGCGCGCGCATGGCTGGCAGGCGCACAAAGCCCTGGCGCAGGCGCTGTACGCGCCCGCCTTCCTGGTCGACCGCCAGCAGCAGGTCCGGGCGCACCGCACGGATCGCCGCACTCAGCTCGCGAACCTGGCGTGGATGCTCGATATTGCGCGCAAAAATAATCAGGCCGCCCACTTCCGGTTGGCGCAACAGGTGACGATCCTCGGCCGTCAGCCAGGTACCGGCAACGTCGACCATCAAAGAACCTTGCAGGGCAGCAGTCATAAACCTTCCTTAAATAACGCACACAACCCGTCGTGCTGACCAGGCACGGTCAGCACGACGGGTTGCGGATAAATAGCTGAAATCGGCATGGCGGCTAGCTTAGCGGATGCTAGCGGCCACGCACACCCAGGGGCGATCAAACCTTGGCAGCGACCGGTGCAGTTTTGCTGCGTGGGCGCAATTGGGCGGCAGCCATGGTCGAGTCGGTGACGCCGGTCTCGGCGCGCATACCCGCAGCGAGGAACGGCACCATCAGGCGCATCACCTGTTCGATCGAGGTGTTCACGCCGAAATCGGTCTCGGCTATCGCTCGCAACGCCTTGATCCCGGACATGCTGAACGCCGCAGCGCCGAGCATGAAATGCACGCGCCAGAACAGTTCGATAGGCGGAATACGTGGGGCCGCCTCGTTGACCAGCAACATATAGCGGCGGAATACTTTGCCGTACATGTCTTCCAGGTAACGACGCAGGTGGCCTTGGCTCTGGCTGAACGCCAGGCCCAGCAGGCGCATGAAGATCGACAGGTCATTACCACTGCGAGGTTGCACGACCAACGCCTGCTCTACAAGAATTTCCAGCAGCTCTTCCAGGCTTGGCTTGTGATCAGCCTTGGCCTGGCGGCGCTCCAACTCACGGTCGAGGCTGGCACAGAATGGCCCCAGGAAGCGGGAAAACACCGCTTGGATCAGGGCTTTTTTCGAGCCGAAATGATAGTTCACGGCAGCGAGGTTGACCCCAGCCTTGCTGGTGATCAGCCGCAATGAGGTTTCAGCAAATCCTTTTTCCGCGAACAATTGCTCGGCAGCATCGAGAATGCGTTCAACGGTTTCCGACTGGGCCATGGCTACTCCGCCTGACAAACACTTGTTTGAAACATACGTTTCAGAGTGTGTCTTGTCAAGCCTGCGGGTTCGCTTTCCGGCCGGGCAGTCACCCCTTTCATCGCTATTTAATCACATCCCTTTCGCCGTGTAGGCAACACCCTATCTACGTTGTAGGAAGGGTGACGCATGACCGTCCAGCGGAGTCGCGCAAAAGGATGATTGCCAAGCGCAGTTCACTGTATATAATCCCAGTCACTGTATAAAAAGACAGAGCGATCAACATGCTAAAACTGACGCCACGCCAAGCCGAGATTCTGGCCTTCATCAAGCGCTGCCTCGATGACAACGGTTACCCGCCTACCCGTGCGGAGATTGCCCTGGAACTGGGATTCAAGTCCCCGAATGCCGCGGAAGAACACCTCAAGGCGCTCGCTCGCAAAGGCGCGATCGAGATGACTCCAGGGGCTTCACGCGGTATCCGCATCCCTGGCTTTGAAGCCAAGGCCGACGAATCGACACTACCGATCATCGGCCGCGTCGCTGCCGGTGCGCCGATCCTGGCGCAGCAGCACGTCGAGGAATCCTGCAACATCAACCCGACCTTCTTCCATCCTCGCGCCGACTATCTGTTGCGTGTGCACGGCATGAGCATGAAGGACGTAGGCATCTTCGATGGCGACCTGCTCGCCGTGCATACCACCCGTGAAGCCCGCAATGGCCAGATCGTCGTCGCCCGTATCGGTGATGAGGTCACGGTCAAACGCTTCAAGCGTGAAGGCAGCAAGGTCTGGCTACTGGCCGAGAACCCTGAGTTCGCCCCGATTGAAGTCAACCTGAAAGATCAGGACCTGGTGATCGAAGGCTTGAGTGTCGGCGTCATTCGCCGCTAAAGGAGGCATCATGCAGCTCGTGCACACCCCACAACACACACAACTGTCGCTGTTCGAGGCCTTTATGGCCCAACCCCTTGCGCCCATCCTCAAGGAAACGGTCGAAGCCCCCTGGGGCGGTGAACCTGAGGCGTTCAGTGAATTGTCGTTGCGCGGTGCGGCCGAAAGCTGCCTGAACCTGCTGGCGCCAATTCTGCGCGAATTGAGCGAAGACCAGGACGCACGCTGGCTGACGCTGATCGCCCCGCCCGCCAGCCTGACCCAGGCCTGGCTGCGGGACGCCGGCCTCAACCGCGAGCGCATCCTGCTGTTGCAGCCACGGGGAGCGCAGAGCGCCCAGCAGTTGACCTGTGAGGCCTTGCGTCTAGGCCGCAGTCATACGGTGGTGAGCTGGTTGAATCCGTTGAATGCGAGCGCCAAGCAGCAACTCATCAGTGCCGCACGTACGGGCGACGCTCAGAGTTTGAATATTCGTTTGGGATAAAACTACAGCTTGGCTTGCAGTGATCGGGCTTGGAAGCCCTTTTAGCACAAGACTTCAGTGAAGTACGCGCGGGCCGTCGTCCTTCTCCGGTTCGCCTTCAGCCAGGCGACCTGCCATCTGCACGCCCACGCTCAACATGGCTTTAGCCACTTCCACGTGCTGGCCCTGCAGGAACACTTTGGCATCTTCGGAAAAATCCAGAATAACCAGAGAACCTTCGTCCTCAGCCCGGCGCAGTTCGATTCGGCCATCAGGCAGTTCAACAATTTCCAGAAAGGACGTTGGCATAAAAGTCTGTTCTCCACGAAAGGCCGCGATTATATCAGTCATCCACCCAGCCTCGCAGAGGAACCGGGCAGGTTTCTTTACGGCTTGATGAATGGTGCCCGGCGAGCGCCTACCTTCAGCACTCGTTCAACCCCTCACGAAAACGCAGCGCCATCTTTTTCAGCTCCTGGCGCCAGCCTTCCAACTCTTCGCGTCCCAAGGGCTTGGGCTCATCCTGTTCCAACGCCACGGCAACGATCAGCGGCTGGGTGACATCGCCCTTGGGCACATGGGGAATACGTGGTGGATGGAACATATCGGCATGGGCCTTGAGCAGCCGTGCCACCCAACTGTCAGGGCTCTGGGCCATTTCCACCAGCTCGGCCAACTCAGGGATCGCCATCGAATCGAGCACTTCACGATTCATGATCATTTCTGCACGGGGGGCACCTGCCTGGGGCAAGCGGTAGAACCCTGCAACTTCATGGCATAGCCCCAGCAACGCGCCATAGAGATGAAACAAGGCCGCTTCGCGCCCCGCCTGCACCAGCGCGATGGCATTCATCTCCTTCCCTTCCTCTGCACGGCCAAGGGCGTCCAGGGATAAACCCGCGAAGTAAATTTTCTGATTGGTACGGGTATAGAGTTCGTTGGCCATGACGGCAATCTCCACAACGAATAGGCGTGATGCTGGCTGAACAGTGTCACGGATCAGCCGAACGTACTGCAAGTGCAAATGTGGGAGGGGGCTTGCTCCCGATGGCGGTGGGTCAGTTACAGATGTATCAACTGACACTCCCTCATCGGGGGCAAGCCCCCTCCCACATTTGGATCTTCAGCGCATCCGACGGATCAAGCGCCCTGGCGCTTGTCCTCGACCTTCCACTTGCCGCCGTCGTAGAACGCTTTCCAGCCAGTAGGCTTGCCGTCCACTTCGGTCTGCACGTACTGCTCCTTGGTCTTGCGGCTGTAGCGGATTACGGCTGGGCGACCATCCGGGTCCTTCTTCGGCGCTTCACACAGGAAGTGGTACTTCGGATCGATCTCGTCCTTGTGCGGCACGATCTCCATCACCAGCGGCGCACGGGTCTCGCGGTTTTTCGGGAACTGGCTGGCAGCCAGGAACAGCCCCGAAGCACCGTCACGCAGGATGTAGGTGTCGTTGACCTTTTCGCACTTGAGCTCCGGCATCTTCACCGGATCCATCTTCGGCGGCGCCGCATCACCGCTTTTGAGCAGTTTGCGCGTGTTCTTGCAGGTAGGATTGGTGCAGCCGAAGAACTTGCCGAAACGGCCGGTCTTGAGCTGCATCTCGCTGCCGCACTTATCGCATTCCAGGCTCGGACCTTCATAGCCTTTGATGCGGTAGGTGCCCTCTTCGATCTCGTAGCCATTGCAATCGGGGTTGTTACCGCAGATGTGCAACTTGTGCTTCTCGTCCAGCAGGTAGGCGTCCATCGCCGTGCTGCAGATCGGGCAGCGGTGCTTGCCACGCAGCACCAGCGACTCGGATTCACCCTCGTCATCAGCCGCGATTTCATCGCCCGGCACCAGGTTGACGGTCGCCTTGCAGCGCTCTTTGGGCGGCAGGCTGTAGCCTGAGCAACCGAGGAACACGCCCGTGGAGGCGGTACGAATCTGCATTGGTCGACCGCAGGTGGTGCACGGAATATCCGTCATCACCGGCTGGTTGGCGCGCATACCGCTCTCAGGGTTCTCGGCTACTTCGAGTTTTTTCTTGAAGTCGCCGTAGAACTCATCCAGCACGTTTTTCCAGTCGCGTTCGCCCTGGGCCACGTCATCGAGATTCTCTTCCATGCCGGCGGTGAAGCCGTAGTCCATCAGGTTGGAGAAGCTCTCGGACAGGCGCTCGGTAACGATATCGCCCATCTTTTCCGAATAGAAACGACGGTTGTGCAGCGCGACGTAGCCACGGTCCTGGATGGTAGAAATGATCGCTGCATAGGTCGACGGGCGACCGATACCGCGCTTTTCCATCTCTTTCACCAGGCTGGCTTCGGAATAACGCGCCGGTGGCTTGGTGAAGTGCTGGGATGGGTCGAGCTTGATCAGCTTCAACGTATCGCCCTGGGCCATGTCCGGCAGCACGTCGTCATCGCCAGGCTTGGCGATTTGCGGCATGACACGGGTGTAGCCGTCGAACTTGAGGATACGGCCCTTGGCGCGCAGCTCGAAGTCGCCAGCGCCCACACTGACAGTGGTAGACAGGTATTGCGCCGGCAGCATCTGGCAGGCCAGGAACTGGCGCCAGATCAGCTCGTAGAGGCGCTCAGCGTCACGCTCCATGCCGCTCAGCTTGGCGGGCGTGGTGTTGGCGTCGGAAGGACGAATCGCTTCGTGAGCCTCTTGTGCGCCTTCCTTGCTGCTGTAGACGTTCGGCTTCTCCGGCAGATAGGTCTTGCCGAACTCGCTTTCAATATACGTGCGCGCCATCGCCACCGCGTCTTGCGACAGGTTGGTGGAGTCGGTACGCATGTAGGTGATGTAACCGGCTTCATACAGACGCTGGGCCATCATCATGGTCTTCTTCACCCCGAAGCCCAAGCGGTTGCTCGCGGCCTGTTGCAGGGTAGAAGTGATAAACGGCGCCGACGGCTTGCTGCTGGTCGGTTTGTCTTCGCGCTTGACGATGCTGTAGCTGGAGGCCTTGAGCTTCTCCAGCGCGGCCATGGCCTGGGCTTCGTTCAGCGGCTTGAAGGCCTCGCCTTTCTCGCGGGCCACTTCAAAGCGCACGTTGGCGCCCTTGGCGGTGCCCAGGTCAGCGTGGACTTCCCAATACTCTTCGGGGTTGAACGCACGAATCTCACGCTCACGCTCCACCACCAGCTTCACCGCAACCGATTGCACACGGCCGGCGGACAAACCACGGGCAATTTTCGCCCACAGCAGTGGCGAGACCATGTAGCCCACGACGCGGTCGAGGAAGCGACGGGCCTGCTGGGCGTTGACGCGGTCAATATCCAGCTCGCCCGGCTTGGAGAAGGCTTCCTGGATGGCTTTCTTGGTGATTTCGTTGAACACCACACGCTTGTAGCGGCTGTCATCACCGCCGATGGCTTCGCGCAGGTGCCAGGCAATGGCTTCTCCTTCGCGGTCCAAGTCCGTCGCGAGATAGATGGTGTCAGCATCCTTGGCGAGCCGGCGCAGCTCTTCGATGACCTTTTCCTTGCCCGGAAGGATTTCGTACTTGGCCTTCCAGCCATGGTCCGGGTCCACACCCATGCGCGAGACCAGCTGCTTGCGCGCTTTCTCTTTAGGGCTGAGCACCGGACCTTCGCCCGCAGCCGCCTTGCCGCGCTTGGCGGCAGGCTCCTTGCTGGCGCTAGCCGAACCGCTGGTGGGCAGGTCTCGGATATGGCCGATACTCGACTTCACCACGTACTCGTTGCCCAAGTACTTGTTGATGGTCTTGGCCTTAGCCGGGGATTCCACAATGACCAGCGATTTGCCCATGGATCGGAAAATTCCTGAATTCGAGAAGTGAAAGGCAGTTGGCGCCTGTCGCGGCAACGCTATATATAGTGGCAACAAGGTGAGGTCAAGCGCAGCATTCTGCGCGACCTGCCGTTATTGCCCTTTAAAAAGACTGGGTTCGGCCTGGACCAAAGCAAAGCGCGGGACCTGCTCGCCGTCAACTTCAACGGTCTCCAGGAACATGCTCAAGGGACGCACCCAAAAGCCGTATTCGCCATACAGTGCTTGGTAAAACACCACTTCTTCTTCGGTTTCGGAGTGCCGTGCCACGCTGAAAACGCGGTACTGCGGCCCCTTATAATGTTGGTAGAGCCCTGGTTCAACTTTCATGCTCTGCCCCTCGTACAAAATTTGTTGAAAAAAAATATTAAAAAGTTCCAAAAAACAAAAACCGGGGCACTTGGCCCCGGCTTCCGTCAACCGAACGTTTAGACGCGTTCGAAGACGGTGGAGATGCCTTGGCCGAGACCAATGCACATGGTAGCAACCCCGAGGTTGCCGCCATTTTGCTTCATCACGTTAAGCAAAGTGCCGGAGATACGTGCACCGGAGCAACCGAATGGGTGGCCCAGGGCAATCGCACCGCCGTGCAGGTTAACCTTCTCGTTCATCTTGTCGAGTACTTTCAAATCTTTCAGCACTGGCAGGGCCTGTGCGGCGAAAGCTTCGTTGAGCTCGAAGAAGTCGATATCGGAGATGGAAAGGCCCGCGCGCTTCAAGGCTTTTTGTGTGGCCGGTACTGGACCATAGCCCATGATCGCCGGGTCCACACCTGCTACCGCCATCGAACGGATCACGGCCAGCGGCTGGATACCCAGGTCCTGGGCACGCTGCGCCGACATCACGATCATGCACGAAGCACCGTCGGTGATCTGCGACGACGTACCGGCTGTCACGGTGCCGCCCTTTGGATTGAACGCAGGCTTCAACGCCGCGAGGCTTTCCAGGGTGGTGTCCGGACGAATGGTTTCGTCGTAGTCGAACAGTTTCAGGAAACCGTTCTCGTCGTAGCCGTTCATCGGGATGATCTCATCCTTGAACTTGCCTTCCACGGTCGCCTTGTGGGCGAGCTGGTGGGAACGCAGGCCGAACGCGTCCTGGGCTTCGCGAGTGATGCCGTGCATCTTGCCGAGCATTTCTGCGGTCAGACCCATCATGCCCGAGGCTTTCGCTGCGTACAGCGACATGTGCGGGTTGGGATCGACGCCGTGCATCATGCTGACGTGGCCCATGTGCTCCACGCCGCCGACCACGAATACATCACCGTTGCCGGTCATGATCGCTTGCGCAGCGGTGTGTAGCGCGCTCATCGACGAGCCACACAGGCGGCTGACGGTCTGGCCCGCTGCGGTGTGCGGGATCTGAGTCATCAACGACGCCATGCGCGCGATGTTCCAGCCCTGCTCCAGAGTCTGGTTAACGCAGCCCCAGATCACGTCTTCGACTTCGTTCGGGTCAACCTTGACGTTACGTTCCAGCAGCTTGCTGATCAGGTGCGCCGACATGTCTTCAGCGCGGGTGTTGCGGTGCATGCCGCCCTTGGAGCGGCCCATCGGAGTACGACCGAAGTCGACAATCACGACGTCTCTTGGATTCAAGCTCATAAATATTCTCGCTCTAGTCGATTGGGCGCTTAACCGAAGAAGCTCTGGCCATTCTTGGCCATTTCACGCAGCTTCGCGGTCGGGTGGTACAGCGGGCCCAAATCAGCGTATTTGTCAGCCAGGGCAACGAACTCGGCCACACCGATCGAATCGATGTAGCGCAGTGCACCACCACGGAATGGAGGGAAACCAATACCGTACACCAGGCCCATATCGGCTTCGGCGGCGGTTTCGACGATGCCGTCTTCCAGGCAACGCACGGTTTCCAGGCACAGGGCGATCATCATCCAGTTGATGATGTCCTCGTCCGACACCTCACGCTGTTCGTAGATGACCGGAGCGAGCACTTCGTGCACCGACGGGTCGGCGACTTTCTTCTGCTTGCCCTTCTTGTCGGCCTCGTAGGCGTAGAAGCCCTTGCCGTTCTTCTGGCCCAGGCGCTTGGCCTCGTACAGCGCGTCGATCGCCGAGCGGCGGTCGTCTTTCATGCGGTCCGGGAAGCCCTCAGCCATAACGTCGCGGCCGTGGTGGCCGGTGTCGATGCCGACCACGTCCATCAGGTACGCCGGGCCCATGGGCCAGCCGAATTTCTCCATGACCTTGTCGATGCGCACGAAGTCCACACCGGCACTGACCAACTTGGCGAAACCGCCGAAGTAGGGGAACAGCACGCGGTTGACCAAAAAGCCCGGGCAGTCGTTGACCACGATCGGGTTCTTGCCCATTTTCTTGGCGTAGGCAACGGTGGTGGCAACGGCCAGCTCGCTGGACTTCTCGCCACGGATCACTTCCACCAGCGGCATCATGTGCACCGGGTTGAAGAAGTGCATGCCGACGAAGTTTTCCGGACGCTTGAGGGCCTTGGCCAGCAGCGAAATGGAAATTGTCGAGGTGTTGGAGGCCAGGATGGTGTCATCTTTGACCTGAGCTTCCACTTCAGCCAATACCGCCTGCTTGACCTTCGGGTTCTCGACAACCGCTTCGACCACCAGGTCGACGTGGCCGAAATCGCCGTAGGACAGCGTAGGACGAATGCCGTTAAGCACTTCAGCCATTTTTGCAGCGGTCATGCGACCTTTATCAACGCGGCCCACCAGCAGCTTGGCGGCTTCGGCCAGGCCCTGCTCGATACCGTGTTCGTTGATGTCTTTCATCAGGATCGGCGTGCCTTTGGACGCCGACTGATAGGCGATACCGCCGCCCATGATACCGGCGCCGAGTACGGCAGCCTGTTTCACGTCCTTGGCAATTTCGTCGTAGGCCTTGGCCTTTTTCTTCAGTTCCTGATCGTTCAGGAACAGGCCGATCAGGCTCTGGGCCGCCGAGGTTTTCGCCAGTTTGACGAAGCCTGCCGCTTCCACTTCCAGGGCTTTGTCACGACCGAAGTTCGCGGCCTTCTGGATGGTCTTGATCGCTTCAACCGGGGCCGGGTAGTTCGGACCGGCCTGGCCTGCCACGAAACCTTTGGCGGTTTCGAACGACATCATCTGTTCGATAGCGTTGAGCTTGAGTTTTTCCAGCTTCGGCTGACGCTTGGCCTTGTAGTCAAATTCGCCGCTGATGGCGCCCTTGATCAGGTTCAGCGCGGCTTCGGCCAGTTTGTCCGGAGCCACCACTGCGTCGACGGCACCGACCTTCAGTGCGTCCTCGGCCTTGTTTTCCTTACCGGCGGCGATCCATTCGATCGCATTGTCGGCACCGATCAGGCGCGGCAGGCGCACGGTACCGCCGAAGCCCGGGTAGATGCCCAGTTTGACTTCCGGCAGGCCGATCTTGGCGGTCGCGGACATGACACGGAAATCCGCTGCCAGGCACATTTCCAGGCCGCCACCCAACGCAATGCCATTGATCGCGGCAACGGTCGGCACGTTGAGGTCTTCGAAATCGCTGAAGATCTTGTTGGCTTCGAGGTTGCCAGCCACCAGCTCGGCATCGGGCAGCTTGAAGTTGTCGACGAATTCGGTGATGTCAGCGCCGACGATAAACACGTCCTTGCCGCTGGAGACGATCACGCCCTTGACCGAAGCATCTGCTTTGATGGTGTCTACGGCCTGACGCAGTTCGTTCAGGGTTAGACGGTTGAACTTGTTGACGGACTCACCCTTGAGGTCGAATTTCAATTCGACGATGCCACTTTCAAGAGCCTTAACCGTGATGGCTTTACCTTCGTAAATCATCAACTGATCTCCACGATATGGAAGCTGAACAGTACACACCGGACGCTGGTCGCTGGTTTGACATTGACAGTTGCATCAATGCTCACGCCAATCAGCCAGGCACACCCGCCAGTGCGATAGTCGGGGTTATGTATGAGCTGCCTGTAGGACAAACGCTCAATTCATACGCCCGTTTGATTTGGGTACGCCACCTTCATCCAATTCCGAGCAATTGTCAATCGCTCCAAAGGCTAGGAAAAACGCGACTTTCCAGTCATTTCAGAACCCGGACCACAGGCAGGCAACCCGTCAATATTCAAATATTCACAAGATCAATAATAGAAAAGATGTGGGAAGCGGCTGTACAGAAAGGGATATACGGCTAGGCTAGCGGGAACTTGCAGATTTACCGGCCTGCCTGGCCACCTCCAGCCCGATGATGAAGTCGGGCTTTTTATTGCCCGGCCTCTGTAGGAGTGTCAGGCCAAGGCCCTGAGCAACGCATCAATATCCTTCAACACACTCATGTCGCCCTTCTCGCCCCAGTACAAGGCGATCATCTGCTTGTCGGCCTCGACCTTGTAGACGTTCGCCGGTAGCGTTGCAAAATACGGCAACAACTTTTCATCCACACACCCTTCGCGCCATTGATTGACCCACACACCCGGCTCCAGCTGCCAGTAACTCCAGATAGCCCGCGTGCTCCCACGCCGCGGTCGACAGTACTGCGCACAAGGGCTCGGCGGCTCTTGCTTGAGCCAGTGCGGCCATTCCTGGGGCGCCAACTGCATGGCCAGGCCGATGCGGCGTGCCTCCATGCGCAGGGCCATGCGCCCGCTCTGCCCACGCGACGGGCGCAGCCAGGCCAGGGGGCTTAAAACCACCGCAAGGATTGACACCACTATCCACACCGTCATATGTGTACTCCCGAATTTCTAGATGAGCGGATTTGACCTGACGCAACCCCATCCGCTTGAAAGCAGCCATACTGAACTTATTGCAGTCCCTTGGAGGAACGCCTCATGCCCTACAAACATATTCTGGTCGCTGTCGATCTGACCGAAGAGTGCGATCCGGTGATCAAGCGCGCGCAGGAATCCGCATTGGCCAATGGCGCCATACTGTCGCTGGTGCATATCGTCGAGCCCATGGCCATGGCCTTTGGCGGTGACGTACCGATGGACCTTTCCCAGTTGCAGCAACAACAATTCGACCAGGCCAAGGAGCGCCTGGACCGTTTGATTCTCAAATACCCGCACCTGAAAAAGGAAGACTGCCACCTGACATACGGCCAACCGCGTCAGGAAATCCACCACTTGGCCAAGGAAAAGGCCTGTGACCTGATCGTGGTCGGCAGCCACGGCCGTCATGGCCTGGCACTGTTGCTGGGCTCCACCGCCAATGATGTATTGCACGGCGCGCCTTGCGATGTACTGGCCGTCAAACTGGCAAAGAGCTCGTAAGACCGATGAAGGTCTAATATGGGAGCTGACTTGCCTGCGATAGCAGCCTGTCAGTTGATGCATCAGGTGGCTGTTACACCGCTATCGCAGGCAAGCCAGCTCCCACAGTTGAATCGCATTTCATATTAAAAAGCCCGGCGCTCATAGAAGAGTGCCGGGCTTTTTTATTGCGGTGCAATCACTCAGGCATCCAGCTCGGCCCAACGCTCAACCAACGCTTCCAGCTCCTGGTTCAACGTCTCCAGGGAAGCGATGACCGCAGCGGTTTCTGCCGCCGGGCGCAGGTAGAAACCGGCGTCAGCCATTTGCGCTTCTACCGCGGCAATCTGCTGTTCCTTGGCGTCGATCTCACCCGGCAAGGCTTCCAGCTCACGCTGCAGCTTGTAGCTGAGTTTCTTCTTGGCCGCGGGTGCAGCTTCCTGGGCCGGTGCAGCCTCTTGCACAGGAGTCACCACCGCCGAGGTCAGGTCGGCCTTGCCGGACTTGCTCTCGGTCACGCCCAGCAGACGTGGCGAACCACCCTGACGCAACCAGTCCTGGTAACCACCGACGTATTCGCGCACCTTGCCTTCACCTTCAAAGACCAGGGTGCTGGTGACCACGTTGTCGAGGAATTCCCGGTCGTGGCTGACCATCAGCACAGTGCCGTTGAACGTCAGCAGCACTTCTTCGAGCAACTCGAGGGTTTCCACATCGAGGTCGTTGGTCGGTTCGTCGAGCACCAGCAGATTGGCCGGTTTGCTGAACAGCTTGGCCAGCAGCAAACGCGCGCGCTCACCACCAGACAGGGCCTTGACCGGCGTACGCGCACGTTGCGGGCTGAACAGGAAGTCGCCCAGGTAGCTGAGTACGTGGCGGCTCTGGCCGTCGATGTCGATAAAGTCGCGACCTTCGGCGACGTTGTCGATCACGGTCTTTTCCAGGTCCAACTGGTGGCGCAACTGGTCAAAGTAGGCCACGTCGATGCGTGTGCCCTCTTCCACCTTGCCGCTGGTCGGCTGCAGACCGCTGAGCATCAGCTTGAGCAAGGTGGTCTTGCCGGTGCCGTTGGCGCCCAGCAGGCCGATACGGTCGCCGCGTTGCAGGACCATGGAGAAGTCCTTGATCAGGAACGGGCCGTCCGGGTGATGGAAGCTGACATTCTCCAGCACCATTACCTGCTTGCCCGACTTGTCGGCGGTGTCCAGCTGGATATTGGCCTTGCCGGTACGCTCGCGGCGCTCACTGCGCTCCACGCGCAAGGCTTTCAAGGCACGTACGCGGCCTTCGTTACGGGTGCGACGGGCCTTGATGCCCTGGCGGATCCAGACTTCTTCCTGGGCCAGCTTTTTGTCAAACAGCGCGTTGGCGGTTTCTTCGGCAGCCAAGGCGGCTTCCTTGTGCACCAGGAAGCTGGCGTAGTCGCCGTTCCAGTCGATCAGGCCGCCACGGTCCAGCTCGAGGATGCGCGTGGCCAGGCTCTGCAGGAAAGCACGGTCGTGCGTGATAAACAGCACGGCGCCCTGGAAGTCCTTGATGGCTTCTTCAAGCCAGGCGATGGCGCCGATGTCCAGGTGGTTGGTCGGTTCGTCGAGCAGCAGCAGGTCCGGCTCGGACACCAGGGCCTGGGCCAGCAGCACACGGCGACGCCAGCCCCCGGACAATTCGGCGAGGGTCTTGTCGGCCGGCAGTTGCAGGCGGCTCAGGGTGCTGTCCACCAGTTGCTGCAAGCGCCAGCCGTCACGGGCTTCGAGGTCTTGCTGGACGTGCATCAGCTTGTCCAAGTCTTCCTCGGTGACGCAGTTCTGCGCCAGGTGATGGTATTGCGCGAGCAACTCGCCGACGCCGTCCAGGCCTTCGGCAACCACGTCGAACACTGTCCGTCCGTCGGCCACCGGCAATTCTTGCGGCAATTCGCCGATCTTGAGGCCCGGGGCACGCCAGACAGAGCCGTCATCAGGCTTCTGGTCGCCTTTTACCAGCTTCATCATGCTGGACTTGCCGGTGCCGTTGCGGCCGATGATGCACACCCGCTCACCACGGGCGATCTGCCAGGACACCTTGTCCAACAACGGCATGGCGCCGAAAGCAAGGGACACATCGCTGAATTTGAGCAGGGTCATACGCTTCTCCAAAAACTGGGCGCGCATTCTACCTGACTTGAGGGTGGGATGCGGTCGGCATTTTCTCTATTGACACGTTCTGTAGGACATTTCCAGCGAACTTGAACGAACCAGACGGCAAAGCTTTCGCGGGCCGCTGGCAAAAGGCTAAGCTAGAGGCAATCAGTGTCGGCAGTGCCGGTGCTAGTCGTGATTTCTCTGCACGGACGTCTCATGCGCAGTCGCCTTTTCAACTTTTTATCTTGTCTGCTTCTTTCCGCCACTGCCGTTCAAACCGCCCAGGCGGTGGACCTCACCACCCAACGTCAGTATTACGATCAAGCCAAACGCGCCCTGGCCAAGGGCGACAGCGGCCCGTACATGCAATACAGCCAGGCCCTGGCCGACTACCCGCTCACGCCGTACCTGGCGTATGACGAGCTGACTGCACGCCTGAAAACCGCGAGCAACGAGGAAATCGAACAGTTCCTCGCCAAACACGGCGACCTGCCCCAGGCCAACTGGATGAAACTGCGTTGGCTGCGCTGGCTGGCCGAGCGTGGCGATTGGCAGACCTTTGAAAAGTACTACGACACCAAGCTCAATTTCGTCGAGCTGGACTGCCTGCATGGCCAGTACCAGCTCAGCCACAATCTGAAGGCTGAAGGCTACAAGACCGCCGAAAAGTTGTGGATGACCGGCAAATCCCAGCCCGCCGCCTGTGACGCCACCTTCGGCCAATGGGCCGCTGCCGGCCAACTGACCGAACAGAAGATTTGGGACCGCACCAAGCTCGCCGCCGAAGCCCGCAATTACGCGCTGGCCAACAGCCTGGTGAAGACCCTGCCAACCCTCGGCGTCCAAGGCCGCCTGATGGTGGATGTGGCGCAAAAGCCTGACATGCTCAGCGATCCGTCACGCTTCCTGCCGGCCACCGAGGCGATGTCTGACGCCGTCGGCCTGGGCCTGCGCCGCCTGGCCCGCCAGGATCCGGACAAGGCCATGGCCCTGCTCGACGGCTACGCCAGCAGCATGCACTTCTCCCGTGACGAAAAGGTGTCGATTGCCCGCGAGATTGGCCTGACCCTGGCCAAGCGCTTCGACCCACGTGCGCTGGACGTGATGACCAAGTACGACCCGGAACTGCGCGACAACACCGTGTCCGAATGGCGCCTGCGCCTCCTGTTGCGCCTGGCACGCTGGGAAGATGCCTACCAGTTGACCCGCAAACTCCCGCAAGACCTGGCCACCACCAACCGCTGGCGCTACTGGCAGGCCCGCAGCCTGGAACTGGCCGAGCCGAAAAACCCGCAGGCCCTGGTGCTGTACAAAAACGTGGCCAAGGAACGGGACTTCTACGGCTTCCTCGCCGCTGACCGTTCCAAATCCCCTTACCAGTTGAACAACAAACCGCTGGTGATGAGCCAGGCGTTGGTCAACAAGGTGCGCAATACTCCTGGGGTGCGCCGTGCGCTGGAGTTCTACGCCCGTGGCCAGATCGTGGACGGTCGCCGCGAGTGGTACCACGTCAGCCGGCACTTCAACCGTGACGAAATGGTCGCCCAGGCCAAGTTGGCCTACGACATGAAGTGGTACTTCCCGGCGATCCGTACCATCAGCCAGGCGCAGTACTGGGACGACCTGGACATCCGCTTCCCGATGGCGCACCGCGATACCCTGGTGCGCGAAGCCAAGGTGCGCGGCCTGCATTCAAGCTGGATATTTGCCATCACGCGTCAGGAAAGCGCGTTTATGGACGACGCCCGCTCCGGCGTGGGCGCCAGCGGCTTGATGCAACTGATGCCCGGCACCGCCAAGGAAACCGCACGCAAATTCAGCATCCCCCTGGCCTCCCCGGCCCAGGTGCTGGACCCGGATAAAAATATCCAGCTCGGCGCCGCCTACCTGAGCCAGGTGCACAGCCAGTTCAACGGCAACCGTGTGCTCGCTTCCGCCGCCTACAACGCCGGCCCCGGCCGCGTGCGCCAATGGCTGCGCGGTGCAGACCACCTGAGCTTCGATGTGTGGGTTGAAAGCATCCCGTTCGACGAAACCCGCCAGTATGTGCAGAACGTGCTGTCTTATTCGGTGATCTACGGGCAGAAGCTCAATTCGCCGCAGCCGCTGGTGGATTGGCATGAGCGATACTTCGACGACCAGTAAGGCACTGAACCTGCTTCCAATGTGGGAGGGGGCTTGCTCCCGATAGCGGTGGGTCAGCAACAAAACTGCTGATTGACACTCTGCTATCGGGAGCAAGCCCCCTCTCACATTGGCATTTCTGCAATGCTTATGGCGCTAGTGATCTGCGCTGAACTGCAGCGCCGCCAACCGCGCATACAGTGGATTGCTCGCAATCAACTCCTGGTGCGTGCCCACCGCCACCAGTTTGCCCTGATCCATCACCGCTATTCGATCGGCATTCTTGACGGTCGCCAGACGGTGAGCGATCACCAGCGTGGTTCTTCCTTGCATCAATTGCGGCAGCGCTTGCTGGATCAGGTGCTCACTCTGCGCGTCGAGGGCGCTGGTGGCTTCGTCCAGCAGCAGGATCGGCGCGTCGACCAACAAGGCGCGGGCGATGGCCAGGCGTTGGCGCTGGCCGCCAGAGAGGCCCATGCCACCGTCGCCGAGGTGGGTCTGGTAGCCGTCGGGCATCTGCAGGATGAAATCGTGGGCGTGGGCGATACGCGCAGCGGCTTCGACCTGGGCCATGGTGGCGGACGGGTTGCCGTAGCGAATGTTGTCCTCGACGCTGCCGAAAAACAGCGCCGGGCTCTGGGACACCAGTGCAAAGTGGCGACGCAGGTCCAGGGGGTCCAGCTCGGTCAGCGGGCGGCCTTCGAGCAGGATGCGCCCTTGCTGGGGATCGTAGAAGCGCAGCAGCAGGTCGAAGATTGTCGATTTACCCGCGCCTGATGGGCCTACCAGCGCCAGGGTTTCGCCGGGATTGATGGTCAGGTTCAAGCCATCAATGGCGTAACTGTCCGGCCGTGAGGGGTAGCAAAAGCGCAGATCTTGCAGCTCCATGCGGCCACTGACCCGCTGCGGCAAGCGTTCGCTGCCATCGGCCGGCGCCTGGATGTCGTTGCTCGACTGCAACAGCTCACCGATACGCTCGGCCGCACCGGCAGCGCGCTGCAACTCGCCGAGCACTTCGCTCAGAGTGCCAACCGCACTGCCGACTATCAGGCTATAGAACACAAACGCCGCCAGCTCACCGCCGGAAATGCGCCCGCTGATCACGTCCATGCCACCTACCCATAGCATCACGCCCACGGCGCCGAGCACCAGCATGATCACCAGGGTTATCAGCCAGGAGCGTTGCAGGATGCGTTTACGTGCGGTGGTGAACGCGTCCTCCACGGTAACAGCGAAACGCTGTTCGTCCTGCACCTGGTGGTTGTAGGCCTGCACCGTTTTGATCTGGCCCAAGGTCTCGGCGACATAGCTACCGACGTCGGCAATACGATCCTGGCTCAGACGCGACAGGCTGCGCACCCGGCGCCCGAAGATCAGGATCGGCGCCAGTACCAGCGGCAGCGCCACCACCACGATGCTGGTGAGCTTGGGGTTGGTGATGAACAGCAACACGATGCCGCCGATGACCATCAGGGCGTTGCGCAGGAACAGCGACAGCGATGAGCCGATCACCGATTGCAGCAACGTGGTATCGGTGGTCAGCCGCGACTGGATCTCCGAGCTGCGGTTGTTCTCATAGAAGCCTGGGTGCAGGTAGATCAAGTGATTGAACACTTGCCGGCGAATATCGGCCACCACGCGCTCGCCAATCCACGACACCAGGTAAAACCGCGTGAACGTACCCACAGCCAGGCCCAGTACCAGCACCATGAACAAGCCGATGGACTGGTTGAGCAAGTGCGGTGACTGGGTCATGAAACCCTGGTCGACCAGAAGGCGAATGCCCTGCCCCATGGACAAGGTGATGCCGGCGGTGACGATCAGCGCCAGCAAGGCGCCCAGGGCCTGCCAGCGGTAGGGCGCAATAAAGCGGCTGGCCAGGCGGATCGCACGGCGTTGACGGGTTGAGAGCATGGAAGGCACCACCAATGAGGAATCTGTACTTCAACATTGGGGGAACTTGCGCAAATAACAATGAGTCAGGTTAATTATGCCCGCCGATACAGGCCGCTAGAGGCTATCGGTCTAAGACTCATCTGGAAATATGTACCGGTTTCTGGTGGACTGGGTGTTCGAACCGATGAGCGTGCAAGGAGTTGTAACAGCGCGTTCATGCGGGGGATTTAAGATAGGTACACAACCTGATGAGGAGACAGGCCATGACCTTGCAAGATAGCAGCAACGCCAAGATTGAAGTGATCCGCCAGCAGCAGGTGTTGCCTTGCTCGTATATCGATGCCAAGGGCCACGAAGTGCAGATTACCGAAGAGATGATCCAGCAAGCCTGCAGCGAGCTGGAACAGCGACTGGTCAAACCTGCCCAGCAAGGCTGAAGTGCCCACGCTCTTTCAAACCCGGCCCAGGTGGCCGGGTTTTTTATGGGTGTTTACAGCGTTTCAGCGCCCAGAGCCGAAACGATAGCCGACAGCGCCGTCGACTCGCCCTTGATGCGCACTTTCAGGCCATCTATCTCACGGCGCTGCGGGTAGTGCTTGCGCAGCAAATCGAAGGACTGGCGCTGCTCCTGCACGGTCCCCACCAGGCTGCGACGAAAATCTGCATCATCACGGCGCGGGTCGTACACGCTGCGGCACAGGGCCGCCAGTGCCCAGGCCGGATCGGTCGAAGCGTTCAGGTGGACTTCGTCCAGCCACGGTGCCGGCAATAAATCACTGAGCTGAACAGTCGGCTCCTGGCCCAGGTGCGCGCAGAACGCCTGGTAGATCTGCGCGGTGCCGCGCTGCTTGCCATCGAGGCTGTAGCCGGCGATATGCGGCGTGGCCAGCACGCACAGGTCAGCCAGGTCGACGTCCACTTGCGGCTCGCCTTCCCACACATCCAGCACCGCTTGCAGGTCTTCACGGGCCTGCAGCACCTCGCGCAGCGCGGCGTTGTCCACCACCGCGCCACGGCTGGCGTTGATCAGCCAGGTGCCGGGCTTGAGTTGCCCCAGGCGCTGGCGGTCGAATAAATGCCAGGTGGCGCCATTGCCGGACTTGATCAGCGGCGTGTGCAAGCTGATCACATCGCACTGCTCGATGATCTGTTGCAGGCTGACGTAGTCGCTGTCCTCGGCGATCTGGCGCGGCGGGTCGCACACCAGCACGTTCCAACCCAGGCCCTTGAGGACCTTGACCAGCCGCCCGCCCACCTCACCGGCACCGACGACACCGTAGGTGCGCGAGCCCAACTCGACGCCTTCGATTTCGGCCAGGGTGTGCAAGCTGCCGAGTACGTAATCCACAACCCCCCGCGCATTGCAGCCAGGCGCGCTGGCCCACTGGATCCCTGCCCGCTTGAAAAAGTCCAGGTCCAGATGGTCGGTGCCGATGGTGCAGGTGCCGACAAAGCGTACGTTGCTGCCTTCGAGCAGGGCACGGTTGACGTTGGTCACCGAGCGCACCAGCAGCACGTCGGCCTGCTCGACGGTAGCGCGGTCGATGGACCGCCCAGGCACGCGGCGAATCTCGCCAAACCCCTGGAAAAAGTCATCAAGCAGCGGAATATTTTCGTCGGCAACAATCAGCATGGCAGGCTCCTTTGGCGGATCAGCAGTGTACAGGCATGGGATTCAACTAACACAACAGATCCCTGTGGGGCTGCATTACAAATCAGCAACACAGGTTTTTTCCTGACCACTGCGTCAAAGCGTAGAATCCGCCGTCCTTGCGACTGCTTTTTTATTGGACACCTGTACGTGAACACTGCCACCGCTACCCTTTCCCGCCCAGCCCGCATCAGCCGGGAAGTGCGCGGCCTGCTGACGCTGGCCTTGCCGATCATGATCGGCCAATTGGCAACTACTGCGATGAGTTTTGTCGATGCGGTGATGGCCGGGCGTGTCAGCCCCCAGGACCTTGCGGCGGTCGGCCTGGGTAACTCGATCTGGATCCCGGTGTACCTGCTGATGACCGGCACCTTGCTGGCCACCACGCCGAAAGTGGCCGAGCGCTATGGCGCGGGCAAACTCACCGAGATCGGGCCGTTGGTGCGCCAATCGTTGTGGTTGGCCGTGGTGGTCGGCCTCTGCGGTGCGGTGCTGTTGCTGTGTGCCGAGCCCATCCTGCATGCGATGAAGGTCGAGCCAGACCTGATCGAGCCGTCCATGGGTTACCTGCATGGCATCGCCGCGGGGATGCCGGCAATTGCGCTGTATTACGTGCTGCGCTGCTTCAGTGATGGCCTGGGCCGTACGCGGCCGAGCATGGTCATGGGCCTGTGCGGTCTGGCGCTGAATATTCCGCTGAACTACATCTTCATCTACGGCCACTTCGGCGTACCGGCCATGGGCGGCGTGGGTTGCGGCTGGGCCACGGCCATTGCGATGTGGGTGATGATGCTCGGCCTGGCTGGCTGGACGCGCTGGGGCCCGGTGTACCAGAGCAGCGAACTGTTCAAGCGCTTTGACTGGCCGAAATGGGCGGTGATCAAGCGCATCCTGGGCATCGGCCTGCCGATTGGCGTAGCGATCTTCGCCGAGTCGAGCATATTCGCGATGATTGCCCTGTTGCTTGGCAGCCTGGGCGCCACCGTGGTTTCCGGCCATCAGATCGCGTTGAATGTCAGTTCTTTGGTATTCATGATCCCCTACTCCCTGAGTATGGCCGTGACCGTGCGCGTCGGCCAGGCCCTGGGGCGTGGCGAACCGCGTGAAGCGCGCTTCGCCGCCGGGGTCGGCATGGGCACTGCACTGGCCTATGCGTGCCTGTCGTGCAGCCTGATGCTGGTGTTTCGTGAGCAGATCGCGGCGATCTACACGCCCGACCCGGTGGTCATCCACCTGGCGTCGATGCTGATTGTGTTCTCGGCGCTGTTCCAGTTCTCCGACTCGATTCAGGTCACTGCCGCCGGTGCTTTGCGCGGCTACCAGGACACCCGGGTGACCATGGTGCTGACCTTGTTCGCCTATTGGGGCGTGGGGCTGCCGGTGGGTTATGCCCTAGGGCTGACCGACTGGCTCGGCGAACCCAGCGGCCCAAGCGGTTTATGGCAAGGGCTGATCGTGGGTTTGAGCTGTGCGGCGGGGATGTTGCTGGTGCGCCTGGCGCGCAGTGCACGCCGGCGCATTCGTGCCGAAAAGGCGCTGGCTTAATCGGCTTTCTTGCGGATCCAGTACAGGTAGGTGCCAGCATCTTCCTGTTGATCCACCAGTTCGTGGTCAAGAAACACGCAGAATTTGGGAATATCACGACGGGTCGACGGGTCGGTGGCGATCACCTTGAGCAAGCCGCCCGCCGGCAGGTCACGGATGTGCTGGTGCAGCATCATCACCGGCTCCGGGCAGTTGAGGCCGGTGGCGTCGAGGGTGCCGTCTACGGGTAAATCAACACTCATACTTCACTCCTGAAACAGGCCCGCTCTTATGTGGGAGTGGGCTTGCCCGCGATGACGTGGGCACATTCAACATAGATTTTGACTGTTATACCGCTTTCGCAGGTAAGCCAGCTCCCACAATTAATATCAGCGGCTTTTGGATTTCTTTACGTCCACCAGACGGCGCAGGTGACATGTCACTTCTTCGCGGTCGTGGTACAGCTGCTTGCAACCGATTTCCACCCGTATGCCACGCGCCTTGAAGCCCTCTTCGATGCGTTCGAGCAGGCGCTTCACTTCGGCGTAACGCTGCTTCATCGGCAACTTCAGGTTGACCACCGCCTCACGGCAATGCCCCTCGCCGATCCAGGTTTCCAGCAGCGCCGCGTTGCGCGCAGGCTTCTCGACGATATCGCAGACCATCCAGTCCACCGGCTGCTTGGGCACGAAGGTGAAGCCATCAGCCATCAAGTGTTGCACCAGGCCGGTGTCCATCAGGCTTTCGGCCATGGGGCCGTTGTCGATGGCGGTGACCAGCATGCCACGGTTGACCAGTTGCCAGGTCCAACCGCCCGGCGCTGCGCCGAGGTCGACGCCGGTCATATCACCGTGCAGGCGCTCGTCCCACTGGTCACGGGGGATAAAGTGATGCCAGGCCTCTTCCAGCTTCAAGGTCGAGCGGCTGGGCGCGTCACGCGGGAACTTGAGGCGCGGGATGCCCATCGGCCACATTGCCGAGTTGTTCGACTCGGCCAGCCCCATGAACACTTCGCGGCCGCTCTTGAAGGTCAGTAACAGGCGCGGCTTGCTCGGGTCGTCCACCAGCTTGCCGGCGCCCAGCAGGGCTTTGCGCAGGTGCACTTCGAATTTTTTGCAAAAGTTGGAGAGTTCCTTGCCGTCATTGGTGTCGACCATTTCCAACCACAGGCTGCCGCACACCGGAAAGTCGCGCAGGTGGGTAAGGATCACACTGATGCGGTCGGTTTCCGGCAGGTCGATAAACACCCCGCGCGCCCACTGCCTTGGGAAGATCAGCTCGGCGAAGCGCTGGCCGTGCATCAAGCGCTGGGCGCCGTCTTCTTCCGTGCAGACAAATTCGGCGCAGGCGCTGCCGGTCTTGGCCTTGGCGTAGCCGGACACGTTCAGGCGCGCGGCGTGTTCCGCGATCTCGGAACAGACTTCGCCTTCAAAACCCGGGCGGCAGTGCATAAAAAGGGTGTTCATCTACTCTCCTGGTGAATCAACTGACCTTGCGCTATCGCAATGCCTGTCATGAAAACGCGCGCATGATAGCCGAGTTCGGAACCTTGGGCTCGGCGATAGAGTCCAGTTATTAGCCTGCTAATGAAAACAGCGCTAACGTGTTAGCTCTGTTCGTCCCGTCAGGTCCGTGGCCGTGCGGACCATAAGGAGTCATGTAATGTCATCCCTTGATAGCCTGAGAACCCTTAAGACACTGCAAATAGACAGCAAGACCTACCACTACTTCAGCCTGCCCGAAGCCGCCAAGAGCCTGGGTGATCTGGACAAGCTGCCGATGTCGCTCAAGGTACTGCTGGAAAACCTGCTGCGCTGGGAAGATGCCAAGACCGTCACCGGCACCGACCTCAAAGCCATCGCCGCCTGGCTCAAAGAGCGCCAGTCGGACCGCGAGATCCAGTATCGCCCCGCCCGCGTGCTGATGCAGGACTTTACCGGGGTGCCCGCGGTGGTCGACCTGGCCGCCATGCGCGCCGCCGTGGCCAAGGCCGGCGGTGACCCGCAGCGCATCAACCCGCTGTCGCCGGTGGACCTGGTGATCGACCACTCGGTGATGGTCGACAAGTTTGGTACCACCAGCGCCTTTGAGCAGAACGTCGACATCGAAATGCAGCGCAACGGCGAACGCTACGCCTTCCTGCGCTGGGGCCAGAGCGCCTTTGACAACTTCAGCGTCGTGCCACCTGGCACCGGCATCTGTCACCAGGTGAACCTGGAATACCTGGGCCGCACCGTGTGGACCAAGGAAGAAGACGGCCGCACGTACGCCTTCCCCGACACCCTGGTCGGCACCGACTCCCATACCACCATGATCAACGGCCTCGGCGTACTCGGCTGGGGCGTGGGTGGGATCGAAGCCGAAGCGGCCATGCTCGGCCAGCCGGTGTCGATGCTGATTCCGGAGGTCATCGGCTTCAAGCTCACCGGCAAGCTCAAGGAAGGCATCACCGCCACCGACCTGGTGCTCACCGTTACACAAATGCTGCGCAAGAAAGGCGTAGTGGGCAAGTTCGTCGAGTTCTACGGCGACGGCCTGGCCGACCTGCCCCTGGCCGACCGCGCCACCATCGCCAACATGGCGCCGGAGTACGGCGCTACCTGTGGCTTTTTCCCAGTGGATGAGGTGACGCTGGACTACCTGCGCCTGTCCGGCCGCCCGGCTGAGACGGTCAAACTGGTGGAGGCCTACACCAAGGCCCAGGGCCTGTGGCGCAACGCCGGCCAGGAACCGGTGTTCACCGACACCCTGGCCCTGGACATGGGCAGCGTCGAAGCCAGCCTCGCCGGGCCCAAGCGCCCCCAAGACCGGGTATCCCTGCCGAATGTCGGCCAAGCGTTCAGCGACTTCCTCGACCTGCAATTCAAACCCACCAGCAAGGAAGAAGGCCGCCTGGAAAGTGAAGGCGGTGGCGGCGTGGCCGTGGGCAACGCCGATCTGGTCGGTGAGGCCGATTATGAATACGAAGGCAACACCTATCGCCTGAAAAACGGCGCGGTGGTGATCGCCGCCATCACCTCCTGCACCAACACCTCCAACCCCAGCGTAATGATGGCGGCCGGGTTGGTGGCGAAAAAGGCCGTGGAAAAGGGCCTGACCCGCAAACCTTGGGTCAAGACCTCGCTGGCCCCAGGCTCCAAGGTGGTCACCGACTATTACAAGGCCGCGGGCCTCACCCAGTACCTCGACAAGCTCGGTTTTGACCTGGTGGGCTACGGCTGCACCACCTGTATCGGTAACTCCGGGCCGTTGCCCGAGCCTATCGAAAAAGCCATCCAGAAGGCCGACCTCGCTGTGGCCTCGGTGCTGTCGGGTAACCGCAACTTCGAAGGGCGCGTGCACCCGCTGGTGAAAACCAACTGGCTGGCTTCGCCGCCCCTGGTAGTCGCCTATGCGTTGGCCGGCACTGTGCGCATCGACATCAGCAGCGAGCCGCTGGGTAACGATCAGAACGGAAACCCGGTGTACCTGAAGGACATATGGCCCAGCAGCCAGGAGATCGCCGACGCGGTGGCCCAGGTCAGCACCAGCATGTTCCACAAGGAATACGCCGAGGTGTTCGCCGGTGACGAGCAATGGCAGGCGATTGAAGTGCCGCAGGCAGCGACCTACGTGTGGCAAAAGGACTCCACCTACATCCAGCACCCACCGTTCTTCGATGACATTGCCGGCCCGCTGCCGGTGATCAAGGACGTCAAGGGCGCCAACATCCTGGCCCTGCTCGGTGATTCGGTGACCACCGACCACATCTCCCCTGCCGGCAATATCAAGACCGACAGCCCGGCCGGACGCTACCTGCGCGAGCAAGGGGTGGAACCGCGTGACTTCAACTCCTACGGCTCGCGCCGGGGCAACCATGAAGTGATGATGCGTGGCACCTTTGCCAACATCCGTATCCGCAATGAAATGCTGGGCGGCGAGGAAGGCGGCAATACGCTGTATATCCCCACCGGCGAGAAGATGGCGATCTACGATGCGTCGATGAAGTACCAGGCCTCAGGCACGCCGCTGGTGGTGATTGCCGGCCAGGAATACGGCACCGGTTCCAGCCGCGACTGGGCGGCCAAGGGTACCAACCTGCTGGGGGTCAAGGCGGTGATCGCCGAGAGTTTCGAGCGTATCCACCGCTCCAACCTGGTGGGCATGGGCGTATTGCCGTTACAGTTCAAGCTGGACCAGAACCGCAAGACGCTCAAGCTCACCGGCAAGGAGAAGATCGACATCCTCGGGCTGACCGATGCCGAGGTCGAACCGCGCATGAACCTGACGTTGGTGATCACTCGGGAAGATGGCAGCAGCGAGAAGGTTGAGGTGCTGTGCCGGATTGATACCTTGAATGAAGTGGAGTACTTCAAAGCGGGTGGGATCTTGCACTACGTATTGCGGCAGTTGATCGCGTCATAAGCAACACTGCAAACCAATGTGGGAGGGGGCTTGCTCCCGATGGCGGTGTATCAGCTAGGCATTTGCTGACTGATCCACTGCTATCGGGAGCAAGCCCCCTCCCACATTTGGCTGCATTTCAAGTCAAGAAATCACAATCAGCCGAACAACCACTTCCACAACAGCACCAACACCACCACCGCCAGCACCGGCCGCGCAATGCGGTACGCCTTGGGATGCTTGCGCTTCCACTGCTTGACCTGGCCACTGAACTTGTCGCTGAAGGTCTTGCTCCAGGCATAGGCCTGGTTGATGCCGCCCACGCGTTCGTCGTCAAGGTTCTGCGGCGCAGTAGCACGGCCCAGTTGCTTGCTGACCCAGCGGTTGACGCGGGTCATCACACGGTTGCTCAACGGCCGTTCGATGTCGCAGAACAGGATCACGCGGGTCTGCTCGGTTTCGTTCTTCACCCAGTGCACGTAGGTTTCGTCGAACATCACGTCTTCACCGTCGCGCCAGGCGTAGACCTGGCCGTCGACGAAGATGCGGCAGTCGTCAGAGTTCGGCGTGGACAGCCCCAGGTGATAACGCAACGAACCGGCGAAGGGGTCGCGGTGCGGGTTCAGGTGGCTGCCGCCCGGCAACAGCGCGAACATCGCGCCCTTGACGTTGGGGATGCTGCTGACCAGGGCCACGGTTTTGGGGCACAGGGCCTCGGCCGATGGCAGGGGTTTGTCGTACCACTTGAGGTAGAAGCGCTTCCAGCCTTTCTTGAAGAACGAACCGAAACCGGCGTCGTTGTTCTTTTCGGCGGCGCGGATGTAGCCCTCGTCGAACAGGTGCATGGCCTCTTCGCGAATCACTTCCCAGTTGTCCTTGAGCACGTCCAGTTCCGGGAACTTGCTGCGGTCCAGGTACGGCTTGGACGGCACCGCAGAAAACAGGTACATCAAGGCGTTATACGGGGCGAACAGCGCCGAATGGTTGACGAACTGGCGCAGCATCGGCAAACGGGCCTTGCCACGCAGGTGCACATACAGCGTGCTGCCGATAAACAGCAGCAACACCGACAGTTTGGCGGCCAAAGAAAAGGTCATGCAGCAACTCCTGGAAATAAGCGCCTGGCCGGCAAACTTGCGTCAACGGGAAACCAGACGTAACAGCCGGCCATGATAAACACTTGAGCCATTATGCAGAAGGCCCACGCCGACCGGATGACTTACATCAACCTTGTGAGACCGCTTTGAAGATCAGGCCTGGGTTTCCTGGTCGGTAAACACATCGCTGAACAACATGCTCGACAGGTAGCGCTCGCCGGAGTCCGGCAAAATCACCACGATGGTCTTGCCTTGCATTTCCGGCTTCTCGGCCAGGCGTACTGCCACAGCCATGGCGGCCCCGCAGGAGATACCGCACAAGATACCCTCTTCCTGCATCAGGCGCAGGGCCATGGCCTTGGACTCTTCGTCGGTCGCCAACTCCACGCGGTCGACCATCGACAGATCAAGGTTTTTTGGCACAAACCCGGCGCCGATACCCTGGATCTTGTGGGGGCTGGGCTTGATTTCTTCCCCCGCCAAGGCCTGGGTGATCACCGGGGAAACCATGGGTTCCACGGCCACCGACAGGATCGGCTTGCCCGCAGTGTTCTTGATATAGCGTGACACCCCGGTGATGGTGCCGCCGGTCCCCACGCCCGCCACCAGCACATCAACGGCGCCGTCGGTGTCGTTCCAGATTTCCGGGCCGGTGGTTTTCTCGTGGATCGCAGGGTTGGCCGGGTTTTCGAACTGGGCCGGCATAAAGTAGGTGGTCGGGTCGCCGGCGAGGATTTCACCGGCCTTTTCGATGGCGCCCTTCATGCCCTTGGCCGGCTCGGTCAGCACCAGCTCGGCGCCCAGGGCCTTGAGCACTTTGCGGCGCTCAAGGCTCATGGACGCCGGCATGGTCAGCAGCAATTTATAGCCACGGGCCGCCGCGACAAACGCCAGGCCGATACCGGTATTGCCGGAAGTCGGCTCGACAATGGTCATGCCTGGCTTGAGCTTGCCGCTGCTTTCGGCATCCCAGATCATGCTTGCGCCAATGCGGCACTTCACTGAATAACTCGGGTTACGCCCTTCGATCTTGGCCAGAATCGTCACGCCACGCGGTGCGATGCGGTTGATCTGAACCAGGGGCGTGTTACCGATGGAATGCGCGTTGTCTGCAAAGATACGGCTCATGAGGGATCCTGTTGGCGACTTTGAAGAAGGTCCCAAGGGTATGCCTCGTTCTCCAGGGCGTCCAGACGGGGGAACGTTGCGTTCATCAGAACAGTCAATCTCCTACAAGCAAGGAGAACTGCCCCATGAAACGTCGTTACAGTTGGCCGTTAGGGACAATCGCCGCTCTGGTGCTGGTCCTGATTGCCTTGAATATCGCGCTGCCCTACCTGGTGCGCAATTACCTGAACGAGAAACTCGCCAACATGGGCGATTACCGCGGCGAAATCGCCGATGTGGACCTGGCCCTGTGGCGCGGCGCCTACCGGATCAACGGCTTGCAAATCGTCAAGGTGGACGGCAAGGTCCCGGTGCCGTTCGTGAAGGCGCCGCTGATCGAGTTCGCCGTGAGCTGGCATTCACTCTGGTACGACCACGCCGTCGTGGCCGAGGGGCATTTTGTGCGTCCGCAGATCAACTTCGTCGATGGCGGTGCCAACAAGCAGGCGTCCCAGACGGGTAAAGGCACCGACTGGCAGGAACAACTGCGCAAGTTGCTGCCGATCACCCTCAATGAAGTGCGCATCGAAGACGGCGAGATTGCCTTCCATAACTTCAGCTCCAAGCCCCGGGTCAATATCAACGCCACTGGGGTCAACGCCAGCTTCTACAACCTGACCAATGTGGTGGATGTCAAAGGCAAGCGCGACGCCCGCTTCGAAGGCAAGGCACTGCTGCAAGGCCAGGCGCCGCTGGAGGCCAATGCCACCTTTGATCCGCTGAGCGATTTCGAAGAATTCGAGTTCCGCTTCCGCGCCCGCGACCTGCAACTCAAGCGCATGAACGACTTTGCATCGGCCTATGGCAAGTTCGACTTCAAGGCCGGCACGGGCGACGTGGTGATCGAAGCCCAGGCTGAAAATGGCCGACTCACCGGCTACATCAAGCCGCTGCTGCGTGACGTAGAGGTGTTTGACTGGCAACAAGATGTTGAAAACAAGGACAAGAATATCTTCCGCTCAATCTGGGAGGCCGTGGTCGGAGCCAGCGAGACGGTGCTGAAAAACCAGCGCAAAAACCAGTTCGCCACCCGTGTGGAGCTCAGCGGTAGCGTGCACCAGCAGAATGTCAGTGCGTTTTCTGCGGTGATCGCAATTCTGCGCAATGGGTTTATCCAGGCGTTCAATGCCCGGTATGAACAACCCAAGCCATCGGCGGATTGAGCCTGACCCGCCATTCAGAGACTGAATGCCCCGTCTGCGTTCACAGTCGCCGGGGCTGCGGGGTATAGTCGGGGCATTGATGAATCCGAGGAATGACCGATGAAGTTCGAAGGCACCCAGGCCTATGTGGCTACCGATGACCTGAAACTGGCCGTCAACGCCGCCATCACCCTGGAGCGGCCATTGCTGGTCAAGGGCGAACCGGGCACTGGCAAGACCATGCTTGCCGAGCAACTGGCCGAATCCTTCGGTGCCAAGTTGATCACCTGGCACATCAAGTCCACCACCAAGGCGCATCAGGGCCTCTACGAGTACGACGCAGTGAGCCGCCTGCGCGACTCGCAGCTGGGCGTGGACAAGGTCCACGATGTGCGCAATTACCTGAAAAAGGGCAAGCTCTGGGAAGCCTTCGAGTCCGAGGAGCGGGTGATCCTGCTGATCGACGAAATCGACAAGGCCGACATCGAGTTCCCCAACGACCTGTTGCAGGAACTCGACAAAATGGAGTTCTACGTCTACGAAATCGACGAGACCATCAAGGCCAAGAAGCGCCCGATCATCATCATTACCTCCAACAACGAAAAAGAGCTGCCGGATGCATTCCTGCGCCGCTGCTTCTTCCACTACATCGCCTTCCCCGACCGCACCACCCTGCAAAAAATCGTGGATGTGCACTACCCGGACATCAAGAAAGACCTGGTCAGCGAAGCGCTGGACGTGTTCTTCGATGTGCGTAAGGTTCCGGGCCTGAAGAAGAAGCCTTCCACGTCCGAACTGGTCGACTGGCTCAAGCTGCTGATGGCCGACAATATTGGCGAAGCGGTACTGCGCGAGCGTGACCCGACCAAGGCCATCCCACCGCTGGCCGGCGCTTTGGTGAAAAACGAGCAGGATGTGCAATTGCTGGAACGGCTGGCGTTCATGAGCCGCCGCGGTAATCGCTGATGCTGCTCAACCTGTTCAATGAAATGCGTGCGGCCAAGGTGCCGGTGTCGGTGCGCGAGCTGCTGGACCTGATCAACGCGCTGAAACAGCGCGTGACCTTCGCTGACATGGACGAGTTCTACTACTTGGCCCGAGCGATACTGGTCAAGGACGAGCGGCATTTCGACAAGTTCGACCGTGCCTTCGGTGCCTATTTCAATGGCCTGGAAAAACTCGATGACCATTTGCAGGCGCTGATCCCCGAAGAGTGGCTGCGCAAGGAATTCGAACGTTCCCTGAGCGAAGAAGAACGCGCGCAGATCCAGTCCCTCGGCGGCCTCGACAAGCTGATCGAGGAATTCAAGAAGCGCCTGGAAGAACAGAAAGAACGCCATGCCGGCGGCAACAAATGGATCGGCACCGGCGGCACCAGCCCGTTCGGTTCCGGTGGCTACAACCCCGAAGGCATTCGTGTCGGTGACGCCGGCAAGCGCCAGGGCAAGGCGGTGAAAGTCTGGGATCAGCGCGAGTACAAAAACCTCGACGATCAGGTGGAACTGGGCACGCGCAACATCAAGATCGCCCTGCGCCGCCTGCGCAAGTTTGCACGTCAGGGTGCGGCCGAAGAGCTGGATATCGACGGCACCATCGACCACACCGCACGCGATGCCGGGCTGCTGAATATCCAGATGCGCCCCGAGCGGCGCAACACCATCAAGCTGTTGTTGCTGTTCGACATTGGTGGTTCGATGGATGCCCACGTGAAAATCTGCGAAGAGCTGTTCTCGGCGTGCAAGACCGAGTTCAAGCACCTGGAGTACTTCTACTTCCATAACTTTGTGTACGAGTCAGTGTGGAAGAACAACCAGCGTCGCACTTCGGAGCGCACGTCCACCCAGGACCTGCTGCACAAGTACGGCGCCGACTACAAAGTGATCTTCATCGGCGATGCGGCCATGGCGCCCTATGAAATCACCCAGGCCGGCGGCAGCGTCGAGCACTGGAACGAGGAGCCGGGGTATGTGTGGATGCAGCGCTTCATGGCCAAGTACAAGAAGCTGATCTGGATTAACCCCTACCCGAAAGATACCTGGGGCTATACGGCCTCGACGGGGATTGTGCGGGAGTTGGTGGAGGACCAGATGTACCCGCTGACGCTGCGCGGGCTGGAAGAAGGTATGCGTTTTCTCTCGAAATAGGCGGTGTTTTGACCGGCCTCATCGCAGGCAAGCCAGCTCCCACATGTTGACTGCATTTCAAGGTTGGAATGCATTCCTCTGTGGGAGCTGGCTTGCCTGCGATGCTTTTAGCGATCGGCAAACCGCTGCAAAAACTTGGTGTGCTGCCGATGCGCCGCCTCCTGCACCGCCGGTGCCAACCGCACCTTCTCCCCCGGCAAACACTGCGCCAGCCGCGCCAAGGATAGAGGCGTCAACGCGCCCAACCGCGGATAACCGCCGATAGTCTGCCGGTCATTGAGCAACACAATCGGCTGCCCATCCGGGGGCACCTGGATCGCGCCCAACGGAATCCCTTCGGAAATCAACGACGGCCCTTGGTACTGCAACGGCGTGCCGAGCAAGCGCATACCCATGCGGTCGGCGCGGCTGTCCAGCGCCCATTCGGTGTTGAAGGCGTCGAATAAACTCTGCCCGCTGAACTGGCCGATCTGCGCACCGATAATCACGTCCAGTGAGGCACCGGATTGCAACTCCGGCTTGGCCAGCACCTTCATTGCACCGCCCGTTCCGGAATACGCCAAGTGCCCGCCTTCAGCCAATGCCTTGCCGAAACCGTCCACCCCGCCCAACGCTTCGCGCACGACCGTGGCACAACTGCCAAGTACAGCCGGGGCATCGAACCCACCGGGCGCCGCCAGATAAGCGCGTGCCCCATTGAACGGCTGGGTGAAGCGCAGTCGCTGGCCCTTTTGCAGGATAAAACTGCGACCGGGGCTTATGGCGCGCTCATCGATATAGGCGCCCAGGTCTGCACCGGCCAGTGCCAGCAGGCAATAATCCTCGGCCTGCACGGTGAAACCACCCAGGGTGATCTCCACCACCGGCGCATCCAGGGCATTGCCCAAGAGCCAGTTAGCCCAGGACATCGACACCCAGTCCAGTGCGCCGCCCTGGGTTACACCCAGGTGGCGCACGCCAAAACGCCCGGCGTCCTGCAACAGGCACAGCGGCGTGCTGGCCTCGATCATCAAGCGGCTCATGCCAGCGCCTCCAACGGCGTGTCATCGCCACCCAGGTTGACGAATTCGGTGTGGCTGACCGGGGCGAAGCGCACCGTGTCGCCGGGCTGCATCAGGCTGTAGCCGTCGCGCTCACGGTCGAAGAGTTTGGCCGGGGTGCGGCCGATCAGGTTCCAGCCGCCCGGGGACACCACCGGGTACGCAGCAGTTTGCCGTTCGGCAATGCCGACGCTGCCAGCGGCCACGCGTTTGCGCGGCGTGTTGAGGCGCGGTGTGGCGAGGCTTTCATCCACCAGGCCCATAAAAGCAAAACCCGGCGCGAAACCAAGGGCGAACACCTGGTATTCATGGGCGCTGTGGCGGCGGATCACGTCCTCTACCGTCAGCCCGCTGCGCTGGGACAACAGGGTCAACTCCGGGCCGACGCTCAGGTCGTACCACACCGGCAGCACGTGGCACTGGCCGCTGCCCTGGGCCTGGGGTTGCAGGTCCGTGAGCGCAAGGTCGATCAGCTCCCGAGCCTGTGTCGGGGTCAGCTCCCTGAGGTCGTAATGCACCATCAAGGTGGTGTAGGACGGCACCAGATCCACCAGCGCCGTGCCGAACTCTGCGCGCAAACGCTGCGTGGCAGCGAGCATCCACGGCATGTTGGCCTCGGCAATCACCTCAAACAGACGCACCATCAGGCAGTCGATGGCCACCACTTCAATGCGTGGCTTCATGCTGTATGCAACGCTTGGCGGATACGCTGCACCGCGGCCACCGAGCTGGCGTTGTCGCCATGCACGCACAAGGTATCGGCCTGCAAGGCCAACGGGCTGCCGTCGCTGGCGACCAATGCCGCGCCACGGGAAATGGTCAGGGCCTGCTGCACGATAGTGTCGCTGTCGTGGTGCACCGCGCCGGGCAACTGGCGGGAAACCAGATGGCCCTTGCTGTCGTAGGCGCGATCGGCAAAGGCTTCGAACCACAGGGTCACACCGTATTCGTCACCCACAGCTTGGGCGGCGCTGTTGTCACGGGTAGCCAGCAGCATCAGCGGCAGGTCGCCGTAGGCGGCCACGGCCTGGATCACCGCACGCAACTGCGCGGGGTTGGCCATCATGTCGTTGTACATCGCACCGTGGGGTTTCACGTAGCTGACGCGCCCGCCCTGGACCCGGCAGATGCCGTCCAGCGCACCGATCTGGTAATGCAACAGATCCTGGATTTCCTGCGGCGTGTAGTTCATTGACCGTCGGCCAAAGCCTTGCAGGTCTTGATAGGCCGGGTGAGCGCCCACTTGCACGCCATGCTTGAACGCCAGGCTGACGGTCTTGCGCATGATGCTCGGGTCGCCGGCATGGAAGCCGCAGGCCACGTTGGCGCAATCAATGAACGGCATGACTTCGGCGTCCAGACCCATGGTCCAGTTGCCAAAGCTTTCGCCAATGTCGCAGTTCAGTAGCAGGCGGCTCACGGTGGTCGCTCCTGTAAGTTTTGTTTTTTTGTAGTGTGGGATTTATTACACAGAACTCGCAACTTGTCCTGGCCCCCCAACGACGCTTATCGTGGAACGGCTCGATTTTTGGCGCTTGCCCGGTGCGACGTCCAACTAATAAAAACCGATCCATGCATAAGAAAAAGTTGATCCCATGAATTTGAAGTTCCTCGAAACCTTCGTCTGGGTGGCCAAGCTCAAGAGCTTTCGCCTGACTGCCGAGAAGCTGTTCACCACCCAGGCCTCTATTTCCAGCCGCATCGCCGTGCTTGAAAGCGAGCTGGGGGTGAAGCTGTTCCTGCGTGACTCCCGGGGCGTGAGCCTGACCCCGGAAGGCTTGAAGGTGCTCGATTATGCCGAGCAAATGATGGTGACCATGCAGGGTTTGAAACAGTCCCTGGAGACCACCAGCAGCAAGGTCGGACGCATTCGGATCGGCGCGATGGACACGGTGATCCACACCTGGCTCAGCCCGCTGGTGGCAGAACTGATGAAGCTGTTCCCGCTGGTGGAAATCGAGCTGGTCGCCGATACCGCGCTGAACCTCAGCGATCAGTTGCAAAAAGGTTTTCTCGACCTGATCCTGCAAACTGACCTGCTGCGCCTGGAAACCGTGCGCAGCCTGGAACTGGCCAGCCATCCCATGGCCTGGATCGTCGCCAGCCACTCGATTTACAACCGTGACTACGCCTCCCTCGCCGAACTGGCTCAGGAGCGCATCATCACCTACTCGAAAAACTCCCACCCGCATCAGGACGTGCTGAGTCTGATGCAGGCCAACGGCGTGGCCGCGCCCAGAATGAACTGTGTGAACTCGGTGTCGGCGATTACGCGATTATTGCGTGACGGCTTCGGCATCGGTGCCCTGCCGCCGGTGCTGGTCAGTGAAGAGCTGGCGCGGGGGGAATTAGTGATGCTGCCGATGGCACAGCGCCTGCCGAACTTGCAGGTGGTGGTGTCATGGCGTGTGGGGGTGGAGTTGGTGGAGGAGATTGTGGGGTTGTGCCAGAAGGTGGTGGCAAGGTATGCCGAGGAAGTCGGTGCAGAACGCATGCAACTGCATAAACCCGATTAAAACTGTGGGAGCTGGCTTGCCTGCGATAGCGGTGGGCCAACGCGCACATCTGTGACTGGACCACCGCTATCGCAGGCAAGCCAGCTCCCACATTGGACCGAGTCGGCCCTGACTTATAGGCCCTTCAAGTCCCGCTCTTCGATCGGCCGGCTCTGGCGCAAGCGCCGGCCACCCAGCACTACCCAGTCGATCAGGCGATACAGGCACTCGATGCCGAACGACAACAGCATCGCCCCGCCCAAGCCCCAGCCCATGGCTTCGGGCGTCAGCAGAATCTGGTAGCTGTAGCCATTCCAGGTTTCCAGGCGGATATCCGGGTCGGCGGCTACAGCCACTTGCAGGGCGCGGATGTACCACGGGCCTTGCATGGCCTGGAATTGCTTGTCCAACTCAAGCTGGCGATCAAGCATCGCGCCCAGGCTGCTGGCGTCGCTCTGGAAAACCGGGTCATCGCTGGCGCGGTAATGCGCCACCAGCGCTTGCATGTCCCCGTTGAAGAACTGCTGCGCGGTCGACTCAAAGCCGCGCAAGCCAGTCTGCGCCTCGATCAGGTGGGCTTCGACGCGCTTGGCGTAATCGTTGATAAACCCCGGCACTTGCACGCCGACCAACAAGCCAATGGCAAACAGCACCAACCGCAGATAGCTGAGCAACATGGTCGATTCCTTATTCGGTAACGCCCTGGCTGACGCATTCACCGCGTCGCCACAGGCTCCATTGGCCCGGTTCATAGCGGGTCCAGTTTTCGTTGTCGGTCAAAGGCTCGGTGGCGATGACGGTTACCACGTCATTGGGCGTCGTTTCGGCCTGAAAATCGACGATCACGTCGACATCTTTCAAGCGTGCGGGGCCAAACGGCGCGCGCCGGGTAATCTGCGCCAGTTTGGTCGAGCAGTAGCAAAACAGCCAGTCGCCGTCGCTGAGCAAGCAGTTGAACACGCCCTTGCTGCGGTATTCGGCGCAGGCGGCGATCAGGTCCGGCAGCACTTGCTCGATGTCCACAGGCTCAGGGAAGGCTTCGCGCACGCGGTTGAGCAGGTCACAGAAGGCCGCTTCGCTGTCGGTATCGCCGACCGGGCGGTAAAACGTGGCGCGCGGGTGGAAGTCGGCCAACTGGCCGTTATGGGCAAAACACCAGTTGCGGCCCCACAGCTCACGCACGAACGGATGGGTATTGGCCAGGCTGACCTTGCCCACATTGGCCTGGCGGATATGGCCGATCACCACTTCGCTCTTGATCGGATAGCGCTGCACCAACAGCGCCACTTCAGACTCACTGCTCGCGGCCGGGTCCTGGAACAGGCGCAGGCCACGGCCTTCATAGAAGGCGATGCCCCAACCGTCGCGGTGCGGGCCGGTACGCCCACCGCGCTGCATCAGCCCGGTAAAGCTGAACACGATATCGGTGGGGACGTTGGCACTCATGCCCAATAATTCACACATGCCAGGGCTCTCGCTGCAGGGGCAGTCTACGTTTAAAGGCGCGGCTCGACCCGCATACCACCAGCAGGCGCCGGGCGACGGAACGGTTCGTCGTCTTCCGGCTCGGCGGCCAAGGCGGCATCTGCAGCAGCCTTGCGCTCACGGCGAGCGCTGGCCGCGCGTTCGATGGGCCAGCGGATCAGCACAAACACGATGTACAGGGCAAACACGATCATCGTGTACATGAACAGATCGGAGATCGCCCGCCAGGCGTTGTTGCCGACCTTGAGCACCAGGTCCAGGGCGGTAATGGCCACGGCCGGCGCAAACTGGGTCTTGACCGGGTCGACGATGGTCGGGCTCAGTAACAGCACCGCCATCAGCAATTGCAGCGGCTCGCGCAGCCAGCGCCAGACCCAGCGGGTCATGCGCCACCACACTAACAGGCAGCCCAAAGCGGCGAAGGCGTAGAGGCCCCAAGCGGTCAGATAGTCGTTCTCGGTCATGGTGTCCATGGCAAGGCAGGCAAAGAGGCGGCTATGATAACGGCTTTTGCGTGTCGCGGCTGCAATGCCGGCCACCGTCCGCCAGATAGGGAATTATCCATGCCTATTTCCACCGCTCCGATTGCCCGCAAGGCCCCAGGCGCAGACCCCTACGCCTGGCTGCAGGAGCGCGACACCCCTGAAGTGCTCGATTACCTCAAGGCGGAAAACGCCTGGCAGGAAGCCCAACTCGCCGACCAGCAGGCTTTGCGCGAAACGCTGTTCGAAGAGATCAAGGGCCGCATCCTCGAAACCGATCTGTCCCTGCCCTCCCCCTGGGGCCCGTACCTGTACTACACCCGCACCACCGCCGGTGACGAATACGCACGCCACTATCGCTGCCGCCGCCCGGCCGATGACAGCAACCAGGTGGACGAGAGCAGCGAAGAACTGCTGCTGGACCCGAACGTCTTGGCCAATGGCGGCTTTTTCTCCCTCGGCGCGTTCAGCATCAGCCCCGACCACCAGCGCCTGGCCTACAGCCTCGACACCAGCGGTGAAGAGATCTACACCCTGTACGTGAAGGAATTGGCCACCGACAAGGTCAGCGAACTGGCGTTCGACAACTGCGACGGCAGCATGACCTGGGCCAATGACAGCTTGACGCTGTTCTTCGGCGAACTCGACGACACCCATCGCCCGCACAAGCTGTATCGCTACCGTCTGGACGGTACGGCGGCGCAGGAAGTGTTCCACGAGCCCGATGGCCGTTTCTTCCTGCACTGCTACCGTTCCAGCTCCGAGCGCCAACTGCTGCTGGCTCTGGGCAGCAAGACCACCAGTGAGATCTGGGCACTGGATGCCGATCAGCCGCACCTGGCCTTCACCTGCCTGGCGCCGCGCGTCGAGGACCACGAATACGATGTCGACCACGGCAAGCGTAACGGCGAGTGGACCTGGTTTATTCGCAGCAACCGCGACGGCATCAACTACGCGCTCTACCTCGCCGCCGATACCGGTACGCCGCCTACCGAGGCCGACTGGCAGAACCTGATCCCTCACAGCGACGAAGTCATGCTCGACGGCGTGAGCCTGAACGCCAGCGCCATGACATTGAGCCTGCGCATCGGCGGCCTGCCGGTCATCGAGGTGCACCCCGAGGGTGTACCGGCTTATCGCGTGGAATTACCCGACGCCGCCTACAGCCTCTACGTACAAAACAGCCTGGAATTTCCAAGCGACAACATCCGCCTACGCTATGAGGCCCTGAACCGTCCCGCCCAGGTGCGTCAGCTAGAGCTGGCAAGCGGCGCGCAGGTGGTGCTCAAGGAAACCCCGGTACTCGGCACATTCAACGCCGACGACTACGTCAGCCAGCGCCTGTGGGCCACCTCTGCCGACGGCACCCAAGTGCCCATCAGCCTGGTGGTCAAGCGTGATCAACTGGGTAAACCCACCCCGCTGTATCTGTACGGCTACGGTGCCTACGGCTCAAGCCTGGACCCATGGTTCTCCCACGCACGCCTGAGCTTGCTGGACCGAGGGGTCGCGTTTGCCATCGCCCATGTGCGCGGCGGCGGTGAGCTGGGTGAAGCCTGGTACCGCAACGGCAAGCAGGAACACAAACAGAATACCTTCAGCGATTTTATCGCCTGCGCCGAACACCTGATCACCGAGGGGCTGACCACTTCCAGGCAACTGGCGATCAGTGGCGGCAGTGCCGGCGGCCTGTTGATTGGCGCGGTGCTCAACCAGCGCCCGGAACTGTTCCAGGCGGCGATTGCCGAAGTGCCGTTTGTCGATGTGCTCAACACCATGCTCGATCCGGAGCTACCGCTGACCATCACCGAGTACGACGAATGGGGCAACCCCGAGGAACCCGAAGTGTATGCGCGCATCAAGGCTTACGCGCCATACGAAAACGTCAGCGCCCAGGCGTACCCGGCCATGCTGGTGATTGCCGGCTACAACGACAGCCGCGTGCAGTATTGGGAGGCCGCCAAGTGGGTGGCCAAGCTGCGCGATACCGCCACTTCAGACAACCTGTTACTGCTCAAGACCGAGCTGGGCGCCGGCCATGGCGGCATGAGCGGGCGCTACCAGGGATTGCGTGACGTAGCGCTCGAATATGCGTTTGTGTTCAAGGCGCTCGGGCTGATCTAAGCACTTGATGGAGCGGTCCTGTCTGAACGCGGGACCGCCTTGACTGTTTTAACCGCCGGGCGTCTTCGGCTTGCTGTCGTTCTGCTGCAAGCCGGGGACAGTCTGGTCCTTGGGCGGCGTGGGCAACACGATGGGCACCAACGGTGGCGTACCGTTCGTCTTGGGCGTGGCGGGCGGGCTGACTTGAGGGTACAACGTCGGGGTCGGCGTGCCCGGCGCGCCTGGGGTTGGTGCGGGCGCGACCGGTACGGTTTGCAACTCCTGAGCCTGCGCCGCAGCGGATATGAGCGCGCTCAATACAATGACCGTTAGAATGCTGCACTTCATCGATGGCTCCATGGCCTGACCGGAATGCCTTAAGGCTACTCCCAACTGCGCAAGAATGCCCTTCCCAATGAGATTTCCATGAAACGTTTCGTTCTGCTGGACACTACTCCGATCCCCGACAACGGCGGCGCCTTGTGCCTGTTCGAGTACGGCGAGGACTTCGTCATCAAGATCCAGGGCGGTGACGGCGGCCAGTTGATGAACACGCGCATGCACGGTTCCGAAGACGCCCTGGCGGAGATTCCCTGCCGCAAGGTCGCCGGTCGCCCGAACTCACGCGTGCTGATCGGCGGCTTGGGCATGGGCTTTACCTTGGCCGCAGCACTCAAGCATTTGGGCAAGACTGCCGAAGTGGTGGTGGCCGAACTGGTGCCGGGCGTCGTGGAATGGAACCGTGGGCCACTGGGAGAAAAATCCGGGTGCCCCTTGCAGGACCCGCGCACGGTGATTCGTCTGGAAGATGTGGCCAAGGTGCTACAGGCCGAGCCCCAGGGCTTCGACGCGATCATGCTTGACGTCGACAACGGTCCCGAGGGGCTTACGCAAAAGGCCAACAGCTGGCTGTATTCCGCCGGTGGCCTGGCCGCCTGCGCCAAAGCCCTGCGGCCCAAGGGCGTGCTCGCCGTGTGGTCGGCCAGTGCCGATAAGCTGTTCAGCGACAAACTGCGCAAGGCCGGCTTCAAGGCTGAAGAGGTTCAGGTGTTCGCCCATGGCAATAAAGGCACGCGGCATACCATCTGGATTGCAGAAAAGCTCAAGGGCTGAATCACCATCGGTCAAATGTGGGAGGGGGCTTGCTCCCGATAGTGGTGTGTCAGCTTGCCTATCCTTAACAGACACACTGCTATCGGGAGCAAGCCCCCTCCCACATTTGGTACTGCTTCAGTCTCTGGATTTGCGGTAATCGATCACGTACGGCACTTTCTTGTCGAAGGTCTTTTCCAACTCCTTTTGATCCAGCTGGGTCATACCACCCAACTGCCGGGCAGTGAAACCGCTGTCGCCGACCATTGCCCCCGGCGCCAGGCTGACCATGCGCTTGGCGACAGCCTCGATGGCACCCTTGTAGCCGCCCTTCTTGTTCAGGTTGTACTGGCCCAGATCAATCTGCGTGCGCAGCCAGTTGCCCCAGTAGAACTCGAGAAATTCCGGCGCAATCGCACCCTCGTTTGGCTTGCCGTACGCGGCCTTGCGGGTGAAATACACCAGGCTGCGGAACGTGTCGTCCTGCAGGTTCTTGAAGCCCAGGTGCGCCGGCAGTTGCTCCGCTGGTAACGCCTGGCCCCGGTTGTCCTTGAGCCAGACCTTGCGGGCCGCTTCCATCCGCTGCCAGAACGTGGCGAGGTTGGGGCTGGAACTGAAGTCGTCGGTGACCTTGACCCACATTTTCAAGCGCGGGCCAGCGCCGGGCGTTTCCCACAAGGTAGTGAAACTGTGATGACCATCGGTCAGGTAAAGCTGGCCGCCGGGGCCCACCACCACGGTTTTCATATCCTGCGGGTAGGTGCCGACCGGGTGCTTGCAGGTAAAGCTGTCGGGCCTTAGCAGCTCGGCGTTTTTCGGCACCTGGTCAGCCTCGCCCTGGCCGTTGGTTTCGCAGTATTCATCGAAAGCCTTGGCCGGCTTGTCGGCGAACAGCCCGAGGCTGTAGTAGATCTGGTCGAAACCCACCACGGCCTGGGTGGGGTGCAATTGCTCCAGGGCCACCTCGATCACCTGCCCGGGCTGCGGCGTAGAGAACGCCTGGGCCTGAGCGGTAACCACACAGAGCACAAGCCCGAGAGTCCATGAATACAGACGCATAAATTTCAAATCCTTATCAGTCAGTGAAGCAATCCCTAGGGGTGATTTTCAGCGTAAGCGGCTAGAATCAACCTTATCCGTGACCCACCAAATAGCCAGGAGCCATGATGAGCTCGACCAACCCGCCCTCCCACACCGCCAAGCTGGACCGCATCCTCGCCGATGCCCAGCGCGACCGCGAAATGGGCTACCGCGACAAAGCCTTGAAGATGTACCCCCACGTGTGCGGCCGCTGCGCCCGTGAATTCGCCGGCAAGCGTTTGAGTGAACTGACCGTACACCACCGCAACCATAATCATGATGACAATCCCCAGGACGGCTCCAACTGGGAATTGCTGTGCCTGTACTGCCACGACAACGAACACTCGCGCTACACCGACCAGCAGTATTTCGGCGAAGGCTCCACCAGCAGCCCGAGCATTGCCAAGGCGACGCACAATCCGTTTGCGGCGCTGGCGGGGTTGATGAAGAAAGACGACTGAAGATCGTCCTTGTCTGTACTGGCCTCATCGCAGGCAAGCCAGCTCCCACATTTGGAATGCATTCCCCTGTGGGAGCCGGGCTTGCCCGCGATGACGATCGCCCAAGCACTGCATACCCCCAGGCCGTATAATCGCCGTTTTTCTCCAAGGCACCCTTCCCCGTGGGCAATAAACGCTACAGCTGCATCGGTCTGTATAACCCAAAATCCCCCGAAAACGTCGGCTCGGTGATGCGTGCCGCCGGTTGCTACGGCGTGGCCTCGGTGTTCTACACCGGCGTGCGCTACGAGCGCGCCCGGGACTTCATCACCGACACCAAGAAGGTCCACCACGACATTCCGCTGATCGGCATCGACGACCTGAAGAAGATCCTGCCCCTGGGCTGCATCCCGGTTGCCGTGGAACTGGTGGAAGGCGCACGCCCGCTGCCTGAATACACCCACCCCGACCGCGCGCTGTATATCTTCGGCCCCGAGGACGGTTCCCTGGACAAGGAGATCCGCGACTGGTGCGAAGATGTGGTGTACATCCCCACCACGGGCTGCATGAACCTGGCGGCCACCGTCAATGTGGTGCTCTACGACCGCCTGGCCAAGGGCAACAACACCCGTTCGGGCCCCAAGTACTGATTCTGCGGGAACATCCGGCACCTGCGTGCAGTCAGCTAGTAACACTAGCCCTTGTTGGAGACAGATCATGAGCGACAGCAAAATTTTGCAACCTATCATCGAAGCCACACCGTTGAAGCCTCAGCCTACCCAGAATGTGCATGGCTGGGAGCGCATCGGCTCAGTGGCGGGCGGCGTGATGATGGTCGGCAAAGGCCTGCGCCGCGGCGGGATTTTCGGGCTGATCCAGGTGGCGATTGGCGGCGTGGCACTGGCCCGTGGCTTTACCGGGCACAGTTCGCTCAAAGACAAGCTGGAGCAGGGTCGCCAGGAAATGAACAGCGTGCGCACGAAGATCGAGCGGGCCGGGGAAGAATTGAAGAATTTGAAGACCAAGGCGGAAGTGGCGGCTGAGAAGGCTGTAAAACCCAAAGCCTGACCTAAGTCTTGGACATGCTGGAGATTCAAAATGTGGGAGGGGGCTTGCCCCCTCCCACATTTTGAATTGCACAGGGCTTGGGATCAGCGCAGCAGCTTGCTATCCAGTACCACCGACGATTCGCCGATTACGCTTTCAGCCAACTGAACGAACTCTTTGGTGTTGATGCTGTTCACCCGCATCACCGCCTGCGCCAGATCATCCAGGGAGCGCTTGTTGTGGGTTTTCACGCGGATCTCGCGGTCCAGGTCCTGCAACACCAGTACTGCCCGCGCTACACCAGCGCTGCCGATTTGCTCGCCCCTCAGCGTGGTGACCGCCTTGCTTTCTTTGGCCAGGCGCGCCTGGATCGCCGCATAACGCTCATCGGTGAGGCCCCCCGCACGTCGCACCAGTTCAATCGCGTAATACTCCCCCAGGCCCTCGCTGATCCAGTCACTGCTGTCGTGGTCGTTGAAGCGCCCGATGGCCTGCACCACCTCGCGCAGCAACGGGCTGCCGCCATTTTCGCTGACCAGTGGCGTACGGCTGTTAAGGTAGATCGAATCGTGCGACGCCCAGGCTCCGCGGCGCATCGGGTCACTCGCGCCGACGATCAACAATTTGGCGGGATGGCGTGGGAACGCAGCGTCCACCTGCGGCCAGACGAACGTCAGCAGCGTCAGCACGTCCATGCGGCGCATGCCCTGCCCCTTTGGCGAGGCCACGGTGATCTCGGTTTCACCCAGGCGCAGGCGACGGCTGCCGAGGTTACCGGCGAGCATCCAGCCGGTGGGGCGATCGAACAGGCGGGACACGTTGTCGATGCGGAATTTGTTTTTGCCAATGCGCGGCCAGGCAGTTTCGACGCTCTTCCAGCCCGCGGGCAGTTCGAACATCAGGCGCGAGACCAATTCAATGCCATCTTGCTGGTCCAGGCGCGCAGCCGGCACCAGGTCTTCACCGCGCAATAATGCCCAATTGGGCGTGGCCCGTGTGTCAAAGGTGCCCGGCTTGCGCGCGTGGGTCAGACGCACGCGGTAGGTCAGGCTGGCCTTGTCGGCGCTGGGCTGCCACACACCACGGCTGCCCGTGACTTGCCATTGGCCGTCGGCCTTGAAGTCGCTGTAATCACCACTGCGGCCCAGGTCAAAGTCCAGGCTGCGCACCGCCGAGCCTTGGGACAGGCTGACGCGCACCTCGGCCTGCTCGCTCTGGGGCAGCAGCTTGACGTGATAATCCAGGTCAACCTTCTTAGCGCACCAGCCCGGCCCGCTCAGCGCCAGCAATACCAGGGCCGCTGCCAACTTGGCTGCCACCTTCATACACACTCCTTTGTTCAGCCTGCACGGAAGATCAGGTAATCCTCCCAGTCGTCCTCGGGCACGCTGCCTTCGCTGAGCATGCGCCCGGACTGGGAAATGCGTTCATGGTGCACGGCGTCGCGATCGCCGCAGACCAGGTGGTGCCAGAGCGGCAAATCCTTGCGCTCGCTGACCAGACGATAGCCGCAGGTTGGCGGCAGCCATTTGAACTGGTCGGCCTGGCCGGGCGTGAGCTGGATACAGTCCGGCACCGAAGCGCGGCGATTGGGGTAATCGGTGCACTGGCAGGTTTTCAGGTCGAGCAGTTTGCAGGCGATACGCGTGTAATAGACGCTGTTGTCGTCTTCATCCTCAAGCTTTTGCAGACAGCACAGGCCGCAGCCGTCGCACAACGACTCCCACTCCTCCTGGTCGAGGTGCTCAAGGGTTTTGCGTATCCAGAAAGGTTCGACTTTGGCGGCCATGGCTCTACATCAGTATCAGAAGGTGAAAAGGCCGCCAGTCTAGTGCCCAAGCCCGTTACGGCCAAGCGCTTACGACTGACGGTGTTGCAAGACTTGTCAGGCCTGGGTTGGCGCAGTAGTTTTGAACCCCGGCTTTTTTCATCAGGATCTGTCCATGAGCGATAACCCACGCGTTGCCGATTACCCGATCCATACCCAATTCACCGAACGCTGGTCGCCCCGCGCCTTTACAGGCGAAAGCATCCCGCAAGAGACGTTGCTGAGTTTCTTCGAAGCCGCACGCTGGGCACCCTCGGCGTACAACTCGCAGCCGTGGCGGTTTCTCTACGCCCGCCGGGACACGCCGGACTGGGAGCGTTTCCTGGGCCTGCTGAATGAATTCAACCGCAATTGGGCGCAGCATGCGTCGGCCCTGGTCATCATCGCGTCGAAAACCGACTTCATCGCCCCCGGCGCTACAGAAGAAACCCCGGCGCTGTGGCACACCTTCGACACCGGCTCGGCCTGGGGCCACCTGGCGCTGCAAGCCAGCCTCAGCGGCTGGCACACCCACGGCATGGCCGGTTTCGATCAGGAGCTGACCCGCAAAGAGCTGAAGATTCCCCAAGGCTATGCGCTGCACGCGGCCGTAGCGGTGGGTAAGCTGGGTGACAAGTCGAACCTGCCGCAATACCTGCAAGGCCGTGAAGCGCCGAGCCCACGCAAGCCGTTGACTGAACTGGTGTCTGAGGGCGACTTCAGCCTGTAAGCCTAGTGCAACTCCAATGTGGGAGGGAGCAAGCCCCCTCCCACATTTTAGATTGATGCATGGCCAAGGATCAGTAGCCCCGGTCGAAGTCCACTTCGCCGCGCAGCGCTCGCTTGGCCTGGTAGGCGCGCACGTTTTGCACAAACAACGCCACCATCATCGACGGCGAGGTCGGTGCCGAGCTGTGCCCAGTCAACAGCAAACCCCACGCAGTCCAGAACGGGTGGCGTTGCGGCAACGGCTCCTGACGGCACACGTCGATCACCGCGCCGGCCAGATGCCCTTCTTTCAGGGCCTCGACCAGGTCGGCATCCACCACCGCCACGCCGCGCCCGACGTTGATAAACAGCGCCGTCGACTTGAATTGCTTGAACAACGCCGCGTTGTACACGTCATGGGTGTCCGGGGTATTGGGCAGCAGGTTGATCACGTAATCGACCTCGCCCACCAAGCGGCCCAACTGATCGAGCCCGGCCACTTCAATGAAGGGTGCCTGTTCCCGCGCCGTACTGGCGATGCCGTACAGCTTGACGCCAAAGGGCACCAGGAAATCAGCCACGCTTTTGCCAATATCACCCGTGCCGACAATCAGCGCCTTGCGCCCCGCCAGGCTCTGGCCCATGCGGTTGTCCCACTTGCGCTCGACCTGGCTGACCAGGCGCGCCAGCACTTCGCGCTCATGGCCCAGCATATAGGTGAGGACAAACTCGGCCATGACCTGGCCAAAGATGCCGACTGCACGGGTGAGGCGATAGTCGCGGGGCAAGCCATCGGCCAGCAGCGGCGTGATACCGGCCCAGGTCGATTGCAACCACTGCGGTTGATGGCCCTGGCGCAGCAGCGTCGCCAGCAGATCGGGCTGGCCCAGCCACACCGGGCAATCGGCGGCCAGGCGCGAGAGTTCGGCCGAGTCACCGCTGGTCAGCACGTCAAGGTCCGGGGCGGCCTCCTTGAGCAGTTGGGCGTAGAGCGGGTGATCCTGTTCAGCAATCAGAACACGCATGGTTCAAACCTTTCAAAAACAATGCAGACGGCCGCCCGCATCCTTACGGCCACCGTCGTCTAATACGATTCCATTTAAAGCCTGTGCCCTGACACGGGCACTGATCGATCACATCGGGTCGTTGCGGCGCAGCAACTCTTCGGGCAAGTGCTCGATGTACTCGTCTTCGGCCGGCGGCATTTGCAGGTGGTAGCCCTGTTTGTCGAGGTTTTCCAGCACCACGGTGATGTCTTCGCGCGACAGCTTGCGCTCCGGCGTCAGCACCATGTCAAACGCGTGATGCGCCTTGCCGAAGGCCTCCATCAACGGCTCGGGCACGCGCTCGAGGGCATCGCTTTTGAGCACGTAGAGGTACATGCCGTCTTTTTTCTTGCTGCGGTAGATGGAACAAATACGTTTCAAGGCTGTTCTCCGGCATTGGCCAGGCTGTCGAGCAGCGCCTGGCCCATCAACTCGCGGCGCCAGCCACGCAGCGAGTCTGGCAATTGGTAAGGCCCATCGGGGTAGCCACTTTTGACCAGGGCTTCGAGGGTTTTCTTGCGCAGCATCAGTTCCGGCGCCATCTCCAGGCGCTCGGCGAACGTCTGGCCCAGGGCGCGCAGTTGCTTGATCAGCGCGGCGGCATCCACCGGCAACGGTTCGGCCACGGCGGGAGGCCATTGGTCCATCGGCACGCTACCGGCGCGTTTGATCAGGTCCAGCAGGAACTGGCCGTCCTGACGCACGGTACGCGGGTGCATGTCTTCGATCTTGCCCAGCGCTGCCAGGTTATCCGGCTGGGATTTGGCCAACGGCCAGAGCGAATGCTCGCGGATGATGCGGTTGCGCGGCAGGTCCCGGGCGCGGGCCTGCTGTTCGCGCCAGGCGCACAATTCACGCAGCACGGCAAGTTGGGCACGGGACAGTTTCCACGCCAGCTTGGCATCGCGGTACACCTCGAAAGGGTCGATTTCGCGGCGCAGGTTGGCCACCAGTTCGGCACCGTCTTCCAGGACCCAGGCGTACTTGTCATCCGATAGCTGCGGGCGCAGGCGAATATAGACCTCGGCCAGGTGCACCGCGTCTTCAGCGGCGTAGCTGACCTGCGTCTCGGACAATGGCCGCTGCAGCCAGTCCGAACGGGTTTCGCCCTTGGGCAGCTCGATATCCAGCACGGCTTGCACCAGGCGCGAATAGCCCATGGAAAAGCCGAGGTTGAGGTAAGCCGCGGCCAACTGGGTGTCGAACAACGGTGCCGGCAGGCTGCCGGTCAGGCGCAACAGCACTTCCAGGTCTTCGCTGCAGGCGTGCACCACCTTGATCACCGCCGGGTTCTCCAGCAAAGCGGCCAAGGGTTGCCAGTTGTCGATGGTCAGGGGGTCGATCAGGTAAGCGCGTACGCCATCACCGATCTGGATCAGCCCGGCAATAGGGTAAAAGGTGTCGACCCGCATGAATTCGGTGTCGAGGGCGACGAATGGCAACTGCTGCCATTGGGCGCAATGCTGGCCGAGGCTATCGTTGTCGCAGATCCAGTGAATATCGATGGCCACACGGCTCTCCCTTGAAGAATGGCGCGCAGTATATATCGCGAAAGGGGCTTGCGAGCATCCGTAGTGCACACACCATCATGAAAACTCCGACAGGAGATGAAGAATAGTCCGACATATGGGAGTTATCCTCTCTTACGCAGGACGTACACACACCACAGTTTGGAGCCCGGCAGGAACTCCTGGTAATTCAGAACCTTGAAGCCCGCCTGACGAAACTCATCCTCTACCGGAGTACCCGCGCTTACGGAAACAATCACCGTGTCGCGGCTGACGCGGTGAAACTCGCGCAACAACATTAATCGCACATCGCTGCTGGGCACATGGCGAAACAACTCCAGGCAGAAAATACAGTCCACCGCGTTCGCCGAAAGGCCAATCGAAAACGCCGAGCCCTGGAAGGTTTTGACACGTTTTAGCAACGTGCCCGGGTGATGGGTGCGCGCGTGGTCGAGCATGGCCTGGGAGTTGTCAGAGGCGAGGATCACCCGGTTGACGTGCTCGGCCAGCACCGGCCAGAAGCGCCCCGAACCACAGGCCAGGTCAAGGATAAGCCCTGGCTCACCCGCGACCTTCAGCGCATGGCGTACCAGCCGCGCATCCCGCCACGCGGCCAAGCGCTGCAACAGCCTTGGCGGACGCGGATCACCGCACACCCTGGCATGCTCACGGTCACAGCGCTCGGTGAATTCAGTCTCGATGGGGGATGGAGGTTGTGGCGACATCACGGGCTCATGTGGGTAAAACGGTAGTGAACGACCTTGATTCCCAGCTTAACCACTGCAACGTGAAAAAAAGGTCGAAAGCCGCCACCGTAAACTCCGTCACGCCTGATGCAGGTACCAGCGCCAATCCTGCTCGCCGACCTCGCCCATGAACTGGCGATATTCGGCACGTTTGACTGCCAGGTAAACACCAAGGAATTCACTGCCAAACGCATCCTTTGCCCATCGTGAAGCCTCAAGCGCACGCAGGGTGGTCAGCCAGTCAGTGGGCAACAGTTCCTTGGCCTGGGCATAACCGTTTCCTTCCACCGGGGCGCCAGGGTCGCGTTGCTCGCGAATGCCGCGATGGATGCCGGCCAGGATCGCGGCGGCCGCCAGATAAGGGTTGGCATCGGCGCCGCAGATGCGGTGCTCGATATGCCGGGAACTGGCCGGGCCACCGGGCACGCGCAGGCTGACGGTGCGGTTGTCCACGCCCCAGGTGGCAGCCAGGGGTGCATAGCTGTTGGTTTGGAAACGCCGATAGGAGTTGGCGTTGGGGCAGAACATCAGCAGCGAATCGAGCAACGTACTCAGCATCCCGCCCACCGCCTGGCGCAGCAGTGGCGTGCCATCAGCCGCCTCGCTGGCGAACAGGTTATTGCCCTGGGCATCGGCCAGGCTGACGTGCATATGCATACCGGTGCCGGCCAGGTCGTCGAACGGCTTGGCCATAAAACATGCGGCCATTCCATGCTTGTGGGCCACGCCCTTGACCAGGCGTTTGTAGCGCACCGCTTCGTCCATCGCCTGTAAAGCATCAGTGCGATGTTCAAGGGTAATTTCCACCTGGCCCGGGGCGTACTCGGAGATGGCCGTTCGCGCCGGGATACCTTGCAGCTTGCAGGCGCTATAAAGGTCGGCGAGAAACGGCTCGATCTGCTCCAGTTCGCGCAGGCCGTAGACCTGGGTCGAACGCGGGCGATTGCCGTCCATATCCCGCGCCGGTTGCGGACGACCGTTGCCGTCGGGCTTCTGGTCGAGCAGGTAGAACTCCAGCTCTGCCGCCATCACTGGGTAATAGCCATCGGCTTTGAGTGCATCGATGACCTTGGCGAGCAAATGCCGAGGGTCGGCCACGGTAGCGGGCAAGCCTTGTGTGGGGTGCATGCTGACTTGCACCGCCGCGGTGGGGATCAAACGCCAGGGCATACGCTGCAAACTGCCACTGATCGGGTAGGCGCGGCAGTCGATATCGCCGACTTCCCACACCAGCCCTGAGTTTTCTACGTCATCGCCATTGATGGTCAGGCCGAGAATGGTGCTGGGCAGTGGCCGACCGGTTTCGTACACCGCCAGCAGTTCGTCGCGGTGCAGCAGCTTGCCGCGGGATACGCCGTTGTTGTCGAGGATAAACAGCTCGAACATCTCAATATCGGGGTTCTGCTCAAGGAAGGTTCGGGCTTCGTGCAGGCGGGCAAAGACACTCATGGCAATTCTCATACGTTTGGGTCGGGCAGATGCAGATGGGCACAGGTGCACGTCATCCGTGGGGGTGGATCAACGTAGAAAAGAGGTGTCTGGCGGGCGCGCGTGTCGACAATGGAACAAGGCCCAGAACGCAAGTGCAGAAGGCAGTGTCGCGGCGTGAGTGTCGGGGCAACCGTCCATGCGCGGATCACAGAAATAGAGAACCCCGAGCGTCACACGCCTGGATAGGCGGTTAAATTCAGGCTTGATGGAGTTTGGGTACAGTTTGGCTAAACATTCCCCACGCCTTGCCACCCTGCCCGGCGCTGGAAATAATGGGCGCCCCGACCGTGCCCCAAGGACTCGCCCCCATGAAAGCTCCTCTGGCCCTCTGTGTGCTGGCAAGCCTGGTAAACATCGCCCAGGCCGACACTGTCCCGTCACGTCTTGACGAGGTGATCCAGCGCGGCACCCTGACCGTTTGCACAACGGGCGACTATAAGCCCTACACCTCATTGCGCGCCGATGGCCATTATGAAGGTATCGACATTGCCATGGCCGAGTCCCTGGCCAAGAGCCTCAACACCACGATCAAGTGGGTGCCCACCACGTGGAAAACCCTGATGCCGGACTTCCTCGCCCAACGGTGCGACATCGCCGTGGGTGGGATTTCGGTGTCGTTGGAGCGGCAGAAAAAGGCGTTCTTCAGCCAATCGCTGGGGGTTGACGGCAAGATCCCACTGGTGCGCTGCGCCGATGTGCAGCGCTACCAAACGGTTGAGCAGATCAACCAGCCACAGGTGCGGGTGATCGAGCCGGCAGGTGGCACCAATGAAGTGTTTGCCCGTGCCCACCTGGGCCAGACGCAGATTCGCCTGCATGACAATGTGACGATTTTTGATGAGCTGCTGGCGGGCAAGGCCGATGTGATGATTACCGATGCCAGCGAGGCGCGGTATCAGCAGAAGCTCAAGCCGGGGTTGTGTGCGGTCAATCCTGAGCGGCCGATGCAGTACAGTGAAAAAGCCTTCCTGCTACCTCGCGATGATGTGGCCTGGAAGAGTTATGTGGATCAGTGGTTGCACTTGAGCGTGGCGACGGGTGTGTATGGGGGGGTTGTCAGCCAGTGGTTGGCTGCGCCTTGAATTTGCTGCCATGACGGCCTGTCTGGCACACCGAGATCTAAATGTGGGAGGGGGCTTGCTCTCGATATAGGTGGATCAGCCAAAAAATTGTTAACTGACACTCCGCTATCGGGAGCAAGCCCCCTCCCACATCAGCTCGACGAACGCCCTGCACGCGGCGCTGCGGTAGGCGCCCTTGCGGCTCAATAGTGCGGCAGTACGCTGCGGCAGCGGTGGGTCGATGGTCACGGCGTGCAGCCCCGTCTGCGCCTCGGCCAGTGCTTGGGGCAGGACGGTTGCCAGTGACGTGTTGCGGACTATTTCGATGATTGCGCTGATGGAGTTGGCTTCCATGGCGATAAATGGTTTCACACCTTGCCCGCGGCAGTAGTCATCTATATGGCGGCGGGTAGCGAAGCTCGTGTTCAGCAGCACCAGGGGTTGTTCCAGCCAAACGAGTCGGCTCAATTGGGGATGGCTGGCACTGACCACTACGCTCAGCTGTTCGACGAACAGCCCCTCGCACTCAATGTCCGGCCCATGTTCGCCGGTAAATCCGATACCGATATCCAGCAGGTCTTCGCCCAGTGCAGCTTCGATACGGTCCTGGGTCAACTCCTCGACGCTGAGGGTGATGCCCGGGTACAGCGTATTGAATCGCGCCAGCAACGGGCCGATCAGGTAGGCGGTGAAGGTCGGCGTCATGGCCAGGCGCAAATGCCCGCGGCTGAGGTCCTGCACATCGTGTATGGCGCGGCTGCCGGCCTGCAGGTCCTGCAAGGCCAGCCGGGCAAAGCGCACATAGGCTCGCCCCGCATCGGTCAGGCTGATACTGCGCCCGGAGCGGTCGAGCAGCGGCGCGCCGAGGCTTTCTTCCAGCTGTTTGATCTGTTGTGAGAGGGTCGGCTGCGATACATGCAGCGCTTCGGCGGCGCGGGTGAAGTTGCGATGCTCGGCAACGGCGAGCAAGTAACGGATATGACGCAGCAGCATCGACAGCGCTCCAGCTATAGGCATGACTTATAGACAGCATCATAAACCGGTCTTGGACGCTATAGCCGAAAACTTCCATCCTTGCCCCATCAGCGACGCAAGGAGAACCACCATGCAGCATCTCATCGATGGCTTCCGCAAATTTCAACGTGAAGCCTTTTCCCAACGCAGCGACGTGTTCAAGCACCTGGCGACCACACAGAACCCCGGCACCTTGTTCGTGTCCTGCTCCGACAGCCGTGTCGTGCCGGAGCTTCTGACCCAGCAGGAACCCGGCGATCTGTTCGTGATCCGCAATGCCGGCAACATCGTGCCGTCCTACGGCCCCGAGCCGGGTGGTGTGTCGGCCACGGTCGAATATGCGGTGGCGGTACTCGGGGTCAGCGACATTGTGATTTGCGGGCATTCGGACTGCGGCGCCATGACTGCCATTTCCACCTGCAAGTGCCTGGACCATCTGCCGGCCGTGGCCAACTGGTTGCGTCATGCCGAGTCGGCCAAGGTGATCAATGCATCCCGTACGCATGTCTCGGACGCTGCGCGCCTGGATTCATTGGTGCGTGAAAACGTGGTCGCCCAACTGGCTAATCTCAAGACTCACCCCAGCGTTGCGCTGGCCCTGGAACAAGGCCGGATGAACCTGCATGGCTGGGTGTATGACATCGAAACCGGTGGCATCGACGCGCTGGACGGTCGCACCGGACGCTTCGTCTCTTTGCTCGACCATCCAACCACCCGCGCCCACGCTGCCTGAACCTTAACCACCCAAGAGGACATCACCATGTTGCAATCCCAATTCGCCCAAACCCCACGCCTGGCCCTGGCCGATACCGTTATCGACCTCAAGGCACGCAAGAATCTGTCATGGCAGGACCTCACCGATGGCACCGGCCTGAGCCTGGCGTTCGTCACCGCCGCCCTGCTCGGCCAGCACCCACTGCCCAAGGAGGCGGCCGACATCGTGTGCGACAAACTCGGCCTCGACCAGGACGCCAGCCGCCTGCTGCAAAGCGTCCCACTGCGCGGCAGTTTCCCCAGCGGTGTGCCGACCGATCCGACGATGTACCGCTTCTACGAAATGCTGCAGGTCTACGGCTCTACCTTGAAGGCCTTGGTGCATGAGCAATTCGGCGACGGCATCATCAGCGCCATCAACTTCAAGCTGGATATCAAGAAAGTCGAAGACCCGGACGGCGGCTCCCGTGCGGTCATCACCCTGGACGGCAAATACCTGCCCACTAAACCCTTCTGATTTGCCGCCAACCGTCTACGCTCTTGGCACACCAACAAGAACGAGGGACGGTAAATGAAGAGACTGCTCCGATTCACCTGGCTGCTGCTGTTGTGTTGCAGCCAGGTGCATGCCGCCACGGCACAGGAAGCGGATGCCCAAGCCGCCAAGGCCCTGCTGGAAAAGGCCTTGGCGTACTACCACAAGCAAGGTGACAAGGCGTTCGCCGCCTTCAGCCGTCAGGGCGAATTCATCGACCAGGACCGTTATGTGTTTGTGGTCAATACCCAAGGCGTACTGTTGGCCAGTGGCGGGCCCTCCTCCGCGCTGATCGGTCGCGACGTGTCCGAGGTACTCGGGCCCGACCTGCAAGCCTCGTTCAAACAAGCCTTGAGCGAGCCGGAAGGCCAGGGTATCCAGCAGGCTGACTATCGCTGGCAGAACTGGAACGACGGCAAGGTCGAACATAAGCATGTGTTTTATCAGCGGGTGGGCGAACGCATCCTGGCGGTCGGTTATTACTTGCCGCGCGCCACGCCAGAACAGGCACGGGCGCTGCGCAACAAGGCGGTGGAAGCGCTGGTCAAGGATGAAACCGGCACGCTCAAGGCGATCAACTCCTTGCAGGGCGGCTTCTTGCAAGATGATCTGTACGTGTTCGTGGTAGACCTGAACACGCGACGCTACGTCGCCCACGGCACCAACCTGCGCCTGATCAACACCGACTTTGCCAAGATCAAGGACCCGGATGGCAAACCGGTGGGTGTGCCGATCCTCAAGATGATGGCCGAGCAGGACCAGGGCGAATACAAATACCGCTGGAAAAACCCGGTGACGGGTAAGGTCGAGAACAAGCACGCTTATGTGCGCAAAAGCGGGCATTTCATGGTTGCGGTGGGGTATTACAGCCCCTGATCTGACTTGAAATGCAATCAAACTGTGGGAGCAAGTCGAATCGTCGCGCCGCCCCTCCCACATTTGGTTTCCTACATTCAGTTGGACCTAGCGGGCTTTGTCTTCCCGACCACGCAGCACCCGGTTCGGCATCACGATCGCAGCCGCCAACCCCAGCAGCGACACCGCTGCACTCACCATCAGCAAATGCCGGAACGTCACCGCCAACTCCCCGCGCAACGCATCCTGCGCCGGGCCGGGTGCGGCGTTGAGGCCGTCAAGCAGCACGTTGCCAGAACTGCCTTCGGCCACCAGTGCGGCGCTCGTCAAATGGGCGAAACTGGAGTCGTGCAACAGCGCCAGCAGCAACGCCGACATGCAAGCCACCCCCACTGCCCCGCCCAGGGAGCGGAACAGGTTGGTGGTGCTGGTGGCCACACCGATATCCCGTTGCTCTACCGAGTTCTGCGTACCCACCAACGAGGTCGGGAACTGCATACCGGCGGCAATGCCGCACAACAGCATGAATACGCTGGTGAGCACCACCGCCTGGGGCGCGCTGTAGGCCATGCCGAGAATCGCCAGCGGGCTCAACACTGCGCCACTGAGGATCATCGGTTTATAGCGGCCAGTCACCGACGTCATGCGCCCGGCAAAATACGCGCCCATCGGCAAGCCCATCGCCAAGGGCAGCAAGTGCAGGGCCGCACTGTCGGCACCGGCGCCGGTCACGGTCTGGTAACGCAGGGGCATCAGCACGGTCAGGGAAATCGCCTGGAAGCTGGTGACAAAAATCGTGCACCAACACAACACCGCATTGCGGTTGGCAAACAAGTGCATGGGCAGCAGCGGTTCGCGCGCGCGGCGTTCGTGCCACACAAACACGCTCAACGCCAACAGTGCGCAGGCCAACAACCCCAGCACTTGATCGTCACGCCACGAATGGCCCTGGCCGATTTCGGTGATGCCCAGCAACAAGGCGGTGAGGCCGATGATCATCAGCACCGTGCCGAGGTAATCGATGATCGGCTTGCGCTGCGGCACCGGCAGCCCCACCAGAGTGCGATGGGCCACGTACCAGGCGCCGGCACCCAGCGGCAGGTTGATCAAAAACACCCAGCGCCACGACAGGTACTCGGTCATATAACCGCCCAGCACCGGCCCCGCCACGCTGGCCACCGCGTACATGCTGCTGAAATACCCCTGATAACGTCCCCGTTCGCGGGGAGGAATAATGTCGCCAATGATTGCCTGGCTCACTGAAATCATCCCGCCGGCACCGATGCCCTGGAGAATCCGCGCCAGCACCAATTGCTCCATGCTTTGCGCCATGCCACAAAACAGCGACGCCAGGGTAAACACGCCCATGCCGATCAGCATCATGGGCCGACGCCCATACAGATCGCCAAGCTTGCCGTAGATCGGCACCGCCACGGTCATCGCCACCATATAGCCGGAAATCACCCAGGCCAGCAGGTTGACGTCATGAAACTGCGCGGAAATGGCCGGCATGGACACCGCCACAATGGTCTGGTCCAGGGCGCCGAGGAAGATCGCCATCATCAGCGCAGCAAGAATACTGCGCACGGCGGGAACGGTTGGGGCGGGCTGATTGAGGTGAGTCACGGCAGAACCTTCGAACAAGGCCCGCAGGACAAGATCGCCCGCGGGAATGCTCAATACGATAGCAGGCTATTCGATAGGCTCGTAAGCAAGCCCGACGTAATTTTCTGCAATGGTTTTGCGCCCGGCATCCGAGTGGATGAAATAGTCCAGCTCACTCTCGGCAATGCGCTGGCTGAAGGCGTCCGCCTGGGGAAACTCATGCAGCATCGAGGTCATCCACCAGGAAAACCGCTCGGCTTTCCATACCCGGCGCAGGCAGATAGCCGAGTACTTTTGCAGCAAGTCCAGGCGTCCTTCGCGGTACACCTTGAGCAAGATCCGGAACAACGTGCTCACGTCACTGGCCGCCAGGTTCAACCCCTTGGCGCCGGTGGGCGGGACAATATGCGCGGCATCGCCAAGCAGGAACAGGCGCCCGTACTGCATGGGTTCCACCACGAAGCTGCGCAGCGGCGCGATACTTTTTTCAATCGATGGGCCGGTCACCAACTGCTGCGCCAATGAACCGGGCAAGCGGGTTTTCAGCTCATCCCAGAAACGCTCATCCGACCAATCCTCCACAGCCTCGTCCTGCGGCACTTGCAGGTAATAACGGCTGCGCGTCGGTGAGCGCATGCTGCACAGGGCAAAACCCCGTGGGTGTTTGGCATACACCAGCTCGGCGTGTACCGGCGGCGTATCGGCGAGCACCCCCAGCCAACCGAAGGGATAGACCCGCTCGAATACCTTCAACGCCTGCGCCGGAATCGACTGGCGGGCGACGCCATGGAAGCCATCGCAACCGGCGATGTAATCGCACTCCAGGCGATAGGCTTGGCCTTTGTGATTGAACGTCAGCCAGGGTCGATCACTTTTCAGATCATGGGGCTGTACGTCGCACGCCTCGTACAGCGTGGTAGCGCCGGCGGCTGCGCGGGCGGCCATCAGGTCGCGGGTGACTTCGGTCTGGCCGTAGATCATCACCGATTGGCCACCGGTCAATGCCTTGAGATCGATTGGGATAAGTTGGTCATTAAGGGCAATGTCAAAACCTGTGTGCACCAACCCTTCAACATCCATGCGTTGGCTCACCCCGGCTTCGCGCAACAGGTCGACCATGCCCTGCTCCAACACTCCGGCACGGATGCGCCCCTGCACGTAATCGGAGCTCTGGCGCTCTAGAACAAGGGTTTGAATACCAGCGTTGTGCAGCAGCTGGCCGAGCAGCAATCCAGACGGACCGGCGCCAATAATGGCGACTTGGGTTTTCAGGGTTTTCATTATTTTTATGGCCTTCACGCTTTACCCGAACGTATCGAGTGAAAGAGTTGTCAGTGGAATTGTGGCTGACATTTTTCACTTGAGCGAACCGCATAAGAAGGTGAAAACTGCGTCAAAGCCTGCGCTTTTCGCCAATCGGGGCGATTACCGAACCATTATCCTGAGTATCGGATTGAAACCATGACCAAAACCGCGATTCCGGTCTTCAAGCTTTACGGGGAAAGCCAGCAGTGGCCGACGCCCGATTTGTTGCACTGCGAAACCATTTCCCGGCGCAGTCGGGAATACCAGTGGGAAATCCAGCCCCACCGGCACGCGGATCTGTGCCAACTGCTGTATGTGCACAAAGGCCAGGCACAACTGGAAATCGAAGGCCAGCGCACCACCCTCAATGAAGCGAGCCTGCAAGTGCTGCCGCCACTGTGCGTGCATGGCTTTCGTTTTTCCGAAGATGTGCAGGGTTATGTGGTGACCCTTTCGGCGCCGCTGGTCAGCCATTTGCAGGCGCAATTGGGCGACACCGTCGATGGCCTGCAAACCCTCGGCAGTTATCCTGCGGGCAAGGACAGCGACTACTTGAACAACCTGTTCGTGCGCTTGCAGGACGAATACGCCGATGATCAACCGGCACGGGACATGATGTTGCACGCCTTGGTCAGCGTGCTGCTGGTGTGGGTCAGCCGCCAGGCGATCCAGCGCCGTCATCCACGCGCCCCACGTGGTCGTGAGTATTTTCGGCGTTTCACCCAACTGGTCGAACAGCATTACCGTGAGCACCCCAAGATTGAAGATTTGGCCCACAAGCTGGGCATCTCGGTCTCACACTTGAACGGGACTTGTCGGGAATTGGGCGGGCAACCGGCATTGCAGATCATGCATGACCGCCAATTGCTGGAAGCCAAGCGCTTGTTGACCTACACCAGCATGACCATCAATGAGATGTCCGAGGTGCTGGGCTTTTCCGACCCGACCAACTTCTCGCGACTGTTTCGCCGCAGGGTCGGGTTTTCACCCAAGGCGTTTCGCGAGCAATTGAAGGCCGAGCAGCCTACCTGAGCGCGCTGAAGCTGCCGGTGCGCGGCACGCATTGGTCCTGATGGCAACTGATGGCGAACGCCGCCGGTTGCATGCGCGTTTGTTCGACGCGATAGGCGGCTGTCCCGTACAACGCAGTCGCCAATGCACAGAGGGTGAAAATCGTCAGGTATTTTCTGGTTTTGATACTCATGGCACAGACCTCTGAACGGATCTACACGGTGCTGTTTAAAGCATAGGTCAGTCAGCGCAAGTTGCCATGATTGGCTGCCATTCAGCGCGTTTATATCGCCTCAGAGGCCGACGTCCCACGCGGGCGCCTCCGGAAACCGCAGCACCAGAAAATCCAGCAGGCTGCGCAGTGCCGAGGGCATGTGCTTGCGCGAAGCGTACACCGCATAGATGTTCATCTGACGAGGCTCTGCTGCAGGCAGCAAGCGCACCAGTTCACCACTGCGGATCAGGTCACCGGCCTGATAACTGGGGAGCATCGCCACCCCTGCCCCGGCCAGGGTTATACGCAATAACGTGCTGGCCTCGTTGGCGGTGATATTGCCGTGCACCGGCACCGACACGTGTTCGCCCTGCTCTTCGAAATGCCACAGGCTCTTGCCGAAATAGGAGTGGGTCAGGCAGTTGTGCCGGGCCAGGTCTTCGACTTTCTGCGGCGCCGGATGCTCACGCAGATAGGCCGGTGTGGCACACACCACCGAGCGGCACACAGTCAAGCGCCGGGCGATCAGGTTCGGGTCCAGGTCATTGCTGGTGCGGATCGCCAGGTCGATGCGCTCATCCACCAGGTTCACCGTGCGGTCGAGCATCTGCAAGTCCACCGTCACCAGCGGGTAGCGCTTGACGTACTCGGCAATGGCCGCGCCCAACTGCGCCTGGCCGAACGAGGTACTGACGCTCAGGCGCAACAAGCCCCGAGGCGCGTCATCGGGCTCGCTGACGGCGGCCTGCATATCGGCGCACAGCTCCAGCAATTGCCGGCAGCGCGGCAGGGTTTCGCTCCCGGCAGCAGTGAGGCTGAGCTTGCGCGTGGTGCGGTGCAGCAGGCGCGCGCCGACCCAATCCTCCAGCTCAGCCAGGTAACGCGAGACCACCGGGCGCGACAGGTCCAGATGATCGGCGGCGGCAGACTGGCTGCCCAGGTCCACCACGGTGACAAACACGCGCATTGCTTGAAGACGATCCATGATCTGCCCGATTTCAGAAACAAACTATGTCCAAGCATCGCATTTTTTGTGGTGTTTTATGCAACTAAGCTCTACCCACCCCTTACCAATGGCAGGAGCTGCCCGATGTTCTCGACCTTCAAACGCTTGACCCTGGCCACTGCCGCCCTGGCGTTCGCCGCCCACGCCGCAGCCGCTGAGCTGAAACTGGACGTGTACAACCCAGGCGAAGCGGCGATCTTTCCCGTCAGCTCGGTGCTGGTCAGCGGTGCCAAAGACGCGATCCTGGTGGACGCCCAATTCGGCAAAGGCCAGGCCGAGCAATTGGTGCAGAAGATCCGCGCCAGCGGCAAGCACCTGACCACCATCTACATCAGCCATGGCGACCCGGACTACTACTTCGGCCTCGACACCCTGACCGCCGCCTTCCCCGACGCCAAGGTGCTGGCGCCGCAACCGGTGGTCGACCATATCAACGCCACCGTCGCCGGCAAGCTGGAATATTGGGGCCCGAAAATGGGCGCCGACAAACCGACCAAGACGATTGTGCCGCAAGTGTTGCAAGGCCACAGCCTGACCCTTGAAGGGCAACAGCTTGAAGTGGTCGGCCTGGACGGTCCGCAGCCGGATCGCAGCTTTGTGTGGATCCCGTCGATCAAGGCTGTAGTCGGTGGCGTGGTTGTCGCCGAAAACATTCACCTGTGGATGGCTGACACTCAGGGCGCGCAATCTCATAAAGACTGGTTGAGCACCCTTGAGCGTATTGAAGGCTTGAAGCCAAAAACAGTGATCCCTGGTCACTACCTGGGCACCCCATCGCTGGCCTCGGTGAAATTCACCGCCGACTACATCCAGGCCTTCGACATCGAAACCGCCAAGGCCAAGGATTCCGCCGCCCTGATTGCGGCCATGAAACAGCGTTACCCCACCCTCGCCGACGAAAGCTCGCTGGAATTGAGCGCCAAAGTCGCCAAGGGCGAAATGAAGTGGTGATCGGCTTTAAACCCTAACCCTGATGGAGAACGTCATGAGCAAAATCGCAATCATTGGTGCCACCGGCCGTGCCGGTAGCCAACTGCTGGAAGAAGCCCTGCGCCGCGGGCATACCGTCACCGCCATCGCTCGCAACACCGACAAGCTGGGCGTACGCCCGGGCGTCACGGTCAAGCAGGTGGATGCCCTGGACGCCGATGCCCTGCAACACGCTATCAGCGGCAGCGACGTGGTGATCAGCGCCGCGCACTTTGCCACCTTGCCCGCCAGCGCCGTGATCGGCCCGGTGAAAAAGGCCGGGGTCAAACGCCTGCTGGTGGTGGGGGGTGCAGGTTCGTTGCTGCTACCGGACGGCAGTCGCGTCATCGATAGCCCGGGGTTCCCGGCGGAGTACAAGGCCGAAGCCAGTGCCGGGGCTGATTTTCTGGAAACGCTGCGCCAGGAAACGGAATTGGATTGGACGTTCCTCTCGCCATCGGCGCTGTTCGACGGGACCGAGCGCACCGGCAAATTCCGCCTGGGCCAGGATGACCTGTTGGTGAGCAGTGACGGTAACAGCTCGATCAGCTTTGCCGACTACGCCATCGCCATGATCGACGAGGTTGAAACACCCAAGCACTCGCGTAAGCGCTTCACCGTTGGCTACTGACACCACGCGGTAAAAATGTGGGAGGGGGCAAGCCCCTCCTACATTTGCGCCTGGCTGGTCAGCCAATCCATCAGGGCCAACAACCCGGCAGAAGGCACTGTCTGCGGCGGATACACCAGGAAGTAGCCCATGCCCGTCGGCACCCGCAGTTCAAACGGCATCACCAGGCGCCCCGCCTTCAGGTCCTCGCCAATCAGCGCACGATCACCGATCGCCACGCCCGAGCCTTGTGCCGCCACCGTCATCGCCAGGTCCAGCGTTTCGAAATGATGCCCCTGGCTCAGACTGCTCAGGCGCGTACCCGCCGCTTTTAACCACAATGCCCAATCCCGCTGATCCCGTGTGGGGTGCAGCAGCACCTGGTGTTGCAGATCCGCTGGCGTGTGCAAGTTGTCCAGCAAGGCCGGCGCACAGACCGGTGTGAGTTGTTCATCGAACAAATGCCGAGCCTCCTCGGACTGCTCGCCGATGGGCGCATAGATCACCGCCGCATCAAATGGCTCGCGACGAAAATCCACGGTGTAGGCCACGGTGGTGGTCAGTTCCACCGGTACATCCGGGCGCTCCCTTTGCCATTGCAGCACGCGTGGCAGTAGCCAGCGCATCACACAGGTGGACGCCTTGAGCTGCAAAACCTCGCGGCGACTGCCGATTTGCTCCACGGCCTCACCGATCACGCCGAACACCTGCTGCACCCGCAGCGCCCACTCGCGACCTTCCTCGGTCAGGCTCAAGCCCCGCGCCTGGCGCACAAACAACCCATAGCCCAAATGCCGTTCCAACCCCGCGATCTGGCGGCTCACCGCCCCCTGGGTGATGTGCAGTTGCTCGGCGGCGCGGGTGAAGTTGCAGCATTGGGCCGTGACCCAGAAGGTGTGCAATGCGGGCAACGGTGGAAGGCGTTTCATTAGGGCGCAGCCATGACGTGAGGACATGGCGAGTATGACTTTTTATCGATTGTTGCCGCTACCGGCCAGCCGGTCCAATAGCGCCTTCAATCCATAACAAGAGCGACCGGCATGGCAACCTGCGGCGAAGTATTGGTCCACCTCCTGAAAGGCTACGGTGTCGATCATGTGTTCGGCATCCCCGGTGTGCATACCGTGGAGCTGTACCGTGGTTTGGCGCGCTCCGGCATCCGTCACGTCACCCCGCGCCACGAACAGGGCGCCGGGTTTATGGCCGACGGCTACGCGCGCACCTGCGGCAAGCCTGGTGTGTGTTTCATCATTACCGGCCCGGGCATGACCAATATCACCACGGCCATGGGCCAGGCCTATGCCGATTCGATCCCGATGCTGGTGATTTCCAGTGTGCAGGCGCGCAGCCAGTTGGGCGGCGGGCGTGGCAAGTTGCATGAGTTGCCGAATCAGAGCGCACTGGTGGCCGGCGTGGCGGCGTTTTCCCATACCTTAATGTCGGCCCACGAGTTGCCCGGCGTGCTGGCGCGGGCGTTTGCACTGTTTCAGGCCGGGCGGCCGCGCCCGGTGCATATCGAGATTCCGTTGGATGTGCTGGTGGAGAATGCCGACGCTCTGCTGGGCAGCCAGCCGGTCAGCGTGGCCCGCGCAGGAGCGGCACCGGCGGCGATCGAGCACATGAGCCGCTTGCTCGCCACCGCCCAACGCCCGCTGATTCTGGCCGGTGGCGGCGCCATCGATGCGGCGCCCGAGTTGACACGCCTGGCCGAAACCCTCGGCGCGCCCGTGGCCCTGACCATCAATGCCAAAGGCCTGCTGCCTGCCGCACACTCGTTGTTGATCGGCTCGACCCAGACCCTGGCGGCCACCCGCGCACTGGTCGCCGAGGCCGATGTGGTACTGGCCATCGGCACGGAACTGGCGGAAACCGATTACGACGTGACCTTCGCCGGCGGCTTCAAGATTCCCGGTACGCTGCTACGCATCGATATCGACCCGGACCAGACCGTACGCAACTACCCACCCGAGGTGGCCCTGGTGGCCGACGCGAAAATCGCCGCCCGGGCGCTGCTCACCGAACTGGACCGCCAGCCACTGGCGCCGCGCAATACCGATTGGGGCGCAGTTCGCGCCGCACGTTTGTGGGCCGAGCTGGAGCCCACTTGGGACGCTGCCACCCGTGCACACACGCGGCTTCTCAACACCGTATTGGAAGAACTGCCCGGCGCCGTGCTGGTGGGCGACTCCACCCAACCGGTGTACAGCGCCAACCTGACCCTGAACCTCGACCGACCACGTCACTGGTTCAATTCATCCACCGGCTACGGCACCCTGGGCTATGCCCTACCCGCCGCCATCGGCGCCTGGCTGGCGCGTGGCGATGAGCAACCGGTGGTGTGCCTGATCGGCGACGGCGGCCTGCAGTTCACCCTGCCGGAACTGGCCAGCGCCGTGGAAGCCCGCACACCGGTGATCGTGCTGTTGTGGAATAACCAGGGCTATGAGGAGATCAAGAAATACATGCTCAATCGGGCCATCGAGCCTGTGGGTGTGGACATTTACACCCCGGACTTTATTGGCGTGGCCAAGGCCCTGGGCTGCGCGGCAGAGAGCATCGAAGGCATCGAGAATCTGCGCTCGGCACTGCGCGCCGCAGCTGATCGCCAGGGGCCGACGCTGATTGAAATCGACCAAGGGCGGTGGGAGTCGACCAAGCCTGGAACTCGCTCTATGTGACTCTGGTTTTCCCTTGTGAGAGGGGCGATCTGTCAGTTATCCGCAATTTTTAGATAGCCCCAGCGACTTTCTGATTTGCCCCACTTGCCCCTGCATGGCCTGATTCGCCCTTGTTCGATCAAGGCAGGCCCATGGAAAACGTTCACGCAAAACCCACCACCGCCGTATGGCTGATGATCAGCGTGGTGCTGGTCGCCCTTAACCTGCGACCATCGATGGCGGCTGTGGGGCCGTTGTTATCGTCGATTCGCGTGGATGTGCCGTTGAGTTTCAGCAGCGCCGCGTTACTGACCATGTTGCCGGTCATGGCCATGGGCCTGGCGATGTTTGTTGGCATGGGCCTGGCCAAGCGCCTGGGCGAACATCGCAGCATTATGCTGTCGCTGCTGGTGATTGGGCTGGCGACCTTATCGCGGCTGTTGCTGGATTCGGCGCTGGAGCTGATCGTCAGCGCGATTGCCGCAGGGGTCGGCATCGCGCTGATTCAGGCGTTGATGCCGACGCTGATCAAGTCGCGATTCAGCGCTGACGTTTCGCTGTTCATGGGCCTGTATGTGACTGCGATCATGGGCGGCGCTGCGCTGGCGGCATCACTCTCACCCTTGGTGCAAGTGCGCACCGGCAGCTGGCGCATCGGCCTGGCGATCTGGGCGGTACTGGCGCTGTTGGCGCTGGTGTTCTGGTATGCCCAGCGTTCGGCTCTGCCACCCTTGCCTCAAGCAGAATCGAGCATTCGGGAATCATTTTTCAGCAATCGCCGCGCCTGGTTGCTGGCGATCTTTTTTGGCCTGGGCACGGCGTCCTATACCTGTGTATTGGCGTGGCTGGCGCCGTACTACGTCGAACAGGGCTGGAGCGAGCAGAATGCCGGCTTGCTGCTGGGCTTGCTGACCGCCATGGAGGTGATCTCCGGCCTGGTCACTCCGGCCATCGCCAACCGACGCCAGGATAAACGCGGCGTGATCGCGGTGCTGCTGGTGCTGATCATCCTCGGGTTCTGCGGCCTGATCCTCAGCCCGCAACACTGGAGCCTGCTATGGCCTTGCCTGCTCGGCCTGGGTATCGGCGGGTTGTTTCCCATGAGCCTGATTGTGTCCCTCGACCATCTCGACAACCCACGGCGCGCCGGTAGCCTTACCGCATTTGTACAGGGCATAGGTTACCTGATTGCCGGCGTGTCGCCCTTGATTGCCGGAGTGATCCGCGATCAATTGGGCAGCTTTGAAGGGGCCTGGTGGTCGCTGACCGCGGTGACTGTGGTGATGCTGCTGATGGTCCTGCGCTTCAACCCCCGGCATTACGTACGACATATCCGCTGACGTCGTATTACAAACAGTATTTGTCCCACGCGAAACATTGAATAGTCCTACAGAGCTTTCTATTGGTACGAGCGTTCCGTTAACATTTTGCCCAGTCTTGTACTGAGTTCGGTACAAAGGGTTTACGGACGAAACCGATGCTAAACAGTAACTCGCTCAGAAAGCTCGATATGCAGGATTTGATGGTGTTTATCGCCGTCTACGACCAGAGCAGCGTTACTGATGTGTCCGAAACGCTGTTCGTCAGCCAGTCCACGGTGAGCTACAGCCTGAAGAAGTTGCGCACCAGCTTTGAGGATGAGCTGTTTATCAACACACGGGCCGGTATGCGTCCGACGTACAAGGCCACCACCATGTACGGGCATGTGCAGAAGATCCTGGAAAGCATCAACCTGTGTCACGCCGGTGGCCAGGCCTTTGACCCAACCCAACAGGCGGTGACCTTCAATGTGTGCGCCCCGGAATACTTCGAGCAACTGATCCTGCCACGGCTGTTGAAGCACTTCGACCATGCCGACCTGCCGGTGATCGTCAATGTGCAGAAGCTGGAAACCGACATTCCCGTCGATGACCTGCGTGAAGGCCGCCTCGACCTGGTGATCTGCTTCGGCCCGCACTTTCATCGCACCCATAAAGACTTCAAAACCCAGATGCTGTTGGAGGATGACCTGGTTTGCGTGTTCGACCAGCGCTCGGCACCCAGGGAGCCGGCGTTCAGCCTGCAATCTTTCGTCGAGCGGCGTCACATATTCCCCACGCCATGGTCCTCCGACACCAACATGATCGACGGCTGGCTCGCACGTCAGGCGCGCAAGCGCCAGGTGATCGCGCGGGCCAACAGCTACAGCGCAGCGTTGAAGATGATTACCGGCACCGACTTCATCGTCACCCTGCCGCGTCGCGTGCAAAAGTTGCTGGCGCCGGCACCGGGGTTCGGTGTGTGCGAAGCACCCAACGGTTTGCCGGGGTTCACCCTGGATATGCATTGGAAGGAAACCAATGGGCAAGACAGCGCCAATAGCTGGTTTCGTGAGCAAGTGGTGAGGGTGTGTGAGGAACAGCTGCAAGCGGCAAGTTGAAGGCGCCAAGCCGTCTCTACAGTTGCTTTTAGCTTGGAGCCGGGAGCTTGTCACTCATGAACGCCTCCAGCCGCGAACGCATCCAGCGCTCCGCCGGGTCGGTGTCGACGTGGCTGAGCCAGACCATCGACAAATCCAGGGTCGGGGTCTGGAAGGGAAACGGCTCGCAGTACAAATTGCCGCCGGCGGCCATGGCTTGGGCAGTGTAATCCGGCAGGCTGGCGATCATGTCGGTGCCGGCGAGCAACGCCGGCAGCGAACTGTATTGCGGCACCGACAGCACCACATGGCGCTTGCGGCCCACCTCCGCCAGCCACTCATCGGCAAACCCGGCCACGTTGGCAGTGTGGGACACCAGCACATGGGGCCGTGCGCAATATTCATCGAGGGTCAGCGGCGTGTCCGAGGCATCGGCGCGCAGCAGGCAGGGGCGGATATGCCGCAACAGCTTGCGCTTGGCATTTGCCGGCAGGCCGCGGGTCTGGGTGATGCCGACGGTGATATCACCCGACGCCAGCAAGTCGGGAATGCGCCAGTAATCCACGTGCTGCACCACGAACACCACCTGCGGCGCCTCCTGGCGCAAGGCGCGCAGCAACGGCGGCAGCAGGCCGAACTCGACGTCATCGGACAGGCCGATGCGAAAGGTCATGGTACTGATGGATGGATCAAAGTCATGGGTCAGGCTCAGGGCCGATGACAAGGAATCCAGGGCCGGCGACAGGTGCTGGATGATTTCCTCGGCACGGGCCGTGGGCTCCATGCGATGGCCGACACGAATGAACAACGGGTCGTTGAACAAGGTGCGCAGGCGGTTGAGGGCCGAACTGATGGTGGGCTGGCCGAGAAACAGCTTCTCCGCCACCCGCGTCACATTGCGCTCAAGCATCAGCGCTTCGAAGACCACCATCAGGTTGATGTCGGCCTTGCGTAGTTCATTGCGATTCATCGGCGCCCACCCCTCTCCCCAAGACAAGCCGCAGTTTAGAAAGGCCACGGGGCTGCGTCTATGTGCGCACTGCTCATCAGGCGGTTTGGGGACTATAAATCAGCGCTTGAGGGTTATGTAAGCCTCACAGAACAACTGTGGGAACGGCCTATCCCACTCCCACAGTTGGATTGTATTGGACTTGAAGTCAGGGTTTCAGCGGGCGCTCCTGGTCCCGTTCGGAAAGCTCCGTGCCGTCGTCGGGGTGCTTCCAGGTTTGCGGTTTTTCTTCCTCTGGCTGCCGCCGATGATGATCACGTTCTGGCTCATTGTGCTGCTGGTGTTCGTTGCCCATAGCCACCTCCCATCCGTAAGAATTGGACACAAGCTCAAGCATAGAACAGGTCTGAAAAATCGGATGGCCGTTTTGACTGATAACCAAAACACATCAATGCATCCATATTTGTCACTTATCATTTCTAAATGTGTCAGCCACTATCCCCAGTCTTAAGCGAAACAAGCACTTTAAAAAGAACGCTGGAGACACAAAATCATGACTAGCCCTTCCCGGCCCGCCCCTGCCAGCTCGAAAGTAGGCGCTGTACTGCGCGTTACTTCGGGCAACTTCCTTGAACAGTTCGACTTCTTTCTGTTCGGGTTCTACGCGACCTATATCGCCGCCGCGTTCTTCCCGGCCGCTAATGAGTTTGCGTCATTAATGATGACCTTCGCCGTGTTCGGCGCGGGCTTCCTGATGCGACCACTGGGTGCAATCATTCTGGGTGCCTATATCGATGACGTGGGCCGTCGCAAAGGCTTGATCGTGACCTTGTCGATCATGGCCAGCGGCACGCTGTTGATCGTGCTGGTGCCCAGTTATCACACCATTGGCCTATGGGCGCCGCTGCTGGTGCTGCTGGGCCGCCTGCTGCAAGGTTTCTCGGCCGGTGCGGAATTGGGCGGTGTCTCGGTTTACCTGTCTGAAATGGCTACGCCGGGCCGCAAAGGGTTCTACACCAGCTGGCAGTCGGGCAGCCAGCAGATCTCCATCGTGGTCGCCGCAGCGCTGGGCTATGGCTTGAACGTGTGGATGGAACCGGCAGTGGTGGCCGATTGGGGCTGGCGTATTCCATTTGCCGTAGGTTGCGTGATCATTCCGTTTATCTTTGTGCTGCGTCGCAACCTGCAGGAAACCGAAGAGTTCGCCAACCGCAAGCATCGCCCGACCATGCGTGAAGTGATGGCGACCCTGGTGAAGAACTGGACCGTAGTCATCGGCGGCATGTTGATGGTGGCCATGACCACCACCGCGTTCTACCTGATCACCGTGTACGCACCGACCTTCGGCAAGACCGTGCTGCAACTGAGCACTTCCGATGCCCTGCTGGTGACCTTGCTGGTGGCGGTGTCGAACTTTTTCTGGCTGCCGATCGGCGGCATCCTCAGTGATCGCTTCGGCCGCAAACCGGTACTGATCGCCATGACCGTGCTGACTGTTCTTACTGCTTATCCAGCGCTGTCCTACGTGGTCAACGCGCCAAGCTTTGCGCACATGCTGGAAACCCTGTTGTGGTTCTCCTTCCTCTACGGCCTGTACAACGGCGCGATGATCCCGGCGCTGACCGAAATCATGCCGGTGGAAGTGCGCGTGGCAGGCTTCTCCCTGGCTTACAGCCTGGCGACTGCGGTCTTCGGTGGCTTCACGCCGGCGATTTCCACCTGGTTCATCCACATCACTGAAGACAAGGCATCCCCCGCTTACTGGATGATGTTCGCCGCACTGTGTGCGCTGTGTTCAACCCTGGCGTTGTATCGCCACGCCAATACCCGTGGCCAGGTCATGCAGGAGGCCGTGCAATGAAGCCTTTATTCAAATCCCTCACTGCCGTCGTCCTCGGCGCCCTGGCGCTGACGGCCCAGGCCGAAGAGCTCAAGGTGATGACCTCTGGTGGTTTCACCGCCGCCTATAAACTGCTTGGCCCGCAATACGCCAAGCAAAGCGGTGACACCCTCGACACCATTCTCGGCCCGTCCATGGGCAAGGCGCCGGAAGCGATTCCCAACCGCCTGGCCCGCGGCGAGCACGCCGACGTGGTGATCATGGTCGGCTACGCCCTGGATGAGCTGATCAAGCAAGGCAAGGTCGACCCCGCGTCCCGCGTGGAACTGGCCGATTCGCGCATTGGCCTGGTGGTGAAGGAAGGCGCGCAAAAACCTGCGATCAATACCGACGCCGAACTCAAGGCCGTGCTGAGCAAAGCCAAATCCGTGGCGTACTCGGACAGCGCCAGCGGTGTGTACGTCGAGAAAGAGTTGTTCAAGAAACTCGGTATGCCGGCCAAAGGCACCATGATCGAACGCGTGCCGGTGGGCGAGCAGGTGGCCAAGGGTGACTACGAAGTGGGCTTGCAACAGGTGGCTGAATTGTTGCCGGTCAAGGGTGTGACGTTTGTCGGCAAAATCCCGGAAGACGTGCAATCGGTGACACGCTTTGCGGCGGGAATTCCGGTCAATGCCGAACACCCCGACGAGGCCAAGGCGCTGCTGCAGTTCATGGCCTCGCCGCAAGCTCAACCGGTGGTGCAATCCACCGGCCTGGACTCGGTGTCACGCTGACCGAAACGGCATCTCCCGCACCAATCGTTCCAACTCCAGCGCCGCGGGCGGCAATGTCCGCCCGCGGCGCTTGATCAAGCCCACATTGCGCATCACCTGCGGCTCTACCAGCGGCACACTCACCAGAATCGGGTGCTCGCACGCCGGCATCGCAATCGACGGCACCATCGCCACGCCCAGCCCCGCTTCCACCAGCCCGATCATCGTGGTCACGTGGTGGGTCTCGCAGATACTCGGCTTTTTCACCCGCACGCCACGCAGCGCCTGGTCGAGCAGGAAGCGGTTGCCCGAGGTTTTGTCCACGCTGATGTAGTCGTGTTCATAGGCCTCGGTCCAGGTCACGCTCTCACGCGTGGCCAACGGATGGTCACGCCGACAGGCAAGCACATAACGCTCCTGCAGCAACAGCTCGAACTCGACCTCGTCGGCCAGGCTACCGCTGAAGCTCACGCCGAAATCCGCTTCACCGCTTGCCACCGCATTGCTCACTTCACCAGCACTGGCATCGAGCACCCGCAGGCGAATCTTCGGATACAGCTTGTGGAATTCGGAGATCACGTGGGGCATGAAGTAATACGCGGTAGACGGCACACAGGCGATGGTGACGTTGCCCATGCGTGTGGACGCGACGTTGCTGATGCCCATCAAGGCGATGTCGAGATCGTCGAGCATTCGCTCCACCTGGGGCAAGAAGGCACGACCGACCATGGTCAGACTGACCCGCCGTGTGGTGCGTTCGAACAGCTTTACATCCAGGGCGGATTCAAGCTTCTCGATGCGTCGGCTGAGGGCCGGCTGCGAGATACGGATGGCCTCGGCGGCGCCACGGAAACTGCCCTTGTCTACCACGGCGCGGAAGGCTTGGAGATCGTTGAGGTCGAAATTGATGATCACGGGAGGCAGGCCAGAGTGGTCGGGGTGACGAGCATTATCGTATGGGAGCCGATGCGATGCCATGCGAGCCGGGGCGGCTATATCGAGATAATCCTGTTACAGATATCAAGTCATACATTTCAGCAGCTTATCGGCCACCTGCGGCCACGCGATCGCCAAAACGGGTCAATACTTGCGGCCTGACCCACACAACTGGAGACGCAGCAACTTATGCAAACCTACCCCTTCTGGATGGACGACGAGACGCCGGAGATCGGCATCGATCAGTTGCTTCTTGCATCGCGCCAATGGTCAAGTAGGATTGAATCCTACTCACTTCTGGCGGACATCCCAATGCGCTCAACCCAGCAAATGAGCATCACCTTGCCCCTTGAAATGGCGGCCCTGGTCAAAGCCAAGGTGGCTGCCGGCGAATATGCCAGCGAAAGCGAAGTGATTCGCGACGGATTGCGGGTGCTGCTGGCACGTGACCGTGCCATGGAAGATTGGCTGAGGGACGAAGTCATCCCGGCAGCGACCGCTCTTGAGGCACAACCTGAGCTCGGGTTATCTGCAGAACAGGTTCGCGAGCATATGGCAGCCAGGCGTCAGCGCAAAGGCATCGGGAACGCGTGAGCTACTCGGTGGTTTTTTCGCCTGAAGTCCTGACGCAACTCAATGCCCTTGAGGATTACATCTGCGATGCCGGCTCCCCCTTGGTAGCGACGCGCTTTATCGACAATCTCGTCAGCCACTGTGAAAGCCTCGCCCTGTTCCCCTTGCGTAGCACGCGCCGTGACGACCTGCTTACAGGCTTGCGCATCACGCACTATCGTCGCAGCACCATCATCGCGTTCAGGGTGAGGCCTGATTGCGAAACGGTGTCGATAGTGGGGGTATTTTATGGCGGGCAAAACTACACGGCGCTGTTCCAGGGTGAGGGGAACGACTGCTTATTGATAGATGAAAAGCCTGCTGAAAACTGATCGGCAGGCTTTTAGCACTTAATCGACTGATAGTTTCTCCCACGCCGCTGGCGCACTGAAAAACGCCTGCGCGTTACTGTCCAGCGTCTCCAGGTGATAACCCCCTTCCTGCACGATCAAGCACGGCAACCCCAGCCCTCGAATGCACTGCCCCAGCCGCGCAAAGCCTTCCCGCGTCACCGCGACCTTGCTTTGCGGGTCCAGCTCGTAAATATCGAAGCCCAGTGACAACACCAGCACATCCGCCGAGAAGTCCTTCACCGCTGCCAGGGCCAGTTCCAGCTTTTCGAAAAACAGCGCTTCGCTGGCACCGTGGGGCATGGGCAGGTTGAGGTTGAACCCTGAGCCTGGGCCATCGCCTTTTTCGTCGGCAAAGCCCGCCACCCCAGGATAGAAGTTGGTCGGATCGCCATGGATCGACGTGTAGAGCACGTCATCGCGCTGGTAGAAAATCTCCTGGATGCCTTGGCCGTGGTGCATGTCGGTATCGAGCACCGCGACGCGCTGGAAGCCTTTGCGTAACGCTTGCGCAGCCACCGCCGCATTATTGATGTAACAGAAACCACCCGCCGCATCGAAGCGGGCGTGATGACCCGGTGGTCGGCACAAGGCGTAGGCGGCAGGTGCGCCTTCGAGGATCGCCTTGGCAGCGGCAACGGCGCTTTGGGCTGACCAATACGCCGAGCGCCAGGTCAGTTCACCGATCGGGCAACTGCCATCAGCCAGGTAACGTGCCGCCTGGGCCAGAATGCCGCGCAGGGCATTGGGCTCGCGTACGAAGATGTTGGACATGACTTCGTCGCCCCAGTCTTCGGGGATTTCCTTCCAACGCTGGTGAGCTTCTTGAAGAAAATCCAGATATGCCGCGCCGTGCACGGCGAGCAGCGGTTCCATACCGTAGTCGCTTGGTTGCTGGATATCAAAGCCCAGGGTTTGCGCAGCCAGCAGCAGGTTGCGCGCACGCTCGGGGACCTCCTGTGGCGTGCGCATCTGGCCACGAGAATAGTAGCTGCGTGGGTGATGCAGCAGTTGTTCGGGATGGAAAAACGTATTCATAGGATGCTCCTGGATAAACACAGAACCTGTGGGAGCTGGCTTGCCTGCGATTGCGCACGGTCAGAGCACAATGTACTGCCTGCTTCACCGCTATCGCAGGCAAGCCAGCTCCCACATGGGCACGGCGTCAGCCTTTAGAAATGAACCTGGCCGGCGCGTTTCAACACGGCGTTGAGCAATACATCGGTGCCCTGGCGCACGTCTTCAGGCAAGACATCTTCGGCTTCGTTGTGGCTCAGGCCACCGACACAGGGGATGAAGATCATCGCAGTCGGGCAATAGCGCGCCAAGTGGATAGCATCGTGGCCGGCACCGCTGATGATGGTCTGCTGGCTGTAGCCCAGAGCGTCCACCGACGCTTGTACGCAGGCCACGCACTCAGCATCGAACGGCGTGGCCGGGCTGATCCAGTGCGGTGTGATAGTCACGCTGAGGCCACGGTTGTCGGCAATCGCCTGCAGGCGTGCGCGCACTTGCTGCTCCATGGCGTCGATATCGGCGTCGCGGTGATGGCGCAGATCGACAGTGAAGTCGAGTACACCGGGAATGGTGTTGCGCGACGACTTGGCGATGCTCAACTCACCCACCGTAGTCAGGCCATGCGGGGTAAAATCGGCAGCGAGGTTTTCCAGGGCCTGGATCATTTTTGCGGCGCCGTACAACGCATCTTTGCGCAGCGCCATCGGCGTGGTGCCCGCATGGGCAGCCATGCCTTCGACCCGCACATCGAGCCAGCGAATCGCCTGGCCGCCGGTCACCACGCCGATACTGTTGGCGTTGTCTTCCAGGATCGGGCCTTGCTCGATATGCGCTTCGAAATACGCATCCACTGCCCCACCCAATGCACGCTCGCCGTTATAACCGGTGGTGCGCAACGCCTCGGCCACGCTGACGCCATCACCGTCGGTGGTCGCCAGCGCCTTGTCCAGCGCGAGGGCGCCGGTGAAGACCGCCGAGCCCAGCATCGCCGGGGTGAAACGCGCGCCTTCTTCGTTGGTCCACACCGCAATTTCCAGGGGTTTGCGCGTCTGGATGCCGTGGTCGTCGAGGCTGCGGATCACCTCCAGGCCAGCCAATACGCCGTACACGCCATCGAAGCGCCCGCCTTCGGGCTGGGTATCGAGATGGCTGCCGATCATCACCGGCGCGGCCTCATTGTCGGTACCCGCACGACGGGCGAACAGGTTGCCGATGACATCCACGCTAAACGTCAGGCCAGCCGCTGTACACCAGTGACTGAACAGCTCGCGACCGGCCTTGTCTTCGGCGCTCAACGCCAGGCGGCAGCTGCCACCGCGTGCAGTCGCGCCGATCTCGGCCATGGCCATCAAGCTATGCCACAGGCGCTCGCCATTGATCTTCAACATTGCTGACTTCCTCAACTGTGTGCCATTTCCAGGCGGTGAGCCGTGGCGTGGCGGCGGGACAAGGCCAGGACGCACACCAACGAGACCGCCGCGATCACGCTGTAAAACACTGCCATCGGCCACCATTGGCCCAGGTATTGATGGGCCAGCCAGGTGCCGATCAATGGTGTCAGGCCACCCGCCAGCGCACCGCAGACCTGGTAAGCCAGGGAAATTGCGGTGTAGCGCACGCGGGTTTCAAACAGACCGCTGACAAAGCCTGCGATGACGGCATAGAACGACGCCATGCACACCACCGCCAGGGCAATGCCGAGGATGATCAAGGGCGCCTGGCCGCTGCTGACCAGCACAAACATGGGGTACGGCGACGCCATTGCCAGTACGCACATGGCGCACAGGAACCGTGTAGCGCCGACCTTCTCTGCCACCCAGGCGGCCAGTGGCTGAACGCAGAACTGGATAATGGCGACGAAGAACAGGCATTCCAGAATCAGCGAGCGCGGCAGGTTCAGTTGCTGAGTGCTGTAGGCAATCATGAAGGTGTTGGTGAAATACACGCCGGCAATCCCCAATGTGTTGGCGCCAATGCACAACAACAGTGGACGCCAAGCGGTCTTCAGCACTTCCAGCACGGGGGCTTGGTCCTTCTTGATCGCCCGAGCTTTTTCCGCCTGGGCCTTGTCTTCGAGGAACTCCGGCGACTCATTTACACCCAGGCGAATCGCCAGGCCGACGACCAACAGCAAGGCACTGGCCAGGAACGGCAGGCGCCAGCCCCAACTGAGCAGGTCTTCTTCCGGTAAGCGGGTCACCGCACTGAACGCCAGCAGGGAAAGAATCAAACCGGCCGGGCTGCCCAATTGCGCGAAGGATGCAAAGAAGTTACGCCGCCCCTTTGGCGCATGTTCTCCGGCCATCAACACCGCCCCGCCCCACTCACCGCCGACCGCAATGCCTTGCACCACTCGCAGCAGTATCAGCAGCACCGGTGCCGCGGCGCCGATCTGTGCATAGGTCGGCAACAGGCCGATGCACACCGTGACCACGCCCATCATGACGAGGGTAATCACCAGGGATTTCTTGCGGCCGATGCGGTCGCCGATATGGCCAAACACAATGCCGCCCAACGGCCGCGCAAAAAAGCCCACGGCGAAGGTGCCGAACGCAGCCATGGTGCTGAACAATTTATCGTCGGAGGGGAAAAACAGCTGACCGAACACCAGCGCCGCAGCGGTGGCATAGATGTAAAAGTCGTACCACTCGATCATGGTGCCGATAAAAGCGGCGGCCGCGGCACGGCGAGGCTGCGGCGAAGCGGAAGGCTTCATGGGGCTGGCTCCTTTGGTTATTTTTTTGGCAGGAGATGGTCGAACCGGTGCGCTCTGATGGCGCTTGTTGAGCCCGATTTTTCAGCCTGGGGGTATGATTAGTCAATTTTCTATTTATTATCTTGATTATAAATACTGCTTATTATCGAGCGTCACCATGCCCGAATCCCGCCGCGATATTCACCCCCTGCTCAACGACCGCCTGGACTGGAACCTGCTGCGTACCTTCCGCGTGATCGGCCAGGAGCTGAGCATCAGCCGCGCCGCCGCGCGCCTGCACCTGACGCAGCCGGCCATCAGCCAGGCGCTCAAGCGCCTGGAGGAACAGCTGGATTGCCAGCTCATCCTGCGCCGTGGCCCGCGCTTCGTGCTCACCGAGGCAGGTGAACAGATTTTCGCGATTGCCGGCGAGATGTACGGCCAGGTTTCGCAAATGAGCAACGCCCTGCAAAAGCCCGGCGATGAAGTGATCGGCAAAGTGCGCTTGCTGATGATCAGCCGGATTAATTCCGACACTTTCGATGACTTTCTCGCCAGCTTTCATCGCGAACATCCGCGGGTCGATCTGGAAGTCGAAGTGATGCGCAGCTCCGACATCGTCGCCGCCTTGCTGGAAAAAACCGCGACCCTGGGGTTGAGCCTCAATCGTCGGCCTCAGCCGCGCCTGGAACAGCACCTGTTTCTGCGTCAGCGCTACGCGTTCTTTTGCGGAAAACATCACCCATTGTTCGGGCGCACAAACCTGGCCGAGGGGGATTTGCAGTCGGAAAACTTCGTGAGTTTTACCAGCGACCAGATTGGCGGGATGCTCTCGCCGCTGACGATTTTCCGTGATCAGCAAGGCTTCGGTGGGCGGATCGTGGCGTCATCCTCCAGCCTGGAAGAAGTGCGGCGTTTGGTGATTGCCGGGTTTGGTTTGGGTTGCTTACCGACTCATGTGGTGGCGGACGATGTGAAAAACGGGCTGCTGTGGCGGTTGCCGCCGGATGAGGGGATTGCGGATGTGGATATTCACCTGTTGTGGAATCGCGAGCAGAAGATGAGTCGGGCGGAGGGGGTGTTTATTGAGTGTCTTATGGGGCGGTTGGCCGACGTATAATTGGCCACATCCTGCGTGTCAAAAAGCAGTTACAACTCACTGGATGCACGTCGAAGCACGCACGGCTAGGATTGCAGTCAACTAAGCCAATGGCGTACATTAGCGATGATTTTCATAGAGACGTCAGTCTTCACCCGTCGCGTTAAAGAATTGATCGACGAGGATGCCTACACGGCTCTTCAGAACGTGTTGGTAGTCAACCCTTCTGCTGGCGATGTAATCGAGGGTACGGGTGGAGTTCGCAAGATACGAGTAGCAGCCAAGGGCCATGGCAAACGAGGCGGGGCGCGGGTGATCTATTACCACTTCGTCTAGGCATCACAGATTGTTCTACTGATGATCTATCCCAAAAATGAACAGCAGGACTTGACTGCCGACGAGCGCAAGTCACTGAAGGCTGCGATTGAGCACTGGAGATAGCTATGAGCAGATTTTTTGATGAATTGATGGAAAGCGTTCAAGAGATGAACGAGATCCTGCGCGGAGAACGCGAACCTTCTCGTGAATTCCATGTTGATTCAATGCGAGTCAAAGAGATCCGTAAGGCGACAGGGCTGACCCAGGCTAAATTCGCAGCGCTGATTGATGTGCAACTTGGCACATTACGTAACTGGGAGCAGGGTCGTCGTGAACCTACCGGACCAGCAAAGGCATTGTTGAAAGCTATCCATAATGACCCAGTCCATGTACTGAATGCGTTGGCTAGCTAAAATAAGACTCCACTGCTGCGCCTTAAACATCGTCATAACCGGAAAAGCTCGGAGCTGACTCAGCGACGGGCTTTTTCGTTTGTACGGCAGATTTAAGGCTCTTTAAAATCTCACATCGATACCACTGATGATTACTATCGAAACGAGCGCCTGAACGATTGCCGCCACTGATTCCTATAATCGCTCCAAATTCCCTCCTCGCCTGGCTTCAGGCGACATTCCTCCCGGAACCCAATCCCATGCCAAGCGCGAGCCAGGCCCCTAGCGGGCTTCCCGAACATAATCAACAAAGCGTCAAACAGCAGTGGCTGGCGATTCTTTCGGTCGCCGTGGGTGCCTTCGCCCTGGTGACCAGTGAATTCCTGCCGGTGGGCGTACTCAACGACGTCGCCAGCGACCTGGGCATCAGTGCCGGTCACGCCGGATTGATGGTCACATTGCCCGGCATCATGGCCGCCCTCGCCGCGCCGTTTCTGTCGGTCAGCATTGGCGCCATGGACCGTCGCTATCTGCTGATTGGCCTGACACTGGTGATGATCATCGCCAACTCGGTGGTGGCCTTCGCCACCGATTTCAGCCTGCTGCTGTTCGGCCGCGTATTGCTCGGCATCAGCATCGGCGGCTTCTGGGCCACGGCCATTGCCCTCAGCGGGCGGCTGGCGCCCAAAGGCGTTGGGGTTGCGAAAGCCACCTCGATCATCATGATGGGCGTGACCCTGGCCACCGTTCTGGGCGTGCCTGTGGGTACCTGGCTCAGCGGCCTGATGGGCTGGCGCATGACCTTCCTGGTTACTGCGTTGGTGGGCATTCCGGTGCTGCTGGCGCAGATCTTCCTGCTACCGCGACTGACCCCGGAAAAGGCCATTGAGATTCGTGACTTGCCCGCGTTGTTTATCAACCCACAGGCGCGAGTCGGCTTGATCGCTGTATTGCTGATCGGCCTGGCGCACTTTGCTGCGTATACCTATGTCGCGCCCTTCTTTAAAAACAGCTCCGGCTTTGACGGCCCGACAATTGGTTCATTGCTGCTGCTCTATGGCGTAGCCGGGGTAATGGGCAATGTTTTTGCCGGTTTCGCCGCTAACCGCAGTGTGCGTCACACCCTGCTGCTGGTTGCACTGATGATTGGCACCAGCACAGCACTGTTCCCCTACTTCGCCACCGGCCTTTCCGGCGCCTCGATGCTGATCGCACTCTGGGGTTTCGCCTTCGGCGCCTTCCCAGCCTGCGCCAGTATCTGGATGTTTGTGGTGGCGCCCAAGGATGTAGAGCGCGGCATGCCACTGTTTGTGGCGCTGTTTCAGGTGATCATCGCCCTGGGTTCGTTCTTTGGCGGACGCATCGTCGACCAGCTGGGCAGCTCGGTGTTGTTGAGCCTGGCCACGGTGTTGGTAGGGTTCGGGTTTGCGACCGTGCTGGTGTTGGGGCGCAAGGTCAGTAATAACCTGGTGGCACAGCCTGCCTGACCGGGTTGTATGCGCAAAAAAGCCTGCTGAGCGTTGAGTTCAGCAGGCTTTTTTCGTTTCAGGGAGCAGGTATTTATTTGGCCGTGGGGAAATCACGCTCGAGTACGGCGTCCACCAAGGCTTGCGCGTTCTCGATCAATTGAGCCAGGGCCATGATCACGGGCGACTGCGTGCTGTGTGGATCTTCGGCGCATTGGTAGGCGGTTTGAAGGGCGGATGAGAGGATTTCGGTGGCGTTGGTGAGGGCTTCTTCGGTGCCGACATCTGCACCTACATGGAAGATTTTCCGAGGGGAAAATTCGGAGTCAGAATCGAGATTGCTCATTGTGTAGCTCCTGTATGCAATGGGAGCTGCCACATCCCGCTGTCAAACAGAATCAGGTGGCAGCTATGCGCGGGTTGACAGACCGGTATACAGGACCCGGCGCACCCGAAGATGCCCCACGCACAGCCGCCATAAAACGACGTCACAGCAGAAAAGCCTGTAATCGCATGGAGGTCGTACACCTGTAAATCAGTCTGTCAAAACCGGTCGCCATGAGGGCGACGGCGAAAGGTTAGCGCCCTGCCCCAGCCAACGCAACCCTGCTGGGAAACTGTCGACCCGGCACAACGTAAGCACCTGTTTCGGAAAAGCTTGGTAACCAGAATTCCCGCCAGGAAGCTTGTGTGCATAAGCCTGCGAGCTAGTCTCAAAAAGGTCGCCGCCGTGGCGACATACTGTCAAGGATGCTGATATGCCAACGAGATATCGCGATGCGGTCACAGGTGAATACGTAACCGAGCAAGAGGCGAAGAAAAGACCAAGGGAAACGGTGAAGGAAACCGATAAAAAGCGCCCGGCAAAGCCGACGGCCAAGAAGTAGGATCAACAGATGAGAGCGACTGCCGTATGTCCAGACAGACTTGCCAATGAAACCCGATTGCCCCAATGTAATGACCAACGTCATTACACAAGGAGCTATCCCTTGGCATCTATCAACATCCGTATCGATGACGACCTGAAAGCTCGCGCCTACCTTGAGTTGGAGAAACTCGGTGTCACCCCTTCCGAACTGATACGTCAGGCGTTGCAATATGTTGCCGAACGCGGCCAGTTGCCATTTAAGCCTGTCCTCATGACTGAAGAGGATGAAGCCTTGATGGCGACCGTACGTGAGCGCCTTGCGTCGCCTCAACGCGTGAGGGTTTCTTTGGATGACCTATAGCCTTGATTTTGATGCGCGTGCATTGAAGGAATGGCAGAAACTCGGCGACACCCTCCGTCAGCAACTCAAGAAGAAGCTGATGGAAATCCTGAACAACCCACGTATTGAGGCTAACCGCCTACATGGCCTGCCTGACTGCTACAAGATCAAACTGCGTAGTAGCCGGTACAGGCTGGTCTATCAAGTGATAGATCAGGAAGTGACCGTGTTCGTGGTCGCTATTGATAAACGTGAACGAGATCAGGCTTATCGCAAAGCGTCTGAGCGCCTTGATCAGCGCTAGGCAGGACTGGAAAAAATCACTGAAGCAGTCGTAGATAAAGGCTGGAAACGAAAAAGCCCCGCAGCTTATTCAGCTACGGGGCTTTCTCTATGTAATGGCGGAGAGATAGGGATTCGAACCCTAGGTACCGGTGAAGGTACAACGGATTTCGAATCCGTCCCATTCGGCCACTCTGGCATCTCTCCAACGGCGCGCATCATAACAGCATGATTGATGGATGCAAAGCGCCGAAGCGATTTTTTTCCGTGCTATCAGATGCTTGCGTCGATTACAGCGGTACGCCGAGACGATTGGCGACTTCTTCGTAGGCTTCGATCACGTCACCGAGGCCCTGGCGGAAGCGGTCTTTGTCCATCTTTTTCTTGGTGTCCTTGTCCCACAGGCGGCAGCCGTCCGGGCTGAATTCGTCGCCCAGGACGATGGAGCCGTCGTGGAATACGCCGAACTCCAGCTTGAAGTCCACCAGCAACAGGCCTGCGTCGTCGAACAGCTTGGTCAGCACGTCGTTGACCTTGAGGGACAACTCCTTCATGCGCGCCAGTTGTTCAGCGGTGCCCCAGCCGAACGCCACAACGTGGGATTCGTTGATGAACGGGTCGCCCTTGGCGTCGTCCTTCAGGAACAGTTCAAACGTGTAAGGGTTGAGCTTGAGGCCCTCTTCCACGCCCAGGCGCTTGACCAGGCTGCCGGCGGCGTAGTTACGCACGACGCATTCCACCGGGATCATGTCGAGCTTCTTGACCAGGCACTCGTTGTCGCCCAGCAGTTTGTCGAATTGGGTCGGGATACCGGCCGCTTCGAGCTTCTGCATGATGAAGGCGTTGAACTTGTTGTTCACCATGCCCTTGCGATCAAGCTGTTCGATGCGCTTGCCGTCGAACGCCGAGGTGTCGTTGCGAAACAGCAGGATCAGGCGGTTGGCGTCGTCGGTCTTGTACACCGACTTGGCTTTGCCGCGGTAGAGTTCTTCACGTTTTTCCATGATGGGCTCCGCTTTGAGTAAGGTGGGCTAGGCGATGTGTCGCCAATCGAGCCCTGAATCTTGATCGGCCAGTTGCAGCCAGTCCGGGTCGCACCCGAGGGTGTCGACAAAACATTGCCGGGCAAGCGTCGGCAGGTTGTTCTTGCTGCTGAGGTGAGCCAGGACCAGGTGTTGCAGGTCTTGCCAGCCCAACTCATACACCAGGTACGCCGCCTGGTGATTGTTCAAATGTCCCAGCTCGCCGCCCACCCGCTGCTTGAGAAAGTAAGGGTAGTGACCGCGCGCCAGCAGATCCCTGCAGTGGTTGGACTCGATCATCAAGGCATCGAGGTCCCGGTAACCGTCCAGCACCCTGGCGCAGTAGGAACCCAGGTCGGTCAGCACGCCAAAACGCCGCTGGCCGTCACTGAATACGTATTGCGTAGGCTCCTGGGCATCGTGGGCAACCGCGATGACATTGATGCTCAAGGCACCGATTTGCAGTTGCTCGCCACCGGCCAGAAAACCTGCCGGCTCGATGGGTTTGCGCATCCCGCGCAGCGTGCCGCGACTCAAGTACACCGGCAGATTGTAGCGCCGAGACAGTAAACCCACGCCATGCACGTGGTCGGCATGTTCGTGGGTGACCAGAATTGCGCTCAACTGCGTGGGGTGAACCCCGAGGCGCAGCAGGCGTCGCTCGGTTTCTCTTAACGAGAAACCACAATCGACCAGCACATACGTGTCATCGTGGGCGACCAGCGTACCGTTCCCTTGGCTACCGCTGCCGAGAACGGCAAAGCGCACCGAATCAGCCCAGGTTGTCTTGAATCACGCCCAACACTTTGCGCGCTGTTTCAGCTGGCGCGACGGTGTTGATGTTCTTCTCGACGGTGACTTGCACGCTTTCGCCAACCTTGCTCAAACGAACCTGATAACGCTCGGCACGGGTTTCGATCTCTTCCTTGGTCGGCGCGCTGCCGAACAGTTTGCCGAAGAAACCTGGCTCGTCGTCTTTCTTCTCGGCCTTTTCAGCCACGTTGATGTAGTACAGGCCCAGGCTGCGGTTGATGTCTTCAACGCGCCAAGGGCCTTGCTCCAACGCACGGCCAACACTGGCCCAGGCACGGTCGAGGTCTTCACCCAGGTTGAGCACCACGTTACCGCTGCCGTCTTCGGTGAGGCTGACGCGGTTAGGGGTGTCGTAGTCACGGGCGGCGAGCAGGGAAACGGAACCGCCCTTCTCGGAGATACGGCTCATGCTGGCGAGCATCTCGTCGACCAGCGCGGCATCGACGCCGGTGTTGACCGAACGCGGGGTGAAATCGACGTTGGCCGTGCTGCCGGCAGGGCGCTCGGCGCTGACCACATAGACTTCACTGGTATTGCGCTGCACGCCTGGCTCGATGCGCACACGCACACGGGCCTCGCTTTCGGCGGCTACACCGCCGGCCAGCAGGCGCTGAGCCATGTTGGCGGACAACTCGCGGCCTTGCTGCCACGCCGTGGTGAACTCACCGGTTTGCGGGCGTTGCTGGTCGAGACGGAAACCGTTGTCCTGGAAGAACTGCACTGCCACCGGCCAGACTTCGGCAGGTGGGCGCTGAGCCACGATCCAGCGGTTGTCGCCACTTTTCTGCAGGCTGTAGTCGCTGGCATCGGCCACTGCCGTGATCGGCTGCGGGCGTGGTACTACGTACTCGCCCTTGACGGTGTCGTCGGCAACGTTGCGTGGGATCGGCAACAAGGGGTCAAGACGCTTGGCGACATTGACATCAGGCGGCAATTGCATCGGTTTGGTTGCTTGCGCTTCCAGGTAATCGCTGCCGCGGTCACGGAAGTAGCCTTCCGGGCCCCATACCCAACCGCAGCCACTGGTGCTGGAGATAATCAAGGCAAGTGCGGAAAGTCCGGCCAATCGCTTCATGCGTAGTGCTTCCTCAATTAAACCAGGACGCCGGACTGGCGCAGGGCCTGTCGCAGCGGTTCGTGACAGGCTTCGCTGAGCCGGGTGAGCGGCAGACGGATACCGTCCGGCATCAGGCCCATCTCAGTCAGCGCCCATTTCACGGGAATAGGATTGGATTCGATAAACAGTGTCTTGTTGAGCGGCATCAGCTTCTCGTGGATCGCACGGGCCGTCGCGGCATCGCCGGCGATAGCGGCGGCGCACATTTGGCTCATGGCACGCGGAGCCACGTTGGCGGTCACGGAGATGTTGCCCTTGCCACCCAGCAGGATCAATTCGACAGCGGTGGCGTCGTCACCGGAATACACCAGGAAGTCACTGCTCACGCCGGCCAGGATGTCCTTGGCGCGCTGCAGGTCGCCAGTGGCTTCCTTGATACCGATGATGTTCGGCACGGTGGACAGGCGGATCACGGTCTCGGCCTTCATATCGCACGCGGTACGACCCGGTACGTTATAGAGGATCTGCGGGATCTGGACGGCTTCGGCGATGGCTTTGAAGTGCTGGTACAAGCCTTCCTGGGTCGGCTTGTTGTAGTACGGGGTCACCAGCAGGCACGCATCGGCGCCGGCTTTCTTGGCGTTGCGGGTCAGCTCGATCGCTTCGCGCGTGGAGTTGGCACCCGTTCCGGCGATCACGGCGATGCGGCCCGCAACGCGCTTGACCACGAACTCGATCACCTGGATGTGTTCTTCCACATCGAGGGTGGCCGATTCACCTGTGGTGCCGACCGCCACGATGGCGTTGGTGCCCTCTTGCAGGTGGAAGTCCACCAGTTTGCCCAGGCTGTCCCAGTCGAGACGACCTTGTGCATCCATGGGTGTGACCAGTGCCACCATACTGCCCGCAATCATGCAACCGCTCCTGCCGGAAAAAGAGAGCCGTAATGGTACTGGCGCCAAGATGCTTGTACAAGCGAAGTACCGCGTGAGGATGCGTTCTGGAGCAACTAAACGTCGGGCAATGCCATCATTGGGCCAAAGCACCGCTTCAAGCCGGCCGATCACGCAATGAAAACGCCACCTCCTAGCCCTTGGCGACGCTTTTCGCTACCCTTGATCCTTTGATCGATACGGCCCACACAGTATTGACCGCTCATCGCTTTAGGAAGGCTGCATGTCCACCCCCACAGTTCGCGAACAATTCCTTGTTATCAGTGCCCTCGGCGCCAACCCCATGGAGCTGACCAACGTCCTGTGCCGCGCCAGCCATGAGAACCGCTGCGCGGTGGTGACCTCGCGCCTGACTCGCCACGGCGAGTGCAGCGCGCTGGTCTTGCAGATTTCCGGCTCCTGGGACGCATTGGCGCGCCTGGAAACCGGCCTGCCGGGCCTGGCCAAAAAGCACGACTTCACCGTCAATGTGGTGCGCAGCGCCGCCCTGGAAAATCGCCCACAGGCCTTGCCTTATGTGGCGTACGTCAGCTCGGCCTACCGCTCGGACATCGTCAACGAGTTGTGCCAGTTCTTCATCGACCACAACGTCGAGCTGGAAAACCTGACCTGCGACACCTATCAGGCACCTCAAACCGGCGGCACCATGCTCAACGCCACGTTCACCGTTACCCTGCCGGCCGGCGTACAGATCAGCTGGTTGCGCGACCAGTTCCTGGATTTTGCCGATGCCCTGAACCTCGACGCGCTGATCGAGCCATGGCGCCCACAGAACCCAATGTAAGGAAAGACTCATGCCGGTAGCCATCGACAAACCCGTCGCAGACTTCGAAGCCCAGGCCACCAGCGGCCAGACTTTCAGCCTCGCAGCTCTCAAGGGCAAGCAAGTGGTGATCTACTTCTACCCCAAGGACAGCACCCCGGGCTGCACCACTGAAGGCCAGGGCTTTCGTGACCAGTACGCAGCTTTCCAGGCCGCCAACACTGAAGTGTTTGGTGTGTCGCGTGACAGCGTGAAGTCCCACGAGAACTTCAAGGCCAAGCAGGAGTTTCCTTTCGAGCTGATCAGCGACAAGGACGAAGCGGTCTGCCAGCTGTTTGATGTGATCAAGCTCAAGAAGCTGTACGGCAAGGAATACCTGGGCGTAGATCGCAGCACCTTTCTGATCGACAGCGAAGGCGTGCTGCGTCAGGAATGGCGTGGCGTGAAAGTGCCGGGGCATGTGGATGCCGTGTTGGCGGCAGCGCAGGCGCTGAACAAGGCCTGATTGTGCGTCGATAAGGCCGTCAGGCCTTGCGCAACCAATACCGGTACACACCCTCGGCTTCTTCTTCATGCTCCAGGGTGTGGCCGGCGAGTTTGGCAAAGGTGCGGAAGTCACGCTGGGAGCCAGCGTCGGTGGCGGTCACCTTGAGCACCGCACCGCCGGCCATTTTATTGAGTTCCAGCTTGGCCTTGAGCAAGGGCAACGGGCAGTTGAGGCCGCTGGCATCGAGTTCGGCGTCAAAGGCTAAAGCGTCGGTCATGGTGTTACTCCAGGCAAACATTCGGGCTGCTTAGAATATCTGGTCCCAAGCGCAGTGTCCGGCTACAGTAAGCTCTTTGTCGAAAGGCTTTGTGCATGACTTTTTTGCGCCCTACCCTGCTGACGCTGGCCTGCCTGCTGGCCTCCCCGGCCTTCGCTGACGAGCTGCCGTCACTTGGTGACGCCAGTTCTGCCATTGTCTCGCCCCAACAGGAATATCAACTGGGCCGCGCCTGGCTGGCCTATTTGCGCGGTCAGGTGTCGCAGCTTAACGACCCGCAACTCAAGGACTACGTAGAAACCAGCGTGTACAAGCTGGTGGAAACCAGCCAGGTCAACGATCGGCGCCTGGAATTCATCCTGATCAACAGCCCGCAGCTCAACGCCTTTGCGGCACCCGGCGGGATCATTGGGGTGAACGGCGGCTTGTTCCTCAATGCCCAGACCGAAGGTGAATACGCGTCGGTACTGGCCCACGAACTGGCGCACTTGTCCCAGCGTCACTTTGCCAGGGGCGTGGAAGCCCAGTCACGCATGCAACTGCCAATGATGGCGGCGCTGCTTGGCGGCATTATTGCCGCCGCCGCGGGTGCCGGCGATGCGGGTATCGCCGCAATTGCCGGCTCACAAGCGGCTGCGATCCAGGAGCAGCGTCGGTTCTCCCGGCAGAACGAACAAGAGGCAGACCGCATCGGCATCCTCAACCTGGAGAAAGCCGGCTACGACCCGCGGTCGATGCCCACCATGTTCGAACGCCTGATGCGTCAGTACCGCTTCGATGCCAAGCCACCGGAGTTCCTGTTGACGCACCCAGTGACCGAATCGCGTATTGCCGACACCCGCAACCGCGCCGAGCAGGCCAAACTCGGCGGCAAGGAAGACAGCCTGCGCTATCAACTGATTCGCGCACGCGTGCAGTTGAAATACGAAGACACGCCTGGCCTGGCTGCCAAGCGCTTCCAGGCGCAGTTGGACGACAACCCCAAAAACGATGTAGCGCGTTATGGCCTCGCCATTGCGCAGATCAAGGGAGTCCAACTCAAGGAAGCACGGGAAAGCCTGGCACCGCTGCTGGCCAAGGCGCCCAACGACATCACCTACAACCTGGCGCAGATCGAGTTGGACATTACCAACAACCGCATGGCGGATGCCCAGCAACGGACTGACCGTATGCTCACCCAGTACCCCAGCAACTATCCGCTGAACCAGGTGCGGGTAGACCTGCTGCTTAAGCAGAACCGCACCGCCGATGCCGAAAAGGCGCTGGATGGCTTGCTCAAGTCACGCCCCGACGATCCGGACGTGTGGTATCAGGTGGCCGAAACACGCGGCCTGTCCGGCAACATCATCGGCCTGCATCAGGCCCGCGCCGAATACTTCGCACTGGTGGGGGACTTCCAGCAGGCCATCCAGCAACTGGACTTTGCCAAGCGCCGCGCCGGCAGTAATTTCCCACTGTCCTCACGTATCGACGCACGTCAGCGTGAGCTGATCGAACAGGAACGCCTGGTGAAAGGGATGATGAGCTAAACCCGTCACCCACAAAAAAGCCCCGCTGCCGTTAACCGGCAGCGGGGCTTTTTGTTTCTATTGCAATGCAGGCTTGACGATTACTCGGCCAACTTGAAGGTAATGAAGCTGGCACGACCTTGACGCAGTACGCGCATCGACACCGAACGGTTTTTCGGCAACGCCTTGGCGATGTCGGTGAACTCCTTGGTGGTGTTGATCGCCTGATTGTTCAGGTGAGTGATCACGTCGCCCGGCTGCAGGCCGATCAGGGCGGCTGGGCCGTCCTGGACTTCCTTGATCACCACACCGCTTTGCAGGTCAAACGTCTTCTTCTGCTCGGGGGTCAGTTCAACCACGGCGATGCCCAGGCGGTTACTGCTGCGCTCTGCACCCGGCTTGGCATTACCCAGGGCATCCAGCGTCGCGCCTTCTTCCGGGATCGCACCGACGGTCAGCTCCACGTTCTGGCGCTTGCCGTCACGAATCACTTCCAGTTTGGCTTTGCCGCCGGCCTTGAGCGCGCCGACCAGATGAGGCAGGTCCGCCGACATGACGATGGGTTGGCCGTTCATGCTCAGAATCACGTCGCCGACTTTCAGGCCGCCTTTGGCCGCTGGACCATTGTCCTGGATTTGCGCAACCAGAGCACCGGCCGGCTTGTCGAGGCCGAAGGATTCAGCCAGGTCTTTGTTGACTTCCTGGATCACTACGCCCAACCAGCCACGGCTGACTTTGCCACCGCTTTTGAGCTGATTGGAGACGTCCATGGCCACGTCGATCGGGATCGCGAAAGACACGCCCATGAAACCACCGGAACGGGTGTAGATCTGTGAGTTGATGCCTACAACTTCGCCAGCCAGGTTGAACAATGGCCCCCCAGAGTTGCCCGGGTTGATCGGCACGTCGGTCTGGATAAACGGTACGTAGTTTTCATTCGGCAGGCTGCGGCCGATAGCACTGACGATACCCTGGGTGACGGTATGGTCAAAGCCGAACGGCGAACCGATCGCGACGACCCATTGGCCGGCCTTCAAGTCCTGGGATTTGCCCAGCTTGAGAACCGGCAGGTCCTTGCCATCGATTTTAAGCAAGGCTACGTCGGAACGCGGGTCGGTACCGATCAGCTTGGCCTTGAGCTCACTGCGATCAGCCAGGCGCACGAGGATTTCGTCGGCATCGGCAATCACGTGGTTGTTGGTCAGAATATAGCCGTCAGGCGAAATGATGAAGCCGGACCCCAGGGATTGGGCTTCGCGCTGACCACCGCCACCACGAGGGGTGCGCGGTTGCGGCATACCGCGCTCGAAGAACTCGCGCAGCATGGGCGGCAAGCCTTCCAGGTCGGGCATCTGCTGGTTCGAAACTTTGCGATCCGGCAGTTTCTGGGTGGTACTGATATTCACCACCGCCGGTGAGGCTTGCTCTACCAGTTGGGTGAAGTCAGGCAGCTCAACTGCTTGCGCAGGTAAGGCCTGACCCAGTACCAGCACTGTGGCGACTATGGATAGGTAAGACTTCAAACGTGGTATCGACATACAGCTCCCGTTACGACGAGCAGGGTTAAGCGACAGGGTCCAATAAACGCCGAATGCGGCAAACGACATTTTTGTTCCGCGAACAAAACAAGGCCAGAGCCAACAAACCCTGACCTATAAAAAACATGGGAAGTTTTTGCAAGTGAAAATGCTGATCCAGAAATTTCATACGATCGGCCCTCAACCTAACTTGAGCACAGATTGAAAGGTCAGGATGAACATAGAATTAACAATCTCACGGCCTGACAGCGGTATTTTCACCGCGTACCGACAGCGCGATACGCTCAGCAGTGCCGACGGGGATCTCCCCTACTACGGTGACCATCATCTCACCGTCAACCGTATTCAAACGCCGAGAAACCGCCACCGTCGGGCCGATTTGAGCGCGGGTTTCATTCATGTCGGCGCCCTTGGCGGACTCAAGAAATACAGAAAAGCGTGCGAGCCCATCATCATACATCAGGCTATCGACGGTCGATTTCGTTTGGCTGTCTTTGCGCGTGGTGCTGCTGACCTGCTGGAAACCAGGCGGCAGCCAATCCAGATGCCACGCCTGGGAGGCAGGCATGTCAGAGGCTTTGTCGGTGGAAGCAGCAACAGGCTTGCATTCGCTGCCAGGCTGTAAGTCATGCTCGGCAGGAATGACCGAGGTATCCAGGCGCGCATACTGAAAGCGCTCCAGCAACTGCCCCTGATCATTGAGCAGCAGGGATTTGAGCGGCAGAGCCGTCTCACGATCCAAGTGCAATTCAAAGCCGTAGCGGTAGTGATCTCGCGGGCTGATTGACACAATCACAGCATGACGACCGGCCACGCGGGATTTGCCAATGACGGCAAGTTCATAGAATTGAGTGAGTTTTTTTGAATCGAGAGCACGCGAAGGTGCATCAGAAGAAGTAACCAACCCAGCACTCAGAGCGCCACTGACGCAGTGCGTCCGGCCATCCAACCGTACAGTTTCCTGAGGCGAGCCGTCCAGTTGCAGCAACCGCTCACGGACATGACCGTCCTGCACACGGTGCCAGATAGCGTGGGTAGAAAAACTGCCATTACGTTCGTAAACAAACGTACCTTCAAAGCTTTGCTGCTGCTCTGCACGCCCAAGTCGAGTCAGCCAGTCTTGGGCTTCATCGGCATGGGCGGACTGTGCAATCCAACTACTGAGCAAAAGCGCAAGGAGCGGTATGGCGCGCATAGAGCTCCCTAACGGATCAGCGGTTTTCCTGACTGGCTGCGCGAGCGTATGGCAGAGCGCTTTCGGTGCCTTTAGCGGCCGATTCCTGTGCGTGCTGACGCAGGTAGCCTGGTAGACGCTGATCTTGCCAGCCGGATTGCCCTTGAAGCACACCATTGGCCATCGGACCTGTGGTATCAGAGCTTTCCTTGTAGCCTGCCAGTACAGCCGGGCCTTTGACTTGCGGACCTGCCATGACGGGCTGCTGAGTTTGCTGGGCCAGTTCGGCACCGGCAATTTCGTCCTGGTTGTACAGGCGAACACCAGCCAGTACGGCGACGGTCACCGAGGCAGCCACTGCCAGTCGACCCAGGCTACGCCACGGGCCACGAGCAGCTTTGGCCGGAACGGCTTCATCAGCCAGCGCGGCAGAAACGGCCGCAGCAATATCCAGACGAGGGATTAAAAGATCCTTGTGCATCACCGCCCGAGCGACTTGGTAACGAGACCAGGTATCACGGGTTTCGGCATCATCAAATGCGTTAAGCACTCGACGAAGTTCCAGTTCATCCGCTTCGTTATCCATCACTGCGGACAGCGATTCCTGCAGGGCATCACGACTCATGGCGGTTCCTCTCTTGGCTGTCGCCGCTGTCTTTAGTTTTCCTGCAACAATGGTTGCAAGGCTTTGTCGATGGCTTCCCGGGCCCGGAAAATCCGTGACCTTACAGTCCCCACCGGACATTGCATGACGCTCGCAATGTCTTCGTAACTCAGACCATCGAATTCACGTAAAGTTAATGCCGTACGCAAATCTTCTGGCAGTTGCTGAATTGTTCGATGGACGGTGCCTTCGATCTCGTCGCGCAGCAATGCACGCTCCGGCGACTCGAGATCTTTGAGGCCGTGATCACCATCGTAAAATTCAGCATCTTCTGAACTGACATCACTGTCTGGTGGGCGGCGGCCGCGAGACACCAGATAGTTCTTCGCCGTGTTAATGGCGATGCGATATAGCCACGTATAAAACGCACTATCACCGCGGAAATTTCCAAGTGCACGGTACGCCTTGATAAAGGCTTCCTGTGCAACGTCCTGCGCTTCATGGGTGTCGTGCACAAACCGCACGATCAACCCGAGAATTTTGTGCTGGTATTTCAGCACTAGCAGATCAAATGCTCGCTTGTCGCCGCGTTGTACGCGCTCGACCAGCTGCTGATCCTCTTCCTGGGTTAGCATGAACACTCCTCGTTGTACTTGAAGGAGGCTTGCATAACTAAACGATCAGGCTTGCAAACATAGACTCGGGCTTTTCGCAAAAGTTCTCCCCCTTCAAGCAAGTTTCCGGCATGCACTGATTTGGCACACACGAAAAACGCAGCCCGGGCGGGGCCGGCTGCGCGAATAATCTTGTCGCCGGTTTCGTGACGCGTCCAATGCTCCCGACGGGCCAATAAACTCAACGTTTTCCCAGCTTTCGGGCAACCTGCTATTGAGTCGGGGCCCATGCAAAAAGTTCCCGTCCCGCCAACCGGCTGTTTCCCAAAGCTGCGCAGCATAATCTCACAATGCCACGAATGCGTGGCTATTGTGCCGCTCCACCCCTCTATATACTAGTGGCCCGTGTGACCCTTTGATTCGCCGATCCAGGCGTCCTGTTTGCGCCGCTCCTTCGGATCGCTTTTTGCGGAATCCTTCCAATGAGCCAACAGTTTCAACACGATGTGCTGGTGATCGGCAGCGGCGCAGCCGGCTTGAGCCTTGCCCTGACCCTACCCAGCCACCTGCGCATTGCGGTTTTGAGCAAAGGCGACCTGGCCAACGGCTCGACATTCTGGGCCCAGGGCGGTGTCGCGGCGGTACTGGACGACACCGATACGGTGCAATCGCATGTCGAAGACACCCTTAACGCTGGCGGCGGCCTGTGCAATGAAGAGGCCGTGCGCTTCACCGTCGAGCACAGCCGGGAAGCCATCCAATGGCTGATCGACCAAGGTGTGCCCTTCACCCGTGATGAACATGCCGGCAGCGACGACGGCGGCTTTGAGTTCCACCTGACACGCGAAGGCGGCCACAGCCATCGCCGTATCATTCACGCCGCCGACGCCACGGGTGCCGCGATTTTCAAGACCCTGCTCGACCAGGCTCGCCAACGGCCCAACATCCAATTGCTGGAGCAACGCGTCGCCGTCGACCTGATCACCGAAAAACGCCTGGGCCTTGCGGGCGAGCGCTGCCTCGGCGCCTACGTACTCAATCGTACCAGCGGCGAAGTCGATACCTACGGGGCGCGCTTCACTATTCTTGCTTCGGGCGGGGCCGCGAAGGTCTATCTCTATACCAGCAACCCCGACGGTGCTTGTGGCGACGGCATTGCCATGGCCTGGCGATCGGGCTGCCGGGTGGCCAACCTGGAGTTCAATCAGTTCCACCCCACCTGCCTGTACCACCCGCAAGCCAAGAGCTTCCTGATCACCGAAGCCCTGCGCGGCGAAGGTGCGCACTTGAAGCTGCCCAATGGCGAGCGCTTCATGCAGCGCTTCGACCCACGCGCCGAGCTGGCACCGCGCGACATTGTCGCCCGCGCCATCGACCACGAGATGAAGCGTCTGGGTATCGATTGCGTATATCTGGACATCAGCCACAAGCCCGAAGCGTTTATCAAGACCCACTTCCCGACCGTCTATGAACGCTGCCTGACGTTCAATATCGATATCACCAAAGGCCCGATCCCGGTAGTGCCGGCTGCGCACTACACCTGCGGCGGCGTGATGGTTGACCAGCACGGGCGCACCGACGTGCCCGGCCTCTACGCCATCGGTGAAACCAGCTTTACCGGTCTGCACGGCGCCAACCGCATGGCCAGCAATTCGCTGCTCGAGTGCTTCGTGTACGCTCGCTCGGCAGCAGCGGATATCCTTGAACAACTGCCGCGCATCAAGGTTCCAGCCGCCCTGCCCCGCTGGGACGCCAGCCAGGTCACCGATTCGGACGAAGACGTGATCATCGCGCACAACTGGGACGAGTTGCGGCGTTTCATGTGGGACTACGTGGGCATTGTGCGCACCAACAAGCGCCTGCAACGGGCGCAGCACCGGGTACGTTTGCTGTTGGACGAGATCGACGAGTTCTACAGCAACTATAAAGTCAGCCGCGACCTGATCGAATTACGCAACCTGGCGCAAGTGGCCGAGTTGATGATCCGCTCAGCCATGGAGCGCAAGGAAAGCCGGGGCCTGCATTACACCCTCGATTATCCGCAGATGTTGCCCGAAGCCCGCGACACTATTCTGGTGCCAACCACCTACGGCGGCTGAACTTCAGGCGTACCCGCAGGCGCCGATGCACATCGGCGGCCTGCGCGTCCTTGGGCACACAGACCGCGCGTACTCGCCGCTCACCCTGCACGCGATAACGCAACACCACGATCAACGGTAACGCCAGGCTGTCGGGGCGAAGTTGCACGGCGTGCCAGCCGCGCGCAGAGCTCCATAACTGCCAGCCATCTTCGTCGCGGCGCAGGCCACGAATCGACGAACGGTGAGTAAGCAGAACATGGCGCGGTAGCACCCACGCACAGTGTGCCAGGCATAACAGGATGCCGAGGCTCGAATAAGGCAGGTTCAAAACCAGCAGGCTGCCCAGTGCGATCAGCAGGGCAAGCAGATACGCCGCCAGCAACCGCCGCGAGGTCTGCCAGCGGCATTCAAAACGATTACTTGGGCTGGACACGATCCAGGATCATCCGAACCATGCGCTGCAGCTCTGGATCTTCAGATTCAGCACGCTCCATGAACCAGCCGAACATGTCCTGATCTTCACAGGTCAGCAACCTGACGTAGAGGTCGCGGTCCACCTGATCGAGCGTCGCGTACACCTCTTTGGTGAAAGGCACCAGCAATACATCCAGCTCCAGCATGCCACGACGGCTGTGCCAGTAGAGGCGATTGATTTCTACATCTTCGACCATGGAGCCCTCCTCAAATAGAGCGCAAGTATACAGGCCCGGCGACACCGGAACAGTCGGCTTTGGTCGCCCGCGACGAAACTATGCATTTGCCGGACGCCCCTCTATGATGCACCCATGACTTTTTAACCTGCGATGACCCATGGCTGACTCTGCTTTCTTCTGCCCCCTGTCCCACGAAGGCGTTCTCGCCGTCCGCGGTTCTGATGCTGCCAAATTCCTGCAAGGCCAGCTGACCTGCAACCTCAATTACCTGAGTGATACCCAGGCCAGCCTGGGCGCGCGCTGTACGCAAAAAGGCCGGATGCAGTCCAGCTTCCGCATCCTGCTGCAAGGTGACGGCGTACTCCTGGCCATGGCCACGGAGCTGCTCGAACCGCAGTTGGCAGACCTGAAGAAATACGCGGTGTTCTCCAAATCCAAACTTACCGACGAAAGCGCCGCTTGGGTGCGCTTCGGATTGGCGAACGCAGACGCGTCCCTGGCCGCCCTTGGCCTGACGCTACCCGCCGAAACCGACAGCGTGGTGCGCACCGACACCTTGATCGCTATTCGCGTGTCCCCTGGCCGTGCCGAACTCTGGGTGCCCACCGAACAAGCCGACACCGTGCGCAACCAACTGGCCGCACAATTGCCACAGGCTGAGTTGAATGCCTGGCTACTTGGCCAGATTCGCGCGGGTATCGGCCAGGTAATGGCGCAGACCCGCGAACTGTTCATCCCGCAGATGCTCAACCTGCAAGCCGTGGGCGGCGTCAGTTTCAAGAAAGGCTGCTACACCGGCCAGGAAATCGTCGCGCGCATGCAATACCTGGGCAAACTCAAGCGGCGCCTGTATCGACTGAGCCTTGAAGCCACGCAATTACCCGAGCCCGGCACGCCGTTGTTTTCCCCAGACCATAACAGCGCGGTTGGCGAGGTCGTGATCGCGGCAAAAGCTGACCAGTCGATTGAACTTCTCGCTGTGCTGCAAGCCGAAGCTGCCGAGAGTGGCGACGTGCGTACAGGCAGCCTGGAAGGGCCCGGCCTGCAGCTGCTTGATCTGCCTTACCAACTGGACCGTGATCGCGAGATCCAGCGTTAATCGCCATACCTTTTGCAGCACCCTAGAGAGCATGAATGAACAAGCTGGCGGAAAAAGTCCAACAGGCGTTGGTGACGGCCATCGACAACGATGACCTGGTTCTGCCGACATTGCCGGAGGTGGCCCTGAAAATTCGCCAGGCCGCCGAAGACCCTGAGATCAGTATCAGCCACTTGAGCAAGGTGATCAGTCGCGACACCGCCCTGTCGGCGCGCCTGATCAAGGTGGTCAACAGCCCGCTGTTACGGGCGAGCCAGGAAGTCACCGACCTGCACACGGCCATCACGCGGCTGGGCACCAACTACAGCAGCAACCTGGCCATCGGCCTGGTGATGGAGCAGATTTTTCACGCCCGCTCCGAAGTGGTCGCACAGAAAATGCGCGATGTGTGGTGCCGTAGCCTGGAAGTCGCCGGCGTCAGCTATGCCTTGTGTCGCCGGCATAGTCACCTCAAGGCCGACCAGGCGGCCCTCGGCGGGTTGGTGCATCAGATCGGCGTGCTGCCGATCCTCACCTACGCCGAAGACCACTACGAGCTGCTTTCCGACCCGGTCAGCCTCAACCACGTCATCGAAAGTATTCATCCGTTACTGGGCGACAAACTGCTGAGTGGCTGGGACTTCCCCGAAATGCTGGCGAAACTGCCGGGCCAGTACCTGAACCTGGAACGCAACTCTGCCACACTCGACTATGTGGATCTGGTGCAGATCGCCGTGCTCTACTGCCATCACAACACCGATCATCCGCTGGCGAAAGTCGACATTACCAGCGTGCCTGCGATGAAAAAGCTGCGAATTGATCTCTACAGCGAGAAATCGCGCACCGAACTGGATGAAGCACGGTCGATGTTCTACTGATCAACCGGCGATAAAACTCACGCGCACTTTCAACCCAGCCAACTCGCCATCATGCAGGCTGATCTGCGCCAGGTGCGCACGGCAGATCTCCCCGACAATTGCCAGCCCCAAGCCCGACCCCATGCCCTGCTGGCTACGGCGATAAAAGCGCTCGAATACCCGGTCCCGCTCATCCAACGGGATGCCCGGGCCATCATCCTCAACCTCCAGCACCGCCGGCGCGGTCACGCGCAAAATCACATTGCCGCCAGGTGGCGTATGGGCCATAGCGTTGTCCACCAGATTGCTCAGCAGCTCATTCAACAGCGTCGGTTCACCGCGCAACCAGACCGGCTCGTCCGCCTCCAGTGCCAGGGCCACCCCGCGTGCGTGAGCCAGCGGCGCCATGGCCATGCCCAGTTCGCGCGCCAACTGGCTGAGGTCGAGCAACTGCGCGCCTCCTTCAGCAATGGCTCGGGCACCGTTTTCGATACGGGCCAGGGACAACAATTGATTAGCCAGATGGGTCAGGCGGTCGGTGCCCTGGGCAGCGCTTTCCAGGGTGCTGTGCCAGGTGGACGGCTCCTGGGCACGCAAGCCCAGTTCCAGGCGAGCCTTGAGCGCCGCCAAGGGCGTACGCAGTTCGTGGGCTGCATCGGCAATAAACTGGGCCTGGCGCTCGAACTGGCCGCGCAGACGTTCGGTGAAATGGTTGAGGGAGCGCACCAGCGGGCCGAACTCATCCTGAACTTCCACCAATGGCAGCGGCCGCAAATCATCGGGTTGGCGTTCTTCCACCGCTGTACGCAGGCGTTCGAGCGGACGCAGTGCAGCGCTCACCGCAAACCACACCAGCAGCAACGCGCCGATGGCCAGCATCCCCAGGCGCAGCAACGTGTCGGCCATCAAGCTGCGGGCCATGGCAACGCGTGCTTCGTCGGTCTCCGCGACACGAATCTCGGCCATCCCATTCATGTTCGGCTCGGAAACGGCCTTGAGCAGGCTCACCACTCGCACGTGCTGGCCCTGGTACATGGCGTTGTAGAAGCGCGCCAAGGCCGGGTAATCGTCGGTGCGGGGAGTGCCGGGCGGCGGGCCTGGGAGGTTTTCGTAACCGGAAATCAGCTTCTGATGGATATCGTTGACCTGATAATAGATGCGCCCGGCACTGTCGTAGGCGAAAGTGTCGAGGGCCACATACGGCACATTGGCGCTGAGGGTGCCGTCCACCTGGGTCAAGCCTGCGGCAATGGTGCGCGCCGAAGCCAACAGCGTGCGGTCATAGGCCGTGTCGGCGGCTTCGCGCCCGTTCCAGTAGGCGCTCATGCCGCTGGCGAGCATCAACAGCACCAGCAACAGCGCCAGGTTCCACAGCAAGCGCCAGCGCAGACTGCTGGGCTTATGCATCGCGGGCTTCCAGCAAGTAGCCCAGGCCGCGGAACGTCACGATGGCGATGGGCTGGCCGTCGAGCTTCTTGCGCAGGCGGTGCACGTAGATTTCGATGGCATCGGGGCTGGCCTCCTCGTCCAGGCCGAAAACCTGAGAGGCCAATTGCTCTTTGCTCATCACGCGGCCCGGTCGGGCGATCAAGGCTTCGAGTACGGCTTGTTCGCGGGAGGTCAACGTCATCAATTCACCGCCAACCGTGAAGCGTCGTGTGTCCAGGTCGTATACCAGCACCCCGCACGTCTGCTGGCGCTCCCCGCCCAATACACTGCGGCGCAGCAGCGCCTTGACCCGCGCTTCCAGCTCTGTCAGTTCGAACGGCTTGGCGAGGTAGTCGTCGGCGCCCAGGTTCAGGCCGTGCACGCGGTCTTTGACATCACTGCGTGCCGTCAGCATCAGCACCGGCAGGTTTTTCCCTCGGGCCCGCAAGCGCGCCAGCACCTCGAAACCATCCATGCGCGGCAGGCCCACATCGAGGATCGCCGCCGCGTATTCCTCGCTGCCCAAGGCCAGGTCCGCGGCCACACCATCGTGCAGCACGTCGACGGTCAGACCCATGCCCTTGAGCGCTTGCGCAACACTTTCGGCAAGTTGCAGATGGTCTTCAACCAGGAGGACACGCATGGATTTCTACCTCATGAGGAGTGGTCGGCGCGGCGTTTTATTGGCCCGCTGGCCGGCGAGTTTACAGGCGCAACCTGCCCTGTGAAGCCCGAAAACATTGAAAGACAATTGAAAGGTTAGTGAAAGCTTCGCCCTTTAGCATCCAGCTACGGTGGTTTCTGCCCGCCGAGCTGCCTCACCCGTAGCGCCCGAAAAACGCCTCGAAGCGTTTTCGCCAAAAATAAGAACAATAACGGAGTCCATCACGATGCTGTCGACACAGCCCCAGGCTTGCACGCCTGTTCGTTCTTGCCGTCTGAGCCACACCGCTCTCGCCAGTGCTTGCGCCCTCGCCGGCTTTTCGCCGCTAAGCCAGGCTGCCTTCTTCGAAGACAGTACCGCGACCCTGGAAACCCGCAACATGTACTTCAACCGCGACTTTCGCGACGGTACCCGTGCGCAGCAATCCAAACGCGACGAATGGGCCCAGGGTTTCATGCTCAACCTGCAATCGGGCTACACCGACGGCACTGTCGGTTTTGGCGTGGATGCGCTGGGTATGCTCGGCATCAAGCTCGACTCCAGCCCCGACCGCACCGGCACCGGCCTGCTGCCGACCCACGACGACGGCCGTGCCGCCAATGAGTACTCCAAGCTGGGCCTGACCGGCAAAGTGAAAATCTCCGCCACCGAGCTGAAGATCGGCGCGCTGATACCCGAATTGCCAATCCTCAAGCCCAACGACGGTCGCATCCTGCCGCAGACCTTCAACGGTGGCCTGCTGACGTCCAAGGAATTCAAGAACCTTGTGTTCACTGGTGGCCGCCTGGATAAGGCCAAGGACCGCGACGACACCAATTACGAAGATATTGCGCTCAATAACAAGAACAGCCGCTTCCTCAGTGGCGCCACCGGCAAGCACTTCAACTTCGGCGGCGTGGACTACAAGTTCGCCGACAAAATCACCGGCAGCTATCACTTCGCCCAACTCGATGACGTGTACCGCCAGCATTTCCTCGGCCTGGTCGCCGCGCGCCCGATGGGCCCCGGCACGTTTGCCGCCGACCTGCGCATGGCCATCAGTGACGACACCGGTAGCGCCCGCGGCGGCAATATCGACAACACATCCCTCAACGGCCTGTTCAGCTATGCCCTCAATGGCCATAAGCTCAGCGCCGGCTACCAGCACATGTCCGGCGACAGCGCCTTTCCGTATGTGGATGGCAGCGACCCGTACCTGGTCAACTTCGTACAGATCAACGACTTTGCCGGCGCCGAAGAACGCTCCTGGCAGGCACGCTACGACTACGACTTCGCCAAGCTGGGGATTCCAGGCCTGAGTTTCATGAGCCGTTACCTGTCGGGCGACAACATCAAGCTCAAGAACGGCCAAACGGGCAAAGAGTGGGAGCGCAACAGCGAGATCAAGTACGTGGTGCAAAGCGGCACGTTCAAGGATGTGGCCGTGCGCCTGCGTAACGCGACCTATCGCTCCAACTATTCAGCCCGTGATGCGGATGAAATGCGTTTGCTGGTCAGCTATAGCATTGCCCTTTGGTAAATGTGCGTTGGTACTAAAACCTTATAACAACAACGATGGAGATAACCATGAACCCTTCAGTGCGTAAATTTGCCCTCGCCGCCGGCTGCCTGCTGTTCGCCGGCCAACTGCTGGCCGCTGACGAACCCAAGCGCCCGGAATGCATCGCCCCGGCCTCACCTGGCGGCGGTTTCGACCTGACCTGCAAGCTGGCGCAAAGCGCGCTGGTCAACCAGAAGCTGCTGAGCAAGCCGATGCGCGTGACCTACATGCCCGGCGGCGTTGGCGCGGTGGCCTACAACGCAGTGGTTGCCCAGCGCCCTGCGGACGCAGGCACTTTGGTGGCCTGGTCCAGTGGTTCGCTGCTGAACCTGGCCCAGGGCAAGTTCGGTCGCTTTGATGAAAGCGCCGTGCGCTGGCTGGCGGCGGTAGGCACCAGCTACGGTGCCATCGCAGTGAAAAACGATTCGCCCTACAAGACCCTCGACGATCTCGTAAAAGCCTTGAAGAAAGATCCGGGCAGCGTAGTGATAGGTTCCGGCGGCACCGTCGGCAGCCAGGACTGGATGCAAACCGCGCTGATCGCCAAGGCTGCCGGGATCAACCCGCGTGAACTGCGTTATGTGGCCCTTGAAGGCGGCGGTGAAATCGCTACCGCCCTGCTCGGCGGTCATATCCAGGTGGGTAGTACCGACATCTCCGACTCCATGCCGCACATCCTCAGCGGTGACATGCGCCTGTTGGCGGTGTTCTCCGAGAAACGCCTGGACGAGCCGGAAATGAAAGACATCCCCACTGCCAAGGAGCAAGGCTACGACATCGTCTGGCCGGTGGTGCGCGGTTTCTACCTTGGGCCAAAAGTCAGCGATGCCGACTATGCCTGGTGGAAAGACGCGTTCGACAAACTGCTGGCATCCGAGGACTTCGCCAAGCTGCGTGACCAACGCGAGCTGTTCCCGTTCGCCATGACCGGCCAGGAGCTGGACACCTACGTGAAGAAACAGGTGGCTGACTACAAAGTGCTGGCCAAAGAGTTCGGCCTGATCCAGTAAACGCCCGTCATTTGTGTAATGCCCCCGTAGGAGCGAGCTTGCTCGCGAAGAACCCAAGGACATCCACGTGCGTCCAGACAGCACGCGTTATCGTTGAAGTTTTTCGCGAGCAAGCTCGCTTCTACAAGAGGGGCCTTGGAGTTTTCTATGCTCTTACAACGCATTTTCGCTGCAGCGCTGTTGCTGGCCTGCGCCGGCCTGGCCCTGATGGCCTGGCCGTATCAGGCGGCGTTTTCCTACGAGCCGGTCGGCCCACGTGCCTACCCGCTGCTGATGCTCGGGCTGATGAGCCTGGCGCTGATCTACATGCTGTTTCGCCCGCAACCGACCAGGCACACCGAAGAAGAACCGGCGCTGGACCGCGAAACCCTGATCAAGATCGGCCTTTGCGTCGCGCTGTTGCTCGTGTTCGCCGCCACCTTCGAATCCCTGGGGTTCATTCTCAGCAGCATGTTGATCGGCATTCCAATGGCGCGCCTGTATGGCGGCCGCTGGATGCCCAGCGTGGTGATCGTCGGCCTGATGGCTATCGGCTTGTACCTGCTGTTCGATAAAGCCATGGATGTGCCGTTGCCCCTCGGCCTGCTCGACGTTCTGGAGAACTGATATGGATACTTTTGGCTATTTGGGCCAGGGTTTCGGCGTCGCGCTGAGCCCGTACAACCTGGTGACCGCGCTGTGCGGCACTTTGATCGGCACCGTGGTGGGCCTGCTGCCGGGCCTGGGCCCGATCAACGGCGTGGCGCTGTTGATCCCCATCGCATTCGCCCTGGGCCTGCCGCCGGAGTCAGCGTTGATCCTGCTCGCAGCGGTGTACCTGGGTTGCGAATACGGCGGCCGCATCAGCTCGATCCTGCTCAACATCCCGGGCGAAGCGTCCACCGTGATGACTACCCTCGACGGTTACCCGATGGCCCGCAAAGGCCTGGCTGGCGTAGCACTGTCGTTGTCGGCATGGAGTTCGTTCATCGGTGCGTTTATCGCTACCTGCGGCATGGTGCTGTTTGCCCCGCTGCTGGCCAAATGGGCGATTGCCTTCGGCCCGGCGGAATATTTCGTACTGATGGTGTTCGCGATTGTGTGCCTGGGCGGCATGGCCGGTGACAAGCCGCTGAAGACCTTCGTGGCGGCGCTGATCGGGCTGTTCCTCTCGGCAGTGGGCATCGACGCCAACAGCGGCGTGTATCGCTTTACCGGAGATAACATCCACCTCACCGATGGCATCCAGTTTGTGGTGCTGGTGCTGGGCCTGTTCTCCATCAGCGAGATCCTGTTGCTGCTGGAAAAAACTCACCGTGGTCAGGAAGCGGTCAAGGCCACCGGACGCATGATGTTCAACCTGAAGGAAGCGGGTGCGGTGTTCGTGGTTAACATCCGCTGCGGCTTGCTCGGTTTCATCATGGGCGTGTTGCCGGGTGCCGGTGCAACACTGGCTTCGGCCGTTGCCTACATGACCGAAAAACGCATGGCCGGTGCCAGCGGCAAGTTCGGCCAGGGCGATATGCGCGGCCTGGCGGCACCGGAAACCGCCATTGGGGCGTCCGCCTGTGGCGCGTTGGTGCCGATGCTAACGCTCGGCGTGCCAGGTTCGGGCACCACTGCGGTGATGATCGGCGCCCTGTCGCTGTACAACATCACCCCAGGCCCGCTGCTGTTTCAACAGCAACCCGACATCGTCTGGGGCCTGATCGCATCGTTGTTCATTGCCAACATCATGCTGGTGATCCTCAACATCCCGATGATCCGTATCTTCACCCGTATCCTCGCCGTGCCGAACTGGGCACTGGTGCCGGTGATCGCGATCATTACCGCGATTGGTGTGTATGCGGTGCATGCCACCACCTTCGACCTGTTCCTGATGGTCGGCATCGGCATCTTCGGCTACATCCTGCGCAAGCTGGATTTCCCGCTGTCGCCGGTATTGCTCGGTTTTATCCTCGGCGGCCTGATGGAGCAGAACCTGCGCCGTGCGTTGTCGATTTCCAACGGTGCGCTGGAGATCCTGTGGTCGAGCCCGATCACCTTCGGTGTATGGGTACTGACCGCCATCATGCTGCTCGTGCCATTGCTGCGTATCTGGCGCAAGCGCTCCTTGCAGCGCCGTGCCGTAGCCGATGTCTGAAGTCACCTTCAAACATTGGTGGGGAACACCGCTGGTCGGCCTGGCCGGCGGTTACCTGGCCAGCCTCGTCGGCTGGCCTTTGCCGTATATGGTCGGCGCGTTGCTGGCGATCATCCTGGTGCGCTGCCTCACGCCGTGGCAGTTGGCAGAGATTCCCGGCGGGCGCAAATGCGGCCAATGGGTGGTGGGCATCGGCATCGGCCTGCACTTCACGCCCGTGGTGATCGAACAGGTGATGAGCCACTTCGGCCTGATCTTCTTCGGGGCGCTGGTCACCAGTTTGTCGAGCGTGGTGGGTGTGTGGCTGATGCGCCGCAGCGGTGAAGACCGCGCCACGGCGTTTTTCTCCAGTATGCCGGGCGGCTCCGGGGAGATGGTCAACCTGGGCGCCCGCAATGGTGCGGTACTCAGCCGGGTGGCGGCAGGGCAAAGCCTGCGTGTGCTGGTGGTGGTGTTGTGTGTGCCGGCGATCTTCAAGTATTTGCTGGGCGGCGGTGCACCGCAGTTTCACCCGGCGCCTGTGGACTGGGCCTGGCTGGCCCTGCTGTTCCCGGTAGGTGCGCTGGTGGCCTGGGGCTGGCAGCGTTTGCGCCAACCCAATCCCTGGCTGTTCGGGCCGTTGCTGGTGAGCGCCATCGCCAGTGTGACGTGGGACTTGCACATCGGCCTACCCGACGGCGGCAGCCAGATCGGCCAATGGTTGATCGGCAGCGGTTTGGGCTGCCACTTCAATCGGCAGTTCTTCCGTAGCGCTCCGGCGTTCATGGGCCGCACCTTGATTGGCACCGCCTTGACCATGGCGCTCGCCACGTTGGCAGCGGTAGGGTTGAGTGCGCTGACGCACCTGGACCTGCGCTCACTGACGTTGGGCATGATGCCTGGCGGCATTGCCGAGATGAGCCTGACGGCAGAGACCCTGCAATTGTCGGTGCCGTTGGTGACAGCAATGCAGGTGATGCGTCTGCTGTTTGTGCTGTTTTTGGCAGAGCCGTTGTTCAGGCACTGGAACCGCCAATCTTAACTCTGGAAGTGGCCCCTCAGGGGCCACGACCGTTTGTCTGAACTGGCACTCTTCACAGCTAGCCAAGCTCACCTTATCAGGTGTTCCATGGCGCGACTTCCCTTTGAGGAGCGCAATCGTGGTGACCCCAACCGAAACAACGCTCGAAAACGAGAATGAAGAGCCCGCCGCAATCGTCAATACGATTACCGTCCATGGTTCCCCCAATCGCCTTGTACTCAATGGGGATGGAACGCGTCTGTATGTCGCAAGCTCCACATTGCCACAAGGCATTACTGTCATCGACACAGCGAACTTTAGCGTCGTCAGGACCATCACCAATGTGGGATCCCCCATTTGGCTGTCCATGCACCCCACGGCCCCGCGCCTTTACGCCAGCGATAACAGCCAGGCCAGCAATACGCCGATCACAGTGATAGACACCTTGACCGATACCGTCAGTGACCAGATCAGGGGGTTTACTGCCATCAATGGGTTGGCCTTGAATTCTACCGGAGCACGCTTGTACGTCGCCGACCACGCCGCATCGGAAGTGGTGGTGATCGATACCGCCAATCATCAGCGAATCGCCACCACCCCAGTGCGTTACCCTCGAGAGATAGCGATAGCACCGGCAACGCCCGTTTACACCTTGCCTCGGATTTGGATGGGTGGACCAGCATCCACCTGGGGACCAACAGGGTTGTGACCCAAACCAATACCGTTGCCGGTCAACCTACCTCCATTGCTCATGCTCGCTTCAACGCACGTGTCTACATCACCTACCAGGACCGTGGTGAGGTCTATATCGGCAATACCTCCGCCGCACAGGTCAGTACCATACTGGACGGTTTGCTAGGCCCCTATCAGGTGGCATTTCATACGATGCTCGAATTCGCCTACATCACGGAAACCGATGGCGATCGCGTGAGTATCCTCCACACCCGCACACAAACCGTAACGGACACCCTCACAGGCTTCAACAAACCGCGGGGTATCGTCGTGACACCCAACGGCCGAACCGCCTACGTGGCCAATATTGGCAATAGCACAGTGTCGCAAGTCCGTCTGTAGCCATGGTCGTCCGTTTCAGAGTGGCGGCAGCCGCCACTCGATCGGGGCCTCGCCATTCTGTTCAAGAAACTTGTTAGCCCGGCTGAAATGCCCGCAGCCCAGAAACCCGCGATACGCCGACAACGGCGACGGATGCACCGACGTCAGCACCAGATGCTTGGTGGCATCGATCAGCTTCTGCTTGCTTTGAGCATGAGCGCCCCACAGCAGGAACACCAGGTGCGGCTGATGCTCGCTGACTACCTCGATAATCCGATCGGTGAAGAACTGCCAGCCCTTGCCCGCATGGGCGTTGGCGTTGGCGCGCTCCACGGTCATGGTGGTGTTGAGCATCAGCACGCCCTGATCGGCCCAGCTTTGCAGGTAGCCGTGGTTGGGGATGTCGATGTTCAGGTCGCGCTTGAGCTCTTTATAGATATTGACCAGCGACGGCGGCGCCGGCACCCCCGGTTGTACCGAAAAGCACAGGCCATGGGCCTGGCCGGGACCGTGGTAGGGGTCCTGGCCGAGGATCACGACCTTGACCTTGTCCAGGGGCGTTGAATTGAGAGCGTTGAAAATCAACGGACCGGGCGGGTAGATCTCTTTGCCGGCGGCATGTTCCTGGCGCAGGAATTCGCGCAACTGGGCCATGTAGGACTTCTCGAACTCATCGCGCAAGGCGTGTTTCCAGCTGGGTTCGAGTTTGATACGGTCGCCATCGGTCATAGTTGAATTGTCTTGTAAAAAAGAATGAGGCGAACCCTAGGAAAGCCGACCCCGCTTGTCAATTGATCTGACACACCACCGGCACTTTCCCACGAAGGGATCATACTCATCCTTCACCTTCTCGATTGAGGTCACAATGAACCTGCACTTCGAAGAACTGGCCGGCAACGGCGGTGCGCGCATAGGCATCGCCAGCCTGGACGCTCAAAAATCCCTCAACGCCCTCTCCCTGCCCATGATTCTGGCGTTGGCAGAACGCCTGGATGCCTGGGCCAACGACCCGCAAATCGCCTGTGTGTTGTTGCGCGGCAACGGGCCAAAAGCCTTTTGCGCTGGGGGTGAAGTGCGCAGCCTGGCTCAGGAGTGCCGTGAACAACCCGGCGAAGTACCGGCCCTGGCCGCGCAGTTTTTTGCTGCCGAATATCGCCTCGACTACCGCTTGCATACCTACCCCAAGCCGCTGATTTGCTGGGGCCACAGCTATGTATTGGGCGGTGGCATGGGTTTGTTGCAAAGTGCCTCGGTACGTATTGTTACGCCGAGCAGTCGCCTGGCCATGCCCGAGATCAGCATCGGGTTGTACCCGGATGTAGGTGCCAGCTGGTTTCTGTCTCGCCTGCCGGGCAAGCTCGGTTTGTTCCTGGGCCTTACCGGTGCTCATGTCAACGGCCGCGATGCCCTGGAACTGGGCCTGGCTGACCGCTTCCTGCGTGATGACCAGCAAGACGAGCTGCTTGACGGTTTGCTGCAACTGAACTGGCAGGAACAGGCCGCAATGCAGCTCAACAGTTTGCTCAAGGCCCTTGCCCAGGAAGCGGTCGGCCACCAACCCGAAGCGCAATGGTTGCCGCGCCGTGGGCTGATCGACGAATGGCTGGATGTGGGTGATATACGGTGTGCCTGGCGTGCATTGAGCCTGTTGCGTGATCACAGCGATCCGCTCTTGGCCCGCGCGGGTAAAACCCTCAGTGAAGGCTGCCCGCTGACGGCACACCTGGTGTGGGAGCAGATTCAGCGTGCCCGTCATCTATCCCTGGCACAGGTGTTTCAGATGGAGTACACCATGAGCCTCAATTGCTGCCGTCATCCAGAGTTCGCCGAAGGTGTTCGAGCACGCCTGATCGACAAGGACCAGACACCTCATTGGCATTGGCCGGATATCAATACCCTTCCGGAAGCGGTGGTGCACGCGCATTTCAGCAAGGCATGGGAAGGTAGGAATCCTCTGGCGGATTTATCTGACTACTGACAGGTCCGTTCGCTTGTCGTTGACGTTGAAAGCGCAGTTGTCCGGCTGGCTGTCCGTGCAGGTATATACCGGCAGTGTGAACGCGCCGGGCCGCAGTTCCCAATACAAGGTGCTGGTCAATGACATGTTGATAATTTTACTGTCCTTGTAGGGCCTCAGCGCTACAACCCCGTCCCAACCGGTGCGGTAGATGCACTTATCCATGTAGCCGTTTTCCCTCTGCTCGTCCTCACCCGGTATGAAGACCGCGCCGATGAATCCGTCGATAAGGCCCCGATACTTGACCTTCGGGCTTTGCCACCGCAGGCCGTTGTCCTCGGCTCGATAATGCCCGTCGACATACGAGACCTGCGCCGGGTAAGGACAGCCTTGCTCCGCTCTGGCCGATGCAACGATGCAGCTCGTCAGCAGGAGCACGCAAATAAGTTGTTTGAACATAGGGATTCCATCTGCTCAGTTTCACCACGCAAAGCGCAGGGCTTTTCGCTAGTGAAATACAGCTATCGCCTCAAAGATAGCTGTTAAATCTGACAGTACGGACATACGGTACCTATAAAAAACGGCGCTTGATGCGCCGCTTGTTTTTCAAGATATTTAACGATGACCGCCGCGGCCACCTCCGTGATCGGAACCACGCCCATGCCCGCCGTTGCCCCAGCGATTACCCCACCCTTGATTGGAGTAAGGTCGGTAACCCGCCCTTGGGTAATAACGCGGTGCCGGCTGGTAATAACGCGGCGCCGAGTAATAGCGAGGTTGTGGTGCATAGTAGCGAGGCGCTGGGGTGTAATAACTGCGCCCATAGGGAGAATAACGCGGGCCGCCGTAATAATAGGCGGGCGCCGGTGCGGTATAGACTTCGGAGCGATAGTAAGTGGCGCCTCCATCGTAGTAGGGCACACAAGCTGACAAGGTCAGGCCGAGCAAAGCGATAAGCAGCAGTCGTCTATACATGGCGGCCTCCTGGACCGCGGAAGAGCTCCTCCAGCGACGCTGGAGAGCGGCATTCAGCCTTCACTGAATGACGAAATATCTGACATCAAAAACCGAATCTGGTGCGCCTTTGACACAGTTTGAAATACCTGTTTCGGACGAACTGAACGCCTCATTGCAGTGCGACGGCGCACCAGCACAACGCACGTCAGCGCACCAGCCAACCACCACCTCGCTGCAACCCCTTGCCCTAGAGGCCCATCCATCACTTGGCACGACTCTCGCTTTAGCAAGCCTGTGCAGGATTCATCACAGGTTCGCGGCACCACAATTTGCAATGGCCGACTAGGGTTCCGGCTCGCTTGAAAAGCGAGTGGCTGGTCCGAGAGTTGGCGACCTCCAGTTGAGGTTACACGGCGGGATAAAAGCCCGGGAGACAAGCCACCGTTCACGGTGCCGCGTTGCTCCTGCTCGCCCATATTCAACTGGAGAAGCCACATGCCCACAATCCGTTTACCCACCCTGCTCACCGCCGCCTTCGCCGCCGTGCTGAGCTTTCAAACCCAAGCAGCTGCCAAAGACCACTTCAGTGTGTGCTGGACTATCTATGCCGGCTGGATGCCGTGGGAGTACGCCGGCAGCCAAGGCATCCTCGACAAGTGGGCCAATAAGTACGGCATCAAGATCGATATGGTGCAGCTCAATGACTATGTCGAGTCCATCAACCAATACACCGCCGGCCAGTTCGACGGCTGCACCATGACCAACATGGACGCCCTGACCATTCCCGCCGCAGGTGGTGTGGACAGCACAGCGCTGGTGGTCAGCGACTTTTCCAACGGCAATGATGGCGTGGTGATCAAGGGCACCGGCAAGACCGTGGCCGACCTCAAGGGCATGAACGTCAACCTGGTGGAACTCTCGGTGTCCCACTACCTGCTCGCCCGCGCCCTGGAATCCGCTGATCTGACCGAAAAAGACCTCAAAGTAGTCAACACCTCCGACGCCGACATCGCCGCGGCCTTCAACACCGACCAGGTGCAAGCCGTGACCACCTGGAACCCGATGCTCTCCGAGATCAAGGCCAAACCGGGCGTCACCCAAGTGTTCGACTCCAGCAAAGTGCCCGGCGAAATCATGGACATGATGGTGGTCAACACCCAAACCCTCAAAGACAACCCGGCCCTGGGCAGAGCGCTGACCGGCGCGTGGTTTGAAGTGGTCGCGCTGATGAACGCCAAAAACGCTGCCAGCACCGCGGCGCTTGAACATATGGCCAAGGCCTCCGGCACCGACCTCAAGGGTTTCCAGGCGCAACTGGACACCACCAAGCTGTTCGCGACGCCCAAGGAAGCCCTGGCGTTCGTCATCAGCGCGCAACTGCCCGCCACCCTGCGCAAGGTCGCCGAGTTCTCGTTTGAACACGGCCTGCTCGGCGAAGGGGCCAAGGACGCCAGCGCCGTGGGTATGAGCTTCGCCAATGGCGTAACCAGCGGCGACACCGCCAACCTCAAGCTGCATTTCGACCCCAGCTACGTGCAGATGGCCGCCGACGGCGCGCTGTAAGAGGACCCGGCCATGCGCCTGATCAACCGTCACCCGGAACGCTCCAGCCGCCTGCTGTTGGTGCTGCTGCCGTTCGCCCTGCTGCTGTTCGCCTACTTCGTGGGCTCGGCCGAGCGGCTGGCAGAAAACCCCAACGACAAGCTGCTGCCCAGCGCCGTGCAAATGGGCGACGCCATAAAACGTCTGGCGTTCAGCGCCGATACGCGTACCGGTGAATATGTGCTGTGGCAAGACAGCGCCTCCAGCCTGCGCCGCCTGGCGATCGGCTTAGGCATCAGCGCCCTCGCCGGCCTCTGCCTGGGCATCGCCGCCGGCACATTGCCGTTGTTTGGCGCGCCGTTGTCGCCACTGCTCACGGTGCTGTCGATGGTGCCGCCACTGGCGATCCTACCGATTCTGTTCATCGTGTTCGGGCTGGGGGAGTTGTCCAAAGTCATGCTGATCGTCATCGGCATCACCCCGGCACTGGCGCGTGATCTGGAACAGCGCGCGCGGGAAATCCCCGTCGAACTGCTGGTGAAAGCGCAGACTCTCGGCGCGTCCACCTGGACCTTGATGCTGCGTGTGGTGCTGCCGCAACTGCTGCCACGTCTGCTGATCTCGCTGCGGCTGATGCTCGGCTCGGCGTGGTTGTTCCTGATCGCCGCCGAAGCCATCGCCTCCACCGACGGCCTCGGCTACCGGATCTTCCTGGTGCGCCGCTACCTGGCGATGGACGTGATCTTGCCCTACGTGGTGTGGATCACCCTGCTCGCCTGGCTGATGGATTGGGGCCTCAAAACCCTCACACGGCGTGCGTTCCCCTGGTACGAAGGAGCGCGGCCATGAGTTTTATCAGCGTCAACAATGTGTGGCAGCGCTATGGCGAACAGGTGGTGCTGGAAGGGCTCAACCTGCACGTCAATGAGGGTGAATTTTGCACCCTGGTCGGCACGTCCGGCTGCGGCAAATCGACCTTCCTGCGTCTGTTGCTGGGCCAGGAAACCGCGAGCAAAGGCCAGATCCTGCTGGACGCCCAACCCCTTGCTGGCGAGCCGGATGCCAGCCGTGGCGTGGTGTTCCAGCGCTACTCGGTGTTCCCGCATTTGACTGTGCTGGACAACGTAGCGCTTGGCCTTGAGCTACCGCGCTCGCCGCTGCTGGGACGGCTGTTGGGCAAAGCCAAACAAGAAGCACGAGAACAGGCAGCCGCCCTGCTGCAAAAAGTCGGCCTCGGCCACGCACTGGACAAATACCCGGCGCAGCTCTCCGGCGGTATGCAGCAACGCCTGGCCATCGCCCAGGCCCTGATCATGAAACCCCGCGTATTGCTGCTGGACGAACCCTTCGGCGCCCTCGACCCGGGCATTCGCAAAGACATGCATCAGCTGTTGCTGGCGCTATGGCGCGAAACCCGGCTGACGGTGTTCATGGTCACCCACGACCTCAGCGAAGGTTTTAGCCTCGGCACGCGCTTGCTGGTGTTCGACAAGGTTCGTGTCGATCCCCACGCCCCCGGCGCCTATGGCGCGCGCATCACCTACGACATCCCTTTGAACAGCGAGCGCCGCAAAGCGCTGGCAGCCGAACTTGGAGCGACTTCCAAATGACCGATTACATTCAACTGTTCCCCCCCTTCGCCGAAGAAATGCTGCCCGGCGGCGGCCACCGCTCCTTTGTGCTCAAGCGCGGCCAACTGCTGCGCCTCACGGATATTCGCGGTGGCGCCAACGTCAGCCTGACCCTGCTCAATGCCAATGAAAAAACCGAGCGTCTGAACCTGCCCGACAGCCTCAAATGCCAACACACCGCCAAGCTCACCAGCGGCCACTGCCTGTACTCGGACATGGGCCGCGTACTGGCCGCCATCACCGCCGACACCTGTGGCTGGAGTGACAGCATCGGCGGCGTGCTGTGCGCCGCCGAGGTCGCTGAAAAGTACGGCCAGGGCCGTTATCAGGAGCTGCGCAACAGCTTCTTCCGCAACGGCACCGACAACCTGCTGGTGGAATTGGGCAAGTGGGGGTTGGGGCTTTCCGACCTGCTGATGACCCTCAACCTGTTCAGCCGGGTCAGCGTTGACGAAGGCGGCGGCCTGAAATTTGTGCCGGACAATTCCAGGGCGGGTGACTACATCGAACTCTACGCGCCGATGAACACACTGGTGGTGCTCACCGCGCTGCAACACCCGATGGACCCCAACCCGAACTACGCGCCGCAACCACTGAAACTTAGCTGGATGAATGCCGCCCCCAGCGTTGCCGAACACTGTCGCACTTCGCGCCCGGAAAACGAGCGCGGCTTTATCAACACCGACCGCCTGTTCGCCTGAGGAACTGCCATGTCTATCGCACTGAAACAACCCGAGGCAGCCGTGTACCGCGCCACCATCCCCGCTGGCGAGCCATGGCTGATGGAGGTCAAGGCCGGGCAGACCCTGCGCATCCTCGACCTGGAGGGCAACCAGGCCGTCGACACGCTGTTCTACAGCCGCAAAAACCCCAAGGAACGCTATGACGTGCAGCGCACCCTGCGGCGGCAAAACCGCGTGTACCTGAGCAGCGGCAGCGTGCTGTATTCCAACCTTGGCCAGCCGATGCTGACCATCGTCGATGACACCTGCGGGCGCCACGACACCCTCGGCGGTGCCTGTGCCCAAGAGAGCAACACCGTGCGCTACGCCCTGGAAAAACGCTACATGCACAGCTGCCGCGACAACTACCTGCGCGCCTGCGCCCACGACGGTCGGCTGGGTAAAGGTGACATCGGGCCGAACATCAATTTCTTCATGAATGTGCCGGTCACCGCCGACGGCGGGCTGACCTTTGAAGACGGCATTTCCGCGCCCGGCAAGTACGTCGACCTGCGTGCAGAGATGGACGTGATCGTGCTGATCTCCAACTGCCCGCAACTGAATAATCCATGCAATGGATACAACCCTACCCCTGCGGAGTTACTGGTATGGAACTGAAAATAAAACGCCTGCGTAAGTGGTTATTTGCCCTGTGCCAGTCCCGAGCCGGGCAATGCATCCGAAAACACTAGCGATCAACTGTGGGAGCTGGCTTGCCTGCGATAGCGGTCCATCAGCCAACCGATAAGCTGACTGCCCCACCGCCATCGCGGGCAAGCCCGGCTCCCACACTAACCCCATGCACTGCGGACGACCGCAGTGCTCCCTCACTTTGCGGGACGGCCCGCAGGGTTTTGCCATGTTCGAAAAACTCTTGATCGCCAACCGTGGCGCCATCGCCTGCCGCATCCTGCGCACCTTGCGCGAGCTGCAGGTCAAAGGCATCGCCGTATACGCCGAAGCCGATGCCGCCAGCCTGCATATCCAGCAAGCCGACGAAGCCTACAGCCTCGGCGAAGGCGCAGCGGCGGCCACCTACCTGGCTGTGGAAAAAATCCTCGCCACCGCCAAGGCCTGTGGCGCCAAGGCGATTCATCCTGGCTACGGTTTTCTCTCAGAGAACGCCGCCTTTGCCCAAGCCTGCGAAAATGCGGGGATAGCCTTCGTCGGTCCGACACCCGAACAGCTGCGCGTATTCGGCCTCAAGCACACCGCGCGGGCCTTGGCCAAACACCATCAAATTCCATTATTGGAAGGCACCGAGCTACTCGACAGCCTCGATACAGCGTTGCTGGCAGCCGAAACCGTGGGCTATCCGGTCATGCTCAAAAGCACCGCAGGCGGCGGTGGCATCGGCATGCGTGTGTGCCGCAATGCGACGGAGCTGAGCGAGTCCTTTGAAGCGGTCAAACGCCTGGGGCAAAACAACTTCAGCGACGCCGGTGTGTTTATCGAGAAATACATCGAGCACGCCCGCCACCTGGAAGTGCAGGTGTTCGGCGACGGTTTGGGCGAAGTCATCGCCCTTGGCGTGCGCGACTGTTCCGTGCAAAGGCGCAACCAGAAAGTCCTCGAAGAAACACCCGCGCCGAACCTGCCCGACGGCATGGCCGAAGCCTTGTGCACAGCGGCCATCACCCTGGCCAAGGCCGTCAACTACCGCAGCGCCGGCACCGTTGAATTCATCTTTGACAGCGCCGATGGCCGCTTCTACTTCCTCGAAGTGAACACGCGCCTGCAGGTAGAACACGGCGTCACAGAACAAGTCTGGGGCGTCGACCTGGTGCGCTGGATGGTGCAATTGGCGGCGGGTGAATTACCTGCGTTGAGCGAATTGAAACTGCACCCTCAGGGCCACGCGATTCAGGCGCGGCTGTATGCGGAAGATCCAGGCAAGGGTTTCCAGCCGAGCCCAGGCCTGTTAACCCGTGTGGATTTCCCGACGGCTGAAGGTTTGCGGATCGACACCTGGGTGCAAGCCGGTTGCGAAATCCCGCCCTACTTCGACCCAATGATCGCCAAGCTCATCACGTGGGCGCCGACCCGCGAACAGGCGCGTCTGGATCTACACCAGGCATTGAGCGACAGCCAGCTCTATGGCGTGGAAACCAACCGCGATTACCTGCGCCAAATCCTTTTGGCCACGCCGTTTGCCAGCGGCCGCCCGTGGACGCGTTGCCTGGAAGGCCTGGTCTACAGCGCCAGCACCTTCGAAGTACTGAGCGCCGGCACCCAAACCAGTGTGCAGGACTACCCCGGCCGCCTCGGCTACTGGGCCGTCGGCGTGCCGCCCTCAGGGCCGATGGACAGCCGCGCACTGCGCCAGGGCAATCGCCTGCTGGGCAATGACGACGATGCGGCGGCGCTGGAAATCACCATGAATGGGCCGCTGTTGCGCTTTAATTGCGCGGCGGTCGTCGCTGTTACCGGCGCAGCCATCACGCTGTTGCTGAATGACCAGCCAGTGCCGATGAACACTGCGTTGTGGGTTGAAGCAGGCTCAGTGTTGAGCCTTGGCAGCATCATAGGTGCCGGTGCGCGCAGCTATCTGTGCCTGCGCGGCGGGCTGCAAGTGCCGGATTACCTGGGCAGCAAAAGCACCTTCACCCTTGGTCAATTCGGCGGGCACGCCGGGCGCGCTTTACGCACTGGCGATGTGTTGCATTTGCTTCCACTGACAGACGCCGACGCCGGCCAGCAATTGATCTCTGAACCCCTGCCCGCGGTGCGCACGCTACGAGTGATTTATGGCCCGCACGGCGCGCCGGAATATTTTCTGCCTGAATACATCGACACCTTCTTCGCCACCCAATGGGAAGTGCACTTCAACTCCAGCCGCACCGGCGTGCGGTTGATCGGGCCGAAACCTTTGTGGGCGCGCACGGACGGTGGCGAAGCGGGGCTACATCCGTCGAATATCCATGACAACCCGTATGCCATCGGCGCGGTGGATTTCACCGGAGACATGCCGGTGATCCTGGGGCCGGATGGGCCGAGCCTGGGTGGGTTTGTGTGCCCGGTGACGGTGATCGAGGCGGACCTTTGGCAGTTGGGGCAACTCAAGGCGGGTGACAAGCTGCGGTTCGAACCGGTGAACCTCAAAACCGCCCGCGACCTCGCCTTGAAATGGGATCAATGTGGGAGCTGGCTTGCCTGCGATACAGACAAGGCGGTACCTCAGGCAGACCGCAATGATGCCATCGCGGGCAAGCCCGGCTCCCACATCGACCGTGTCCCACTTAAGATCGGGTCGCCTGTGGTGTTGGAGGTCGGTGAAGGCGACACCCGTCTCGTCGCCCGCCTCGCCGGTGACACCCATCTGCTGCTGGAAATCGGCGCCCCCGAGCTGGACCTGGTGCTGCGCTTTCGTGCCCACGCGCTGATGCAAGCCCTGGAAACTCTCGCCCTGCCAGGTGCTATCGACCTGACCCCAGGCATCCGTTCCCTGCAAATCCACTACCAACCCGAACAACTGCCGCTGGCGGACTTTCTGCCACTGATCACCACGCAATGGGCCGCCGTATGCGCCACCCCCAACCTGCAAGTGCCCTCGCGCATCGTGCACTTGCCGCTGTCGTGGGACGATCCGGCGTGCCAGTTGGCGATCGAAAAATACATGACCACCGTGCGCAAGGACGCGCCGTGGTGCCCGAGCAACCTTGAGTTCATCCGGCGCATCAACGACCTCGCCCACCTCGACGAAGTGCGCCACACGGTGTTCGATGCCAGCTACCTGGTGATGGGCCTGGGTGACGTCTACCTCGGCGCCCCGGTGGCAACGCCACTGGACCCGCGACACCGTCTGGTGACCACCAAATACAACCCGGCCCGCACCTGGACCGCCGAGAATTCGGTGGGCATTGGCGGCGCTTACTTGTGCGTGTACGGCATGGAAGGTCCAGGCGGTTATCAGTTTGTGGGGCGCACCTTGCAGATGTGGAACCGTTACCGGGAGGTCGCGGCGTTTGATGGCAAGCCGTGGCTGTTGCGGTTCTTTGACCAGATCCGTTTTTACCCGGTGACGGCTGATGAGTTGGTGCAGATCCGGCGCGATTTTCCGCTGGGGCGCTTTGAGTTGAGCATCGAGCACAGCCATTTGAATCTCGCGCAGTATCAGGATTTCCTCGCGCGCGAAGCCGCAAGCATTGGCGCGTTTCGTGAGCATCAGCAGCACGCCTTCAATGCCGAGCGTGAACGCTGGATCGCCAGCGGCCAGGCGCATTTCGACAGTGAAGAACTCGCGGCACCACAAGGTGCAGACACGCCGTTGCAGGCCAACCAAATCAGTGTCGACAGCCCTATCGCCGGCAACCTTTGGCAAGTCCAGGTGGCTGCAGGTGAGCAGGTTTCGGCTGGCGATGTGCTGGTGATTCTGGAGTCGATGAAAATGGAAATCCCGGTAGTGGCGCCGTTCGCCGGCACCGTGCGCGAGATCCCCGTACAACCCGGCAGCGGCATAGGCGCCGGGCAGCGGGTGGTGGTGCTCGAACGTGACTGACTCTTCTATTTCTACAGGCGGACAAGCCATGAACCTGCAACTGGACAACCTGCGCAATGCCTACCTGAGCGGCGACACCACGCCCCGTGAAGTGCTGCTGCACCTGCGCGAGAAAGCCGCGCACTTGAACCCCGATTATCACCTGTTTATCCACTTGCTTACGGAGGCGGAGCTGGAGCCGTACCTGGCCGCATTGGACGCGCGCGAACCGGCTGAGTTGCCGTTGTTCGGCGTGCCGTTTGCGATCAAAGACAACATTGACTTGGCTGGCATTCCTACCACCGCCGCGTGCCCGGCGTTCGCCTATGTGCCGCAGCGCAACGCGACCATTGTCGAGCAGTTGATCGCCTTGGGCGCGGTGCCAGTGGGCAAGACCAACCTCGACCAGTTCGCCACCGGGCTCAATGGCAGCCGCTCGCCGTATGGCGCGTGCCCCAACAGCGTGTTGCCGGAGTATCCGTCGGGCGGCTCCAGCGCCGGGTCGTCGCTGGCCGTAGCGTTAGGTGTCGCGAGTTTTGCCCTGGGCACCGACACTGCCGGTTCCGGACGGGTGCCGGCGGCGCTGAATAACCTCGTGGGGCTCAAGGCGAGCAAAGGCTTGATCTCCACAGCCGGCGTAGTGCCGGCGTGCCGCACGCTGGATTGCGTCACCACCTTTACCCGCACCGCGCGCGAGGCCGGCCAGTTACTGGCGCTGACCGCCAGGCTCGATCCGTTGGATGCGTACAGCCGAGCAAACCCGGCGTGGAATGATGCGTCTGCGTTTGGTGCACCCCGCGCATTTCGTTTTGGCGTGCCGCGCGAGCAGGACCTGGAGTACTTCGGTTGCGAGCAAGGCCCGCAGCTGTTTGCGCAGGCCATCGACCGCTTGACGGCGTTGGGTGGCGAGCCGGTGACGCTGGATCTGTCGCCGTTCCTTGAAGCCGCGCGCCTGCTCTACGAAGGGCCGTGGGTGGCCGAACGCTACAGCGTGGCCGGTGAACTGATGGAGCAGAACCCCGAGGCCGTGCTGCCAGTGATTCGTGCGGTTCTGGCTAAGGCGCCTGCGGTGAACGGCGTGCAGACCTTCCGTGCGCAGTACCGCCTGCAAGCCTTGAAAGCGCAGTGCGATGGCTTGCTTGAAGGCCTCGACTGCGTACTGACGCCGACCATCGGCCGCCCGGTGACGCTGGAAGAACTGCGCGCCGAACCGGTGCTGCGCAACGCCGAGCTGGGCTACTACACCAACTTCATGAACCTGCTGGATTACGCCGCCGTCGCCGTGCCCAGCGGCTTTATGCGCAACGGTTTGCCTTGGGGGGTGACGCTGTTTGGCCGAGCATTCACCGACCAATACCTGCTGGGCGTGGCGGATGCGTTGCAGCGCCAGCACGATACGTCGCTGCCTGTGCCTGTCGGCAGCGCAGGTCATGACTTCAGCCAGCTGGTGGTGTGCGGCGCGCACCTGCAGGGGCTGGCGCTTAACGGCCAATTAGTGCGGCGTGGCGCGCGCCTGCTGGAGCGCACCCACAGCTCGGCCGACTATCAGTTGTTCGCGCTGGCCGGTGGGCCGCCCTATCGCCCTGGCATGCTGCGGGTGAGTGAAGGCGGCGTGGCCATTGAGGTGGAAGTGTGGGAGCTGCCGAGCCGCGAATTGGGCTCATTTCTCACCGGTATCCCCGCACCCTTGGGCCTGGGCAAGGTGCAACTGGCCGACGGGCGTTGGGAAACCGGCTTCATCTGCGAGCCCTACGGCTTGACCGGCGCCGTGGACATCAGCCACTTCAACGGCTGGCGCGGCTACCTGCGCAGCTTGCAATAGTGGGACGGGGCTGTATCGTGCAGGGAATTGCGCGATACAGCCCGAACCGACATGACCTCACCCACCCTTTGCCCTGCCTGCGGTGCCCGCAACGACTGCACCCTGGCCGACCCACGCACCGCCGACCAAGCCTGTTGGTGCTACACCGTCACTATCGACCCGGCGGTGCTCGAAGCGCTGCCCGATGAACTGCGCAATAAGACCTGCCTGTGCCCACGCTGTGCGCAGGTAGATGCGCAATTGCGTGGGGCTGAACAGCCGTAATGCGCGTTGATCGTTTCCTCAGCAACCTGCCGCGTTTCAATCGTAAGCAAGTGCGTGTGCTGCTGGTTGAGCGACGGGTGACAGTCGATGGCGTGGCCGTCAGCGACCCCCACCATGAAGTGCGAGAATTCAGCCGCGTCTGTGTCGATGATGAGGTACTGCAAGCCGGCAAACCGGCGCGTTATTTCATGCTGCACAAACCCCAAGGTTGCGTGAGCGCTACCGCCGACCCGGTGCATCCCACCGTGCTTGATTGGCTGAGTGAACCGGACAAGCACGAGCTGCACATCGCCGGTCGTCTGGATTTCAACACCACTGGGCTGCTGCTGATCACCAACGACGGCCAATGGTCGCGGCGCCTGACCCAACCCCAGACCAAACTGCCCAAGGTTTACCTCGTTGAAACCGAGCAGGACATTGGTCCTGAGTATGCAGCCACCTTTGCCGCTGGCCTGTATTTCGCCTTTGAAGATCTCACCACTCAACCCGCCGAACTTGAGCTAATCGGCCCTAGGACCGCACGCCTGAGCATCATCGAAGGCCGCTACCACCAGGTGAAGCGCATGTTCGGGCACTTTGATAACAAAGTGATTGGCCTGCACCGTGAGCGGATGGGGCCTTTGGTGCTGGATAACGCCCTTGCACCGGGCCACTATCGGCCGCTGACTGACGACGAGATCCGACAGGTCTGACGACCGTTCAGCCGGTGATGGCAAAAAACCAGCTCGTCGCCTTGCGAGCTGGCGCCTGTGCTGCTTGAATCAAGACGTCAGCCAAATCATGACTGGCGAGTCGCCCATAACCTCCAAGAACACCTTGCCCAGCCCGCGCTTGATCTACGGGCGTCCCAGGCAAACCGCCCTTCATAACAATACCCGCCGGCCAGCCGTCATCGGACCGACATGGGCCCTCATTTCAAGGCGTATGCCTACCTGTCACAAAGCTCGTGCAGAGTGATCTGCGCGCACTACCCGCTTGCCAGGAGTCTTACGACATGAGGCCAGAAATCGCTGTGCTGGATATACAGGGTCAGTATCGGGTGTACACGGAGTTCTATCGCGCGGACGCGGCTGAAAAGACCATCGTCCTGGTCAACGGCTCCATGGCGACCACGGCGTCCTTTGCTCAAACCGTGAAAAGCCTGTACCCGCAATTCAATGTGGTTTTGTACGACCAGCCTTACGCCGGCCGTTCCAAAATCCATAACCGCCATGAGCAGATGCTGACAAAGGAAGTTGAGGGTCAGATTCTCCTGGAACTGCTCGATCACTTCGCCGCAGAGCATGTGCTGTCCTTTTCGTGGGGCGGTGCCGCCACGCTGGTCGCGCTTGCACACCGGCCTCGACGTGTGGAAAAAGCCGTGATCAGCTCATTCTCGCCAGTGATCAACGCACCGATGCGCGATTACCTTGAACGCGGTGTCGACTACCTCGGCAACCTCGACCGCGACCGCATCGGCCACCTGGTCAACAGCACCATCGGCAAGCATCTGCCGTCGCTGTTCAAGCGCTTCAACTACCGCCACGTCAGCAACCTGGCCGAGCACGAATATGGGCAGATGCACTTTCACATCAGCCACGTACTCAACAGCGACCGGCTGTGCTACCTCAGGGCGGCCAAACAGATCGACATTCCGGTGTTGTTCTTGAACGGCGAATGGGACGAATACACCAGCGCCGAGGATGCCAGGCTGTTTGGCCAGCATGTGGCCAAGAGCAGCTTCAGCACCATCCAGGCCACGGGGCACTTTCTGGATATGGAACACAAAGCGGCGTGCCGGGATAGCCGTGAGGCAGTGGTGGGCTTCTTGAAACCAGAGCGACAGGTGAGCCGGCTGCGCTATCACCAGGGGCAGACGCAGCATGCAGCTACCCTTTGAAATGGAGACTGGCGACGGCGAACAAGCGCCCTCGCCACACGCAACCCACACATTTTTCAAAGAAAAACTTCAAATTGCAGCGAACATCTGGTACAAAGTCAGCCGCTCTGAGCGGGTATAGTTTAGTGGCAAAACGAAAGCTTCCCAAGCTTTAGTTGAGGGTTCGATTCCCTCTACCCGCTCCACTTGAAAGTGGCACCTGCGTCAGGCTAAATCTGGCGAAGGATGCATAGAAACCGGTCCCTGGTGACCGGTTTTTTTATGCCTGGGATTTGAGATTCAAGAACGTTGTGCACTGACCCGTTCGGGTTTGACAGGCTTCCAGCCCACCAACGCGATCAACAGGGTCAGCAGTTGCAAACCGATGATCAGCCCCACACACCCGGCCCAGCCCCAGCGCTCCCAAATCAGCGCCGGCACGATAGCTCCGCAGCTACCGCCCAGGTAGTAACAGGTCAGGTAGACCCCCACTGCTCTTGCTTTGCTGTCGCCAGCGTTGGCGGTGATGAAGGCATTGGCAGCGGCTTGGGCGAGGAACACGCCGGTGGAGCTGAAGGCCAGGCCTACCACGATGCACCCCAGGGAAGGCACCAGGGTCAGGGCCGAACCACAAACGCCCAGCACCGCGGCGATGCTCAGCAGTTCTGCCTGTGGGCGGGCTTTGCTGAGGCGGCCGGCGATGGGTATCACGATCAGCGCCAACAGAAATACGGTGTACAGCGCTCCCAAGGCCGCAGGCCCGAGGTTGAAAGGCGGTAGGCCAAGGTACAAACCTGCGTAGGTGAAGGCGGCGACCTGTGAAAATAACACGCAAAAACCTACGGCATACGCAGCCATCAGCGGCGTGCGTAAAACACCTGACCAAGCCGCCTTGGCCAGCTTCGCCCGCGGGCGATTGGCGGGCAGCAGAAACTGGATAAAACCGCCGACCATCAAGCTCAACACGGCCAGCCACTCAAACGCTTCGCGCCAGCCCACGTACTCGGTCACCACTCCGGTGACGAACCGCCCGGCGAACCCACCCAGCACGGTACCCGCCACATACAGGCTGGTGACTTCAGTCACCGTGCCACCGCTCCAGCGATCGCCGATGTAAGCCACGCTCGTGGCAAACACTATGGGGATCAGCATGCCCTCGACAAAGCGCCAGACCAACACTCCGGCGAAGCTGTCAGCATAAGCCGTCATCAACGCCGGCCCCGCCAGCAACAGCGCCGCCAGGCTTATCACCGTGCGTTGCTCGAAGCGTCGGGTCAGGTGGCTGACAAATGGCGCAGTGATCGCCACCGCCAGCGTGGTCACGGTAATGCTCCAGCCGGCAGCCTTGGCGCTGATGTCGAACTGCGCCGCAAACACCTGCAGGATGCTCTGGGTGGCGTAGAGGTTGAGGAACGCCGCGCAGCCACACAGGAACAGGGCAAGGCGGGCACAATGCAGGCGCGGTTTCATGAAACCTCTCGTTTTATTTTGTGCGGCCTTTATAGAATGGCCGGCGTGCCTTTAACCAATACCGAATTCCGACCGATTGATACCCAAGGATCAGGATGCTCGACCTACGCAAGCTGCGTTACTTTCTGACGGTCGCTGAAGAACTGCACTTCGGCCGTGCGGCACTTCGCCTGCATCTGGCCCAACCGCCGCTGACTCGGCAGATTTCTGCGCTGGAGGCAGAGTTGGGGTTCAAGCTGTTTGACCGCACCAGCCGCACGGTCACCCTCACCGCTCAGGGACGTTCGTTCCTGCCCTATGCCCGCGGTGTGTTGGAGCAAGTAGAACTGGCGCAAGTGATCGCGCGTAAATTGGCCGCCGGCACTGCGGGCCAACTGGCACTGGGATATGCCAGTTCAATCGCGCTGTCGGACCTGTTCAGCCAGGCGATCCAGGCATTCGCCCAGCGCTTTCCCGATGTGCAGTTGACCCTGGTGGAATGCGCCTCCGGCAGCCTGGGCGCCCAGGTGGCGGACGGACGCCTGGATATCGGCTTGAGCCGCCTGATGCCGCAAAGCGCCGATGTCCAGGCGTTATCGCTGGGTGAGGAGCGGTTGGTGGCCGCCGTCTCCAGCGACAGCCCATTGGCCAGCCAAACGATGCTCGGCGTGGCGCAACTCAGCACTTATCCGCTGATTCTGTTTCCGGCCGATTACGGGTCTGGCTTGAACCAGTCCATCGAGCAACTTTACCGACACCACGGCCAGCCCCTGCGCCCTGGGCCGACCGGGCGACAGATCACTTCGATCATTGCCTTGGTGGCGGCCGGGCAAGGCGTTGCGCTGGTCCCGGAATGTACCCAGAGCTTGATGAACAAAGGCGTGACGTATCGACCGCTGCAGGAAGTGGACGCATGTGCGCAGTTATTGGTACTTACCCCGACATCAGGAAGAGGCGTATTAGTGGACGCATTTATTGGTGTACTTGAACAGGCATTACACATCCCGTAATACCGCGAAAAATCCCGCAATACGTCTCGGCGGCGCCATTCCAGCGCCGCCATACACTTCCTTCAACCGCTACCGAAATACCGGACATCGACCATCGGTAGGTAGAGTGTTGATAATTTTTTTTCAGTAGTTATAGTCACCACCAACACACACCACAAGGAGGTGATGTGGATAGCCGCTATTTGATAGGTAACATCGTTGCAGACGGTTGGTATCTGGTGCGCATCAGGGGCAGTCATCATCACTTCAAGCACCGGACAAAGCCCGGTCTGGTCACGATTCCTCATCCAAAAAAGGACCTGCTGGATAAAACCGCCAAGAGCATTTTGAAACAGGCTCTGCTGAGTTAACCGTCCCTGGAGGGCAACACACATGCTTTATCCCATCGCAATTTCAACGGGCGACGAGGACCACGCCTGGGGCGTGGAAGTCCCGGATATTCCCGGGTGCTATTCCGCCGGCGATGACCTGGACGACGCCATGGCCATGGCCCGCGAAGCCATCGAGGGGCACTTCGAGATCCTTGCAGAAGATGGCGCGCCGATTCCCAGCGCGCAGAAAGTCACCTTGCACGCCGCCAACCCACAGTACGCAGGCTGCACCTGGGCGGTGGTAGACATCGACGTCACCAAGTACCTGGGCAAGGCGCAAAAACTCAACATCACCCTGCCGGGGTATCTGTTGAATCGCATCGATGACTACGTACTGAATCACCCGGAAGAAAAAAGCCGCTCGGGGTTTCTGGCGTCCGCGGCACTCAAGGTATTGCAACAGGATCGATAATCGCGGCGAAGCAACACCGAAGGGTTTACCGCAACGTTCAACTGACAAGAATTTGACCGCAAGAAACGTAGTTTCCAGGCCCGCTGGCGGAAATAGAGTAGCGTCATCCCCATTAAACGCCTGTTCGAGGAGCACGCTCATGACTTACCAATTCAAGCTCATGCCTTCCCCTGTCGGTGAACTGACCCTGGTGGCGCGCAACGGCAAACTGAGCGCCATTTTATGGGAAGTGGAACGCGCGAACCGTGTGCGCCTGGGTGAATTGGTCGAGGCCAATGACAGCCCGGTATTGCTGGAAACCCAACGCCAGTTAACGGAATACTTTGCCGGATCGCGCAATCGGTTTGAGCTGGAGCTGGATTTCGCCGGTACCGATTTTCAGAAACAGGTTTGGCGGGCTCTGCTGACAATTCCCTTCGGCGAAACGCGCAGCTACAGCCAGATTGCCCAACAGATCGGCAACCCCAAGGCTGTACGCGCAGTCGGTGCGGCGAATGGGCGTAATCCGATCTCGATTGTCGCCCCCTGCCACCGGGTGATTGGCGCATCAGGCGGGCTGACCGGATTTGCCGGGGGGTTGCAGGCCAAGCAGTATTTGCTGGCGCTGGAAGGCGCAGGTCAGGCAGAGCTGGCGCTCTGACTTTGGCGGCGACTGAACTGCTTGCCGAGATATTTGTTAAAAGAAATTTCAGAGAACTGCCGTGGTCAATTATTCATCACCTCTTCACACAGGAAACGGTAATGAAATTCTCCACGGTCTCGCAAACCCTGTCCCGCTGGGCAGGCAGCCCCCGAACCTTCTACACAGCCGTCGCACTGATCCTGATATGGAGCCTGAGCGGACCCTATTTCCACTACAACGACACCTGGCAACTGATCATCAATACCTCGACGACCATTATCACGTTCCTGATGGTGTTCCTGATCCAGAACACGCAAAACCGCGACAACGATATCCTGCATATCAAGATTGATGAGCTGCTGCGCGTATCCAAGGATGCCCAGAATGCCGTTCTCAGCCTCGATGGCCTGGACCGCAAGGAACTGGAAAAGCTGCGCCAGGAATACCGCGACATTGGCAACACCAGCAGCCTGAGTTTGAACAACGGTTGCGCTGACAACGCTGCGCCGACCAAGACAGACCTGAACCAGGCATAAAAAAACGGCGGTTGGGTAGGCCCCAACCGCCGATTTCATTTCACGCTACGGTCTCAACCGTCGCCTTGGTGACCCTTGCCATAGGTTGACGCCAGGGCACGGGCTTTTTGCAGACGCTCTTCGAGCTTGGGCAGCGTCTCATCCACCAGCGCTTTTATCTCCGGCACATCCGACGCGGCACCTTCTTTCTTGAACAGGGCGATGGCGTCTTCGTTTTCCTTGACCTGCTGTGCGGTATAGGCAGCGTCAAAGGAGTCGCCATCCTTGAGTTCAGGCATCAGGGTTTCGGCTTTATCGACGATCTTTTCCCGTGGCGCGACCGGCAAATCGAGCTTCTTGGCAATGGCTGCCAAGTGCTGGTTGGCCAGGGTGCGCTCGTTGATGACCTCAATGGTGTAGTCCTTGATCTCTTGGGACGAGGTCTTGGCGTGGGCCATGCGACTGGTTTCGATATCGGCCATACCTTTGGCCGAAGCCTGCTCGATAAATTCAGCAGGCGACTGGGCGAAAGCATTGCTGGCGCCGAGGCCCAGCAGCATCGCGAAACTGGCGGTGCGTAACCGGATAGCCATGCGGCTCATGATGGGTTCCTCCAGAGCAAAAATAGGTACGGGGATCTACACCCGCCCTGGATTCGAATTTTCAGAGCCGCAAAGGTTTAGAAAAAACTTGTCAGTGCGACGAACGGTTGTCGTCATTTCATGCAGGCTTGCTTGCGAACAAGCCCGGCAATGCATGCGCCAGGGCATTAATGGCAAAGCCGATGAACATCACGCCGCAGAGCTTGGTGATCAGGATTTCATGGCGTTGATACACCGTACGTACTCGTTGGGCGCCGACCACGCCGATCAAAATCCCATAGGCCAACAGGCCGCCAACAAAGCTCAGGAAGATCAGCGACGGCAGCATCGACCACGTCAACAACTCGGCACGGCTGGACAGCAATGCGGTGAAAGTCGCCACGGCAACCGGATAGGCTTTGGGGTTGGTCAAGCCGAACACAATGCCATGCCAGAACGGGTGCCGCGCGGCGCCCTGGGGGGCATCGCCGTTGCGGCGCTGGGTACGGATCGCACGCCAGCCGAGCCAGAACAGATACACACCGCTGAGTACGCCCAATACATCAAACGCACTGCTGCCCACTTCTCGCGCACCGACGATGGCAATCAGCGCAGTACTGCACCACACCACATCACCGAGCAAATGCCCGCACAAAAAACCCGCTCCGGCACGTCGGCCACGCGCAGCACCGATGCCGAACACGGCCAAAACACCTGGGCCAGGTGTAATACCGTAGATAAAACCCGAAGCAAGGACGGCGAGCAGCAAGGATGGGGTCATGAATAGACGCTCTGAGGGACTCTTAAAGGTGATTGATTCTGCATGTTTCACTGCGGTGGGTAAAACTTCATTCCTGCGTAAGGCTTGGCGCGACAAGCTTGCAGGCGCGAGGCCAGATCGCCGACATGAACCTCCAGCTTGTGGCCGTCGGGATCGAGGAAATAAAACGACGCGCCTTCGCTGCGGTTGTCACGCCACTCCTGCACGCCGGCGGCCCGCAGGCGTTCGACCAATGCGGTGAAATCAGCAGCATCGACGGTGAAGGCATAGTGGGTGTAATCCATTGCCGCAGTGGTCGAGCGCACCGGATCCAGCGACAGGCACAGCCAAAGCCCGGGCAAGGAAAGGTAAGCACCATTGTCCCAAGTGGCATCGAGTTGAACACGCAGCAGATCGTGATAAAAACTGACGCTGCGCGGCACGTCGGTGACGGCCAGGGTCAGGTGGTTGAAGCCGGTTAGCATTTAGGTTTTCTCTTATTATCGGTGACCATCGGACAATACACCGCACACCCGCCCAATCAACCACTGCAACCCAGAATCACCACCCCGCCGCACATGCCAGGCGAGCTCAAAAGCAAACGAGGGAATATGAAACGGCGGTGGCACGGTCAGCAAATGTTGATGGTCGATATTCAGTAAACCCCGGGACGACACCGTCAAAATCAGATCCGTGCCCTCGATCAACTGAGGCGCCACGCCCCAGTGTGGCAGGCTGATTGCCACATGCCGCCGTTCACGTATCGCAGCCAGTGCCCGTTCGATTTCCGGCGTACCGCTGCCGCGCATCTCCAACAGTACATGTGGGCGTGACAGGTAAGTCGGCAGGTCCAGCGCACCGCTGGGTGCAAGGCTGTGGCGGTCGACCAGGCAGGTGTAATGCTCTTCGAACAATGGCGTCGTACACAGTTCGGCGGGCATGTCGGGGAATACGCCCGCCGCCAGGTCGAGATCGCCATTGAGCACGCCGTCAACCATACCTTCGCGGCTGGCCTGGATGATCTGCAGGTCGATGCCCGGCGCTTCGCTGCGCAGGACGCGGACCAATCCAGGTAGGAGGATCGCTGCGCTGTAGTCTGACATCGCCACGCGAAAGCGGCGCTTGGCCGAGGTGGGGTCAAAACGATTCGGCGCCAATAATGCCTGCACCTGGCCCAGCGCTTCGGCCAATGGCGCTGCCAACTCCAGAGCCCGAGCCGTGGGCACCAGCGCGCCGCCCTGACGCACCAACAGCGGGTCGCCAAGCATATCGCGCAGCCGGGCCAACGCGTGGCTCACCGCCGGCTGGCTCAGGTGCAGGCGCTCGGCGGCGCGGGTCACGTGTTGCTCGCTGAGCAAGGCGTCGAGGATCACCAGCAGGTTAAGGTCGATGCGGCGTAGATCATTCATCAGCTGCATGGTCTGTATAAGAACTTGGAATTTAAATCTGCGCGACGAATAGCCTAGAGTCCAGCGAAACTTCTGGGAGCATGGAGATGAGCGTGTTGCATTGGATGGGTTTGTTAGCGCTGGCGGTGATCGCCGGAGCCGTGGTGCCGTTTCAAAGTGCAATCAACGCTAATCTTGGGCGCGGCCTCGGCCATCCATTGTGGGCCACGTTGGCGTCGTTGCTGGTAAGTATCATCGTGCTGCTGCCAGTGATTATCGCTTTGCGTCTGCCCTTGCCGAGCCTGACGTTTATCACCAAGGCTCCGTTGTGGACGTGGGCCGGTGGCGCCTTCGGTGTCTGTTTTATTTCACTGGCGTTGATGCTGCTGCCCAAACTCGGTGCCTCAGGGTTTATTGCGTTGGCGATGGCCGGTCAGATTCTAGCGTCGTTGCTGCTCGACCATTTCGGCCTGTTCGGCCTGGTGCAACGCCAACTGACAACGCCGCGGGTGTTGGGCGCGTTGCTGTTGATCGGCGGCGTGGCATTGATCCAGTTCAGTGGCGCTCAGCCGCCAGGCGATTGATCTGGGCCTGCTCTACCACCGGCTGCGGCGCGCCCAGGCTCGCGGCCTGTAACATTGCCCGGCCGACGGTCTCGGTGCTCACCACCCAAGCCGGTTTTACCCGCCGCACAAACGAAAGCACCGGCCCCAGTAGGCTATAGAAAGCTTGATACAAGGGCGTCTTTGAGCGCACGCCGTGCAACGGCTGAATGATCCCCGGACGGAACAGGTACACCGCCTTGAACGGCAGGCGCAGCAAGGCGTTTTCCGTCTTGCCCTTGACCCGCGCCCACATCAATTGGCCCGTCTCGGAACTGTCCGTGCCGGCGCCGGAAACGTAGATAAAGGTCATCTGCGGATTAAGCCGCGCCAGGGTACTGGCAGCTACCAGGGTGAGGTCATAGGTGAGGTGGGTATACCGGGCTTCGTTCATGCCCGCCGACGAGACACCGAGGCAGAAGAAACACGCATCAAACCCTTGCAGCAGGTTCTCCAGGGGCTGGAAGTCGAGCATGTCGCTGTGCAGCACCTGGTGCAGCTTGCTGTGTTGCTGGGTCAGGGGCGTACGGCCGACGGCGACCACTTCCTGCACATCCGCCGCCAGCAGGCACTCGCGCAGCACGCCTTGGCCGACCATGCCGGTGGCGCCGAATAACAGAACTCTCATTAGGTAACCTCAGCGGCACGCCGCAAGCTTGCTCAAGTAGAACGCGTTGAGCGTGTAGCTTAACGCCTGCCGCCTGAGGCTGCCCTATCAAAACGCGCTACGAAATATCTCCTCAATCTGACGCTGATCCGCCCGACGTGGGTTGGTCAGCCCGCACGCGTCCTTCAGCGCGTTGGCGGCCAGCACTGGGATGTCCTGCAACTTGGCACCCAGCTCACGCAGGCCGGTGGGGATTTCCACGTCCTGGGACAACCGACGGATTGCCGCAATGGCGGCCTGGGCGCCCTCCTCCACGGTGATGCCCTTGATGTCCGCGCCGAGGGCGCGGGCCACGTCGCTCAGGCGCTTGGCACTGACGCTGGCATTGAAGCTTTGTACGTGGGGCAGGAGCACGGCGTTGCAGACGCCATGGGGCAAGTCGTACAGACCGCCCAGTTGGTGAGCCATGGCATGCACAAATCCCAGGGACGCGTTGTTGAATGCCATGCCGGCGAGGAACTGCGCGTAAGCCATATTTTCCCGTGCGGCCATGTCGTTGCCGTCGCGCACCGCAAGGCGCAGGTTGGCACTGATCAGCTCGATGGCCTTGATCGCACAGGCGTCGGTGATCGGTGTGGCGGCGGTGGACACGTAGGCTTCGATGGCGTGGGTCAGCGCATCCATCCCCGTGGCGGCGGTGAGGCCCTTGGGCATACCGACCATCAGCGCCGGGTCGTTGACCGATAGCAGCGGCGTGACGTTGCGATCGACGATGGCCATTTTCACGTGACGGGTTTCGTCGGTGATGATGCAAAACCGCGTCATCTCGCTGGCGGTGCCGGCGGTGGTGTTGATGGCGACCAGTGGCAGTTGCGGCTTGCTCGACTGGTCGACACCTTCATAGTCGCCGATGCGTCCACCGTTGGTGGCGCACAAGGCGATGCCCTTGGCGCAGTCATGGGGCGAGCCGCCGCCCAGGGACACCACGAAATCGCAGGCCGTCTGTTGCAACAGCGCCAGCCCCTTCTCGACGTTTTCCACCGTGGGGTTGGGCTTGGCGCCGTCGTAGATCACCGAGTCGATATCCTGCATCGCCAGCTTCTCGGCGATCATGCTGGCCACGCCAGCCTTGGCCAGGCCGGTGTCGGTAACGATCAAGGCTTTACGAAAGCCGTAGGCGCGAATGGCGGTCATGGCTTCGTCGAGGCAGTCGCTGCCCATGATGTTGACGGCGGGGATGAAGAATGTGCTGCTCATGGTCGATCCTCAGAGGCTTTATGCCGACAGAATCCACCGGTACCGCATGGCACATCTTGATCAGGATCAACTTCAGCTCGTGATAAAGTCACCCTCCAGCCGATTTCGAGTAGACCCGCCGCAATGAAGGATTTCCAGGATATTGACGCCCACCTTGAAGACTGGAGCGCCCTGCGCGACGCCATCGACTTCAACGGGATTCTGATCGGCAACGGCGCCAGCCGCACGATATGGGAAGACTTTGCCTACGACTCGCTGTTTGAAAACGCCCGCACCGTTGAAGAAAAACCCCTGAGCCAATCCGAACTCAGCGTGTTCGATGCCCTGCAAACCCGCAGTTTCGAGCAAGCCCTGGGCGCCTTGAAAACCACCAGCCGGGTCAACAAGGCCCTGGCGGTCAGTTCGGCGGCGCCGCGTAATCGCTATTACGCGATCAAGGAAGCGTTGATCAACACCATTCACACCGTACACATCCCCTGGCGCCTGGTGCAGCCATCGACCCTGGCAACGATCAACAATGAGTTGGCACGCTACGCCACCGTCTTCACCAGCAACTACGATTTGCTCAACTACTGGGCAATCCTGCACACGCCCGGGATCGACGACCTGTTCCGCAGCGCCGATTCAAGCTTCGACCTGTGCAATACCCACACCGACACCACGCGCATTCTCTACCTGCACGGCGGCCTGCATCTGGTGCGCAACCTTGACGGCACAGCGCGCAAACTGCCGTCCACCGACAGCACCTTGCTCAGCAGTTTCGCGATCAACAACACGATCAAGACGCTGGACGATGTGCCGCTGTTCGTCAGTGAAGGCAAGGTGGAAGAAAAGCTCAAGAGCATTCGCAGTTCGGATTATCTGTCGTTCTGTTATGAGCAGTTGCTGAGCCATGAAGGCGCGTTGTGCATTTTCGGCCATGACTTGGGGCCGCAGGATAAACACCTGGCGGATGCGATTCGCCAGGCCGGTATCACCACCCTGGCGATCTCGGTGTCGGGGCGCACTGATGGCTTTATTCGTCAGCAGAAGCAGCGGTATTCGCAGCTGTTTGAAGGGACAGGAGCGCAGCTTGAATTCTTCGCGGCGCGCACGCATCCGCTGGGTAATCCGGCGCTTTCAGTCCCGGTCGAACACTGAGCAAAATGTGGGAGCGGGCTTGCTCGCGAATGTGGTGGGTCAGTCAACATTTTCAGTGACTGACACTGCGCTTTCGCGAGCAAGCCCGCTCCCACATTTGATTGCATTTCAAATCGGGATCAGCGTCATTCCTCAGCGCTGTGCACCACCACCAGCAACTGCGCCTGCACCTCTCCCACCGAGCGAATCCGGTGGGGTTTCTGCGCATTGAAATGCAGCGCATCGCCGCGCTTCAACAGCACCCGCTCGCTCATGAAATCCACTTCCACCTGGCCTTCATGCACGAACAAAAACTCTTCCCCCAAATGCTCCTTGAAGGTCTTGTCGGTAAACTCCGCCGGCGGGTAGATGATGAACGGCAACAGGCTGCGCTCGCTCACCTGATGGGCAAGTACCGCATAACCCGGTGACGTGTCGGGCCGTTCATGGCTGCGCACCAGGCTGTAGCTGTCGAGGCTGACGTTGCCTTCGCTGAACAGCTCTTCGACTTTCACGTTCAGCGCCTTGGCCAGTTTCAGCGCAGCAGCAATGGACGGTGTGTTGAGCCCACGCTCCACTTTCGACAGGTAACTCTTGGTCATCCCGGATTTTTCGGCCAGGGCCTCCAGGGTTACGCCAAGTTTTTTTCTCAGTAATTTCAAACGGATAGACATTTGCTGCGGTTAATCCATGCAGAAAGCGATGAGCCGTGCTTGCTAATGACACAAGGTGTCATATAGCATCTTTAGTGTCATTTGCAGTCACCCAACGACCTTGCGAGCAGCGGGCGAGCAGCAAATCCGACGTCCATTGAACTACCCAAAGGACACCGATATGGCCAAGACATTAGCACTCCCAAAAGACCAACTGGTCAAGCAAGCCCTGAGCCAGATGCAAAACAGCCTGGCAGATAATACGTGGACCGAGCGCCAAAAGCTGGCGCTGACTTGCCGAATTCTGTTCGAACACGGCCACGACTCCGGCCTGGCCGGGCAAATTACCGCACGCGGGCCTGCGCCTGGCACCTACTACACTCAGCAACTGGGCCTGGGTTTTGACGAAATCACCGCCAGCAACCTGCTGCTGGTCAACGAAGACCTGGAAGTGCTCGAAGGTCATGGCATCCCCAACCCGGCCAACCGCTTTCACACCTGGGTGTACCGCGGGCGCCCGGATGTAAACTGCATCATCCATACACACCCCACGCACATTGCTGCGCTGTCGATGCTGGAAGTGCCGTTGCAGGTGTCGCATATGGACCTCTGCCCGCTGTATGAAGATTGCGCGTTCCTGGAGGCCTGGCCCGGCGTGCCGGTGGGCAATGAAGAGGGGGAAATAATCACCACGGCGCTGGGCGACAAGCGCGCCATCCTGCTCTCGCACCACGGCCAGTTGTCCACCGGGGCCAGCATCGAAGAAGCCTGTGTCATCGCGCAGTTGATCGAGCGGGCGGCCAAGTTGCAGTTGCTGGCGATGTCCGCGGGCACCGTCAAGCCGATCCTGCCAGAGCTGGGGCGCGAGGCCCACGACTGGATTTCCAAGCCCAAGCGCCACGGCGCTGCGTTCAATTACTACGCGCGGCAGAATCTGCGTAAACATGCCGATTGCCTGAACTGATCGCCCCCTTTTTCGACCGGAGTTTTCCCATGTCCAATCCAACTATTCACGGCATCATCGGCTACACCATCACCCCGTTCAGTGCTGATGGCCAGCGTGTTGACTTCGATGCACTCGGGCGTTCTATCGAGCGCTTGATCGACAGCGGCATCCACGCCATCGCGCCGCTGGGCAGCACCGGCGAAGGCGCTTACCTGAGCGATGCCGAGTGGGACGAAGTCAGTGCCTACAGCATCGAGAAAGTCGCCAAACGCGTACCGACCATTGTCAGCGTGTCCGACCTGACCACCGCCAAGGCCGTTCGCCGTGCGCGCTATGCCGAGGCGCACGGTGCCGATGTGGTCATGGTGCTGCCCGCCTCATACTGGAAACTCAGCGAAGCGCAAATCCTCGCCCACTACGCCGCAATCGGCGACAGCATCGGCGTGCCGATCATGCTCTACAACAACCCGGCCACCAGCGGTACCGACATGTCGGTGGAGTTGATCCTGCGCATCCTCAAGCAGGTCGACAACGTGACCATGGTCAAGGAGAGCACGGGCGACATCCAGCGCATGCACCAGTTAAAACTGGAGAGTGACGTGCCGTTCTACAACGGCTGCAACCCGCTGGCCCTGGAAGCTTTCGCGGCCGGTGCCAAAGGCTGGTGCACCGCGGCGCCGAACCTGATCCCCCAACTCAACCTGGACCTGTATCAGGCAGTGCTGGCCAATGACTTGAATAAAGCACGAGAGCTGTTCTACCGGCAGTTGCCGTTGCTGCAATTCATCCTCAAGGGCGGGTTGCCGACGACGATCAAGGCCGGGTTACGCCTGACCGGGCTGGAGGTGGGGGATCCAAGGTTGCCGGTGTTCCCGTTGGGTGAGGCGGGGATCGAGCAACTCAAAACACTTCTGAAATAAACTCAGGGCCTGTGTGGGAGGGGGCTTGCTCCCTCCCACAGTTGAATTGAGTACAGCCTTTAAATAGAGACAAATAGCAATAATTCTCGATATCATTCACGACCTTTCCACCTCGTGCTTCGTCAAGAAGGATATCCATGTCTCGTCCCAAGCCCGACCCGTCGTCGGCCGATGCCTGTCGCGGGTTTTATGCAGATATTCTGTATTTCCTGCGTAAACGCACGGACAACGCCAGCGACGCGGCGGACATGACTCAGGATGTCTTTACCCAGTGGCTGGGCTACCGCGACCGAGCCAAGGTCGAGCAGCCCCGGGCGTTTCTGTTTCAGATGGCGCGCAATCTGTTGCGCGATCACTGGCGCAAACAGAAGGTACGGCACACCGCCCATCCCGATCACGCCGAAATGGATACCGAGCCGGTCACCGACGAACAGCACGACCCCATGGCCGCCGCCCTGCGCCTGCAACGCCTGGAACAGTTGAAAGAAGTCCTCGCCGAACTCTCGCCCCGCCGGCGAGAAGCCCTTATGCTGCACCGCTTCGAAGGCTTGAGCCAGGCACAGATCGCCGAACGCATGGGCATTTCGACCAGCATGGTAGAAAAGCACATTGCCTTGGCCCTGCTGCATTGCAAGCGACGCCTTCAATCCGACCCCGGCACGGAGCAGCCAGAATGAACCGCCTGAGCGACATCGACGCCCTGGACAGCCAAGAGAGCGACTCCATCGACGCCCAGGCCGCCAGTTGGTTTGCACGCAACCGCAACGCTGCCAGCCGTGCCGACCACAAAGCCTTTGCCGCCTGGCAGGCGGTGCCAGCCCATGCGCGTGCCTATGCCGAATTCGAACAGCTGTGGGCCGACCTGGCCCAGTTGCAACAACTGAACAAACCGCTGCCGCTGGCCAAACGCAAACGCCCCCTCTGGCGCCCAGCCCTTGCGGTGGCCGCTGCCGTGCTGTGCGCCGTGTTGGCGACCCACATCGGCGCGCCCCGCGAGCTGTATCACACCCAGGTCGCCGCTCATGCCAAAGGTATGCGTACCTTGAACCTGCCCGATGGCAGCACCCTGTACGTGAATGCCAACACCCGCATCCGCGTGGACTTCAGCGCCCATCAACGTGTCGTGCATCTGGACAAAGGCCAGCTGTATATCGAAGTGGCGGCCGACAAGGAGCGGCCACTCTACGTGCAAGCCGGCGAGTCGATCATACGGGTGGTGGGCACTGGTTTTGACGTGCGCCGCGGCCAGCAGCAACTGGTGGTGAGCGTTGCCCATGGCCAGGTGGCGTTCGAGCCGGACAGCAAAAGCCCCACCACCCTGCTCGGCGCCCGGCAACGTGCCGCTTACAGCTACGCCAAAGGCACCCTGCAACAACAAACCCTCAGCGCTGAAGAAGTGGCCGATTGGCGCAGCGGGCATTTATCGTTTCGCAATCGCGAACTGGCCAGCCTGATCGACGAGCTGAGCCTGTACCGTCCCCAGGCGCCGTTGCAGGTCAGCAAGGCCGTGGCGCAACTCAAGGTGTCGGGCAACCTGGATGTGAATGACCCCGATGCCCTGCTCAACGCCTTGCCCGCCCTGTTGCCGGTAAAAACCGTGGTCTTGGCCGATGGCAGTGTGAAAATCGAGCCGAGCAAATAGCCTGCATACTGTCCACATGAGAATATTTTGCATTCGCATGTGTGGTTTTTTTGGTCTGCCCCGTCTTCCTCCTGTCCGTGTTTGATACGCACACCTTTTTGGCTATTTAGCCGCTCCGGGGGATTTCATGTTTCGCGCGCCTTGCCACGCTTCGCACCTGTTTCTTCGACCCACGCTCCTGGCCACGTGCCTGGCCTTCAGCCTCAACGCCCAGGCCGAGTCGTTAACCCTGCACCTGCCGGCCCAGTCACTGGCCACGTCCCTGAGCCAGGTGGCACAGCAGGCGAAAATCCAGCTGCTGTTCGATGAAAGCCTGCTCAAAAACCTGAAAGCGCCGGCGCTCGACGGTGACTACACCGCGGAAGTAGCGATTCGCTCCCTGCTGAAAAACGGCGAGTTCACCCTGATCAAGGTCGGCAGCACCTACGTAGTGCGCCCCGATGAGGGCAAGGCCACCAGCAGCGCCGCGATCCAGCTGGACACGCTGAGCGTGATCGGCACCGGCAACGAAGTGAACGCCAGCACCGTCAGCCGCTCCACCCTGACCCAGGCCGATATCGACCGCTACCAGTCCAATAACATTCACAGCCTGTTGCAGACCCTGCCCGGCGTCAGCCAGGGCGGCTCGCTCAAACCTGGCGGGCAGACCATCAACATCCGTGGTTTCGGCGATGCCGAAGACGTGCCGTTGACCGTGGACGGCGCCACCAAGACCGGCTTTGAGCGCTACCAGCAAGGCACAGTGTTTATCGAACCCGAGCTGATCAAGCGCATCGAAGTGGAAAAAGGCCCCAACTCGCCGTTCACCGGCAATGGCGGCTTCGGCGGCACCGTCAACATGATCACCAAGGACGCCCCGGACCTGCTCCAGGACGGTCGCAACAGCGGCGCGATGCTCAAATACGGCTACTCCAGCAATGACCATGAACAGGTCTACAGCGGTGCCGTGTATGGCCGCACCGACGATGGCCGTTTCGACGCCCTGGCCTACCTGACCCAACGCGACGGCGGCGATATGAAGGTGGCCGCCAAGTTGCCCAACGACAACAACGAGTACCCGATCAACCCCCAGCGCTTGCCCAACAGCGCGCAGGATGTGGACGGCAAGTTGTTCAAGGTCAACGCGTACTTCACCGATGAGCAGAGTGTCGGCCTGTCGTACTCGCGTTCTCACAGCAACCGCTGGACACCGTTTTCCGCCGCGAGCTACCCGACGCCGCCTACCCAGTTCAACATCGACCGCTACGGCTACGAAGGGGCCTTGAAGCGCTTCCTCGCGCACCGCGATACGGTCGATACCACCTGGTCGGGCAAGTATCACTACCAGCCGCTGGATAACCCGCTGGTGGACCTCACCGTCAAATATTCCCAGTCCAATACCGAACAGACCGACGAGCGTGACGCCACCGCGTTTTTCCAACTGGCTACCGGCGGGCGCAAGATGGACACCGCCTACACCGACAAAAACCTCGACATCCGCAACGTCAGCCTGTTCGACACCGGCCCCTTGCAGCATGCGGTGACCGTCGGCGGGCAGATCCGCAAGCACATCCGCGAAACCGAAATGTGGATGCCCGGCACCACCTACAACACGCCGCGCTACAACTATGGGCACTTCCAGCCGGGCTTCATGCCCCAAGGTAAGGTCGATACCAACAGCTTCTTTATCCAGGACGCGGTCACCCTGGGCGACGTGACGATCACGCCGTCGCTGCGCTATGACCACGTGCGCAATCGCGGCGAGGGCAACGATGCGCCCTACTACAACAACCCCGACCCCGCGGTTGGCCACGATTACAGCGACCGCACCTACACCGGCTGGTCGCCACGCCTGGCGCTGTTCTGGACCGTGACGCCGAATGTGGGGTTGTTCGCCAACTGGAGCCAGACCTGGCGCGCCCCGGTGATCGACGAACAATATGAAGTACAGGGCCTGGGCAGCCGCACCGCGACCAGCGTGGACCTGGACCCGGAGCGCATCACCTCGATCACCCTGGGCAACATCACCAACTTCGACAACCTGTTGGTCCAGGACGATAACCTGCAACTGCGCACTACCCTGTTCCACAACAAGATCGAAGACGAAATCTTCAAGGCCACCGGCGTGGGCTGCCAGAACCAGGCCATCAACGGCGGCAGCATCTCCTCAGCGTGCCCACCGGGGCCGATGTCCAACTATCGCAATATCGGTGGCATGACCATCAAGGGTGTCGAACTCGAATCGATCTATAACTCCACCTACCTATTTGGTTCGGTATCGTTTGCCTATGCCAAGGGCCAGCACCAGGGCGCCTACACCAACCCGTGGGGCCCGGATGTGGCGGCACGGGATATCCCACCGACCAAATGGGTGCTGGTACTGGGCACCAACATCCCGGCCTGGGATGCCCAGGTGGGCTGGATGGGTCAATTCATCGGCGCTACCGACCGCTTGCCCAGCGACAAATACTCCGGTGGCCCGGGCTCCGGCGTGGGTGATTTGTTCTTCGACCAGTACGGCAACAAGCGTTACAACACCCAAGGCCTGTTCGCCAAATGGAAACCGCAGCAGGCTTACCTCAAAGGCACCGAGGTGAACTTCACGGTGGACAACCTGTTCAACGAAAACTTCCGCCCGGCGTTGAGCGGCGACCGCGCCTATACCAAGGGGCGCGATGCGAAGATCAGCGTGACGCGGTTCTTCTGACCACACACGCATTCCAAATGTGGGAGCTGGCTTGCCTGCGATAGCCGTGGTACAGCCACCATCGTCATCGTAGGCAAGCCAGCGCCCACAGGGAACGCGCTCACTTCAGGCCAGGTAGCCATCCCCGCGCAACAGGGTTTCCAGGCAGTGCTCAGTGATGTGGTAGAACGCCTTGAGCTCCTGGATTTTCACCAGCAACTGCGCGTTGTCCAAAGGCTGCGCACGCTTGACCGCAAGAATCATCTTGTTCTTGTTGGTGTGCTCCAGCGAGATGAACTCGAACACCTTGGTCTCGTAGCCACAGGCTTCCAGGAACAACGCACGCAAGCTGTCGGTGACCATTTCTGCCTGCTGGCCCAGGTGCAGGCCGTATTGCAGCATCGGCTTGAGCAGCGCCGGGCTCTGGATCTGCAGGCGGATCTGCTTGTGGCAGCATGGCGAGCACATGATGATCGACGCGCCGGAGCGGATGCCGGTATGGATCGCGTAATCGGTGGCGATGTCGCAGGCATGCAGGGCGATCATCACGTCCAGCTCGCTCGGCGCCACACTGCGTACGTCCCCGCACTTGAACACCAGCCCCGGGTGCTCCAGGCGCGCGGCAGCACTGTTGCACAGGGTGACCATGTCTTGGCGCAATTCAACACCGGTAACCTCGCCCTCGGCCTTGAGGGTATTGCGCAGGTAATCATGGATGGCGAAGGTCAGGTAGCCCTTGCCCGAGCCAAAATCGGCAACGCGCACCGGTTGGTCGAGTTTCAACGGCGACGACGTCAGCGCATGGCTGAACACTTCGATGAACTTGTTGATCTGCTTCCACTTGCGCGACATCGATGGAATCAGTGCCTGCCTGGCATCGGTCACCCCAAGATCGGCGAGAAACGGCCGGCTCAGGTCGAGGTAGCGGTTCTTCTCACGGTTATGCTCGGCCGACGGTGCTTCGCGCAGTTGTTGCGGTTTGCTTTTGAACAGCGAGCTTTTGTTCTTCTTGCTGTATTCCAGCTGGGCTTCGTCAGTCAGCGACAGCAAGTGCGCGTTCTTGAATGACGCAGGCAACAGCTCGGCAATCACCGCCACGCCGTCGGCCGAGGGGAAATTCTTGGTGATGTCGCGGGTCTTGTAGCGGTACACGAAGGACAGGCACGGCTGGTCTTTGACGGTGACCGGCTTGATGATCAGCCGTTGCAACTCGGCTTCCTCACCGACGTACTTGGCCAGCACCAGCTTGATAAAGGCGTTTTGCGCAAGGCTTGCGCTCAGCAATTGGATGAACTGGGCGTGATGATCCGGCGCAGGGTTGGCGGGTTGAGCGGTGACGGACATGAACAAAAACGCCTCGGGCAAAGAATGCCGGGCATTTTAGGGGGGATAGGGGTTCAGGGCACGGGGTTATTTGATCAACGGTCAGTTCCAGCAGCCACAGTAGATCCAAATGTGGGAGGGGGCTTGCCCCCGATATAGGTGGATCAGCCAACAGATTCATTGACTGGTGCACCGCCATCGGGAGCAAGCCCCCTCCCACATTTGCAACTGAGTTGGCCGGGTTATTCGAGTACCACCAGGCGATTGGGTAGCTCATTGCGCGTTTGCGTCACTGGCACATGCACCTTGAGCAACTCGCCGCACGCCTCGATGCACGCAATAAACCCGGCCAGCGTCTGCCCCTGTTTCACCTGCTGGGTGAACGTCTTGACGATGGCGTCCCAACTGCTGTCATCCAGGCGTTTGGAAATGCCGTCATCGACGAGGATCTCCACGTAGCGTTCCGCCTCGCTGACAAATATCAGCACGCCAGTGCTGCCCAACGTGTGATGCAGGTTCTGCTCCAGAAACTGCCGACGCGCCAGGTTAGAGGCGCGCCAGTGGCGTACGGAGCGAGGAATCAGGCGGGTGGTGACCTTGGGCAAGCGAAACACCAGGCACAACACAATAAACGTCGCCCATTGCGCCAACAGCAAGGTGTACATGGTCAGGTAGCCCGACAAATAATGCACCACGCCCGGTACCACCAACGCGATCAGGCTGGCCCACAGCAACGGGATGTAGGCGTAGTCGTCGGCACGCGCCGCCAGCACGGTCACCAGCTCTGCGTCGGTGTTTTTTTCGACCCGGGCAATTGCTTCGGCGACTTGGCGCTGCTCATGTTCAGTCAGTAATGCCATGGTTGTAGATGCTCTTTTCTCGTTATTGTCATTACCAGCCGCCCGAAGCCCCGCCACCGCCGAAGCCACCACCGCCGCCACGGAAACCACCGCCACCGCCGCCCCCACCACCACCGCGGCCGCTGCTGCTGAGAATGGCCAGCAGGATAGCGCCTACCGGCAAGCCCATGCGATTGCACAGCCACAACACGCCGATCAGCAGAATAAACAGGCCGATGGAAAAACCGGGGTTATCCTTGGCGAAATTCGCATCCGCCACATGGGCGGGCACCGCCAGGGGCTCACCGCCCACCACCTGGATCATCGCCGCCACGCCGTCGCTGATGCCCTGGCTGAAATTGCCGGTCTTGAACTTGGGCAGGATCACCTGGTTGATGATCACCCAGGACTGCGCATCCGTCAGCACGCCTTCCAGGCCGTAACCGACTTCGATGCGCAATTGGCGCTCATCACGGGCAACGATCAACAGCGCGCCGTTGTCCTTGCCCTTCTGGCCGATGCCCCATGCGCGCCCCAATTGATAACCGTAGTCTTCAATCGGGACGCCCTGCAGGTCGGGCACGGTGACCACCACAAGCTGGTCACCGGAGGTCTGCTCCAGCGCCTGCAGCTGTTGAGTGAGCTGCTGGCGCGTTGCCGGGTCGATCATCTGGGCGTTGTCCACCACCCGCCCGGTCAGTGCCGGGAAGGTCAGGGCCGCCTGGGCCATGCCCATGCAGGCCAGTAGCCAGAATGCCAGGCCTATCCGTAATAAACGCATCGACACCTCAAGGCAGCGTTATTTGAATTTCACCTGCGGCGCCTTGTCGGCATCGGCGCTGGTGGCTTCAAACGTGGCGCGAATCGGCAAATCGCTGTACATCACGCTGTGCCACAGACGGCCCGGGAAAGTACGGATTTCGGTGTTGTACGCCTGCACAGTCTGGATGAAATCACGACGGGCCACGGCGATACGGTTCTCGGTGCCTTCAAGCTGGGATTGCAAGGCCAGGAAGTTCTGGTTGGCCTTGAGGTCCGGGTAACGCTCGGACACCACCATCAAACGGCTGAGTGCGCCGCTCAAGCCATCCTGGGCTTGCTGGAACTGCTTGAGTTTTTCCGGGTTGTCCAGGGTGCTGGCATCCACCTGGATCGAGGTGGCCTTGGCCCGCGCTTCGATCACGGCGGTGAGGGTCTCCTGTTCGTGGGCGGCATAGGCCTTCACCGTTTCCACCAGGTTGGGGATCAGGTCGGCGCGGCGTTGATACTGGTTCTGCACCTGGCCCCAGGCCGCCTTGGCCTGTTCGTCCAGGGTCGGGATGTTATTGATGCCGCAACCGCTCAGTACGGTGCTGATCAATAGCAAAGCCGCGGCCTTGAAGCCCCAACGGTAAGTCTGTGCTGCTTGCATGGTGTTTCTCCTGCCCAATCTTGATGGAATTTGACGACTAACCCTATAAACCACGCGCTTGGGGCATAATCCGCCACCACTGGAATGCATCGAGCCAATCAGCTACAAAGATGCCCAGCGCGAAAAAGAGTTCAGAGTGTGCTGCATTTATCTGAACAACACCCGAACAACAATAGACGTTCCCCACATTTTGGCCGACAGCATGCGTTTAATGCTGCGCAGTAGCCGAAAAAGGATATTCATGAAAAAGCTGTGTTTGCTCGGCCTTGTTGCCACGCTGGCCACCCACCCCGTCTGGGCAGAAACAAAGCCTGCTGCGCTTAAAGACAAGGACGCCTTCGTCAGCGACCTGCTCAAGCAAATGACCCTGGACGAAAAGATCGGCCAATTGCGCCTGATCAGCATCGGCCCGGAAATGCCCCGCGAGATGATCCGCAAGGAAATCGCCGCTGGCCGCATCGGTGGCACCTTCAACTCCATCACCCGCCCGGAAAACCGTCCGATGCAGGACGCGGCCATGCGCAGTCGCTTGAAGATCCCGATGTTCTTCGCCTATGACGTGATCCACGGCCACCGCACCATTTTCCCTATCAGCCTGGCCCTGGCCTCCAGCTGGGACATGGACGCCATCGGCCGCTCCGGGCGTATCGCCGCCCAGGAAGCCGCTGCCGACAGCCTCGACATCACCTTCGCGCCGATGGTCGATATCTCCCGCGACCCGCGCTGGGGCCGTACCTCCGAAGGTTTCGGCGAAGACACCTACCTGGTCTCGCGGATTGCCGAAGTCATGGTCAAGGCGTTCCAGGGCGCAAGCCCGGCGAATGCCGACAGCCTGATGGCCAGCGTCAAGCACTTCGCCCTGTATGGCGCGGTGGAAGGCGGGCGCGACTACAACGTGGTCGACATGAGCCCGGTCAAGATGTACCAGGACTACCTGCCGCCCTACCACGCGGCGATCAAGGCCGGTTCCGGCGGCGTGATGGTCGCGTTGAACTCGATCAACGGCGTGCCCGCCACCGCCAACACCTGGCTGATGAACGACCTGCTGCGCAAGGACTGGGGCTTCAAGGGCCTGACCGTCAGCGACCACGGCGCGATCTTCGAGCTGATCAAGCACGGCGTGGCCAAGGACGGGCGCGAAGCCGCCAAGCTGGCGATCAAGGCCGGCATCGACATGAGCATGAACGACTCGCTGTACGGCAAGGAATTGCCCGGCCTGCTCAAGTCCGGCGAGATCGAACAGAGCGACATCGACAATGCCGTGCGCGAAGTGCTCGGCGCCAAGTACGACATGGGCCTGTTCAAGGACCCGTACCTGCGCATCGGCAAGGCCGAGGATGACCCGGTCGACACCTATGCCGACAGCCGCCTGCACCGCGCCGAGGCCCGCGACATTGCGCGCCGTAGCCTGGTGTTGCTGAAAAACCACAACGACACCCTGCCGCTGAAAAAATCCGCGACCATCGCCCTGGTCGGCCCGCTGGCCAAGGCGCCGATCGACATGATGGGCAGTTGGGCGGCTGCCGGCCGACCTGCGCAATCAGTGACCCTGCTCGACGGCATGAACGCCGTGATCGGCGAAAAGGGCAAAGTGATCTATGCCCGCGGTGCCAACATCACCGGCGACAAGGCGGTGCTCGACTACCTCAACTTCCTCAACTTCGATGCTCCGGAAGTGGTGGATGACCCACGCCCTGCCCAAGTATTGATCGACGAAGCGGTGAAAGCGGCGAAGAACGCCGACGTCATCGTCGCGGCCGTGGGCGAATCCCGTGGCATGTCCCACGAGTCGTCGAGCCGTACCGACCTGAACATCCCGCAAAGCCAGCGCGACCTGATCAAGGCCCTCAAGGCGACCGGCAAGCCGTTGGTGCTGGTGCTGATGAACGGCCGCCCGCTGTCGATTCTCGAAGAGAACCAACAGGCTGACGCGATCCTGGAAACCTGGTTCGCAGGTACCGAAGGCGGCAACGCCATCGCCGACGTGCTGTTCGGGGACTACAACCCGTCGGGCAAGCTGCCGATCACCTTCCCGCGTTCGGTAGGGCAGATTCCCACCTACTACAACCACCTGACCATTGGCCGGCCGTTCACCCCAGGCAAGCCGGGCAACTACACCTCGCAGTACTTCGATGACACCACAGGTCCCCTGTTTCCCTTTGGCTATGGCCTGAGCTACACCCAGTTCAGCCTGTCGGACATGGCACTGTCGTCCACCACCCTGAACAAGACCGGCAAGCTCGACGCCAGCGTCACCGTGAAGAACACCGGCAAGGTCGATGGCGAAACCGTGGTGCAGTTGTATATCCAGGATGTGGCCGGCTCGATGATCCGCCCGATCAAGGAGCTGAAGAACTTCCAGAAGGTCATGCTCAAGGCCGGCGAAGCGCGCACGCTGCATTTCACCATCACCGAGGACGACTTGAAGTTCTACAACGCCCAGCTCAAGTTCGCGGCGGAACCGGGTGAGTTCAATGTGCAGATCGGGCTGGATTCCCAGGATGTGCAGCAGCAGACCTTTGAACTGCTCTAACGCCTGACGCGGTCAAAAATGTGGGAGGGGGCTTGCTCCCGATAGCAGTGGGTCAGTCAATGAATCTGTTAACTGAAACACCGCCATCGGGAGCAAGCCCCCTCCCACATTTGACCTCATTGTTCTTGTTAGCCGCGCCGGTCGAGCAGATTGACCACCAACCGATCAATCCACCCCCACACCCGCTGCTTCACCCGCTTCCACAACGGCCGCGCCTTCCAGGCCTCCAGGCTCACCACCTGGCTTTGGGCAAAATCCGCTTCGAAACTGCCCACCACCGCCGCCGTCAATCCCGGGTCCAACGCTTCGAGGTTGGCTTCCAGGTTGAAGCGCAAATTCCAGTGGTCGAAATTGCACGAGCCAATGCTGACCCAATCGTCCACCAGCACCATCTTCAGGTGCAAAAAGCACGGCTGGTATTCAAAAATCTGCACGCCTGCACGCAGCAGACGCGGGTAATAACGATGGCCGGCGTAGCGTACTGACGGGTGATCGGTACGGGGCCCGGTGAGCAGCAAACGCACATCCACCCCGCGCCCTGCCGCCCGGCGCAAGGCACGACGCACGCTCCAGGTCGGCAGAAAATAGGGAGTCGCCAGCCAGATACGCCCTTTGCTGCTGTTCAACGCGCGAATCAACGACTGCAGGATATCGCGGTGCTGACGAGCGTCGGCGTACGCCACGCGACCAAGCCCAGGGCCCGTCGCTGGCACTTTCGGCAAGCGCGGCAAACCGAAATGGGTCGCCGGTTTCCATTCACGGCGCGCGGCGTTAGCGTGCCATTGCCGGTCGAACAGGGCCTGCCAGTCCAGTACCAGCGGGCCGCTGATCTGCACCATCACTTCATGCCAATCGGCGCTGTCTTGCCCCGGCGTCCAGAACTCATCGGTGACGCCCGTACCACCGACCACGGCAACGCGCTGGTCGATCAGCAGCAGCTTGCGGTGGTCGCGATACAGGTTGCGCATCCAGCGCCGCCAATTCAGGCGGTTGTAAAAACGCAGCTCCACGCCGGCGTCGGTCAAACGCTTGCGCAGCCCAAGGGTAAACGCCAGGCTGCCGTAGTCATCGAACAAGCAGCGCACCTGCACCCCACGTTCGGCGGCCAGCACCAGCGCCTGCACCATCGCGTCGGCACAGGCGCCGGCTTCGACCAGATACAGCTCAAGATCCACCTGCTGCTCGGCCCGGGCGATGCCCACCAGCATCTGCGGGAAGAAACTCGGCCCGTCGATCAGCAGTTCGAATTGATTGGCGCTGCGCCACGGGAACACTGCGCCACTCATGTCAGCGCGCCGTGAAGATCAGTACCGCACCCACCGGCACCGACAAACTGATCGACTTGAGCCCCGCCGCCTTGCGCAACGCCGCCACACCCGGCGCCAGATCGAAGTCCTCGGCGTGCAACACCACAGGCTCCAGGGTCACCACCTGGAAACGTCGCTCATCCAGGCGCGTGGCAAGCAATTCGGCGCTGTAGGTCTGGGTCTTGCCGTGCAGGGTGACGCTCAGCGGCAGGCGCAACTCCAGTTGCGCGCCGGACGCCAGGTCGTTGATCGGTTGCAGATTGATCTGTGCGCTGATCAATGCGTCGGGAAAGGCCTTGATCTGGAACAGCTCTTTGCGCATGCGCTCATCGCGCAGCGGGATGCCGCTGTTGATCGACTCCATCTCCACTTGCAACTGCGCCGCGCCTTTGGCGTCGACCTTGCCATGCAGCACCAGGAAGCGGTGGACTTCTGCAATCTCGGTGTTTTTGGTGGTGACGAAAGACAGGCGCGAGGATTCGTTATCCAGGTACCAATCGGCGTGGGCAGGCACGGTGGCGCAGGTCAGCAGGGCGAAGACCAGAGGTTTGACATTGAACATAAAGACTCATGGGGCAAAAAACCTGGGCGAACATTAAGCGCAATCTCACGAACGGCGCAAATCCATTGTGGGAGCTGGCTTGCCTGCGATGGCGGTGTGCCAGGCGAGAAATGGTTGACTGATACATCGCCATCGCAGGCAAGCCAGCTCCCACAGGGTTTTGCGGTGTTTTTAATCCAGCGTTCGCTGAACTTCGCACACCGCCTGTTCAAGGCTGGCCATATGCAAATTCAACACCCGCTCCACCGGCGCCTGATGCATGGGCCAATGCAACGCCATGCTCCCCACCAACCGACCATTGGCGCGCACCGGCAACGCCACCGCCCGAATCAGGAACGGCAAACGCACCGGGTATTCCCAATAGCCCTCGGTACGCTGGCCGAACCCCTGGTGCTGGGTTTGCTCGCAAGCATGGCTTTGCTCATCGGCGGCCACACGATCGCGACACGCCAGCCGCTGCACTTCATCAAGGGGCAACTGCGTCAGGCATGCCTTGCCCATCGCCGAGTGAAACAGGCTGGCGTACTGACCGACGATCTGGCAGTTGTTCGGGTAGAGCTTGCGCAACACGCCGGGAATCGCGCTTTCCATGACTTCCAGGCGCTCGCCGTCGAAACACGACAAGTCCACCACCAACCCCGTGCGCTCGCTGAGCTCCAATAACCAGGGCGCCGCGCTTTCCACCACCTGGCGCTTGAAGCGTTGCTGGGTATCACCGAACAAACGCCGAGCGCGCAGGCGGTAACGCCGATCGCTCAGGCCGCGGTAGACCCAGCCCTGATCCTGCAAGGTCAGTAACATGCGCGACACCGTGGCCTTGGGCAGCCGCGTAAGGTAGTGCAGTTCTTCCAGCCCAAGGGCCTGGTGCTCGCCCAGCAACTCGACGATTGCCAGTGCGCGCTCAACCGAGCGTACCGTGCCTGTCTCCATGTTCGATCTCCCTGTTGCCGGTGGATGATCTGTTTTACACAGCAAGATACAGGCCCGGTCGCAGGTCAGGTGGTGGTGGCAATGCACGCCGGCGGCCGGCGCTGCACCCATTGAGTCAGCTGTTCATGGGCAAATGCCAGTTGCAGCACGGCTCGGTCGGCCTGGGCCGGGCCGATGACTTGCAGGCCCATGGGCAGCCCTTGGGGGTTGAAGCCCACCGGGATGCTCATGCTCGGCAAACCGGCGAGTGTCGGGCCGATCACCACTTCCATCCAGCGGTGATAGGTGTCCATTTCGCGCCCGCCAACGAGGCGTGGCCAAGGCTGTTGTGCATCGAAAGGGAACACTTGGGCGGTGGGCAACAGCAGAAAATCGTAACGTTCAAACAACTTGGCCAGGGCCCGATACCACTCGCTGCGATCCACCGACGCCTGGTACACCTGCTGGGCACTCAGGCCCTGGCCGCCCTCCACTTCCCATTGCGCTTCGGGCTTGAGCAATGCGCGTTTTCGCGGGTTGGCGTAGGCCGCGCCGAGGTTGCCGTGCACCAGCCAATGGCGGTGTACCAGCCAGCAACGCCACAGGCGCGCCAGGGAAAAGTCCGGCTGGCAGCTTTGCACCTCGCAGCCCAGCGTGGCGAAATCATCGAGTGCCGCCTCGCACAGGCTCAGCACGCCGTCTTGCATCGGCAGATAACCGTTGTAGTCACCCAGCCAACCCAGGCGCGTGCCTTTGAAGTCGCGCTGTAACGACTGGCCCAGCATCGCGGGATCGTCCTGGGATGACAAGGGCACACGGGGGTCGTAACCGGCCTGGATGCTCAGCAGCCGCGCTACATCCGTGACACTGCGCCCCATCGGGCCTTCGGTGCCCAGTTGCTGCACAAACAGCTCCGGCATCGGCCCGTGGGGCACGCGGCCCTGGGACGGGCGCAAGCCGAACACGTTATTGAACGCCGCCGGGTTGCGCAGCGAGCCCATCATGTCGCTGCCATCGGCCACCGGCAACATCCGCAACGCGAGGGCCACCGCTGCCCCGCCGCTGCTGCCGCCGGCCGTCAGGCGTGGGTCATAGGCATTGCCGGTGGTGCCGAACAGCGTGTTGTAGGTGTGGGACCCCAGGCCAAACTCCGGCACGTTGGTCTTGCCGATGATGATCGCGCCACTGGCGCGCACCCGCGCCACGCTGATGGCGTCTTCGCTGGGCACGTGCTCGGCAAACAACGGTGAGCCCAAGGTGGTACGCAAACCTTGGGTCGCCGCCAGATCTTTGATGGCCTGGGGCATGCCATGCATCCAACCGCGGGATTGACCCTGGTACAGCTCACGGTCGCAGGCCCTAGCCTCGGCCAGCACAACCTCGCTGTCGCGCAACGACACCAGCGCATTCACACGGGGGTTGAAACGCTGGATCTGCGCCAGGTACGCCTGCATCACCTCTTCGCACGATACCTGCCGCCCATGGATCGCCTGCGACAGTTGCGTGGCATCCCAATCGACAATACTCAAGGCTTCACCTCTCTGGAAAACGGCAGCGGTTTGCTCGCTCGTGGTGCCTCGCGCATGCAATAAGTGCCGAGCAGCGTCAGCACGCACGCGAACAATACGTAGAACGACGGCGCCACCGGCGTGCCCAGCACCTTGCTCAGCCAAGTGACGATCAACGGCGCAAAACCGCCGAACACCATCACCGCCACGTTATAGGCCACCGACACGCCGGTCGAGCGCACCTCGATGGGAAACTGTTCAGCCAACGCCGTCGGCGCCGGGCCGAAGAACCCGCCAATGGCCGTGCACAGCATTACCTGCATCACCAGCAAGCGCTCGATGGACGGCGCGGCAGCCACCCATACATACAACGGGTAGACCATCACGAAGAACGCCAGGGTGAAGGCCATCAACACCGGTCGCCGCCCCAAACGATCCGAGAGCAGGCCGGACAACGGAATCACCACGGTCATCAGCGCCACCGCAAACATCTGCACCATCAGCACCTGGTCCAACGGCAGGCCGAGATTCTTGTGGGCGAAGGTCGGCATGTTCACCAACACCACATAGAACGACACCGTCGCCCCGCACGCCAGGCCCATGGACACCAGGATGCTGCGCCGATGCTCACGCAGCACCTGCATCAGGCTCGGTGCCGGGCCGGTGGCGTTTTTACGCGCCTGGATAAACTCTTCCGGGTCCTCCATGTGCCGCCGGATCCACAACCCCACCGGGCCGATCAGCAAGCCCAGCACAAACGGCAGGCGCCAGCCCCACAGGTCGAGGGTTTCGGGGGAGAAGAAGTGCGTGACCAGCGCCACCATCGCCGCACCACCAAACACCGCCAGGCACTGTCCCACCAATTGCCAGGAACCATACAAGCCCTTGCGATGGGCCGGTGCGCTCTCCACCAGAAACGCCGTGGCACTCGCGTATTCACCGCCGGTGGCAAATCCCTGAAGCATCCGCGCCACCACAATCAGCAACGGCGCGCCCATACCGATGGCGGCGTAGTTGGGGGCGAAGCCGATCAGCGCGATGGACACGGTCATCAGCCGGATAATCAACTGCATCGCGGCTTTGCGGCCTTTGCGGTCGGCGTAGATACCCAACAGGATCCCGCCCACCGGCCGCATGAAAAAGCCCACGCCAAAGGTGGCCAGGGCCATCAGCAGCGAAGCGTATTCATCCTCCGACGGGAAAAACTGCCGGGCGATGATGCTGGCGAGAAAGCCGTAGACGATGAAGTCATACCATTCCAGTGCATTGCCGATCACGGCGGCCACCACTTGGCGGGTGCGCGAGACGCCTGGTTTTAAAGTCTGCATGAGGAGCACTCCATTCAACCGATAAGGGAAAGGGTCCAGCGGCAGAAAAAAGTGCGGTCGTCAGGCAGGCTTGAGCCAGCTCTCGGCCAACGCGCCCCAATAGGCGGCGCCGGTCAGCAGGATGTCGTCGTTGAAGTCATAGCCGGGGTTATGCACCATCGGCCGCGACACGCCGTTGCCGATAAACAGGTAACTGCCGGGGCAGCGTTGCAGCATCCAGGCGAAGTCTTCACTGCCCATCAGCGTGCGAGTGTTGCCGTCCACCGCATCGGCGCCGAGCAAGGCCACACCGACCTGGCGAGCGAATTCGGTTTCTTCGCCATGGTTGACCAGCACCGGGTAGGCCGGACGGTGCTCGATCTGCACGGTGCAGCCGAAGCTGGCGGCCTGGGTGTTGATGATCGCGTTGACCCGCTCCAGCATCTGTTCGCGCACCTTGGGGTTGAGTGCACGCAGGCTCAGGCGCAGCAAGGCTTGCTGGGGAATCACGTTGGCGGCCTGGCCGGCTTGCAGCGCACCGACCGTAACCACGGCGGCTTCCTGGGTATCGATATTGCGCGCTACTACCGTCTGCAAGGCCATGACCATACTCGCCGCCGCCACCAGTGGATCGACCGTCAGATGCGGCATGGAACCGTGGCCGCCGACGCCTTCAAGGGTGACAGTGAGCAAGTCCTGGGACGCCATCATCGGGCCAACTCTTAATCCCAAATGCCCCGCCGGCAAGCCCGGCATATTGTGCATGCCGAACAGGCCGTCACACGGGAAGCGCTCCAGCAAACCATCCGCCAACATCGCCTCGGCACCGCCCTGGCCTTCTTCGGCGGGTTGAAAAATCAGATTCAGGGTGCCGTCGAATTGCCGGGTCGCCGCCAGGTAGCGGGCAGCGCCGAGCAGCATGGTGGTGTGGCCGTCATGCCCGCAGGCGTGCATGCAACCGGCGTGCTGGCTGGTGTAGGCCGCACCGGTATTTTCGATGATGGGCAAGGCGTCCATATCGGCACGAATACCCAGCGTGCGCGAACTGCTGCCATTGCGCAGCACGCCGACCACACCGGTTTTGCCAATGCCGGTATGCACCTCATACCCCCAATCCCGCAGGGACTGCGCGACCAGCGCTGAGGTGCGGTTCTCTTCAAAGCCGAGTTCGGGATGGGCGTGGATATCGTGGCGCACAGCGTGCAAGTCGCTGGCGACATCGCTGAGCCAATCCAGAATGTGCTGGTGTGGGCGCATGGTGATTCTCCTCACAGGCGGGTGGTCCCGTTCTTGTTAGCGACACATCGACAGCTAAGCGCGATGTGGGGCTGAGGACAATCAAAGGTGGTTCCACCCTGTGGAACCTCAGGGCCGGTTCTTTTTCCGAGAACCCACGCAGATAATCTAAATGTGGGAGCTGGCTTGCCTGCGATGACGGCGGCACAGGCACCAGTGATGTTGGCTGACCTGACGCTATCGCAGGCAAGCCAGCTCCCACAGGGGAATTTGGGTGTGTCAGGGGTTGAGGCGGCAGCCTTGGCGGTTGCCCAACCACCGTGCCGTATGCGTACGCCCCAACCCACTCGCCGTCACTTCACTGCGCTCCGGCGTGTCGATCAACGCACTGGTCGGCACGTACTGCTTCACATACCCACGGCAATACTGCGCCGGGTTGTTCTCCACATACCGACACGAGCAATACTCCTTGGCCGTGTACGCCGCGATGATGTCGGGGAAGGCTTGCAGGTTGACGCGCTCGTGCCATACCCAACCCAATAGGGCCAGCAACAGCAGTAGCAGCAGGCTGGTAAATGGCCGACGACGAATCATGACCGCACCGCCGCCAGCACGCGCTTGAGCAGTTCGTTGTGGCGGTAGCTGCCATCGCGGTCATCGCCGTAGCGCACGATCACCAAGTGCTCGTCGGGCAGTACAAACAGTGCCTGGCCCCAGTGCCCCAGCGCAGCGAAGGTGTCGGTCGGCGCGTCGGGCCAGGGTTGGGGCGTACCCTTGTTGAGCCACCAGTGGCCGCCCGGTACCGCTTCATCCTGGCCGGCTTTGTATTTGTCGAAAGGCCGCCGATTGAAAGCCACCCACTCTTTGGGCAGCAACTGTTGCTCACCCCAGCGCCCATCCCGTGCCATCAGCAGCCCGACCCGCGCCAGATCGCGAGCAGTGAGGTAGGCGTAGGACGAGGCAACAAAGGTTTCGTCGGCATCGGTTTCCCACGTCGCGTTGCGAATGCCCAATGGCTTGAACAGCGCATCCCACGGATAGCTCATGTACGCCTGGTGGCCGAGCATCCCTTTAAGCGCAGCGGACAGAATATTGCTGTCGCCACTGGAATAACGGAACGCCTGGCCGGGCTCGGAGGCGGCTTCGGTATCGGCGGCAAATTGCGCCATATCGTCACGCCCACGGGTATAGAGCATCGCCACAACAGAAGACTTCAACGGGGCGTATTCATAGTCCTCCTGCCAATCCAGCCCCGAAGCCCAATGGAGCAAGTCGGCCATGCTCACCTTGGGGTGCTGCTTCATTGGCGGGTAAAAACGTGCGGCCGGGTCGGTGAGCTTGAAACGGTTTTCGCCGTAGGCCACGCCGAGCACAGTGGCCATCAGGCTTTTGCTCACCGACCAGGTCAGGTGCGGCGTGCTGGCGGTGGTTGGCGCGGCGTAGCGTTCGTAGATGATTTCGCCGTCACGAATGACCAGCAGCGCGTCGGTACGAATGCCTTTGCGGGTGGTGTCGTCACGGGTTGGGAAAGCATAGGCGTTCAGGGCATCGACAGCAGGACCTTCAAGTGACGTGCCCGTGGCCCATTCTTTTTCGGGCCAGGTTTCAGCGCGGACGGTAGCGGTGACTAAAAGCACAATAACGCACAGCAGGCCTCGGACCATGGGCACGAACTCAACGGGGCATTCAAGCCCGCGAGCCTAGCGCAGGCCAATGACAGATTTGCTACACGGGGGCTGTCACCCAACCGTCACCGTAAGTTCATGGAGATGACACCGAGGCTACATAGCCTGACTTTGGACAACAAAGTCGACTGGCCGCAACCTGGCCGGCACCCGGAGACTCGCTATGACTCAGATCGCCCGCATCAGCGACAAAGGCAATGAACGCCGTCTGCAAGCCGAACGCCTGGTGGGCGCCAAGGCCTTGCAGGAAGCCCAGGCCCTGCGGTTCAACGTGTTCAGCGGCGAGTTCAACGCCAAGCTGAAAGGCGCGGAACTGGGCCTGGACATGGATGACTATGATGTTCACTGCAGCCACATCGGCGTGCGGGACTTGAACAGCGGTCGACTCGTCGCCACCACCCGTCTGCTCGACCACCAGGCCGCCAGCACTTTGGGCCGGTTCTACAGCGAAGAAGAATTCAGCCTGCATGGCTTGCTGCACTTGCAAGGCCCGATCCTGGAAATCGGTCGCACCTGCGTCGACCCGGCTTACCGCAACGGCGGCACCATCGCGGTGCTCTGGGGCGAACTGGCCGAAGTGCTCAACCAGGGCAGCTACAGCTACCTGATGGGCTGCGCGAGCATCCCGATGCACGATGGCGGCATTCAGGCCCACGCAATCATGCAGCGCTTGCGCGAGCGCTACCTGTGCAACGAACACCTGCGCGCCGAGCCGAAAAAGCCACTGCCGGCCCTGGACTTGCCGTCCAACGTCATCGCCGAAATGCCACCGCTGCTCAAAGCTTATATGCGCCTGGGCGCGAAGATCTGCGGCGAGCCGTGCTGGGATGAAGACTTCCAGGTGGCCGATGTGTTCATCCTGCTCAAGCGCGATGAGTTGTGCCCGCGCTACGCGCGCCACTTCAAGGCGGCGATGTGATGAACCGCCTGCGCATCTACGGGCGCATCGCCCGCGTGCTGTTGGTGGTGGCGCTGGGCTTGAGCATGGCCAGTGTGTTTGGCCTGTTCGAACGTCTGGGCGTGGCCAATTCGATGGTGCGGCGCCAGCGTTGGTCGCGGTTCTTTATGGCGCGGTTGAGCAACGCCCTGCCCTTTCGCGTAACGGTGCACGGCGAGTTGCCGCAAGCGCCGATGCTGTGGGTGAGCAATCACGTGTCCTGGACCGACATTCCACTGCTGGGCATGGTCACGCCGCTGTCGTTTTTGTCCAAGGCCGAAGTCCGCACCTGGCCGGTAGCCGGCTGGCTGGCGGCCAAGGCCGGCAGTCTGTTCATTCGTCGTGGCGCGGGTGACAGCCAGTTGATCCGCAAACAGATGACCCGCCATCTGGAGCAACAGCACCCGCTGCTGATGTTCCCCGAGGGCACCACTACCGACGGGCGCAGCTTGCGTACGTTTCACGGGCGTTTGCTGGCCAGTGCAATCGATGCGGATGTGTCGCTGCAACCGGTGGCGATTCGTTATCTGCGTGACGGTGGGGTTGATCCGCTGGCGCCGTTCATTGGCGATGACGATTTGCTCTCGCACTTGATGCGCTTGTTTTCCAACGACCAGGGCGATGTGCAGATTCATCTGCTCAAGCCGATTGCCTGCGCCGGGCAGGAACGCGCGGCACTGGCGTATCAGGCGCAGCAGGCGGTGCAAAAGGCGTTGTTTGGCCCGGTGCCGGAAGCTGAGCAAGTGGCTGCTCGACCTGCGTTCGCGGCATAAAGCGGGCACAGTCATATGTGGGAGGGGGCTTGCTCCCGATAGCAGTTGTTCAGTCAACATAGACAGTGACTGACACACCGCAATCGGGAGCAAGCCCCCTCCCACATTTAGACATCGGTGGTCAGTTGGATCTGTGCAAATCTCTGCAATTGGGGATAGAACACCCGGAAATCTTCACTTAACGGCTTATAAAGCTCGCGCAACTCGTGCATCGCAAATCCGAGTGCCTGCGGGTCAGTCAGCCGCCGCGAAATTCCACGCAGCACCTGCTCCATCACCGCGAACTCGCGATACGAACCCAGCCAGTCATCCGCCGCCATATACGGCGCAATCTGCGCCAGCCGCCCCGGTAACTCAGGTTCTGCCGCCAGCACGCGATACACCTGCGAGGTAAAACGCTCCAGGGGCTGCTCGGCATACAACGCCCAATCCCGCGCCAGGCAATGGTCAAAAAATACATCGAGCACGATCCCGGCATAGCGCCTGCGGGTAAGGCTGAAGCGCGACAACGCCTCGCCCACCAACGGGTGGCTATCGGTAAACCGGTCAATCGAACGGTGCAACTGGATCGCTGCTTCGATTTGCGGGCTGAACTGGCCCTGCAGGCGGCCTTTGACGAAGTCGCCATACAGGCTGCCCAGCAGTTGCGCAGGAAGTTGGCCGCCCAGGTGCAGATGTGCGAGATAATTCATGGCGCGCAGTCTATCACTGCCGCACTCATATCGTTATAACCCGATATACCGATTCGCTTTGGCCTCAGATCAAAATCATATTGGTATATCGAGATATGACGATTTAAAGTTCGCCTCATCGCGATATAACGCTTTACGACACCGAGCACCCTGCCATGTCCATCGACCTCGACGAAATAATAAAAGCCCTGGCGCACCCAGTACGACGAGACATCCTCACCTGGCTCAAAGACCCGAAAGTGCAATTCCCCGAGCAACTGCACAACCACGAATACGGCATCTGCGCCGGGCAGATCGACCAGCGCTGCGGCCTGTCCCAGTCGACCGTGTCGGCGCACCTTGCGACCTTGCAACGGGCGGGATTGATCAGCAGCCAGAAGGCCGGGCAATGGCACTTTTTCAAACGCAATGAGGAGACGATCCAAGCCTTTCTCACGGCGCTCATAACCGAACTCAGCGCACCGCAATAACCAAGGAAACGCAAATGCCCCTCTCGCTCCTCATACTGGCCCTGAGTGCCTTCGCCATCGGCACCACCGAGTTCGTCATCATGGGGCTGCTGCCCGATGTCGCGGCGGACCTGGGTGTGTCGATTCCCGGCGCCGGCTGGCTGGTCACCGGCTACGCCTTGGGCGTGGCCATCGGCGCGCCCTTCATGGCACTGGCCACCGCCAGGCTGCCACGCAAGGCCGCTCTGGTAGCGTTGATGGGCATCTTTATTGTCGGCAACCTCCTCTGCGCCTTGGCCAGTGACTACAACGTGCTGATGTTTGCCCGCGTCGTCACGGCGCTGTGCCACGGTGCCTTCTTCGGGATCGGTTCCGTGGTGGCGGCCAACCTGGTGCCGGCCAATAAACGCGCTTCTGCGGTGGCCTTGATGTTCACCGGTTTGACCCTGGCCAACGTGCTCGGCGTGCCGTTGGGCACTGCACTGGGTCAGGAAGCTGGCTGGCGCTCGACCTTTTGGGCAGTGACCGTGATTGGCGTGATCGCCTTGATCGGCCTGATCCGCTTCCTGCCGGCCAAGCGTGACGAAGAAAAACTCGACATGCGCGCCGAACTCGCTGCCCTCAAAGGCGCGGGTATCTGGTTGTCGCTGAGCATGACGGCGCTGTTCGCCGCCTCCATGTTCACCCTCTTTACCTACGTAGCCCCGCTGCTGGGCGATGTAACCGGCGTGTCGCCCAAAGGCGTGACCTGGACCCTGCTGTTGATCGGCCTGGGCCTCACGGTGGGCAACATCATCGGCGGCAAGCTGGCGGACAAACGCCTGGCGGCCACCCTGATCGGCGTGTTCATCAGCATGGCGGTGGTTTCCACGGTGTTGAGCTGGACCAGCGTTGCACTGATACCGACCGAAATCACCCTGTTCCTATGGGCCACCGCCTCGTTTGCCGCCGTACCAGCGCTGCAGATCAACGTGGTGACCTTCGGCAAGGCCGCCCCCAACCTGGTGTCCACCCTGAACATCGGCGCCTTCAACATCGGTAACGCCCTCGGCGCCTGGGTCGGTGGCAGCGTGATTGCCCACGGCTTCGGCCTGACCAGCGTGCCCCTGGCCGCAGCAGCACTGGCGATTCTCGCGCTGCTGGTGACCCTGATTACCTTCCGCCAGAGCGGCGATGCCGACCTGGCCCCCGCGACCAACTGATCAACTTAAAGACAAAGGTGTTTTCCCATGACGACTATTTTCGATCCAATCACACTGGGCGACCTGGAACTGTCGAACCGCATCATCATGGCGCCACTGACCCGCTGCCGTGCCGATGCCGGCCGCGTGCCCAACGCGCTGATGGCCGAGTATTACGTGCAGCGCGCATCCGCCGGGCTGATCCTCAGCGAAGCCACCTCCGTGACGCCCATGGGCGTGGGCTACCCGGACACGCCGGGCATCTGGTCCAACGACCAGGTGCGCGGCTGGGCCAACATCACCAAGGCTGTGCATGGCGCGGGCGGCAAGATCTTCCTGCAACTGTGGCATGTGGGTCGCATCTCCCATGAGTCCTACCTGAACGGCGAAACCCCGGTGGCGCCAAGCGCGATCCAGCCTAAAGGCCACGTCAGCCTGGTGCGCCCACTGGCCGACTACCCTACCCCGCGCGCCCTGGAAACCGCTGAAATCGCCGACGTCGTCGACGCTTACCGCGTGGGCGCCGAAAACGCCAAGGCCGCAGGCTTTGACGGCGTGGAAATCCACGGCGCCAACGGCTACCTGCTCGACCAGTTCCTGCAAAGCAGCACCAACCAGCGCACCGACCAATACGGCGGTTCCCTGGAAAACCGTGCGCGCCTGCTGCTGGAAGTGACCGACGCCGCCATCGAAGTCTGGGGCGCCGGCCGCGTGGGCGTGCATCTGGCACCGCGTGGCGATGCGCACGACATGGGCGACGCCAATCTGGCCGAAACCTTCACCTACGTCGCCAGCGAACTGGGCAAGCGTGGCATCGCCTTCATCTGCTCCCGTGAAAAAGAAGGCGCGGACAGCCTCGGCCCACAACTGAAAAAAGCCTTCGGCGGCGTCTACATCGCCAACGAACGTTTCACCAAAGACAGCGCCAACGCCTGGCTGGCGGCGGGCAAAGCGGATGCGGTGGCCTTCGGTATTCCTTTCATCGCCAACCCGGACCTGCCGGCGCGCTTGAAGGCGGATGCAGCGCTGAATGAGCCGCACCCGGAAACCTTCTATGGCAAAGGCCCGGTGGGTTATATCGACTATCCGACGCTGCCGATCTAACCTGATCCGCAAAACCAATGTGGGAGGGGGCTTGCCCCCGATAGCAGTGCTTCAGTCAACACATCAGTGACTGATACACCGCAATCGGGGGCAAGCCCCCTCCCACATTTGCCTGTTTGTAGCGCCTGCGGAAACATTGCTTCACAGAACGGCAACAATATCGCTACAAAATACTTAGCCGGCTACCTATCAACGGCCCGCCAGCCCGTATATAACGTCACCCCACAAATCAGGCAGAAGGACGATTGACGATCCTTAGGCTTTACTGTTGACACAACTGGTCGCAATTACGCATTTTGTCTCAATTGCGCAGGCTGGGGCTCAGGCGCAGCATGTCCAGCCCTATATCAGCCCAGCGCTCGGCGTCCTGATGCAATTGAAAACTGTCAGGCACCAGCAGCCACTGGCCGATCAAGCCGTGGATAAAGGCATGAATACACACAGCGCCGCGGGTGGTATCCAGCGTGGCTGGAAGTTGCCCGCGATGGACCGCGTTACGCAACGTCAAGCCGATGCGCAGGTTGCACTCAAGGGTGTGGGTCTGGCGTTGGCGGCGCATGTCACACATTTCATCGGTGAACTCGCACTTATGAAACAGAATCTCGTTGATGCGCCGGGTTTTCGGGTCCAGGGCCACTTCATGGTAGAGATGAATCAGCAGCTTGCGCATACAGCCCAGCGGGTCGGCTTCGTCCTCGCTTTCACTGGCCCGCGCCAGTTCGTCCAGGGGCTCGTGCAACGTGTCGAGCAGTGCCTGAAGCAAGTCGGACTTGTTGCTGAAGTGCCAGTAGATAGCCCCGCGCGTCACCCCTGCCAGCGTGGCGATGTCCGCCAGGGTGGTCCGCGCGACGCCGCGCTCATAAAAGGCTTGCTCGGCGGCTTGGAGAATCTGGCTGCGCGTTTCCTGAGCTTCCTCTTTGGTGCGACGAACCATGGCAGTAAAACCTCAATCGGGACACTGTGGATGGTACTTGACCATCATCTGAATAATTATGGGACGACGCCGTCATGGGCACCGAACGTACTAGAATCGAGGCTTGCGGCAGTGCTTTGTCAACAATGCGCCAAGCCTGTCAAGAGTTTACAAACAACCATGAACGTAAGTATATTGCGTAGCAAGCTACTTATCCACTCACGGCTTGTTTTTTACCCTTCCACACTTCTTGTGCGCACTCTGCGCGCCTGACCCGAGGATCTTCATGCAACTTAAGCCAGCTGTTACCGCTCTGGTCACTGCCGTCGCCCTGGCATCGCTGCTCAGCGGATGTAAAAAGGAAGAAGCGGCACCGCCCGCTCAAACCCCTCAGGTCGGCGTGGTCACCATTCAACCGCAAGCCTATACCCTGACCACCGAGCTGCCAGGCCGCACCACGGCCTTTCGCATCGCGGAAGTGCGGCCTCAGGTCAACGGCATCATTCTCAAGCGCCTGTTCAAGGAAGGCGCCGACGTGAAGGAAGGGCAACAGCTCTACCAGATCGACCCGTCGGTGTATGAGGCCACGCTGAAAAGCGCACAAGCCAGCCTGTCCCAGACCAAGTCCATCAGCGACCGCTACAAGCAGTTGGTCGATGAACAGGCCGTCAGCCGTCAGGAATACGACACCGCCGTCGCCAACCGCATGACCGCCGAAGCAAACGTTCAAACCGCCCAGATCAACGTGCGCTACACCAAAGTGTTTGCACCGATCTCCGGGCGCATTGGTCGTTCTTCGGTGACCGAAGGCGCGCTGGTCAGCAATGGCCAGGCCGATGCCATGGCCGTGATTCAGCAACTGGACCCGATCTACGTCGACGTTACGCAGTCCTCGGCTGAAATGCTGAAACTGCGCCGCGACCTGGAAAGCGGCCAGCTGGAGAAGGCCGGCGAAAACGCCGCCAAGGTCAAGCTGACCCTGGAAGACGGCACGCCTTACGCCCAGGACGGCAAGCTGGAATTCTCCGAAGTGTCGGTCGACCAGACCACCGGTTCCGTGACCCTGCGTGCCGTGTTCCCCAACCCTGACCACGTGCTGCTGCCGGGCATGTTCGTGCACGCCCAGTTGCTGGCCGGCGTGAACAGCAAGGCCATCCTGGCTCCGCAGCAAGGCGTGACCCGTGACCTGCGCGGCATTCCGACGGCGCTGATCGTGAACAAGGACAACAAGGTCGAGCAACGCGAACTGGTTGCCAACCGTACCGCGGGTGCCTACTGGCTGGTGGAAAAAGGCCTCAATGCCGGTGACCGCGTCATCACCGAAGGCTTGCAATACGTCAAGCCGGGCGCCGAGGTGAAGGTCACGGAAGCTGCCAACGCTAAACCCGCCGGTACTGCTGCAGCACCTGCTGCCGCTGCTGGTCAAGGGGAGTAATCCATGTCGAAATTTTTTATCGACCGCCCCATTTTCGCCTGGGTAATTGCCCTGGTGATCATGCTGGTCGGGGCACTCTCGATCCTGAAGTTGCCCATCAACCAATACCCGGCCATTGCGCCAACGGCCATTGATATCCAGGTGACCTACCCAGGCGCTTCCGCACAAACCGTGCAGGACACCGTGGTGCAGGTCATCGAGCAACAGCTCAACGGTATCGACAACCTGCGTTATGTCTCCTCGGACAGTAACTCCGACGGCAGCATGACCATCACCGTGACGTTCAACCAGGGTACCAACCCGGATATCGCCCAGGTTCAGGTACAGAACAAGCTGAACCTGGCCACCCCGCTGCTGCCGCAAGAAGTGCAGCAACAGGGTATCCGCGTGACCAAGTCGGTGAAGAACTTCCTGATGGTGATCGGTCTGGTGTCGGAAGACGGCAGCATGACCAAGGACGACCTCTCCAACTACATCGTGTCCAACATCCAGGACCCGATCTCCCGTACCGCGGGGGTGGGTGACTTCCAGGTGTTCGGTTCGCAGTACGCCATGCGTATCTGGCTCGACCCGGCCAAACTGAACAATTACCAGCTCACGCCAGTGGACGTCAGCAATGCCATCAAGGCCCAGAACGTGCAGGTGGCCACCGGCCAACTGGGCGGCCTGCCTGCGCTGCCCGGCACCCAACTGAACGCCACCATCATCGGCAAGACGCGCCTGCAAAGCACAGAGGAATTCGCCAAGATCCTGATGAAGGTGAACACCGACGGCTCCCAAGTTCGCCTAGGTGACGTCGCGCGTATCGAACTGGGCGGCCAGAACTACAGCATCAGTGCGCAATTCAACGGCAAGCCGGCCTCGGGTATGGCAATCAAGCTGGCGGCCGGTGCCAACGCACTGGACACCGGCAAGGCCATCCGCGAAACAGTGAAGTCTCTGGAACCGTTCTTCCCGCCAGGCATGAAGGCGGTGGTGCCCTATGACACTACGCCGGTAGTGACCGAGTCGATCTCCGGCGTGGTTCACACCCTGGTCGAAGCGATCGTGCTGGTGTTCCTGGTGATGTTCCTGTTCCTGCAGAACTTCCGCGCCACCATCATCACCACCATGACCGTACCGGTGGTATTGCTGGGTACCTTCGGGATCCTGGCGGCGTGCGGCTTCACCATCAATACCCTGACCATGTTCGGCATGATCCTGGCCATCGGCTTGCTGGTGGACGATGCCATCGTCGTGGTGGAAAACGTCGAACGGGTCATGGCCGAGGAGCACCTGTCGCCCAAGGAAGCGACGATCAAGTCCATGGGCCAGATCCAGGGCGCCCTGGTGGGTATTGCCCTGGTACTGTCGGCGGTATTGCTGCCGATGGCGTTCTTCGGTGGCTCCACCGGTGTGATCTACCGCCAGTTCTCCATCACCATTGTTTCGGCGATGGCGTTGTCGGTACTGGTTGCCCTGATCTTCACCCCGGCCTTGTGCGCCACCATGCTCAAGCCGATCGATCCGGAAAAGCACGGCCAGCCCAAGCGCGGCTTCTTTGGCTGGTTCAACCGCACCTTCGACAGCGGCGTACTCAAGTACGAGCGCGGCGTGGGCAACATGATCAAGCACAAGATCCCGGCGTTTCTGGTGTATGTGCTGATTCTGGCCGGCATGATCTGGATGTTCACCCGTATTCCAAGCGCGTTCCTGCCAGAGGAAGACCAGGGTGTGATCTTCGCCCAGGTGCAGACACCGGTAGGCGCTTCGGCTGAGCGCACGCAAAAAGTCGTCGATGACATGCGCGCCTTCCTGCTGAACGACAAGGAAGGTGAGCCTGGCGAAGGCAAGTCGGTGAACTCGGTGTTTACCGTAAACGGCTTCAACTTCGCCGGCCGTGGCCAGAGCTCGGGCCTTGCGTTCGTGATGCTCAAGCCGTGGGACGAGCGTGACTCGACCCAATCGGTATTCGAAGTGGCCAAGCGTGCCCAGGGTTACTTCTTCGGGGCCTTCAAGGACGCCATGGTATTTGCCATCGTGCCGCCTTCGGTGCTGGAATTGGGTAACGCCACCGGTTTCGACGTGTTCCTGCAAGACCAGGGTGGCGTGGGCCACGACAAGCTGATGGCTGCCCGTAACCAGTTCCTCGGTGCGGCGGCGCAAAGCAAGGTGCTGGCGGGCGTACGTCCCAACGGCGTGAACGATGAACCGCAGTACGAGCTGACCGTCGACGACGAGAAAGCCAGTGCCCAGGGCATCAGCCTTGCCGATATCCAGCAGACCCTGGCCATTGCCTTGGGTGGCAGCTACATCAACGACTTCATCGACCGTGGTCGTGTGAAGAAGGTGTATGTGCAAGGTGACGCCGCCAGCCGCATGTCGCCGGAAGACCTGGACAAATGGTACGTACGCAGCGGCGACGGAAAAATGGTGCCGCTGTCGGCCATCTCGTCAGGCCAGTGGATCTACGGTTCGCCCAAGCTTTCGCGATACAACGGTGTAGCGGCGATGGAAATCCTCGGTACCCCGGCACCAGGCTACAGTACCGGTGATGCGATGGCCGAAGTCGAACGCATTGCCAAAGAACTGCCGGCCGGTGTCGGCTATGCCTGGACAGGCCTGTCGTACGAAGAACGCCTGTCCGGCTCCCAGGCGCCAGCCCTGTACGCATTGTCGCTGCTGGTGGTGTTCCTGTGCCTGGCGGCACTGTACGAAAGCTGGTCGATCCCGATCGCGGTGATTCTGGTTGTGCCACTGGGTGTGATCGGTGCACTGATCGCTACCAGTATGCGGGGCTTGTCCAACGACGTGTTCTTCCAGGTGGGCTTGCTGGTGACGGTGGGCCTGGCGGCGAAAAACGCCATCCTGATCGTGGAATTCGCCAAAGAGCTGCACGAGCAAGGCAAAGGCATCGTCGAGGCGGCTATCGAAGCGTCCCGGATGCGTCTGCGCCCGATCATCATGACGTCCATGGCGTTCGTGCTCGGCGTACTGCCGCTGGCGATTTCCAGCGGTGCCGGCTCAGGCAGCCAGCACGCGATCGGTACCGGCGTGATCGGCGGTATGATCACCGCCACTGTGCTTGCCATTTTCTGGGTGCCACTGTTCTACGCAACCGTGTCCTCGGCCGGCGAACGCAAAAAGAAAGACACTACTGAAACTCCTAAAGAGGCTGGCCAATGAGCAAGTCGCTACTTTCCCTAGCCGTCACGGCATTCGTGCTCAGTGGCTGCTCGCTGATACCTGACTATCAGCGCCCCGATGCGCCGGTGGCTGCACAGTTCCCGCAGGGGCCGGCGTATTCGTCGGCCCAGGCGCCGAACCAGGCCGCTGCCGAGCAGGGCTGGAAGCAGTTTTTCCATGACCCTGCCCTGCAACAGCTGATCCAGACCGCATTGGTGAACAACCGTGACCTGCGTGTCGCGGCCCTGAACATCGACGCCTATGCAGCGCAGTACCAGATCCAGCGTGCCGACCTGTTCCCGGCGGTATCGGCCACCGGTAACGGCAGCCGTTCGCGCACCCCGGCCAAGCTGTCACAGACCGGCGAATCGTCTATCGCCAGCCAGTACTCGGCGGGCCTGGGGATCAGCTCTTATGAGCTGGACCTGTTCGGTCGCGTGCGCAGCCTGAGTGAAGAAGCGCTGCAGAAGTACTTCGCCACTGAAGAAGCGCGGCGCAGTACCCAGATCAGCCTGGTGGCCAGCGTGGCCAATGCCTACCTGACCTGGCAGGCCGACAAGGAACTGCTCAAGCTGACCCAGGACACCCTGGGTGCGTTCGAGCAGAGCTTCAAGCTCACCTCGCGCAGCAACGAAGTCGGCGTGGCGTCGGCGCTGGACCTCAGCCAGGCACGCACCTCGGTGGAAAACGCCCGGGTGCAACTGGCACGTTATACGCGCCAGGTGGCTCAGGACGAAAACAGCCTGACCCTGTTGCTGGGCACCGGCCTGCCGGCGAATATCGCCAGCAAGCCGCTGTCCGATGACCTGCTCAGCGAAGTGCCTGCCGGCTTGCCGTCAGACCTGCTGCAACGTCGTCCCGACATTGTGCAGGCCGAGTACAACCTCAAGGCTGCCAATGCCAATATCGGCGCGGCCCGTGCGGCGTTCTTCCCGAGCATCAGCCTGACGGCCAGTGCCGGTACCGCCAGCCCAACACTGGGCGGCCTGTTCAAAGGCGGTTCGGGTACCTGGGCGTTTGCCCCGCAGATCAACATCCCGATCTTCAACGCCGGTAGCCTGCGCGCAAGCCTGGACTACTCGAAGATCCAGAAAGAGATCAACGTGGCCAACTACGAGAAAGCCATCCAGACCGGCTTCCAGGAAGTCTCCGACGGCCTCGCTGCGCGTCAGACCTACAAGCAGCAACTGGATGCCCAACGTGGCTTCGTCGAGGCTAACCAGGATTACTACCGCCTGGCCGAGCGTCGCTACCGCATTGGTGTCGACAGCAACCTGACTTTCCTCGACGCCCAGCGCCAACTGTTCAGTGCCCAGCAATCGCTGATCACCGACCGCCTGGCGCAGCTGACCAGCGAGGTCAACCTGTACAAGGCCCTCGGCGGTGGCTGGAATGAGCAGACCGCCAAGAACGAGCCGTTGAAAGAACAAGCACCGCCGTTGAAGTTGTTCTGATAGCGCGTGTGTAAGAAAACCGCTTCCCTTACCGGAAGCGGTTTTTTTATGCCTGGTTTTTTACCTCGCCAACTTGCGTTCGATCACCGCCCACAACCCGCCCTCCCCCACTTTCATCGCCCCCATACCGCCGCGCACCATGGCCGCCACCTGCATAAACCCAATAACAACAGGTCCAACACCATGAGCACTTTTCACCCGCGCCAGCTGTTGCTGGCTGCCGCTGTCGGCAGTCTTGCCGTTCCTGCAATCGCCGAAGAACACGGTTTTCTTGAAGATGCCAGCGCCAACCTCAACCTGCGTAACTTCTTCTTCAACCGCAATTACACCAACCCGACCAAGGCCCAGGGTGGCGCGCAGGAGTGGACGCAGAGTTTCATCCTCGACGCCAAGTCCGGCTTTACCCAAGGCACCGTGGGTTTTGGTGTGGATGTGCTGGGCCTGTACTCGCTCAAGCTTGATGGCGGGCGCGGCACGGGCGGCACCCAGTTGCTGCCGCTGGACCATGATGGCCGTCCGGCGGATGAGTTCGGGCGCCTGGGCGTGGCGTTCAAGGCGCGGTTTTCCAAGACAGAGCTGAAGGTAGGCGAATGGATGCCGGTGCTGCCGATCTTGCGTTCCGACGACGGCCGCTCCCTGCCGCAGACCCTGCGCGGCGGGCAGATCACCTCGAAGGAAATCGACGGCCTGACCCTGTATGGCGGCCAGTTCCGCGCCAACAGCCCGCGTGACGACGGCAGCATGAGCGACATGTCGATGTTCGGCAAAACCGCCTTCACTTCCGACCGTTTCAATTTCCAAGGTGCCGAGTACGCATTCAACGACAAGCGCACCCAGGTCGGCGTATGGAATGCCCAGCTCAAGGACATCTACAGCCAGCAGTATCTCAACCTGATCCACAGCCAGCCTGTCGGCGCCTGGACCCTCGGCGCCAACCTCGGGTTCTTCTACGGCAAGGACGATGGCAGCGCCCGCGCAGGTAACCTGGACAACAAAACCTGGTCCGGCTTGCTTTCTGCCAGGTACGGCGGCAATACCTTCTACGTTGGCCTGCAAAAACTCACCGGCAACAGCGCCTGGATGCGCGTCAACGGCACCAGTGGCGGCACCCTGGCCAACGACAGCTATAACTCCAGCTACGACAACGCCGAGGAAAAATCCTGGCAAGTGCGCCACGACTACAACTTTGCCGCCCTGGGCATTCCTGGCCTGACCCTGATGAACCGCTATATCAGCGGCAGCAACGTGCACACCGGCACTATCACCGACGGCAAGGAGTGGGGCCGCGAAAGTGAAGTGGGCTACACCGTGCAGAGCGGCGGCCTGAAAAACCTCACGGTGCGCTGGCGTAATTCGAGCATGCGCCGCGACTACAGCAACAACGAATTCGACGAAAACCGGTTGATCGTCAGCTACCCCATCAGTCTGCTGTAAACCGGCGCCGGACTTGCTGTATGGTGCGCGCCTGCCGCTGCTGATCCCCCCAGCAGCGGCCTTTATCGAGCCTGCGTACCTGATGAAACCCTTTGCCGCAGCGAGCGTAGTGTTTGCCTTGGCCCTGAGCCTGAGTGGCTGCATCGGCGCGCCCATTGCCCTGACACCGGCAACCCAGCAACGCTTGCAAGCCCAGGCGCCGATCCGCTTTCTGCTGACCTTCGATGACGGCCCCAGCGCCTCGGGCTACAACAACCCGAGCCGTTCGGTCGTGGCGGATCTGGCGAATAACCCGGTATTGCCGGGGATCAAGGCGGTGTTCTTCTTGCAGACCGAAGCGGCCCGCTCCGGCGGTAGCTCTCGAGGGCGCAAGACCATGGAACGTGAATTCGCCGCTGGCCATGTACTGGCCTTCCACACGGCGACGGCGTTTCATACCAATCACCGCTGGCTGAACGATGCAGAGCTGGAATACACCCTCACCGAAGGTGCGACAGACATTGCCGCCATCACCGGCACGCCGCCCGTGCTGGTACGCCCTCCGTTCTGGAACTACGACCGCCGTACCTTCGCCGCCTACCAGCGGCATGGCATGCACGTACTGCTGACGGACCTCAGTGCCAATGACGGCAAGATCTGGGGCTTCAACGCCAGCCCGCGCCGGCGGGCCAATTTGTATCGGCAGCTGTCGGTCGTGCGTGAGCGCATCGCGCTGGGTGAACTGCCGATGGTGGAAGGCGTGATACCGGTGGTAGTGACCTTCCATGACATCAACCGCTACACCGCCCGGCATATGCAGGAATACATGCAGATCCTGATGGACAGCGCGCGAATCAACGGAGTGAAGACTGCTTCCGAGCCGTTCTACACCGACACCGCCATGCTGGAACGCGCAGCACTGGCACGTACCGTGAAGGATGTGAATGAAGAGGTCCATTTGCCGGGTGTATGGAACTGGATATGGGATGCGGACTCACACTGAAAGCTACAAACAATTACAACAGTAAGATATTTAAGTCAGACAGGTAGTCCCATCCTGCCCCACCACGCCCACCTTATTAACCACCCACTGACCATAAGCCCTTTGAATACGTAGGAAAGTGAAACAAGTGGCGTTGGAACTCAGTACTCCTTCCCGCCCACTATCGGATCAGTAGTTCGCAAGACTTACCGCGCACTGCCCAACCTTCTCACACTTCCCAACCTTTAAAAGGACTTAGTCATGTTGACAACTCCCTTACAGAACAACTATTCGCACAGCCTTTACAGCCCTAACGAAAAATCCATTCACCGCGATAAAAAACACTCAGACTCCCTCCACCCGCTGCACCGTAAAGAAAATAACTTTCTACCGGCGAACACCGCCAAACCTGCGCGCTTCGCGAAGGATCAGGTTGCTACCTCGCTGGCCGGCCAGCGTGTTAACTCCGCGATGGATAAACCCGCCAATTCCGCAGCTACGGCTCCAGCACAACAGCCCATCGAATCAAGCCCCATCACCGAAGTGCCACGCGCCCTCACCAGTACCCCGACCACTCACACGTACGATAACGGTAACGTCAAGATCACCTCGGCAACGGCTCATGAAGGCAGTTTTCACGGCGTTCCCATGCTGCGCAACAAAGTCACCATCGAAACCGGTAATAGTGCAGACAACGTTCACCTCAAGAGTCTTCCGGACATTGGGGTCGTCGCAGAAATAAACGGCAGGCGATACCTGTTACCGGTTCAGAATGCTGGCGGCATGACCGAGACCGTGGAAATAAAAACCAGGGGTGGCGATGACCACGTCACGATTGCAGACGACATCTGGTTCCAAACCACTGTGAGTCTTAACGACAACCACGCGGTTTCCGGGACCAATGGGTATACCTCCGCCCCCGAGTCAGTGGGCGTGAAAACATTCTCGCAACCCGGAATCATCGCCATTGCACCTCACCTGCAAAAAGGCGCCGAGTTCAAACATGACGAGACCACATTCAAGTTCTCGCCAAACGCCAACCCAAGGCAGTTCGGCGACGGCGTCATGCAAATAACCGCCGGCAGCGGCAATGACACTATTCGTATCAGCGCAGCAGAAGACAATTCATTGTTAGCTGAAGTGAATGGGCAACAATTCCTCCTGCCTATTAAAAACGATCCAGCAGGTGGTTCCAGGCTGTTCATTCAAGCCGGAGACGGAGACGATAAAGTCACCATCGACTCTAATGTAAAGAACTATGCCTTTATCAACATGGGCGAGGGTAAAGCAGGCACTTTGTACAGTGGCGGCGGGTTCGTTTCGGGTGAAGAAGAGCCCAATTTGAGGCAGCGCTATACCACGCAAAACTACAAACCTGTCGGGACCAGTGCCTGAACCCCACGCTGGCGTAATCTCATGAATACTGCCCGCCCGATGATCACGGGCGGGTCTTCTCGCCAATTACGCGCGCGATTCAACCCCGAGCTCATCCCACACCGACTCGGCCAAGTGAAACGTCGCATTCGCCGCCGGTATTCCGCAATAGATCGCACTCTGCATCAGCACTTCCTTGATCTCGGCGCGGGTCACACCATTGCTGGCGGCCGCACGCAGGTGCAGCTTGAGCTCTTCACTGCGGTTCATGCCGATCAACATGGCGATGGTGATCAGGCTGCGGGTATGCCGAGGCAGCCCGGGGCGCGTCCAGATATCGCCCCAGGCATGGCGCGTGATCATTTCCTGGAACTCGCTGTTGAACTCGGTGAGGGCATTAAGGCTGCGGTCGACATGAGCATCGCCCAGCACTTCGCGGCGCACCTGCAGGCCATCGGCGTAACGTTGTTTCTCGTCCACAAAACGCTCCTCAGCGAGCCAGCAGAAAGTTGATCACGCGGTCGCTGAAGGCAGCGCCGGCTTGCACGTTGGACAGGTGCGCCGCATAGAACTCGGCGTATTCGGCGCGCTGCACATGGTGCTGGATAAAGTGGCTGCCAGCCGGCGGTGTCACCGCATCTTCAGTGCCGGCAATCACCAGGGTCGGCACCTTGATCAACGACAGTTGCTCACGAAAATCCGCGTCGCGCACGGCGCCGCAATTGGCGGCGTAGCCCTCGGGCGATGTGGCCGCGAGCATGTCGGTGATCTGCTTGGCCTGGTGCGGGTTGGCCGCAGCGAAATCCGCGGTAAACCAGCGCGCAATCGAAGCATCGCGTAGCGCCACCATCGCAGCGGCGCCGTCACGCAGGACCATTTCGATGCGCGGGTTCCAAACCTCAGGCGTGCCGATCTTGGCGGCGGTATTGCACACCACCAGACGCCGCAAACGCTCGCCGGCGTGGATGCCCAGCCATTGGCCGATCAATCCGCCCATGGACAGGCCGCAAAAATGCGCGCGCTGGATATCCAGCGCATCCAGCAACGCAAGCACGTCTCGCCCCAGTTGTTCGATGCTGTACGGCCCCTCGGTGACCAGGGATTTGCCGTGACCGCGGGTATCGAAACGCAACACGCGAAAATGCTCGGTGAACGCCGGAATCTGCACGTCCCACATATGCAGGTCGGTGCCCAGGGAGTTGGACAGTACCAGTACCGGTGCATCCACGGGCCCGTCCAATTGGTAATGCAATTCGCCCTCGGCGAGTTGTACAAAAGCCACAGCGGTCTCCTCAGGCAGTCAAAGCAAAGTGTTCAGTCACGGCACGCGTGACCCAGGTCTGGGCTTGGCCCAGGTAATGAGCCGGGTCGAGCAGCCGGTCCAGTTCAGCCGCTGACAACTCGGCAGTCACCTGGGACTCATCCGCCAGCACGGCGCGCAAGTGACGCTGCTCGGCCATGGCGCGTTTGCAGCATTGCTCCAGCAGGTGGTGTGCGGTATCGCGGCCCAGGCGTTGGGCAAGCACGATGCTGACTGCTTCAGCCAACACCAGGCCCTGGGTCAGGTCGAGATTCTGCGCCATGCGCGCGGTATCGACCTCCAGCCCTTCACTCACCAGCAGCGCCTGTTGCAAGGCGCCGGACACCAGGCGGCAAATCTCTGGCAAGGTTTCCCATTCGGCGTGCCACAGGCCCAGGCTGCGTTCGTGCTCCTGGGGCATGGCGCTGAACATGGTCGCCACCAGGCCCGGCAAGCGGGTGGCAGCGCTGATCAATACGGCGGCGCCTACGGGGTTGCGTTTGTGCGGCATGGTCGATGAACCGCCCTTGCCCGGCGCGGCGGGCTCAAACACCTCTGCCGCCTCGGTTTGCATCAACAGGCTGATATCGCGCCCCAGTTTGCCGAGGCTGCCGGCGATCAGACCGAGCACGCTGGCAAATTCCACCAGGCGATCGCGCTGGGTGTGCCAGGGCTGCTCCGGCAAGCCCAGTTGCAACTCGGCGGCCAAGGCTTCGGCAACAGGCATGGCGTGTTCGCCGAGCGCAGCCAAGGTGCCGGACGCACCGCCAAATTGCACGACAAACAGGCGCGGTTTCAATTCGGCAAGGCGCTGACGACTGCGTGTCACGGCGCCCAGCCAACCGGCGATTTTCATGCCCAGGGTGACCGGTGTCGCGTGCTGCAGCCAGGTGCGGCCAGCCAACGGCACGGCGGCGTGGCGCTGCGCCTGGGCAGCCAGCACGTCCCCCAGGCGCGCCAAATCCGCCTCGATCAGCACCAGCGCCTGACGCACTTGCAGCACCAGGCCGGTGTCCATCACATCTTGACTGGTCGCGCCCAGATGCACATAACGCTCGGCGTCGGCATCTTCGCTGGCGATCAACTTACCCAGCGCCTTCACCACTGGAATCGCGGAATTACCCGCCGTGGCAATGGCCGCGCCAAGCGCATCGACGTCATACAGCGAAGCCAGGCACGCCTGGGCAATCGGCGCGACGGCAGCCTGGGGAATCAACCCGACCCGAGCCTGGGCCCGGGCCAGCGCCGCCTCGAAATCCAGCATGCCCTGCAAGCGTCCCTGGTCACAGAACACTTCGGCCATGCTGGCGGCGGTGAAGTAAGCGTCGAACAGTTGATTGCTCGTGCGCAGCGTCATAACTCATCCCTTACAAATCGTGATGCAGGTACGCCGCCTGTTTAGGCAGGCGCAAGCTGAACAGGAAGGCCACCGCCATCATCGCAGTGACGTACCAATAGAAGGTGTTTTCCATGCCGATGGATTTCAGGCTCAGTGCGACCACTTCCGCCGAACCGCCAAACACCGCGTTAGCCACGGCATATGCCAGGCCCACACCCAAGGCACGCACCTGGGGCGGGAACATCTCGGCTTTGACCAGGCCGCTGATGGAGGTGTAGAAGCTGACAATCGCCAAGGCCAGGGTGATCAGTACAAACGCCAGGAACGGGCTGGTCACGGTTTTCAAGGTCAACAGGATCGGCACAGTGAACAAGGTGCCAAGGCCGGCGAACCAGAGCATGGAATTACGTCGCCCGATCTTGTCGGCCAACATGCCGAACAGCGGCTGCATGCACATGTACAGAAACAGCGCGCCGGTCATGATGTAGCTGGACGTCTTGGCGTGCATACCGACAGTGTTAACCAGGTACTTCTGCATGTAAGTGGTGAACGTGTAGAAAATCAGCGAGCCGCCAGCGGTGTAGCCCAGCACAGTGATGAAGGCTTTGCCGTGGTCACGGAACAGCGCGACGATGCTGCCGGCGTCCTTGTCCTGACGCATTTCCTTGCTGGTTGTTTCTTTCAGGGTGCGACGCAGCAGCAGGGAGATCACCGCGGCGATGGCGCCGATTACAAACGGAATGCGCCAGCCCCAGGCACGCAGTTCTTCTTCGGTGAGGATCTGTTGCAGGATCACCACCACCAGCACCGCCAGCAACTGGCCGCCGATCAGGGTCACGTACTGGAACGAAGCGAAGAAACCGCGCTGGCCCTTGAGCGCAACTTCACTCATGTAGGTCGCCGTGGTGCCGTATTCGCCACCCACCGACAAGCCCTGGAACAGCCGCGCCACCAGCAGCAGCGCCGGGGCCCAGGCACCGATGTCGTTGTAGGTGGGCAGGAAGGCGATGACCAGGGAACCGGCGCACATCATCAGCACCGAGATCATCATCGAGTTCTTGCGCCCGTGCTTGTCGGCCACCCGGCCAAACAGCCAGCCGCCGATCGGCCGCATCAGGAACCCGGCGGCGAACACACCGGCGGTGTTGAGCAGTTGCACCGTGGGGTCGTCCGAGGGGAAAAACGCCGGGGCAAAATAGATTGCGCAGAAGGCGTAGACGTAGAAGTCGAACCATTCGACCAGGTTGCCGGAGGAAGCCCCGACAATCGCAAAAATCCGTTTGCGGCGTTCTTCTCCGGTGTAGTGACTCGTTGTTGTTGTCATGGTTTTTTACTCAGTGGGAACGGTTATAGCCTAGACATACTTTGCAACAACCATGTTCCGCAAGCAGACTTTTGGGTATGTAGTGACTGGGAGGGCCTCATCGGGAGCAAGTCGAATCGTCGCACCGCCCCCGATGAGGCCCTACAGCCAACTCAGTAATCGAAGAACACCGTTTCCTTGTCTGTCCCCTGCAAAATCACATTCCACTGATACACACCCTGCGCATCCGGCTTGGCAATCAAGGTGCTACGACGCTCAGCCGGTACACACGCCAACAGCGGGTCATCGCCGTTGAGCGCCTCACCGTCAAAATAAATCCGCGTGAGCAAGTGCTTTACCAACCCCCGGGCAAACACCAGTACCACCAGATGCGGCGCCTGGGTCGTGCCTTTCAATCCCGGCACACTGCCTGGCTTGATGGTGGTAAAGCGGAACCGCCCTTCAGCATCCACCGGCACCCGGCCAAAACCTTCAAAGTGCGGATCGACCGCCTTGTCCTGTTCATCCTCAGGGTGGTCATATTTACCGGCAGCATTGGCCTGCCAGACTTCCAGCATGGCGTCGTTGACGACATCACCGTTGCCGTCCACTACCTGGCCGCTGATCGCCACGCGCTCGCCGAGTGTGGCGGCTACAGTCATGTCTTCGCGGTTCAGCCAGGTCAGGCCAATGTGGTAATACGGCCCGACGGTGTGGGACGTGGTCGCGTTGAGTGTCATCTCATTTCTCCATCGGCGTAGCGTCGCGGCCGCGCAGGACGATGTCCCAGCGGTAACCGAGGGCGTAGGAAGGGACGGTTTTTTCCAGGTCGAAACGCGCGATCAGGCGTTCCTTGGCGCGGGTATCCGGCACGCAGTTGTAGATCGGGTCGTATTCGAGCAAAGGGTCGCCAGGGAAATACATCTGCGTCACCAAGCGCGTCAGCACACTGGGGCCGAACAGCGAAAAGTGGATATGCGCCGGGCGCCATGCATTGTGATGGTTGCCCCACGGGTAGGCGCCGGGCTTGATGGTTTGGAACTGGTACCAGCCATCGGCGTCGGTAACGGTACGCCCGGTGCCGGTGAAGTTCGGGTCCAGCGGCGCGTCGTGCAGGTCACGCTTGTGGTTGTAGCGCCCGGCCGCGTTGGCCTGCCAGATCTCCACGAGAATGCCCGGCACCGGCAAGCCATTCTCGTCCAGCACACGGCCATGAATGATGATGCGCTCGCCTTGAGGCTCGCCTTTATGCTGGGCGGTCAGGTCGTTGTCCTTGTCATTGATGCGCTCGGCGCCGATCGTCGGGCCGGTGATTTCCGACAAGGAATGGGGCAGGAACACCAACGGCTGGGACGGCGAACGCAGGTTCGTCGACTGATACGCCGGGTGCAGGTAATCAGGTTGAGTGCCCGCTTGCGGGCGCCGGTAACCAGGCTTGTCACTCATGGAGCAATCCTCTTTTATTAGACGCGTTCAATCGCCAGGGCCAGGCCTTGGCCGACGCCCACGCACATGGTCGCCAGGCCTTTGCTGCCGCCGGTTTTTTCCAACTGGTGCAGGGCCGTCAACACCAGCCGTGCACCGCTCATGCCCAGGGGATGGCCCAGCGCAATGGCGCCGCCGTTCGGGTTGACCTGGGGTGCGTCGTCGGCAATACCCAGCTCGCGCAGCACCGCCAGACCCTGGCTGGCGAAGGCTTCGTTAAGCTCGATCACGTCGAAGTCGGTGACCGCCAACCCCAGGCGTTCCACCAGCTTGCGCACCGCCGGCACCGGGCCGATACCCATTACGCGCGGTGCGACACCGGCACTGGCCATGCCCAGCACCCGGGCGCGCGCGGTGAGGCCGTGTTTCTTGACGGCGTCGGCGGATGCCAGAATCAGCGCGGCGGCACCGTCATTGACCCCCGAGGCATTGCCGGCGGTGACGGTCTTGTCCGGGCCGTTGACCGGCTTGAGTTTGGCCAGGGCTTGCAGGCTGGTGTCACGCGGGTGTTCGTCGTGTTCCACCAGGGTTTCGCCTTTTTTATGGGCAACCCGTACCGGCACTATTTCCTCGGCGAAGAAACCGGCGGCTTGCGCAGCGGCGGTCCGCTGCTGGCTGCGCAAGGCGAAAGCATCCTGGTCGGCGCGGGAAACCTGGTAGTCGTCGGCGACGTTATCGGCGGTCTGCGGCATGGCATCCACGCCGTACTGGGCCTTCATCAACGGATTGATGAAACGCCAGCCGATGGTGGTGTCTTCCAGCTTCATGCTGCGCGAAAACGCAGCATCGGCCTTGCCCATCACGAACGGAGCACGGGACATCGACTCGACGCCGCCAGCAATCGCCAGCTCCATTTCGCCACTGGCAATAGCGCGAAAGGCCGTGCCGATGGCATCCATGCCCGAGGCGCACAGACGGTTGAGGGTCACGCCCGGAATGCTCTCCGGCAGCCCCGCCAGCAACAGTGCCATGCGCGCCACGTTACGATTGTCTTCGCCGGCCTGGTTGGCACAGCCCAAAAAGACTTCGTCCACCGCGTCCCAGTCCACCGACGGGTTGCGCTCGATCAGGGCCTTGATCGGCAGCGCCGCCAGGTCATCGGCACGCACCGTGGACAGCCCACCGCCGAAACGACCGATAGGTGTGCGAATGGCATCACAGATAAATACCTCGCGCATCAGGCTTCTCCCGGTGCTTGGCCATGGGCGGCGGCGGTGCGGGCTTCAAGCTCGCGCAGCGCGGTCAGTTCTGTCTCGGTCGGTTCTGCCGTGGTGCTGACCTGCTCGGCAAAGCGAATCGCCCAGCCGGTGGCAGCGACCACTTGCTCGCGGGTCACGCCGGGGTGCAGCGCGGTGACCACGAACTCATGGCTGCCCTCCTCCGGTTCCATGATGCACAGGTCGGTAATGATGCCGACGGGGCCGGCACCGGGCAGGCCAAGACGCTTGCGTGAGTCGCCACCTTCGCCGTGACCGACGGAGGTGATGAAGTCCAGTTTGTCGACAAACGAACGGGACGACTGTTTAAGGATGATCAGCACGCTCTTGGCGGAACCGGCGATCTCCGGCGCCCCACCGGCACCCGGCAAACGCACTTTGGGCTGGTGATAATCACCGACCACGGTGGTGTTGATATTGCCGAAACGGTCGACCTGGGCCGCACCGAGAAAGCCCACGTCAATGCGCCCGCCCTGCAGCCAATAGCGAAAGATCTCACCGGTGGGCACCACAGTGTCGGCGGTCTCGGCCAACTCGCCATCGCCGATTGACAGCGGCAACACGCTGGGCTTGGCGCCAATCGGGCCGGACTCGTAGATCAGCACTACATCGGGTGAGGACGTCAGCCGCGCCAGGTTGGCGGCCTTGGACGGCAGGCCGATACCGACGAAGCACACTGAACCGTTCTTCAAGCGGCGTGCAGCGGCTACGGTCATCATTTCATTGGTGGAGTAGGTCATTACTTGGCCTCCTGCGCGGTGGCCAGCCTGGCCTGGAACTCGCTGAAATCAGCAGTGCCGTGGATGAATTCATCAATCCAGGCGGTAAAGGTCCCACGGTCGCGAGCAATCGGATCCCACGCCTGGTAGAAGCGGTTATCCCGCTCGTTGTAGCCATGAGCGTAGGAAGGATGTGCGCCACCCGGCACATGGCACACCGCGGTCAGTGCCCAGGTCGGCAACACGCAACTGTTCATCGGCGCATTGAGGTCATCGACGATTTCTTCCACGGTGACAATGCAACGCTGAGCCGCCAGGGCCGCTTCCTTCTGTACCCCGAGAATGCCCCAGAGCAACACGTTGCCCTTGCGATCGGCTTTCTGCGCGTGAATCACGGTGACATCCGGACGTACCGACGGCACCGCCGCCAGCACTTCGCCGGTGAATGGGCACGTGACGGTCTTGATCAGCGGGTTGACCTTGGGCAAGTCGGAACCAGCGTAGGCACGCAGCACCGCGAACGGCAGGCCCGAGGCACCGGCGACGTAGGCATTGGCCAAGTCGGCGTGGCTGTGTTCTTCGATCTCCAGCGGTTGCGGCCATTGCTTCTCCACCGCGTCGCGCAAACGATGCAGGGAGCCCACGCCCGGGTTGCCGCCCCAGGAAAAAATCAACTTGCGCGCGCAGCCAGCACCGATCAATTGGTCGTAGATCAGGTCGGGCGTCATACGCACCAGCGTCAGGTCTTTCTTACCCTGACGAATGATTTCATGACCTGCGGCCGTTGGGATCAGGTGGGTAAAACCTTCGAGAGCGACGGTATCGCCGTCGTTCACAAAGCGCTTGACCGCATCACGCAGGGTGAGGATTTCAGCCATGGGGTTGGGCTCCCGGTGTTGATCGAAAAAGGCGCTGAGGTGGCGCCGAAGTGCTTGAAGATTAAGCCGGGGAAATGGGCCGAACAATCCGATAATCGACTCAGCGTTCGATTATCGAACAGATTGTTGTCTAGCTAATCGTCTAAGCGAACGCAATTCAAATGTGGGAGGGGGCTTGCTCCCGATAGCGGTGGATCAGCCAACAAATTTTTTGACTGACACCCCGCAATCGGGAGCAAGCCCCCTCCCACATTTGAGTCCCATCAAGGCTTAAGTGGCGTCGGCGTGGCTGACCATGCCTTTGATCAACACCGCAGCCGTCGCCAGTGCCGCCGGAATCACCAGTGCCGTGAGCACCTGCTCGAAATTCCAGCCCAGGCCCAGCAAGGTGGCGCCCATCCACGCACCCAGGATCGCGCCGAAGCGGCCAATGCCAAGCATCCACGACACACCGGTGGCACGCCCCTGGGTAGGGTAAAAACGTGCGGCCAGAGACGGCATCGCTGACTGCGCACCGTTGACGCACATCCCGGCGATCAGCACTAACGTTGCCAATAAAGTGATATTGCCAAGGCTTTGCCCTACCGCGTAGGCAAACACCCCGGCCAGCAGGTAGAAAGTCCCGATCACTTTGTGCGGGTTGAACCGATCCATTGCCCAGCCCACGCCCACTGCGCTCAACACCCCGCCTAACTGGAACAACGCGCCGATAAATGCCGCCTGCTCCATGCTGGCGCCACTGTCGCGCATCAAGGTGGGCAGCCAACTGGTCAGCAGGTAAACAATCACCAGGCCCATGAAGTAAGTGAGCCACAGCAGCAAGGTGCCGGCGCTGTAGGTGCCCGAGAAAATCACCGCGAACACGTTGCGAGCCTTGACGGTTGCTTGCTCCGGCACGCTGAAGCTGCCGGCCTGGGCCACGATATTGGGCTCAATGGGTGCCAGGGCCTTGCGTACCTTGTCGGTACCGCGATTACGCACTACCAGGTAACGCGCCGACTCCGGCAGCCACACCAACAGCACCCCCGCGAGGATCAATGGCAGGATGCCGCCGATCAGCAACAAGCTGTGCCAGCCAAACGCCGGGATCAACTTGGCCGAGATAAACCCACCACCGGCCATGCCCAGGTTGAAACCGCAAAACATGCTGGTGACCAACAACGACTTATGACGCTCGGGGGTGTATTCGGAGAGCAAGGTCGTGGCATTGGGCATACCCGCGCCCAGACCCAGCCCGGTCAGAAAGCGCAGCACCAGCAACTGGTCGACATTGGTGCTGTAGGCCGAGGCCAGGCTGAACGCGCCAAATACCAGTACCGCGCCGACCAACACGACTTTGCGGCCAAAGCGGTCGGCCAGCGGGCCGGACCCGAGTGCGCCGAACACCATGCCGATCAACGCGGCGCTCATCACCGGGCCAAGGCTGGCGCGGTCGATGCCCCAGTCCTGGGACAGGGCCGGCGCAATAAAACCCATCGCCGCCGTATCGAGGCCGTCAAGAAAGACAATCAGGAAACACAGGATCACCACGCGCCACTGGTAGCGTGACAATGGCTGGGTGTTGATGAAGGACTGCACGTCCAGGGTGGTACCGACAGAAGGCTGATTCATTATTTTTATTCCACACCGATGGCGGGCCGATGACCTCAGGTCATCATTATTGTTAGGCGGCGCTTTGAAGCGCTGCCGCACATTAATAAGCCAGGGGAAACACCGTCAATCGAGCCGACCGGGATCTGTGCGGTCACCGAACAGCTTAGGCAAACAGTTGCGCGCTCAACTCACGGCTGGCGGTGAGCATACTCGGCAGAAAACGCTGTTCCAGCTCGCTGCGGCTGACGCGCCCGGCATGGGTGCTGACGTTCAGTGCGGCCAACACCTGGCCGGATGCGTCATACACCGGCACCGCGATGGAACGCAGGCCCTGCTCCAATTCCTGATCGACGATGCACCAGCCTTGCTGACGTACCTGTTGCAAGCATTCGAACAAGGCTTGGGGAGTCGTGAGCGTGCGGCTGGTCTTGGTTTGCAGGTCTGCGTGGTCGAGGTAATCCTGCAGCGAGGCATCATCCAGGGCCGCCAGGAGGATGCGCCCCATGGACGTGCAATAGGCCGGCAGCCGACCGCCGACTGAAAGGTCCACGGAAATCAGGCGCTGAGTCGTGGCCGAACGTGCGATGTAGAGAATATCGTCGCCTTCAAGGGTGGCCATGTTGCAGGCTTCATGGAGCTGCTCGCTCATGCGGTCCAGATAAGGTTGGGCCGAGACGGCCAACGGTGTGGACGACAAATAGGCATGACCGAGCGTCAGCACTTTAGGCAATAGCGAGTAGGTACGCCCGTCCGTGGTGGCGTAGCCGAGTTTGATCAAGGTATGCAGGCAACGGCGCACAGCGGCGCGGGGGATTTCCGTGCGGTGGCTGATCTGGGCGATGGTCAGGTGACGCTTGCGCTCCTGGAACGCTTGCACCACGGCCAGGCCACGGGCCAGGGACGTCATGAAGTCCGGATCACCGGTGAACGCCTGGATGCGCTTGGCCGGTGAAGCCACGATCGGCGGCGCCACTGATGCGAAGGAGTTGCGCAATTGATCGTTCATTTCCAGGGTCCTGTCTCTTGTTCTTACCACGGGAGGGTTGGCCGCTATTACAAGCCGTGCCGATCGCGATGCACAAGCCAGCGCCAGCAACATTGGGCGATTATCGGACGATCATGCGATTATCGCAATTTGTCAGGCTAGGGCAGCCGCCGCCGCGGCCAAGTTTCAGATTTGCCTGATGACCTGGGAAGTGCGCAGATTTACGCTTTTATTTAGAACAGGTGGCGACAATATGATGACGCTGTTCACAAATAGTGATGCCCCCCCATAACACGCTCGCCTGCACCGTTGACGCTTTTTAACTTTATGATGATAGTGTTATTCAAATGCGCCGCTATAATGCAACCTGTGCAGAGGTCGGCCCGGTATCACTATCGGGATGGGAGCTCGCCAGGCGCTGGAGGACGTAAGCCGCGCCGGCCACAAGTAGCCGCTTAAAAGAACTGCCCTCAGGCCTGCTTTTCAACTTGAACGGTTTTCTACTGTTTTATTTGGAATCGCCCGAGGACGACTGTTGAAGCGCGACACTGCGCAATCAATAAACTTCACACAATTAGGTAATACTGTGACGAAAGATGAACTGCGCGCCGAACTTGAGCGCCAGGAGCAACGTTACAAGGACGTCTACGGCGGGGAAGTCACCACCTACGCCGCGCAACCTGAGCCGGAACGCAAGCCATGGCGCAAACGCGCCAGCCTGCTGGATCAGGCATTTGCCCAGGAAATCCAGAAGATCGAACAGGAACTCAAAACCGAAGAGCCATAAGCGCTTCGGTGCGAGTAGGCGGGGCCCTGCTGTCTCTGCCGGTCCACCACCGGCAGGGAGCCCCTCGCGTCAGCGCCCGTTGGTCAGTCACCTACAGCCGCGCACGAAATTTCATACAAATGTTTCAGGCATGACGTTTTCATGACAAATGCCGGCCTTTTGCGGCCTGCGCTTTATAAATCAAAGACTTGCCAAAGCCCCGAAAACCCTGGGATGCGTCCGTTTTGCCCGGGCTTGTGCGACGAAGATTGTTACCGATGAGCAGTCAATGCATCGATTACCGATGTTTTCTGGCATAATCGCGCCCCCTTACGACCGGGTCAGAAAACCTTCATGATCGATTTATTCAGCGGACTGGATGCTTGGGTTCTAGTGAGCCTGCTGCTCGCCCTGGCCTTTGTCCTCGCCTTCGAGTTCATCAATGGCTTTCATGACACCGCTAACGCGGTGGCCACAGTCATCTATACCAAAGCCATGCCGCCACACCTGGCAGTGTTCTTCTCCGGGGTCTTCAATTTCCTCGGCGTGTTGCTCGGTGGTGTCGGTGTCGCCTACGCCATCGTGCATTTGCTGCCGGTGGAGTTGCTGATCAATGTGAACACCGGCCATGGCCTGGCGATGGTCTTCTCGTTATTGGCGGCGGCGATCACCTGGAACCTGGGCACCTGGTACTTCGGTATTCCCGCCTCCAGCTCCCACACCCTGATCGGCTCGATCCTCGGTGTCGGCCTGGCTAACGCCCTGATCAACGACATCCCCCTGGCTGACGGTGTGAACTGGCAGAAGGCCGTGGATATCGGTGCGTCCCTGGTGTTCTCGCCGATGGCCGGCTTCCTGGTCGCAGCCCTGGTGCTGATCGGCCTGAAGTGGTGGCGCCCGCTGTCGAAGATGCACAAGACCCCGGATCAGCGCCGCAAGCTCGACGACAAGAAGCACCCGCCGTTCTGGAACCGCCTGGTCTTGGTGATCTCGGCCATGGCCGTGAGCTTCGTGCACGGCTCCAACGATGGCCAGAAAGGCATCGGCCTGATCATGCTGGTGCTGATCGGTATCGTGCCGGCGCAGTTCGTATTGGACCTGGGCAGCACCACCTACCAGATCGAGCGTACCCGTGACGCAACCCTGCACCTGAACCAGTTCTACCAGCGCAACCACGAGACCCTCGGCGAGTTCCTGGCCCTGGGCAAAAGCGTGAAGGATGATCTGCCGGGCAAATTCCGCTGCAACCCGCAGCAGACCGAGCCGACGATCAACGCGCTGCTGGGCACCCTCAAGGGCGTCTCGGACTACCACTCGCTGACCGCAGATCATCGCATCGAAGTGCGTCGCTACCTGCTCTGCCTGGACGACACCGCGAAGAAAGTCGGCAAACTGCCTGGGCTGGATTCCCGTGAGAAATCCGACCTCGACAAGCTGCGCAAAGACCTGACAGCCACCACCGAGTACGCCCCGTTCTGGGTGATCCTCGCGGTTGCACTGGCCCTGGGCCTGGGCACCATGGTGGGTTGGAAGCGCGTGGTACTGACCATTGGCGAGAAGATCGGCAAGCAGGGCATGACCTATGCCCAGGGCATGTCGGCGCAGATCACCACCGCAACCATGATCGGCTTTGCCAACATCTTCGCCCTGCCGGTGTCCACCACTCACGTGCTGTCTTCCGGTGTGGCGGGTACCATGGTTGCCAACAAGAGCGGCCTGCAAGGCGGTACCGTCAAGACCATCCTGATGGCCTGGGTATTGACCTTGCCGGCAACCGTCGGCCTGTCGGCCGGTTTGTTCTGGTTGGCGTCCAAGGCATTGGGTAACTGATAGCCAGCCGGCAATAGAAAAGGTGCGATCCGCGAGGGTCGCACCTTTTTTTATAGCTGGGTTTTGCACTGCCAATCAAAATAATCGGCCAAAAAAAAGGGCGACCGAAGTCGCCCAAAATGCCTTGCGTGCCCATGTAACCCGGAAAGACTTAAGGTTTTTTACGCTTGTTCGCGTCCTTCCAGATAAAAAATCCAAACCCTACAAAAAACAGCACCATGAGGCTGACAGTCAGCACTCCGGCAAAAACCACATTATCGAAAAACATGACCGGCCTCCTGCACGTGCCCTGTTGCGATAGGGCTAAGTTAATGGAGAAGACGCAGCGGGAAATTGACCGGGATCAATGTCGCCCGTAACGGGGCGTAAAGAAGGGTAATAACTGACCTGCATCAACAGATGCAGGCTGTTTCAACGCTTTTTCGGTTTGTTCTTCGACTTCTTCTTGGGTTTGCCCAAGGGCATGGCTTGTTCAAAGGCTTGGCGCACTTCATTCAAGCGTTTGTCATTGAGGTCGTGCACGCGCTTGGCGCGTTCGGCATTCAGGTCGATCAGCTTGTCGTCATCACTCATGGCTTGGCTTACGTCGTGGCGGGAATGGCGCAATAATGCGGCCTGCCCCGCCCGACGGCAAATCAGCGGGCGACAAAATGCAGGTCATCGACCAAAATCGGCACTTTCCCCCTTACCCAGGAGGCGCCATCCGGTGGCCTTGCACAACGACCTTCCACCGCTGTTGGCCCTGCGCGCCTTCGAGGCCGTGGCGCGGCACTTGAGCTTTATCAAGGCAGCGGGCGAATTGTCGGTGACCCAAAGTGCGCTGAGCCACCAGGTGCATAAGCTTGAACAGCATTTGGGCAAGCCGCTGTTTATCCGGCGTACCCGTGCGATTGATCTGACCTTGGCCGGGCAACATTACTACGACCAAATCCGCCCAGCCCTGGACGCCATCGCTACTGCGACACGCAGCCAACGGGGTGTACCCAGCACCAGCGTGTTGCGCATCGGCGTACTGGCGTCTTTCGCCACGCTATGGCTGGCACCGCGTCTGGCCGAGTTTCTGCAGCGCTACCCGCATATCCAGGTGGAGTTGCTGCCCGCGATTCAACTGGCCAATGTCGGCACGGCCGAAGTTGACCTGGCCATCCGTTACGGCAAGGGCGATTGGCCCGACGTGCAGGCCACGCGCCTGATGGCCGAAACCTTGTCACCCGTGTGCAGCCCCGCGTTCAAGGCCAGCCAGGTAACCAAAGGCCCCCTACTGATGGCGACCTCGCACCGTCCTTTCGAGTGGACGGATTGGGCCGCCCATTACCAGGTCAACCTCGATCACCACCCCAGGGTGATGCTGCATGACTACAACATCGTGGTCGAGGCTACCGTGGCCGGCCAAGGTATCGCCATGGGCCGCCATCGCCTGATCGAACGCAGGCTCCAGGACGGCAGCCTGGTGGAAGCTTTTGACTGGCCGCCCTATCACAGCGAAATCGGCTATTGGCTGATCGCTCCCCAGGGCCCACTCGGCGAACCAGCCGAATGCTTCAGCCAGTGGTTGAAGCACCTGTGTGCGGATGGGTGAGTTTTTTCGATACGTCGATTGAGATCTATCCGTTTGTCGTCCATCGCAACAGCCAACATGCTCAAACCTCCTGAACCCAGAGGTTTTCAGCATGACCGATTCCATTCGCCAACGCGTACACACACTCGGCCTGACACTGCCCACACCCAGTCAACCGGCTGCCAATTACATCAACCATCTCGTCAGCCAACACCAGCTGTTCATTTCCGGGCAAATTCCCATGCTCGATGGCAAACCTGCCTACATAGGCCGGCTGGGCGATTCCCTCAGCGATGAAGAAGGCGCCCAGGCGGCGGAACTGGCGGCGCTGGGCCTGCTGGGGCAATTGAGCGATGCGCTGGGCGATGACCTGTCGCGCGTGGTGCGCACCCTGCGTCTGGGCGTCTTCATCGCCAGCAGCGCTGATTTCCAGCGCCAGAGCGTGGTCGCCAATGGCGCCTCGAACCTGCTGGTCAACGCCCTCGGCGACAAAGGCCGGCACGTACGCACCGCCGTAGGCGTCAGCAGCTTGCCGGCTGGCGTCGCCGTGGAGGTGGATGCCATTTTCGAGCTGCAGCCATGAGCCCGCTGGACGTCCAACAACTGCGGGAGGCCACGCCCGGTTGCCAGTCGGGCCTTGTGCACTTCAACCATGCCGGGGCGTCCTTGCCCAGCCAGGCGACGCTGGACGCCATCATCGAACAGTTGCAACACGAAGCCCGCAACGGCCCGATGGAAGCCGGCGAACAGGGCGCCGTGCTGGTGGAAAACGCCCGCCGCGCCGCCGGGCAACTGCTCAATGCACCGCCCTCCTCGATTGCCTTCGCCAGCAGTGGCTCAACGGCCTGGAGCATGGCGTTCCAGGCCCTGGGGCCTTGGCGGCCGGGCGACCGCATCCTGGTGGGGCGCCATGAATGGGGCGGCAACCTGGCGAGCATGGAGTTGGCCGTGCAAGCGGGCGCGCGCGTGGAAGTTATCCCCTGTGATGCCACCGGCGCGGTTTGCCCGGTAGCACTGGAAGCGATGCTCGACGCCCACGTGAAGCTGATCGACCTTGCCTGGCTGCCGGCCAACGGCGGCCTGATCAACCCGGCCCAGGCCATCGGCGAAGTGGCTCGTCGTCACGCCATCCCCTACTTTATCGACGCAGGCCAAGCCGTCGGCCAATTACCGGTGGATGTGCAAGCGTTGCAGTGTGACGTGCTCAAATCCGCCGGCCGCAAACACCTGCGCGGCCCGCGCGGTACTGCACTGCTGTATGTCAGGCCGGATTTTCTTGGGCAACTGAACCCGGCCCAACGCGACGTGTTTTCGGCGCCCTGGACCGCCAACGGCTTTGACCTGCGCAACGACGCCCGGCGCTTCGAAACCAGCGAAGTGTCCGTCGCCCTGCTGGCGGGCTTGGGCAATGCATTGCAAGAGATCAATCGACTGGGGGTCGAGCGGGTGTGGGAAAGGATCTCGCAGACCAGCGCCCGAATCCGCGAAGCGCTGCATCAGATACCTGGGATTAGCCTGCATGACCTGGGCAGTAAACATTCGGGCTTGATCGCTTTCAACCTGGCCGGCTGGGATAGCTTTGAACTCAAGCGGCGCTTGGGGTTAAAGCGCATCAACATCGGTGCCAACGGCGTGGCCTATACGCCGCTGGATATGCAAGCACGTGGGTTGCGCAGTATTGCGCGCCTCTCCGTCAGCCCACTCAACACCGATGACGATATCGAACTGTTGATCAAGGCCCTGCATGAATTGAGCGCTTAAACCTCGATGTCCACCCACAAGCCCTGGCGCGGCGCATCTTCGATCAGCGGCGCGACGGGCACCGTGTTGTCGGCATTGAGCAAGTCACCGGGGATAGGCAAATGCTGCTCGACGTCATCGTCGGCTTCTCGCCGACGCTTGTGCTGCTCCTGCTGACGACGCTGCTCTTCGCGCAACAGAAAGGTCGATTGCTCGGCATCGCCTTTTTTCAGGTCGATCGTGCTCTCGCTGGAGCCCGGTTGAACGGGCACCACCGGCGGAATATCCGGCTTCTGGCGTGCCGGATCGAGTTGCGACGTGACCGGCACAACACTGACGGGCAGCATGGGTGGCAGCATGATAGTTATTCTCCTGATCAACAGGCTGTCGGCGGGTTGCAGGGCGACTTGAGCACAGGCTCGCCAAGCTGTGACTCAGTCGACACTCGCAAGTGCCCGCCACCCGTCGATTCAGCACTCTGCCCGCCGGCCAAACGGAGTAGTTTTTGTCAGAGTCCTTGGGCGCAAGGGCTTGTTCCGTTAAGATAGTCGGCTTTTTCACGGCGGGAGTCAGGCAGCATGGCGCAGCAGTATCAACCGGGGCAACGCTGGATTAGTGACAGCGAAGCAGAGCTGGGGTTAGGCACCGTTCTGGCACAGGACGGGCGCTTGTTGACCGTGCTCTATCCGGCCACTGGCGACACCCGCCAGTATGCGCTACGGAATGCGCCGCTCACTCGCGTGAGGTTTTCGCCGGGTGACACCATCACCCATTTCGAAGGCTGGAAAATGACCGTACAGGAAGTCGACGACGTCGACGGCCTGCTGGTCTACCACGGCCTCAATGGGCAGAACGAGCAGGTCACCCTGCCGGAAACCCAACTGTCCAACTTCATCCAGTTCCGCCTGGCCAGCGACCGTCTGTTCGCCGGGCAGATCGACCCGCTGGCGTGGTTCTCGCTGCGCTACCACACGCTGGAACACACCAGCCGCCAGTTGCAGTCCTCGTTGTGGGGCCTGGGTGGCGTGCGTGCACAACCTATTGCGCACCAACTGCACATCGCCCGTGAAGTCGCTGACCGTATCGCGCCGCGGGTCTTGCTGGCTGACGAAGTGGGCCTGGGCAAGACCATCGAAGCGGGCCTTGTGATCCATCGCCAACTGCTCTCGGGCCGCGCCAGCCGTGTGCTGATCCTGGTCCCGGAAAACCTGCAGCACCAGTGGCTGGTGGAAATGCGCCGCCGTTTCAACCTGCAGGTCGCGCTGTTCGACGAAGAACGCTTTATCGAAAGCGATGCCACCAACCCGTTCGAAGACACCCAGCTTGCACTCGTTGCGCTGGAATGGCTGGTGGACGACGAGAAAGCCCAGGACGCGCTGTTCGCCGCTGGCTGGGATTTGCTGGTGGTCGACGAAGCGCACCACCTGGTGTGGCATGAAGACAAGGCCAGCGCCGAATACTCGCTGGTCGAACAACTGGCTGAAGTGATCCCAGGCGTGCTTTTGCTCACCGCCACCCCGGAACAACTGGGCCAGGACAGTCACTTTGCGCGCCTGCGCCTGCTGGACCCGAACCGTTTCCACGACCTGCAAGCCTTCCGCGCCGAGAGCGAAAACTATCGCCCGGTGGCCGAAGCCGTGCAGGAGCTGCTCGACAAGGGCCGCCTGTCTCCGGCCGCGCACAAGACCATCCAGGGTTTCCTCGGTAACGAAGGCGAAGCCCTGCTCAGCGCCGTCAACGATGGCGACAGCGAAGCCAGTGCGCGCCTGGTGCGTGAACTGCTCGACCGCCACGGCACCGGTCGCGTGCTGTTCCGCAACACCCGCGCTGCCGTGCAAGGCTTCCCCGAGCGCAAGCTGCACGCCTACCCGCTGCCGAACCCGGATGAGTACCTCGAACTGCCGTTGGGCGAACACGCCGAGCTGTACCCGGAAGTCAGTTTCCAGGCGCAGCCGGATATCGAGGAAGAAAACCGCTGGTGGCGTTTCGACCCGCGTGTCGAGTGGCTGATCGATCAGCTGAAAATGCTCAAGCGCACCAAGGTCCTGGTGATCTGCGCCCACGCCGAAACCGCCATGGACCTGGAAGACGCCTTGCGCGTGCGCTCCGGCATCCCGGCCACGGTGTTCCACGAGGGCATGAACATCCTCGAGCGTGACCGCGCCGCCGCCTACTTTGCCGATGAAGAGTTCGGCGCCCAGGTGCTGATCTGCTCGGAAATCGGCAGTGAAGGCCGCAACTTCCAATTCTCCCACCACCTGGTGCTGTTCGACCTGCCGTCCCACCCCGACCTGCTGGAACAGCGTATCGGTCGTCTGGACCGGATCGGCCAGAAACACGTGATCGAACTGCACGTACCGTACCTGGAAACCAGCCCGCAACAGCGCTTGTTCCAGTGGTACCACGAAGCGCTCAACGCCTTCCTCAACACCTGCCCGACCGGCAACGCCTTGCAGCATCAGTTCGGCCCGCGCCTGCTGCCATTGCTCGAAGCCGCCGACGACGGCGAGTGGCAAGCCCTGATCGACGAAGCCCGTGCCGAGCGCGAGCGCCTGGAACAAGAGCTGCACACCGGTCGTGACCGCCTGCTGGAACTCAACTCCGGCGGCGCCGGTGAAGGCGATGCGCTGGTCGAGGACATCCTTGAGCAAGACGACCAGTTCGCCCTGCCGATCTATATGGAAACCCTGTTCGACGCCTTCGGCATCGACAGCGAAGACCATTCGGAAAACGCGCTGATCTTGAAACCCAGCGAAAAAATGCTCGACGCCAGCTTCCCCCTGGGTGACGACGAAGGTGTAACCATCACCTACGACCGTAACCAGGCGCTGTCGCGTGAAGACATGCAGTTCATCACCTGGGAACACCCGATGGTGCAAGGCGGCATGGACCTGGTGCTGTCCGGTTCCATGGGCAACACCGCCGTGGCGCTGATCAAGAACAAGGCGCTCAAGCCGGGCACCGTGCTGCTGGAACTGCTCTATGTCAGCGAAGTGGTTGCCCCGCGCTCGCTGCAACTGGGCCGTTACCTGCCACCAGCGGCTTTGCGTTGCCTGCTGGACGCCAATGGCAATGACCTGTCCGGTCGGGTGTCGTTCGTGACCTTGAATGACCAGCTCGAAAGCGTGCCACGGGCCAGTGCCAACAAGTTCGTGCAGGCCCAGCGCGATCAGCTCACGCCGCGCATCAATGCCGGTGAAGAGAAAATCGCCCCGCGTCACGCCGAGCGTGTGGCCGAAGCCAAGCGCCGCCTGGCCGCAGACACCGACGAAGAACTGGCGCGCCTGACCGCGTTGCAAGCGGTCAACCCCACCGTGCGTGACAGCGAGCTGGTTGCCTTGCGCAATCAACGCGAGCAAGGCCTGGCCATGCTCGACAAGGCTGCGCTGCGACTGGAAGCGATTCGGGTGTTGGTGGCGGGCTGATCATTCGCTGTCAGTAGAAGGCCCGCGCAATGCGGGCCTTTTTTATTTGCCTTCAGGGCCTCATCGGGGCATGGGTATCTACACAACTTCAGTTCGCAGCCCCTACGGTAACCACGATGCAAAGCGAGCCGCTCTTGATCTGCATTTGATCTTGATCTTAGGCGCCCCGTTAAACCACGCTGGCCGGAATTCGACAGGGATTTGGGGGGTAAACCGGCAGGGATGCCGGTTTAGCCGCCCCGCGCCATGGATGGCGCGTGGCGGCGCCCCCCCAAATCCATGGCGGATTACGGGCACACCGAGCCCAGGCGAGGTGCCGAGTGGTGGGGCAAGAGCCTTTTTGGTTACTTTTGGGGCTCTTTTCCAAAAGTGACCCGCTGTAAAAGCGGAACCAATAGCAGCCGTTACCGCAGGAATGGATATGTACTCGGTCTCAAGCTGTAGCGGCAGCCGTCGGCACCTCAACCGCACTCAACCCATCCTTCATGCGCTTGGCATCACGCACAAAACTGCGCGAGGCCTGAAACAGAAACAGCATGGTCAAGAACAGCGCCACCGGAATCAGGTACATGGCGTCATGCAACCCCACGGCTTTATACGCCTCAGTCATTTGCTCTGCCCCGGCCGCATACATTGCCGAATGGGCAAAGTGATCGGACAGCGCCCCGACCACCACCGGCCCCATGCCACCGCCGAGCAAATACAGGCCTGCAAAGAATAGCGCCATGGCCGTAGCGCGCAGGCGCGGTTCGACCACGTCCTGGATCGCGGTATACACGCAGGTATAGAAATTGTAGGCAAACAGCCAGCCCACGCTGAACAGCGCGACAAACACGCCAATCTCGATACGCCCGGCATGCAAGGCCCAGGCAGTAGTCACCGTGGATATGATCAAGCTGCACGCGGCAAACAGCAGACGGCCGTTGGCGACCCGCTGATGGATCTTGTCGGCAATCCAGCCACCCAGGGTCAACCCCACCAGGCCGGTCAAGCCGACGATCACACCGGTGGCGACGGCCGCGTCCTGCAACGGCAGGAGGAAATAGCGTTGCAGCATCGGCACCAGGAACGAGTTGCACGCATACGTGGCAAAGTTAAAGCACAGTCCGGCCAGCACCAGCCACAGGAAGGTCGGCACCGCCAGTACGCGGCGGATCGGGCGGTCGACACGCTCCTGGGACACTTGCACGGTTTCCGCTGCGCCGCGTTTAGGCTCTTTGATATAGAACATGAACACCGCCAGGATCATTCCGGGCACGGCGGCGATAAAGAATGGGGCACGCCAGCTATCAAACGCCTTGACCATCGCGCCAATGGTGAAAAACGCCAGCAGCAGCCCCAACGGCAGGCCAAGCATGAAAATCCCCATGGCCCGCGCGCGGCGGTGGGCGGGGAACAGGTCGCCGATCAATGAATTGGCGGCCGGCGCATAGCTGGCTTCCCCGATGCCGATGCCCATGCGCACCAGCAGGAAGGTCCAGAAACTCCCGACCATGCCATTGACCGCCGTCAGCCCGCTCCATGCGAACAGGCCCCAGCCCATCAATTTGCTGCGCGAGCCGGTGTCGGCCAGTCGCCCGAGCGGCAGCCCGGCAATGGCGTAGACGATGGTAAAGGCGGTGCCGATGATACCGAGCTGAAAATCGCTCAGGTGCCATTCCATGCGGATCGGCTCGATGATGATCGCGGGGATGGTGCGATCGAAAAAGTTGAACAGATTGGCCAGGAACAGCAGGAACAGAATGCGCCAGGCATTCGCCGCTTGGGTCGAGTTCTGCATGGGTCCGTCTCTTTTATTGTTATGAGCGCTACGATGCCCGATGCATCCTGCCCGGTACCTGCAACATAGTCAGCTGAGGCGGGGTTGTCTGTAATGATTCGTAAAGCTGATAGGGCATGATTTCACCCGGTAACACGGGGATTTGTCCCACAAAAATATAAGTGCGCGCCCCCCTTCCCAACGGCCATGGCACGGATAGAATGGCGAGCCTTCCTGTAACACCCCCAACCTACTTTCTTATTGATGACGCCCATGTCCGAAGCCAGTCCGTGTCTGAATTGCGGTGCCTGCTGTTCACACTTTCGCGTGTCTTTCTTTTGGGGTGAGTGCGCCTCATCCGGGGGCACGGTGCCCGATGATCTGGTGGTGCAGATCAACCCGACCCGGGTGGCAATGATCGGCACCGATCAAAAGCCTGCGCGCTGTTGCAGCCTTGAGGGCGAAGTGGGCAAAAGCACCAGTTGCTCGATCTATGCACAACGTTCGAGCCCGTGTCGCGAGTTCGATGCTTCCTGGAGCCAGGGTGTGCAGAACGTTGATTGCGATGCTGCCCGTGCTGCCTTCGGCCTGGCCCCTTTGCAAGCTCCGCCGTTTGAACTGGACCTGCCCATCAGCGCTTAGCACCAAACGCTATGCACAGCATGACAAATTAATTGAGATCAAAATGCCATTACCCATGGCAAATCCCATGAGGCTTCTATACTCGACATGGTAGGTCATCGCCTCTGGCAGTGACGTGGCTCTATGACGGGATACGCTATGGAATGGCTGGGCCAGTATTTTTTCACCGACCTTCCAGACAGCGGGCATTTATTGCTCAATTGCAGTCATAACCCCTTTCTGGTGCTACTGGCGTACCTGGTTGCCTGCGCAGCGGGGTTCGGCACCCTGGACATGGCCGAACGCGTCGGCCATGTAGAAGACCCCACCGCCCGCCGCCACTGGCGCTGGCTGGGTGCGGGCTGCCTGGCGGGCGGGATCTGGTCGACCCATTTCATCAGTATGCTGGCCTTCCAGGCCCCAATCGCCATTCATTACGAATTGCTCACGACGTTTGCCTCGCTGTTGATCGCCCTGATCGCCTCGCTGTTCGCCATGAAAACCCTCAGTCATGCCCATCTGCGTTTGCACCAATACCTGCTGGCTTCGGTATGGATGGGGCTGGGCATCGCGCTGATGCATTACGTGGGCATGGCGGCGATGCGCTCCCAGGCGCAGGTGTACTTTGAATCGCGGTTGTTCATGGCCTCGGTGGCGATTGCCATCGTTGCCAGCCTGGCGGCGTTGCTGCTGTCCAGTTACCTGCGCAACGGTGCCGGGGTGTTTCACCAACTGCTCAAGTACGCCGCCAGCCTGGTTCTTGGCGCGGGGATCCTGAGCATGCACTTCACCGGCATGGCGGCCATGCAAATGTTGGTACCCAGCGGCGCGGACCTGTCATTGCCGGTGGACAACAATCCGATTCAACTGGGCCTGTCGGTGGCGGTGATTACCCTCTTGGTGATCGGCAGCGGTGTCAGCGCAGCCCTGGCAGACAAAAAACTGCAGCACAAGGAACGTGACCTGCGACGCGTCAACGCGCTGCTCAGCGAACTCGATCAGGCCCGTGCCTCACTGCAACAAGTGGCCCATTTTGACGCGTTGACCAACCTGCTCAACCGCCGTGGTTTCAATCAGATCTTCGCGGAGAAAGTTGCAGAAAAAACCCGAAGCCAAGGCATGATGGCGGTGATTTTCCTCGACATTGACCACTTCAAGCGTATCAATGACAGCCTCGGCCATGACGCTGGCGACCAGTTGCTCACGGTGCTGGCGGGGTGTATCAAAGGCTCGATACGTAGCCGTGAGGATGTGGTCGCACGGTTTGGCGGCGATGAGTTCTGCATCCTGATCAATATCCATCACCGCGACGAAGCGCGGCACATGGCCCAGCGCATCATGCAGAAAATGAAAGAACCCATCGAACTGGCCGGCCGCCGCATGGTGATGACTACCAGCATCGGTATCAGCCTGTTCCCCGACGATGGCCACACCTGCGAAGAACTGCTGAAGACCGCCGACCTGGCGCTGTACCAATCCAAGGACACCGGGCGCAACAGCCTGAACTTCTTCAGTTCCAACCTGAAAACCCGCGCCTCCCTGGAACTGCAACTGGAAGAGGAGCTTCGTGCCGCATTGCGCGCACGCGCCGAACTGGTGTTGTTCTATCAACCGATCTTCGACATGAAACTGGGCAAGGTCACGCGCCTTGAGGCACTGGTGCGCTGGCAACACCCCCAGCATGGGTTGCTGGCCCCGGACCGGTTTATCGGGATCGCCGAGAACAATGGGCTGATCGCCGAGTTGGACCACTGGGTATTGCGCCAGGCCTGTCACGACCTGAGCCTGTTGTCTGACCGGGGCTACACCGAGCTGACCATGGCCGTGAACTGCTCGGCCCTGAACCTGGCGCGGGACGAGCTGGCCGATGAAATCGAAGACGCCCTGCGCTTTGCCGGCGTGGCGGCCAACCGCCTGGAACTGGAAGTCACCGAAAATGCGCTGATGGGCAATATCAGCAGCACCCTGGCGCTGTTGCGGCAAATCCGCGCCCTGGGGGTCTCCCTGGCGATCGATGATTTCGGCACCGGCTACTCATCCCTGGCCTATCTCAAGCGCCTGCCGCTTAACACCTTGAAGATTGATCGCTCGTTTATCCAGGACATCCCCAAATCCACCGCAGACAGCGAAATCGTCCAGGCGATTATCGGCATGGCCCACACCCTGCACTTGCAGGTGGTGACCGAAGGCGTGGAAACCCAGGCGCAGTTTGAGCTATTGCTCAAGCACGACTGTGACTTCATCCAGGGTTACCTGCTCAGCCCGGCGGTGCCGTTCAACGACATCATCGGTGTGATGCAAGGCATTGCGATGCGCAATCCGCTCTACCCCTTCAGCGTGGAAGGCAATAAAGAGGCCGCTGCCCCCAAAGAACCCGCCGCAGGCCGTATCGGCCCGCCGGCCATCGTCAGGCCAATTCGCTGACGCCGAAGCTTTGGCCTTAGCCATCATTGCTTCTCGCGCCTTGCCCTGCACAACAGCAGACCCGGCGCGGCGGGGAAACTAATTGAGAACGCCCCCAGACCTGCGACGTCTTGTCGCCCCATGAGCAGCGCCCGCTGACCATCCCCCCGACTGGAAGATGATTCATCTCGTATCTGTTTGACCCTCGCGGCATCAAGACCAAACAATCGCGCCGTTATTCAGGAGAGAGAAGCGTCCAACTTTATAATGAACAGTTGAGGAGGCTGTACCCCGTGCCGATTGTGCTGAACCCCTCCGACCAAATTTATCAGTTTGTTCTCTCTCAGCGCTGAACTGACGAGTTCGCTCCTGTTAGTGAAGCTGAAGTAACCTTGAGGTACGCCGAATCTCTCCACCCGTCCTGTGATGAAAGGCTCTGTCACGTCCACGGGATGCAGACAATACAGCGTATCGTCCCCGACCCGCCTGAACAAAAGCGCAGTACCGTCTGCTGTCGAATCAAGAAACTCAGCACGTGCGACCCTGCTCATGACTTCGACCATAAGCGCCCGGAGTGTGACCGGTCCCTGGCGAGTGACGGCTTGATGGTAATAAGGATGAAAACTGTCAGGCTCGAAATCCAAGCGGCGCCAGACTGTTGGTTGAGTCCCCTTATGAGCTCGCCCGATAGGCAATCTGCGATTCGCGCCTCTCGTAGGGCGAGTCAACCCGAGCAGTGACAGAGGGTCACTTACTTGCGATTGGCCCGTGCGCCATACACGTAGCATGTCCACGAACTTGAAATCCTTCTGGTAGAGATTGAACACAGCCCTGGCAACTTGAGTTTGGCTGGTAGATGTCATTTCTGGAAACGCGTCCTGAACGTAAGCAGCAATTGTCTTTTCAAAAGGCCGCCGCTCCAGGACGTGCCAGGCCTTCGTACTGGGGTTGTAGGTTGCGATCATAGGCTGTTCGCCAGGATTGTTTCGCAACATCAACTCGAAACTATCAAAATCGTTATACGAAATGTTCGGGTTTCGAACACCGACTATCTTGTCGTACCAGCGCACATCAAAGGTGGTCCGATAAAAACGATCATCTAACTTAATGAAGGTACCTTCAACCTGAGACCAACCTGCCCCCTCCGTGAAAACGGGTTTGTACTCAAAAACATCGTAGGTGTCCTGCACTTGTTTCAACAACCCGGCTTGAATTTGCTGGCCCCAGGATTTCCACTGGCGGGTCACAATGACACTCGGACGCGCCACAGGCATGGCAACAGGAACCGAGTACGCTGCTTGATCAATACCTTGCAACCGTAGCCTGACCTGATCAAGGGTCGTTACCGAATTAAGGTACTGACGAAACTCAGGGGGAATATCCCGTAAACCGATGGCGTTCCACTGCGACGAGCCGTCTCCCAAACGCCGGACGAAACGAAGTTCCATAGCCCTTTCACGGCCCGCGGGGAAATCAAATGAATCCAGCACCCTGGCAGCCTGCTGCGCATCCAGGTCGGGGTAGAGCCTGGTCAGGTCATCACGCGCCATGCGCGAGTAAAAGCCGCCTCTCAAACCATACTCAGGCGAGCGTATGACCCACTCATTCAAAGTGTTCTGAGCAAGGGGCGGCAGGTGATACTGATATTCAGCCGTTTGACGAGGCCTTTGCAGGCGCCAGGTGCCGGTCCCCGAGGTTTCATCAAAGGTGACCTTGTACCAGTGGTCCTTCTCCTTGAGAAAATGCTGCCCTGGCGTCGAGCCTTTTCCCGGGCGGGTGTAGATCCCTTTGCTTTCCCATCCGGACAGAGGAGTCACATCTTTCGGCGCAGCCTTGAGGGCCATGCTGTGGGGTAATCGCGGGCGTACAGGCGGGGTGAGACGTATCGGAGCAAAGCCCACGGCGCCATCAACCAAGGCTCCGACTGCATACGTGAAAGCCCTCACAAACTCATGTGCCGCTCCGACAGAGTCATCATTTTGCAACGCATCCAGGGCAGCACTCAGCGACATTGCGCTGCGCACCAAGCCGATGACAAAGGTGATTTTGATCGGAAAAACCGCCAGTGCCAATTCCACCAGCCCTTCAACAACGGTCCAGACGCTACGTACATTCGACTCATGGGTGCTGGTGGTCTTGCGATCCGCGTGGGCGATGGCGGCACGAGCTTCGACGTCATAAGACCACTCGAGAAAGTTCAGACTGATGGGCGATAACGAGACCTCGCTGCGAAAAATCCCCCTTTTGAACGTGTTGCGCAGCCTCGGTAACGCATCACCGTCCATTCTTTCAAACAGGTATTCACGCCATGCCTCATCATTGATGAATTGCTCAAGCAGTTGCATCATGCCGGTGAATTCACGAAATGCCCGACCGTCTTTGGCTCGCGGGGTGTAAAGCACCACAGTGTAGATCTTTGGGTTTCTCGAGATGAAAGCCAACACGCCCCTTACGAGAATGTCACGTACATAGAGCGCCGCCACCACGGCGTTATAACCCTCGACCATTGCCCGCTGACCGTTGTCGGTGGGTTGATCGAGCACGCTTTTAACCAACAGATAACCACGATCTTGCGGGTGCGTTAAATAATCCTTGGCGATCTTGGCCTCAATGGCATCGACCCTGAGCTGTTTGTGCATCACATTGACGAAGTCCTGCTTGAGTAAACGAGCCTCGCTGGATGTCAGTAAACGCGTCTTGAGAAACTCAATGTAGGAGCCGCCGATATCCACGTCACGCACCAGGTCCTTGACTTGCTGGGTGGTCAACTGCGTATAGGGTTCGCCGTAGAGGCTCAAGCGGGACTTGGTTACGAACACCTCATCAAGGTAATCGACATTGACCAACGCTAACTCGGCCAGGCTCTTTATTTGAGTGGAATAGTGGGACTGGCCGGTTTGCGGGTTAGGCCTGGCACCGGGGAAATAGATGCCCGGCGCAGGGTTTGGCCGACGAATAGTGACCTTGATATCGGAGGGGTCCGTGTTGATGCCATATTGGTCCTCCAGCGCCTGCGTCAATTTTTCATTGCTATAGCCCAGTAATGCCTGGTCGTCACCAAACTGTAAAACCGAGGGCACGCCTTCCCCCGTATCGGTACGTTGCAGTTCACGCAAGTAGTCGCGCACCGCCGTCGCCCAGGCCTCTTTATCTGTTTCTGATGCGGTGCTTAAAAATTGATCGAGCTCAGCCTTGGAGCGCTTTGTTTCACGAGCAAGCAGAACATCACTTACGCCGAAGAGCCGCTGCATGTCCGTAGCCAAATTCAAGCTGGCCGGCAATTGGCTGAAGTCGTCGTCTACCCCCCGTTGCTGATAACGGCTTACCTCGAATGCGAAGTCTTCGATCAGCTTTTCGTATTGCGACGCTACACTGGTGCTGAAGACCGATTCGAAAATTTCCTCATAGGCAAAGCACCCCGTGGCGCAGGCTGTGTCACGCTGGGTTGTTGCAGGTTCACAATCTTTGTTTGCCAGCAGTGTAAACAGGCTATCGAACTCGTAGTCGGTGTTTAAACGACGATGCAGCTCCTGATCCAGAAGCGCCAACGAAGGGAATGCCTCCAGCCCTCGATTGGGTGTGAACAACACCACAATGCCCACGCTGGCACCGGGCTCGACACGGCGAGCGACAGGGGTCGCGGGTGAGGTGTTGTTAGCTGATGGCGGATCAGACGGGTCCCGGGACGTCAGCACCAACGCCCCATGCAAGGGCATGTCCGCAGTTGTGCCCTTCAGCGCCAGGGAGTAGCCGACAGGCCGGTGGGGTCTTGTTTGTCGCGCCACAGCATCGGGATACGCCACAAACGCCTCAACCAGCAGCAAGCCATTAGAGTTCAGCGTTCCGTCCCCCCTGAGCAACGTCGCTTCCAGGCTGATTTGCAAACTGCGCGCTAAACCCACGTATTGCTTGTGCGAGCGCGGGTTTGCTGTGGTCACTGCCTTATTCCAGAACGCGTCCAGGCAAGTTTTGTAGGTGGTCTTCAGTGAACCGGCAAGATCATCCAGGAAAGCGTCAAATGCCGCTGGGGTAAGCGACGATGGCAACCCCCGGTCGGCCGCCTCGTCTCGATCGAAGGTAAAGCGTGTACGGCGATTGGCATACGCGGCGGGTTGATTATCGACAACTCGCCTCACCACGGCATCCATCAAGCTGGGGAGTAGCCGGGTCGGCTGATCGGAATCCTGCTCGACCGCCGCGTCACTCGAATCGCTTTTAATGAACACCCGAGAGGCGTCCAAAGGCTTGGCGGTCGAGGGGAATATGGCATTCACTCGCTCGTTTACAAACGATGAAAAGCTCGGCCGCGCACGCAGAACCTGAAGCTTTTTATCGATGCCTTCGAGTTGATTCCGGTAGTGCGCCTTGTAGTCATTATCCTGCGTAGCCCAAAGGCTTGCAGAGGGGGTGGAAGACAAACGTGATGCCAGTTGCATAGTTGAGCCCTTGCTGAAAATTGAATAGTTCAGGGCTCAAAATTACGTTGCTGTCAGCTCGAGTAGGCATCACATACTTACGACGGCGATTCAGTTGTACTCAGTAACAATTAAACTGAGCTGGCGACAGTCACACAACTGTGCCCATGACGTTAACGTCACCCTTACGTGTGACGTTTCTCTACGGCAAAGAGCCATCACGCTACTCGGCTACACACTTTATCTGTCGCCAATGGGCGCCCCAACTCGGTGCTCGCCCTTAGGGCAACGCCCTTTCCTGGATCAGAATCCAAGGCGAGACCACCACCGCCCACAGGCTTGGATCACGCTCCACCAAGTCCAATGCCCGCGTTGCAGACACTTCGCCAAGGCTCCCTGAAGCCAGCCAGGCGGCGACTTTATCACGGTTGTCTTCAGCCATTCCCTCGGCCGCTTCGATCAAATCCAGTCCGGCATCGACCCACAATAGGGCACCCTTGGCGAAGAACGGCTCAAGCTCCTTCCAGGAAATTTCAGCGGTTTCACCGAGCAGCTTGGCATAGAGGGTGCTAGGTTCTTGCGTCATGGGAGTTCACCTGAGTAAAAAATCGGCGCAATCATAGCCTTCTGACTCAGGCAGAAAAACCCAGTAGCAAATGAGGTAGCGATTGAAAGGGCCGGGAAAGCCAGGGAACACCTTGAAAACGGGTGTAAGCCCGCCGCAATTCTGTCTTTTTCTTTCATTTAAGCGACACGCTCAGGTTTTGCCCCCCGTTGCCAGCTTTTCAATTGATCAACCGGCGCTCTACACTGTACCGGTACAGTTGCCAGGGCAATACCGGGGGGATATCCGCGATATCTGATCCGGTTCTGCAGCTCACAAGGCCGCTAGAACTATAAAAAATACAACAGTAAGAGTGGAGCACTATGAATAAGGCTACTAAGCAGATTTCCAAACTGTTTGCCGCTATGGTCCTGGCTGGGGTTGCCGGCCATTCGTTCGCAGCCGACACCATCAAGATCGGCATCGCCGGTCCCAAGACCGGTCCGGTAACGCAATACGGCGACATGCAATTCATGGGTGCCAAGCAAGCCATCAAGGACATCAACGCCAAGGGCGGCGTGGATGGCAAAATGCTTGAAGCCAAGGAATACGACGACGCTTGCGATCCAAAACAAGCGGTCGCCGTAGCCAACAAAGTGGTCAATGACGGTGTCAAGTTCGTAGTCGGCCACCTCTGCTCCAGCTCCACTCAGCCAGCGTCGGATATTTATGAAGACGAAGGCGTCATCATGATTACCCCGGCTGCCACCAGCCCTGAAATCACTTCCCGTGGCTACAAGCTGATTTTCCGCACCATTGGTCTGGACAGCGCACAAGGCCCGGCAGCCGGCAACTACATCGCCGACCACGTGAAACCGAAAATCGTTGCGGTACTGCACGACAAACAGCAGTACGGTGAAGGCATCGCTACCGCCGTGAAAAAGACCCTCGAAGAAAAAGGCACCAAGGTTGCCGTCTTCGAAGGCTTGAACGCCGGCGACAAGGACTTCTCCTCGATCATCCAGAAACTCAAGCAAGCCAACGTCGACTTCGTCTACTACGGCGGCTACCACCCTGAGCTGGGCCTGATCCTGCGCCAGGCCAAGGAAAAAGGCCTGAACGCCAAGTTCATGGGCCCAGAAGGTGTCGGCAACGACTCCATCTCGCAAATCGCCCAGGGCGCTTCCGAAGGCCTGCTGGTGACCCTGCCGAAATCCTTCGACACCGACCCTGCCAACAAAGCCATCGTTGAAGAGTTCACCAAGAACAAGCAGGACCCAACCGGTCCGTTCGTGTTCCCGGCGTACTCCGCGGTTGAAGTCATCGCCGGCGGTATCGCTGCCGCGAAGAGCGAAGACACCGCCAAAGTGGCTGAAGCCATCCACGCCGGCACCTTCAAGACCCCTACCGGCGACCTGAGCTTCGACGCCAAGGGCGACCTGAAGGACTTCAAGTTCGTGGTCTACGAATGGCACTTCGGTAAACCAAAAACCGAAGTTTCCCCTCAGTAAGCCAGGCGTTACTGGTCAACAAGCCCACTGTGCAAGCAGTGGGCTTTGTTTTACGAGGTTTATGGGCCATGTCACCCGCGATCCGGGCGCTGGCTCACCTGAAAATCTTAAAACCGTCACCAGCGGTTCGCTGGCAAACGCTTCGTGCAACCTGGTCACAGAACAGGGCACCGAGCCGGAAATGACTCCACCAGTGAAATGCGTATCGGGTTTTTAGGAGCGCTGTAATGCCTGAGATCTATCATTTTTTCCAACAGCTGGTTAATGGCCTGACCATTGGCAGCACCTATGCCTTGATAGCCATTGGCTACACAATGGTTTACGGCATCATTGGAATGATCAACTTCGCCCATGGCGAGGTATACATGATTGGTTCCTATGTGGCCTTCATCGCCCTTGCCGGGCTGGCCATGATGGGGATCCACTCCCTGCCGCTGTTGATGACCGCTGCGTTCCTGGCATCGATCATCGTGACCAGTGCCTATGGCTACAGTATCGAGCGGGTTGCCTACCGTCCCTTGCGTGGCAGCAACCGTTTGATCCCGCTGATTTCCGCCATCGGCATGTCGATTTTCCTGCAGAACACCGTATTGCTGTCCCAGGACTCCAAGGACAAGTCCATTCCCAACCTGATCCCGGGGAGCATCTCCTTCGGCCCAGGTGGTGCACAAGAAGTGCTGATTTCGTACATGCAGATTCTGGTTTTCGTGGTAACCCTGGTGGCCATGCTGGGCCTGACACTGTTCATTTCCCGCTCCCGTCTGGGGCGCGCCTGCCGGGCCTGCGCCGAAGACATCAAGATGGCCAACCTGCTGGGCATCAACACCAACAACATCATCGCCCTGACCTTCGTCATTGGTGCTGCGCTGGCGGCCGTGGCGGCCGTGTTGCTGAGCATGCAATACGGCGTGATCAACCCCAACGCCGGTTTCCTGGTGGGCCTCAAGGCCTTTACCGCAGCGGTATTGGGCGGCATCGGCAGCATTCCGGGCGCCATGCTCGGCGGGCTGGTGCTGGGTGTGGCCGAAGCCTTTGGCGCCGATATCTTCGGCGACCAGTACAAGGACGTCGTAGCGTTCGGCCTGTTGGTTCTGGTGCTGTTGTTCCGTCCGACCGGCATCCTGGGCCGTCCGGAGGTTGAGAAAGTATGAGCAGATATCTTAAATCGGCGTTTTTCAGCGCCTTGCTGGTATGGGCCGTGGCCTTCCCGGTACTCGGCCTCAAGCTGAGCATTGTCGGCATCAACCTGGAAGTGCATGGCACCGGGCCCGTGACCCTGACCGTCATCGCCTTGTGTTCGGTGCTGATGTTTCTGCGCGTGCTGTTCACCCAGCAGGTCGGTGCCTTGTTCAAGGGCAACCGTGCTCCGTTGGTGTCGCCCAAGGTCAGCCAATTCCTGACCCTGCCGCGCACCCAGCGCTACATCATCATCGGCCTGATTATCGCCGCGCTGATCTGGCCGTTCTTCGGCTCACGCGGTGCGGTCGACATTGCGACGCTGATCCTGATCTACGTGTTGCTGGGCCTGGGCCTGAACATCGTGGTGGGCCTGGCCGGCCTGCTCGACCTTGGTTACGTGGGCTTTTACGCCGTGGGTGCCTACACCTACGCGCTGCTCTCGCACTACCTGGGTTGGAGCTTCTGGATCTGCCTGCCGCTGGCCGGCATGGCGGCCGCTACGTTCGGCTTCCTGCTGGGCTTCCCGGTGCTGCGCCTGCGCGGTGACTACCTGGCCATCGTGACCCTGGGCTTCGGTGAGATCATCCGCCTGTTCCTGCGTAACCTCACCGATATCACCGGTGGGCCCAACGGTATCAGCAGCATTCCCAAGCCAACGTTCTTCGGGCTGTCGTTCGACCGCACCGCCGCTGAAGGTATGCAGACCTTCCACGAGTACTTCGGGATCGCCTACAACCCGGTCAGCAAAGTGGTGTTCCTGTACCTGGTGGCGCTGCTATTGGCGTTGGCGGCACTGTTCGTGATCAACCGTTTGCTGCGCATGCCCATCGGCCGTGCGTGGGAAGCGTTGCGCGAAGATGAAATCGCCTGCCGTGCCCTGGGCCTGAACCCGACCATCATCAAGCTTTCCGCGTTCACCCTGGGCGCCGCGTTCGCCGGTTTCGCCGGCAGCTTCTTCGCTGCGCGCCAGGGCCTGGTTACCCCGGAGTCGTTCACCTTTATCGAGTCGGCGATCATTCTCGCCATCGTGGTATTGGGTGGCATGGGCTCGCAACTGGGCGTGATCCTGGCGGCGATCGTGATGATCCTGCTGCCGGAAATGATGCGTGAGTTCAGCGAATACCGCATGTTGATGTTCGGCGCCATGATGGTGCTGATGATGATCTGGCGCCCTCAAGGCCTGCTGCCCATGCAACGTCCACACATGGAGCTGCGCAAATGAGCCGCGAGATCCTGAAAGTTGAAAACTTGAGCATGCGCTTCGGCGGCTTGCTGGCGGTCAATGGCGTGGCCCTGACCGTGAAAGAGAAACAGGTCGTGGCGCTGATCGGCCCCAACGGTGCCGGCAAGACCACGGTGTTCAACTGCCTCACCGGCTTCTACAAGCCGAGCGGCGGCAGCATCCTGCTGGACGGCCAACCGATCCAGGGCCTGGCGGGTCACGAGATCGCTCGCAAGGGCGTGGTGCGTACCTTCCAGAACGTGCGGTTGTTCAAGGACATGACCGCAGTCGAGAATCTGTTGATCGCCCAGCATCGTCACTTGAACACCAACTTCTTCGCGGGCCTGTTCAAGACCCCGGCGTTCCGCAAGAGCGAGCGCGAGGCCATGGAATACGCGGCGTACTGGCTGGACAAGGTCAACCTGACCGAGTTTGCCAACCGCCCGGCAGGCACCCTCGCCTACGGCCAGCAGCGTCGCCTGGAAATCGCCCGTTGCATGATGACCCGCCCGCGGATCCTCATGCTCGACGAACCTGCCGCGGGCCTGAACCCCAAGGAAACCGAAGACCTCAAGGCGCTGATCAGCGTGCTGCGTGAGGAAAACAACGCCACGGTGCTGTTGATCGAACACGACATGAAACTGGTCATGAGCATTTCCGACCATATTGTGGTGATCAACCAGGGCACGCCGCTGGCCGACGGCACGCCGGAGCAGATCCGCGACAATCCTGAAGTGATCAAAGCCTATCTGGGGGAAGCGTAAAATGTTGCAGTTCGAAAACGTTTCCACGTTCTACGGCAAGATCCAGGCCCTGCACGACGTCAATGTCGAAGTGCGCCTGGGTGAGATCGTCACCCTGATCGGCGCCAACGGTGCCGGCAAATCGACCTTGCTGATGACCCTGTGCGGTTCGCCGCAAGCCTACAGCGGCAGCATCCGCTACATGGGTGAAGAGCTGGTGGGCAGGCACTGCGCCGAAATCATGCGCAAGAGCATTGCCGTGGTACCGGAAGGCCGCCGCGTGTTCTCGCGCCTGACCGTGGAAGAGAACCTGGCCATGGGCGGGTTCTTTACCGACAAGGGCGACTACCAGGAACAGATGGACAAGGTGCTGCACCTGTTCCCCCGCCTCAAGGAACGCTTCAGCCAGCGCGGCGGCACCATGTCGGGCGGCGAGCAGCAAATGCTCGCCATCGGCCGGGCGCTGATGAGCAAGCCCAAGCTGTTGCTGCTGGACGAGCCCTCCCTGGGCCTGGCACCGATCATCATCCAGCAGATCTTCGATATCATCGAACAGCTGCGCAAGGACGGGGTGACGGTGTTTTTGGTGGAGCAAAACGCCAACCAGGCATTGAAAATCGCTGACCGGGCCTATGTGCTGGAAAACGGCCGAGTGGTGATGCAGGGCACTGGCGAGCAACTGCTGACGGACCCGAAGGTGCGAGAGGCATATCTGGGAGGTTAAGACCCGGTTACTGAGTAAACTGGATCTAAATGTGGGAGGGGGCTTGCCCCCCGATAACGGTATATCAGTCACATGTCCTGTGCCTGACACACTGTCATCGGGAGCAAGCCCCCTCCCACATTTTGTTTTGCGTAACTTGAAAAAAATTCGACTGGTTTTGTAACGAACTCAATCCCCCTCTCTCTAGTGGTGCAAGCAGGCAATCAAGCCTGCGCATTCGACCACTGCTGGAGACACACCATGACCACCAAACTGTCCGCCGCCACCCTCGTCCTCGCCCTGGGTTCGGCCCTGAGCCTGTCTGCCCTGAGCACCACTGCCCACGCAGCCGATGACATGCAGAAATGCTTCGGCGTGGCTGAAGCCGGCAAGAACGATTGCGCCGCAGGCGCCGGCACCTCTTGCGCCGGCACATCCAAAACCAAGGACCAGGCCAATGCCTGGAAGCTGGTCCCCGCCGGTACCTGCACCAAGACCCCAAGCACCACCTCGCCGACCGGCTTCGGCCAGGAAACCGAATTCACTGCCAAATCCTGAAACCTTGTGCAGCCTGAGTACTGATGATGACGCCTACATCCCCTTACACGGTCTCACCGACTCAGGTGCCCGGCCTGCCCTTGCGGGCCGGGCTGGGGTTGAAGACCGAGCACTTTACCCAAGTGCTTGAGACCGGCCCTGATATCGGTTTTTTTGAAGTACACGCCGAAAACTACATGGTGGCCGGTGGCCCGTTTCATCACTACCTGGGATTGATCCGTGAGCAGTACCCGCTGTCGTTGCACGGCGTGGGCCTGTCCATCGGCGGCGAAGGTGCCCTGGATCGCGAACACTTGGCACGCTTGGCGACGTTGATCGAGCGCTATCAACCCCAGTCTTTTTCCGAACACCTGGCCTGGTCCAGCCACGGCCCGGTGTTTCTCAACGACTTGCTGCCGCTGGCTTACGACGCCACCACCCTGAGCCGAGTGTGCGCACATGTTGACCAGGTGCAGAGCACACTCAAGCGGCCGATGCTGCTGGAGAATCCCTCGACCTACCTGCAGTTCCAGCGCTCTACCCTGGATGAAACCGACTTCATCAGCGAGGTCATCCGCCGTACCGGTTGCGGCCTGCTGCTCGACGTCAACAACGTCTACGTATCCTGCATCAATCACCAGCGCGATCCATCGGCCTACATCGACGCCCTGCCCTTGCACGCAGTGGGGGAGATTCATCTGGCCGGCTTTGCCGAAGACACAGACAGCCTGGGCGACCGCCTGCTGATCGATGACCACGGCGCGCCTATCGATAACGCCGTGTGGCAACTGTACGAGCACGTGCTGGCGCGGATCGGTCCGGTAGCTACGTTGATCGAGCGGGATAACCAGGTGCCGCCCTTCAGCGTATTGCAGGCCGAAGCCCGGCAGGCTGAAAGCTATTTGTCGCAGGTGGCCCGATGAGCCTTCAACAGGCATTCGCCCACGCGCTGCTGACGCCGGACGCAACCTGCCCCGAGGAGGTGTTCAGCAGCAACGGGGCCGACCCGGCGAGTCGCTTCGCGGTGTATCGCAATAATGTCCACAGCGCGTTGATAAATGCGCTCGTCGCCGCCTATCCGGTGACGCGGCAACTGGTTGGCGATGAGTTTTTCCACGCCATGGCCAGCCTGTATGTCCAGGCTCACCCGCCCACCAGCCCTTTGATCAGCGAATACGGCAGCACGTTGGCAGCGTTTATCCAGCGCTTCGAACCGGCCTCAAGCGTGCCATACCTGGCAGATATCGCTCGGCTGGAGCGCCTGCGGGTTCGGGCTTATCACGCGGCGGATCGCCAGGCACTGGATCAGCACAGCGTGCTCCAGCAACTGCAAGGCTGCGCGCAGCTGGGGCAATTGCGGGTGCGACTGCATCCATCCCTCGAAACATTGGAATCTCCCTACGCGATCGTGTCGGTTTGGGCTGCGCACCAGACCGACGGGGTTATCGCCACCTTGAACCCATGGTACGCCCAAGGCGCGCTGGTCCTGCGCCACGGGTTGGCGGTCAAGGTGTTCGCCATCGACAGCGGCTCGGTGACGTTTATCAACCGCCTCAACCAAGGCGCCGGGCTGGAGTTGGCCATCGCTGACGCCCTTGAAGCCTCAGCCGAATTCGACTTGCACCAATGTCTCACGCTGCTGATCAGCCACGACGCCATTACTCATTTGCATCTGCCACCCAAGGTATCGCCATGAACACTCCCGCTCCGTGCCTGATAAAGCGAACCGTCGCACTGTTTGAAAAAATCCCCTACAGCCTGATCGCGTTTATTGCGCGCTTCTCCATTGCCGCAGTGTTCTGGAAATCCGGGCAGACCAAGGTCGAAGGCTTTGCCATTGACGTGATCAGCGGCACATTCCAAGTCGGTGAACCCAAGCTCGCCGCCTCGACACTCTGGTTGTTTCGCAGCGAATATCAGTTGCCCCTGGTGCCGCCGGAGGTGGCCGCGTACCTGGCAACCTTTGCCGAGCACTTTTTCCCGGTATTGATCCTGCTGGGGTTTGCCACACGCTTCTCGGCCCTGGCCCTGATCGGCATGACCTTGACCATTCAGTTGTTCGTCTACCCTGACGCCTACCCCACGCACGGCACCTGGCTCGCGCTGTTGTTGCTGTTGCTCGCCAAGGGGCCAGGCCGCTTGTCCATCGACCACCTGATGGCCCGTCGCTTGCGTTAAAGCCGATCCAGCGCCTCGCCGCTGCGCCGGAACCAATCCACCAGGTAATCGGCCAGCACCTGGGTGCGTCTCGGCAGGCCACCCTGGTAGGGATGAACCAGGTACATCGGCATTCGGCGTGTCTGATAGTCGCGCAGGATCCAGCGCAATCGCCCATCGGCCAACTCCGTCGGCAACACGTAGGACGGCAGGCGGGCGATACCGGCGCCCACCAGGGCGGCTTTTTTCAGCAGGTTGTAATGGTTGGAGGCAAACGTGCCGCTCACCCGCACTCGCAGTAATTCATGCTGCTGGTGATACAACCACTCCTCACGACCGCTGTAGTGACTGTTGAGCAAGCAGCTGTGCGTCGACAGGTCCGCCGGGGTCAGCGGTTCGCCATGCTGCTCCAGATACGCCGGGCTGGCGCAGGTCACCTCGTGCCAGGCCAGCAGAGGCTTGGCGACCAGGCGTTCATTTTCGATGGCAGCCGCGCGCACGCCCAAGTCAAAGCCATCGCGCGCCAAGTCTCGGTAGCTGTTGTTAAGCTCCAGCTCGATCTGCACCTGCGGATATTGCCGGGAAAACTCCAGCAACAAGCCATCGAAGAAGGTTTCGCCCAGCGATACCGGAACGGTCATACGCACAGGGCCGGCCAAATCATCCTTGAGCCGCGCCAACGCCTGCCGCGCGCGTTCTACCTGTACCACCAGCGCTTGTGCCTGGGGCAGCAACGCCGCGCCGGCCGCGGTGAGGCTGAGCTTGCGGGTGGTGCGGTGCAACAGCACCACGGCAAACTGCGCTTCCAACTGGCTGATGCGCTTGGACAATTGCCCTTTGCTGCAGCCCAGCTGTTCGGCCGCCACGGTGAAACTGCCCGCTTCGATCAGCACAGCAAAGGCTGCCAGATCATCCATTTCGCTCATTGATTGTTTCCATTTGAAAACCAAAGGTTGCCTATTAGCGCGTTTATTCGCCTGAAAAGCCACACTAGACTGGACCTTCAGTTAACCCCCTGGAGGAACAGCACGATGAAAATCCTATTGATTGGTGCCAGCGGCACCATAGGTTCAGCGGTCAAGGCAGAGTTGGCGCAACGCCACGAAGTGATCAGCATCGGCCGTACCAGCGGCGACTTCCAGGTGGACATCAGCGATAGCGCCTCGATACGCAGGCTGTTCGAGCAGACCGGCAAGTTCGACGCTCTGATCTGCGCCGCAGGCAGTGTGAACTTCGTGGCACTGGGAGAGATGAGCGACAGCGATTTCGAACTGGGCCTGCGTGACAAGCTGATGGGCCAGGTCAACCTGCTGCTGATCGGACGCGAATACGCCAATGACGGTGCCTCGTTTACGTTCACCAGCGGCATTCTCAACCGCGACCCGATCCGTACCGGTGCCTCGGCCGCGCTGGTCAACGGCGCGCTGGATGCCTTTGTCAAAGCCGCGGCGATCGAGTTGCCACGGGGCTTGCGTGTCAATTCGGTGAGCCCGACAGTGCTGCTGGAAGCCATGGGCAGCTACGCTCCATACTTTCGTGGGTACAAACCGGTGCCTGGTGCAGATGTGGCGTTGGCCTACTCGAAGAGTGTCGAGGGCTTGCAGACAGGGCAGACCTTTATCGTGGGCTGACCTGCCAAAGAAGGTTCTCGGTACCTGCCACCTTTAGTGCAGGTACCGAGTTGCCCATTCCGCAGCCAAGTCTTTGGGCACGGCTACTCTTAAGCTGCCCCCCATAATCCCTTGAACGTGGCTGGTGTATAAACGGCGACCATCGATATAAAGCGTCATCTGCTTTCCGTAGGTCAGCGTGGTAATGGCTGTGGTACGCGCCTTGGCCTCTTCGCTTAACGTAATGCTGGCCGATACGGTATCCGCATTCAGATTGTGGATACTCTTGAGTTCAAGCGAGATCTCGGTGAAGTCATTAGCCGACGAATACTCCAACCTCGCGGCGTCCTCAGCAAACACCGAAACGCTGGCAAACAGCAGTCCATATGCGCTCCATTTATTTGTCATCGCAACGCTCCCAGGCAAAGTCATCAACCCTTGCATACCGCCCCCGTCCTTGCATCAGTAAAGGCTTAAAGGCTGACGTATGCCGCAGGTATTGGTTTCGAGCTGTTTACAGACTTGTGGTGCGACGCGAGGCTGCGTAACGTGGCGGCACTTGTTTTGGAGACCCGATCAATGCGCGCCGCTCGTACTCTTGCACTGCTTGCCCTGCTGCCCCTGTTCACCGCTTGCCAGATGTTCGAGAGCGAGCCGGCCAAACCGTCTACTGCCGGGCTGACCCGTATGCAGGGTGAGTTGACCGCTGTGGAGGGCAAATTGTTGTTCCAACCGTGCGGCGACAAACGCAACTATGTGGTCAACGACACCGGCGGCACCAGCATCCTGCAGGAAGCCGCGTCCCTGGCCGGCCAGCAAGGCGCGTTGTTTGCCGACCTGCGCGGCAAGTTTTCCGGGGTTGCCAGCGGCACCCAGGGTTCGCTCGACCTGCAACAACTCTATCGCGTAGAGCGCTCGACCTCAGCCTGCGACGATCCGGACTTCAAGCGCATGATCCTGCGCGCCAACGGCCATAAGCCGGCCTGGGCAATGAATGTCACAGCCAAGGGCATGGTGCTGGAACGCGAAGGCCAGCCACCGCTGGCGGTGCCCTACGCCGAAGAACAACTGGGCGATGGGCGCTTCAACCTGATGACCGAAGCCAATAACCAGCACATCGAACTGTGGGTGGCGCCCCAGCGCTGCGTCGACAGCGTGAGCGGCAGCCTGCAACACATGAGCGCCGAGTTGCGGGTGAACGGCCAGGTGCAGCGTGGCTGCGCGGCGTTTGGCGGCTCCCGGGACGACTGATTGTGCCTTGGGCTGTTTTAACCTGACGGAAAACCACCTTTGGGGCTTATAATCGCCGGTTTGCAAAACAGCCGGCCTCCTTGCCCGCCGCCTACCGGATCCTGTCATGTTACGAATCACCGAACTCAAGCTGCCCATCGACCATCCCGAAGAAGACCTGCGGCCTGCCATCGTGCAGCGCCTGGGCATCGCCAGTGATGACCTGCTCGATTTCACCCTGTTCAAACGCAGCTACGACGCCCGTAAAAAGTCGTCGGAGCTGTGCTTCATCTACACCGTCGACCTGAACGTCAAGGGCGAACCCGCCCTGCTGCTCAAGTTTGCCGATGACCGCAACGTCAATCCCGCGCCGGATGTCAGCTACAAGGTCGTGGGCCAGGCGCCGGCAGGCTTGGTTGAACGGCCGATCGTGGTGGGTTTTGGCCCCTGCGGGATCTTCGCCGGGCTGCTGCTGGCGCAGATGGGCTTCAAGCCGATCATCCTCGAACGCGGCAAGGAAGTGCGCCAACGCACCAAGGACACCTGGGGCCTGTGGCGTAAAAGCGTGCTCAACCCCGAGTCCAACGTGCAGTTCGGTGAAGGCGGTGCCGGGACCTTCTCCGACGGCAAGCTGTACAGCCAGATCAAGGACCCGAAATTCCACGGCCGCAAAGTGCTGCACGAGTTCGTCAAGGCCGGTGCACCGGAAGAGATCCTCTATGTCAGCAAGCCGCATATCGGCACTTTCCGCCTGACCGGCGTGGTAGAGAACATGCGCGAGCAAATCATCGCCCTGGGCGGTGAAGTGCGCTTTGAACAACGGGTCACTGATGTGTTGATCGAAGACGGGCAGTTGAACGGCGTGGTCATCGACGGCGGCGAGCAGATCCTTTCCAGGCACGTGATTCTTGCCCTGGGCCACAGCGCCCGTGACACCTTCCGTATGCTCCATGATCGCGGCGTGTACATGGAGGCCAAGCCGTTCTCGGTGGGTTTCCGTATCGAACACCCGCAGTCGCTGATCGACGCCGCACGCCTGGGCAAATACGCAGGCCATCCGAAACTGGGCGCAGCGGACTACAAGCTGGTGCACCACGCCAAGAATGGTCGCTCGGTCTACAGTTTCTGCATGTGCCCTGGCGGTACCGTGGTGGCTGCGACCTCAGAACCGAACCGCGTCGTGACAAACGGCATGAGTCAGTATTCGCGTAATGAACGCAACGCCAACTCCGGCATCGTGGTCGGCATCACCCCCGAGGTGGATTACCCGGGCGGCCCGCTGGCCGGTATCGAATTGCAGGAGCGCCTGGAGTCCCACGCCTATATCCTCGGCGGCAGCAACTACGAGGCACCGGCGCAACTGGTGGGGGACTTTATCGCCGGCAAACCGTCCACTGCCATCGGCAGTGTGGAGCCGTCCTACAAGCCCGGCGTGTCAATGGGCGACCTGGCCCTGGCCTTGCCGGACTTCGCCATCGAAGCCATCCGCGAAGCGTTGCCGGCGTTCGAAAAGCAGATCAAAGGCTATTCGCTGCACGATGCAGTGTTGACCGGCATCGAGACTCGCACTTCGTCACCCTTGCGCATTACCCGCGATGAGTCGATGCAGAGCCTGAATGTAAAAGGCCTGTTCCCAGCCGGGGAAGGCGCCGGTTATGCCGGCGGGATTCTGTCGGCGGGTGTTGACGGGATTCGGATTGCCGAGGCGTTGGCGCGGGATATGCTCGGCATCGAGGCCTGAGCACAGCGCAATACAAAGTGGGAGGGGGCTTGCTCCCGATAGCAGTGGTTCAGTCACAGTATTTTTGACTGACACACCGCAATCGGGAGCAAGCCCCCTCCCACATTTTGATTTGCGCCGGGTCAGATATTGGCGCGCAGGATCGTTTCGGGCAGCGACTCGCCCTGCTCGACACTCGCAGCCACCGCCGCGATCAAGCTCTCCAGCTCATACCCCTGCCCCGCCAACCACGCCTGATCGTAATAGGTCGTGGCATAACGCTCGCCACCATCACACAAGATCGCTACGATCGAGCCTGATTCTTCCGCCGCTTTCATCTGGTGCGCTGCCACCAACGCGCCGATCAGGTTGGTCCCGCTGGAACCGCCGACCCGTCGTCCCAAACGCCCAGCCAGGTAATGCATGGCCGCCAATGACAAGGCGTCTGGCACCTTGACCATCGCATCAATCACCGCTGGCAGAAACGACGCCTCGACACGCGGGCGACCAATCCCTTCGATTCGCGAACCACACTCCAGGCGCAGGCTGGCGTCGCCGCTCTGGTAGAAGTCGAAAAACACCGAGCGCTCGGCATCGGCACACAGCACGCGGGTGCAATGCTGGCGATAACGTACGTAGCGGCCCAGTGTCGCGGTGGTGCCGCCAGTGCCGGGGCTGGAAATCAACCAACTGGGCTCCGGGTGCTGCTCGAAGCGCATCTGCTGGAAGATCGATTCGGCAATGTTGTTGTTTGCGCGCCAGTCGGTAGCACGCTCGGCGTAGGTGAACTGGTCCATGAAGTGACCACCACTTTCCTGGGCCAGGCGTTCGGATTCGGCGTAGATCTGCGTCGGGTCCTGAACCAGATGGCTCTTGCCACCGTAAAAGGCGATCTGGGCGATCTTTTCCTGGGAGGTGGTGGCCGGCATGACGGCAATGAACGGCAACCCCAACAGGCGAGCGAAGTAGGCTTCAGAGATGGCTGTGGAACCGCTGGACGCTTCGATCACCGGGGCGCCCGGCTTGAGCCATCCATTGCACAGCGCGTACAAAAACAGCGAGCGAGCCAGCCGGTGTTTCAGGCTGCCTGTGGGGTGGCTGGATTCGTCCTTGAAGTACAACTCGATGCCGGGCAACCCAGGTAACGGCAACGGGATCAGGTGGGTGTCGGCGCTCCGCTGGAAGTCCGCTTCAATGATGCGAATGGCTTCGCGGGCCCAGGTACGGTGGTCGCTCATGGTGGACTCTCTAAGGTTTTCAGCCTGAATCTTAAGATGTTTCGTACACCTCACACAGATACAGTACCGACTCAATTTGACACACAACTGCTAGTCTTTTACGCATCTACAACCCGACTCATCTCTTATAACAAATAAGAATATAACTTTTGTTTTAACAACTAACTGTACGGGTTAGGGTACCCACCTATTGAACCTCAAATGGAGAGCATCCCTTGCCTCTGCGTAGCACTTTTACTCGTTTCTTCCAGCTGGAAGCCGCCAGTGGTCTGTTGTTGATCGCCGCTGCCGCTTTGGCGCTGATCATCAACAACTCACCGTTGTCGCACCTGTACAACGCGTTTCTCGATACACCTGTGGTTGCCCAGGTCGGCGCGTTGAAAATCGCCAAGCCGGCACTGCTGTGGATAAACGACGGCCTGATGGCTCTGTTTTTCCTGCTGATCGGCCTGGAGGTCAAACGCGAACTGCTCGATGGTCACCTCTCCAAGCCTTCCCAGGTTGTGCTGCCCGGCGCAGCGGCCATCGGCGGCATGGTGGTGCCGGCGCTGATCTACTGGGCGCTGAACAAGGACAACCCGGCCGCCCTCGCCGGCTGGGCGATCCCGATGGCCACGGATATCGCGTTCGCTCTGGGCGTGCTGGCACTGCTGGGCAAGCGCGTACCGGTGTCGCTGAAGTTGTTCCTGATGACCCTGGCAATCATTGATGACCTCGGCGCCATCATCGTCATCGCGCTGTTCTATTCCGCTGACTTGTCCGGCGCGTCCCTGGCGGGCGCGGGGGCTTGCTTGATTGCCTTGATTGCGATGAATCGCCTGGGCGTGATCAAGCTTGGGCCTTACCTGATCATCGGCCTGATCCTGTGGGTGTGCGTACTCAAGAGCGGTGTGCATGCCACACTGGCCGGTGTGACCCTGGCATTCTGCATTCCACTGCGTACCCGGAATGCCGAAACCTCACCGCTGCTGACCCTGGAGCACGCCCTGCACCCGTGGGTGGCCTACGCCATCCTGCCGTTGTTCGCGTTCGCCAATGCCGGGGTTTCCCTCACCGGCGTGAGCCTGGAGAGCTTCACCCATTCCGTGCCCATGGGCATCGCCGCCGGCCTGTTGATCGGCAAGACCATCGGTGTGTTCGGCCTCACTTGGCTGGCGATCAAGACTGGTATCGCGTCCCTGCCCAGCGGCGCCAACTGGGGTCAGGTTCTTGGCGTGGCTGTTCTGTGCGGTATCGGCTTCACCATGAGCCTGTTTGTCGGCTCCCTGGCGTTTGTGCCGGGTGCCAGCGAGTTTGCCGGTGAAGACCGCATGGGGATTCTGACCGGATCGATCCTGGCAGCCTTTATCGGGTATGCGGTGACGGCGATGGCGAGTCGCAAAAAAGCCTGAGCCCCTGGGAAAGCAGCATAAAAAAACCCCAACCGGTCACCCGGTTGGGGTTTTCTTTGCCCGATTACTTACCGCTTAGCGAGTAACGCGGCTGGTACCGTCAACGGTCATGATGCGTACGCGGTCACCGATGCGGAAGATTTCATTTTCCTGCACGGCTTGTACGTAGGCGCGCATGCTGCCGTCGTCTTCGCGCACGGTGATTTCCACGCCCTGGGTGCGGGTCAGGCCTTCTTCGGTGGCCGAGCCCAGCAGGCCGCCCGCGACCGCGCCGATTACAGCGGTGACGATGCTGCCACGGCCGCCACCGATGGCGCTGCCGCCAACACCACCGATGACTGCGCCAGCAGCGCCGCCGATTGGGGTCTTGGTGCCTTCGATTTTCACCGGACGCAGGGATTCGATGGTACCCATGCGCACGGTCTGAACGCGACGCGCCTCATCACGGGAGTACGAGTCGCCGGTCAGACTCGAGGCGCAGCCACCCAACAGCAATGACAGGGTGGTAAAGCAGGCAACTAGTAAAACGGACTTACGCATAGCATCAACTCCAAAGGACAGGTATTCATTAAACGCTGTGGCTTGGCGCCTGTCACGGCAAGCCGGGCAGAAAATTGCTTTCATTCAGCCTGAGTACAGACTGCCAGCACCAGAAAACACGACCAACGGTAGCCTAACTGTGGTGCGCAACGGTGCCATCAGCTGCTTGATCATTGTAGCCGCACAATCAAAAGCGCCGAAGTCTCCAGAATAGAGACGTCGGCGCAATGGGCATGATTCAGGCGGGATGACGAAAGGTGACGCTCAGGGCGCCAGACGCTCGCGGATCCATTGAGCGTCTTGTACACGATAGTTGAGACGATCATGCAGGCGGCTGGCGCGGCCCTGCCAGAACTCGATGCGCTCGGGCAGCAAACGGTACCCACCCCAATGCTCGGGGCAATCGGGCTGGGTATCGCTGAAACGCTGTTCGGTGGCCTTGAGCAGATCGTGCAGCTCTTCACGGTCACGAATGACCCTGCTCTGCGGGGATGCCCAGGCGCCGAGGCGGCTGCCCAACGGGCGCACCTGGTAATAGGCATCCGACTCTTCAGGGGTGACCTTGACCACGCGCCCTTCAATACGCACCTGGCGTTCCAGGGTCGGCCAGAAGAACGTCATGGCCGCAAACGGCCGCGCCGCAAGTTGCTCACCCTTGGCGCTCTGGTAGTTGGTGAAGAAGGTAAAGCCCTGTGCATCCAGGCCCTTGAGCAACAGGATGCGACAGTGCGGGCGACCGTCCTGGTCGACCGTCGCCAGGGTCATGGCATTGGCCTCCACCGGCGGCTGTTCGGTTTTCACCGCGTCGCCAAACCATTGGTGGAACAACGCAAACGGCTCGCCGGGGGCCTGGGCCTCGCTCAAACCGTCCCGTGTGTAGTCACGGCGCATATCAGCCAGTGCCTGGGTCATGCGGCTTTATCCTTATGGTTCAACGGCTCAGTTTTTCGCCTGGTCGTTCGAAGCGGGTGCAGCAGCCTTGGCTTTGGTTGCAGCCGGCTTCTTCGCAGCAGGTTTGGCCGCGGCCTTTTTAGCCGCTGGCTTGGCGGCCGCTTTCTTGGCCGGAGCCTTCTTGGCTGGTGCTTTTGCCGCTGGTGCCGGGGCTGGAGCATTCTGCACGGCAACCATTTCAGCAACCGGTGGCGTCTTGCCCGAATTGTACTGGCTCAGCAGTGCAAGCATCGTTGTACGCTGAGTGAACATGATTTCCATGCGACGATTCAGCGCACGCCCCTGGTTGCTGTCGTTGGCGGCACGCGGCATAAGGTCGCCCATGCCACGCAGCATCAAGCGGTCCTGCTTCAAACCACTGAGGCTGAAGATCGAAGCAATCGACTGCGCACGCTCCTTGCTCAACGCCTGGCTCGCAGGAGCGCTGCCGGTGGCATCGACGTGGCCCAGAACCAGTACGGCGGTCTTGGGATCAGCCTCAACGGCCTTGGCCACACGAGTGAACGGGCCCAAAGTCACCGGCAGCAGCATCGCCGGACGCTTCGGGTTGTAGGAACCGTCTACCGGGGCAATCACGACCAGCACGTTGTCGCGACGCTCCAGTTGCAGCGAACTGCCCTTGATGGCCTCGCGCAGGCGTGGCTCGTAGTCGTCCAGCCAGGCTTGGGTGATTTTCGGGTCAGGCATTGGCACATTGGTCACGTCGACCTTGGCCAACGGCTTTGGCTTGCTTTCGAACGGCCACCACCAGCGGGGTTCGGCGTCGGTCTTGGCGACGACAGGTGCCGCGTCCGAAGTCGGGGTTGCGGCCTTCAGGTCGGCTTTCAGGTCGGCCTTGGCATCGGCGGCTTTTTCTTCGGCACTCTTGGTGGAGAACGGCCACCAGCTGTAGCCGGTATCAGCCTTGGCGGGCGAAGCAGGTGCAGCAGCAGCGGCGACAGGTTCAACAGGCTTGGCGCCGGCAGCTGGTTTGGCATCCGGCTTGGCGTCGGTTTGGGTCACTGCGTCCTTGGTCGCAGCCTTGTCCGATCCAAATGACCACCAATGCCCACCTTCGGCATCATTTTGTGGAGTTTGTGCGCAACCTGTAATAGTGAGGCACAGCGCCAGTGCCAAGGACTTGTTCGATAACATGAGATATCCACAAAATGAGAAAAAACCAGGGGGCCTGATGACCCGTTAAACAGACGCTTAAAGAACATTCAAGTTACAACATGTCGTTCAGCATCTTTTTATACTTGCCTTTGTAACAAAAAATTGTGAAACAGCAAGGGGTTTATAGACAACCGGCCAATATTCCGACCAACTTCTGCGCACGCGGGTCCATAAGTACGTAAGGGCCCAGGGTATTAGTCACAAAACCGAACGCTACATCATGTTCAGGGTCGGCAAAACCCACTGAGCCCCCTGCGCCGGGATGCCCGAAAGCACGTGGCCCGAGGCCGAACGTGGCATTGGGCAGCTGCGGTTGATCCAACATGCAGCCCAGGCCGAAACGGGTTTGGGTCAATAAGGTTTTATCCGGCCCAATACTGTGTTCACGGGTCAATTGTTCGAGCATGTCGCTTTCCAGCAAACTACCGTCCAACAAACCGCTATAAAACCCGGCCAGGCTGCGCGCATTACCGTGACCATTTGCCGCGGGCTGCTGCATGCGTCGCCATTCGGGCTTATTAGTACTGGTCAGAATAGACGGTGGATTGGCAAATGCCCGTGTGGTCATCGCCGCCGGTTCGCGCATCATTACTTGAAGTAACCGTTGCGCGGCCTCATCCCCCATATTGCCCTTGCTGCGCGCTATATGGGCCACCCGATAAAACTCTGCATCCGCCAGGCCAACGTGGAAGTCCAGCCCCAGCGGCCGTGCGACCCGTGCCACGATCGACTCACCCGGCCCGCGCCCATCGGCGCGGCGCAACAGTTCGCCGACCAGCCAGCCGTAGGTAATCGCCTCGTAGCCATGACCCTCGCCTGGTGTCCACCAAGGCGCCTCGGCCGCCAGGGTGTCGACCATCAGTTGCCAGTCATACAGGGCTTCGGTAGGCAGCATTTCGCGGATGGCCGGCAGCCCGGCCTGGTGGCAGAGCAACTGGCGCAATGTGATCGCCTCCTTGCCCGCCGCCGCGAATTCCGGCCAGTAGTCAGCCACCGGTGCATCAAGCTTGAGCTTGCCCTCGGCCACCAGTTGCAAGGCAGTGACAGCCGTGAAGGTCTTGGTGCAGGAGAACAGGTTGACGATGGTATCACTGTGCCAGGCTTCGGCTCCGTCCTTGTCGGCAGTACCGGCCCACAGATCGACGACGGTTTGCCCGCTTACCTGGATGCACAGCCCGGCACCACGCTCCTGGGGATCATCGAACAATGCGGCAAAGGCTTCGCGTACCGCTTCGAACTGCAGCTCGTAATGACCCTGAATCTGCACCTGATTCCCCTCGCAAAGCACCATGAAAAGTGGCCGCCATTCTTTCAGCCATTGTGGGTTTTGTGAACCCGTCAACGACGAATCAATGACCGTTGCCGGAGTGCCCACCGGCATGTCCAGCGCCCTGCCCTGCGCCTTTGCCGCCCTGCCCCTGCCTGGCGCCTTCACTTTCACGCGCCGTGCGGGTCGCCTTGGCTTTTTGCGCCTCACGGCCCAACTGGTCGACCGCCGCAAGGTTGCTCTTGCGCACACTGTCAACGAAGCCCTGGAAAGGTACATCGGTGATGCCGACAAGGCCGAAATGGCCATTTTCGCCATCCAGCAGACGCCCGGTGACCGGCTGGTCCAGGTACTGGAACCAGTGCACGCCAACAATCGACGGCTCGGCCATGGCCTGCTTGAGGAACGTGGCGTACGCCGTACCGCGATCTTCTTCGCGGGCCAATTGCGTCACGCCGCCCCAGAACGGGCCACGGTCGGCCGAGCCGAAGTTGAATTCGGTGATCAACACCGGTTTGTCCAACGCACGCAGGGCGGCGAAGTCATAACCGTCCTGGGGTTTTAGGGTGTACATGTTGAAGCTCAACACATCGCAATACTGCGCGCACGACGCCACTGCTTCCGGGGTGCTCACGGCAAAACGGCCGCCCAGCAACAGTTGATTCGGCGCGTGCCACTTCAGCGAGTCGGAAATGGTCTTGAAGTAAGCGTCGGCGAAGGTCTTCTGGAAGTACTTGAAGTCAGCTTCGATTTCCGGGTGTTCAGGGCTGGGCATCGGTGGTTCGAAGCCTGGGTCTTCCATCAGTTCCCAACCCGCCAGTTGAATGCCCCAGGCTTTGGACAGACCTTCTTCGTTGCGATATTTGTCACGCAGCTGCTTGAGGAAAGCGCGCTTGGCCGGAACATCGGTGGTCATGCGCAGGGTGCCGTAAGCCAAGGCGTAGCGGGATTTTGCATCGTCGCCAGGACCGGCCCAGGCCAGTTCGTTGTCGGCAAAAAAGCCGATCAACCACGGATCGTCGCGGTGATCACGAGCGGCGATGGCCACGGCGCGTTCGGTGGCCATCGCGAAACGTGGATCGAACGGATCGGGCATACCGCCCCACCAGTCGGTGCCGGTGCTGATGCTCGCGTAGTCACCCACAATCGACAGCGGCAGGGTATAAGGCACGCGGTCGGCAGTGGCCAGGTCCTCGTCGCTCCAGTTGCCCACGGTATTGAAACCCCAGGCTTGCAGACGGTCCAGGGTGTGCGTCACCCAGCGCTTCTGGTCCAAACCCTCGCCGCCGTAAGTGCGCTGCAGGTTGGCGCCATAAAAGTCATACCAACGCCCCGAACCAAAGCCGCGACCTTCGCCGGCACCGTTGCCGGTGCGGTTATCGCTGCTGCCGTAGTACTTGTCGAAGGGTTCGCCGGCCTTGGGCAACGCCGCGAACATCCACTCACGCCCTGCCACGTAGGTCTGGCTGTTGTCCGCAGCCACGGTGTTGACCCCCAGTGAATAGAACGGATGACCTTCAGGCGTCACCAGATACCAGCGGCCGTCGCGCTTCTCTGTGCGGAAAAAGCCGCTGGAATCGAACGCCGGGCCTTTGTTCCAGCCGCCGTATTGGTCCAGGGAGGATTTGTCTCGCTCAGCCAACCAGGTTTTGAGCTGCTGCTGCTCTTTGGCAGCCGACGCCTTGAGCTGCTCGTCGCTGCTGACCTTTTCCGGCCAGCGCGCCCGGGTGGATTGGCCAAAAGCATCGACCAATTCGCTGTAGGCGGCCTTCGTTACCGGCTCGCTGTCCTGCACGCCAAAGCGCTCCAGCAGGATGCTTTGGGCGGCATTGGGCTTGATCATCGACAGGGTCACCGACACCACCTGGCTGCGGTCGATTTCGCCGGCACTGCCGGCCAGCAATACGCGCTGGCCATCCACGGTCATCGGCATCGGCGGACCAGCCTTCATGCCCTGGCTCAGTGGCGAGTTGGCTTGTAATGGTACCAGCAGGGTCTGCGCAGGCCCGGCCGGCAAGTCGATGCGGCTGACCAGGGTCTTGCCGTCGGCGCTCTGCACCTTGACGTAGAGGGTCAGTGCCCAGTTCATCGCGCTCTGGATACGCAGGCTCATGGCGCTCGATTGCGACCAGTCCCACACACCGGATTGCGGGCTGAGCACCAGGCTTGGCTCGGCCGCCGGGTTGAAGGTGATACGGCGCAGCACCTCGCCTTCGGGAGTTTGTTCGGCGTTGTATTGGGGCAGGCTGGCGTCCTGAGTCGCCACCTTGACCACATCGGCAGGCCGGACGAAGTTGAACAGCGTTTGTTGCCCGGCAGGCGCGGCCATCAACGGCGCAGCGAACAGCAAGGCAAAAAGAGCGGGCAGCGTGCGAATCATACGAACAAGGTTCTCCCAAACGGCCGGTGAATGGCCTGGTGATAGTGATGAGATAGACCACAAAGTGGGCGAATTCGCCCACGGAGGTTTAAGAAATTTCGCGCCTGAACGGCGGCAACGCATTGAGGATAGCTTTGCCATAGCGTTGGGTGACCAGGCGGCGGTCAAGCAAGGTGATGGTGCCGCGGTCTTGCTCGGTGCGCAGCAAGCGCCCGCAGGCCTGCACCAGCTTCAATGAGGCATCCGGCACCGAGATTTCCATGAACGGGTTGCCGCCACGGGCTTCGATCCATTCGGCCAGTGCGGCCTCGACCGGATCATCGGGCACCGAGAACGGGATCTTGGCGATCACCACGTGTTCGCAATAAGCGCCAGGCAAGTCCACGCCCTCGGCAAAACTTGCCAGGCCGAACAATACGCTGGAATCACCGCCGTCGACCCGCGCCTTGTGCTTGTTCAGGGTTTCCTGCTTGGACAGGTTGCCCTGGATAAACACCTGTTTGCGCCAGTCGCGATCGAGGCCATCGAACACGTCCTGCATCTGTTTGCGCGACGAGAACAGCACCAGGGTGCCGCGCGAACCTTCCACCAGTGACGGCAGATCGCGAATGATCGCCGCCGTGTGGGCCGCCGCATCCCGAGGGTCAGCCTTGAGGTCCGGTACGCGCAGCACACCGGCATCGGCATGATGAAACGGGCTCGGTACCACAGCGGTAACGGCCTTTTTCGGCAAACCGGCGCGCATACGGAAGCGATCAAAGGTGCCCAGGGCGGTCAGCGTGGCCGACGTCACCAGGCAGCCGTAGGCCACGTTCCACAGGTTGCGACGCAGCATTTCAGCGGCGAGGATCGGGCTGGCGTTGACCTCGATATCAAACAGCGCACCGCTTTCCGACAGGGTAAGCCAACGGGCCATGGGCGGGTTGTCTTCCGGATCTTCCACGGTGAACGCGGTCCACAGCTCCCAGTTGCCCTGTGAGCGGGACAACAGGCTGCCGAACAGCGGGTACCATTCCTCGGCCTGGTTGCTGGCAATGCCGATATTGACCTCGCCGTCCATGCCTTCCTTGAGCAAATCCGTAAGGCGGGTGAACAAGTCGGTCAGGCGTGAAAAGCCTTTCTTCAGCTCGATGCCCATTTCGCGCATGTGCTCGGGGATCATGCCGCCGACAAAACGGTGGCGCGGGCGCTCACGGCCCTCGACGTCTTCGCCGGGCTTGAAGTCGGCCACCTGTTCGCAGGCGCTGAACATGAATTGCTGTTGGGTCTTGATCTCCCGCGCCAGCTCCGGCACCTGCTCGATCAGCTTGCCCAGGTCGCCGGGCAGCGGATGCTGGGCCAGCAACTTGGTGAGGTTCTTGGCAGTGGTTTCCAGCCAGTCGGCAGTGGAACGCAGGCGCGTGTAATGGGCGAAGTGGCCGATGGCTTTATCCGGCAGGTGGTGGCCTTCGTCGAACACATAAAGCGTGTCGCGTGGATCGGGCAGCACCGCGCCGCCGCCCAGTGCCAGGTCGGCCAGCACCATGTCGTGGTTGGTGACGATGACATCCACCTTGCCCATGCCTTCGCGGGCCTTGTAGAAGGCGCACTGGCCGAAATTGGGGCAATGGCGATTGGTGCACTGGCTGTGGTCGGTGGTCAGGCGCGCCCAGTCGGAGTCTTCCAGGGCGGTGGGCCAGCTGTCGCGGTCGCCGTCCCATTTGTTGCCGGCCAGTTTCTCGATCATGCTGGTAAACAGCTTCTGGCTGGCCTCGTCGACCTCGATCTTGAAGCCTTCTTCTTCGAACAGCGACGCGGTGGCGGTTTGCGCATGGCCTTCCTGCAGCAACACGTCGAGCTTGGACAGGCACATGTAGCGGCCACGGCCCTTGGCCAGGGCGAAGGTAAAGCTCAAGCCGCTGTTGCGCATCAGGTCGGGCAAGTCTTTGTAGACAATCTGCTCTTGCAGGGCGACGGTGGCGGTGGCGATTACCAGGCGCTTGCCGGCGGCCTTGGCGGTGGGGATCGCGGCCAGGCTGTAGGCCACAGTCTTGCCAGTACCGGTGCCGGCCTCGACGGCCACAACCGCAGGTTCGCCCTCGCGGCGACCTTCGTCATCGGTGTCGATATCCCCGAGGACTTTCGCCACTTCGGCGATCATCAGGCGTTGGCCGTAGCGCGGTTTCAAGCTCTTGGCTTCGAGAAAACGCGAATAGGCGCCCTGGATCGTGGTTTTGAGTTCAGTGCTGATCATGGATAGTCGGGCGCAAAAAACGCTGGATAAATTTTCAGTGGTTCGGATCGGCCGCTATCATACCCCGCTAATTAATCCCGCGCAGAACGGAGTACCACAATGACCGCGTTTAGCCTCGCTTACACCCTGCATGTACTGGCCGCCCTGATTTGGGTCGGCGGTATGTTTTTCGCCTGGATGATCCTGCGACCCGCCGCCATGGCGGCCCTTGAGGGCCCTGCCCGGCTCAAGTTGTGGGCAAATGTGTTTCAACGTTTTTTTGTGTGGGTGTGGGTCGCGGTCGTGATTTTGCCGATCAGCGGCGTTGGTTTGCTGCAACTGCGCTTCAACGGTTTTGAAACTGCACCGCGCTATGTGCAGGTGATGATGGGGTTGTATCTGGTGATGACCGCGCTGTTTATCCGCATCCAGGCGTTGAAGTTTCCTGAACTGAAGGCCGCGGTGGCGGCTGAGGATTGGCCGGCGGGCGCGGCTGCGTTGGGGCAGATTCGCAAGTTGGTGGGGGTTAATTTGATTGTGGGGTTGGTGGTGGTGGCGATTGCTTCGGCCCGGCCGATGTTCTGAGGCGAGGCTTGCATCGCCATCGGGGTGTGGATATCTACACAACTACAGTTCGCCGTACCCAACGGTAACCACGATGCGAAGCGAGCCGCTCTTGATCTTGATCTGCTTTTGATCTTAAGCGCCCCGTCAAACCACGCTGGCCGGAATTCGACAGGGATTTGGGGGGTAAACCGGCAGGGATGCCGGTTTAGCCGCCCCGCGCCATGGATGGCGCGTGGCGGCGGCCCCCCAAATACCTGGCGGATTACGGGCACACCGAGCCTGAGCGAGGTGCCGAGTGGTGGGGCAAGAGCGCTTTGGTTACTTTCGCCTGGGCCGGCATTCCGGCTTTTCGAAAGTGACCCGCCGTAAGGGCGGAACCAATAGCAGCCGTTACCCAAACAACGGATATGTACTCGGTCTGATCCAGCATCCTGGTCGGCCCTAAGGCCGCCATCGGGGGCAAGTCGGAACAGTCGACTCAGAGCCGCTGAATGGTCACCGCCCCCGCAGGCCCAGCCGGCCCCGGCTGCCCTTCAAGCCCAGGCCTGCCCTTGTCGCCGCCATCGGCGCGGTACACCAGGCAGCCCTTGGACTGCCCACCCTTGCCAGGTTTACCCGCCACGCCAGGCAACCCACCGGCACCGCCGTCCACCCAGACCTTGATTTGCTCAATAGGGAAGTCCTGCGGCAATTCCAGGCGTACCTGTGCGCCGGCGGCGCCCGGCAGGCCGTCACCGCCGTTGTCACCGTTAAACCCGCGCCCGGCCGAACCCCAGGTGCAGCCTGGGTCCACGCCGTTGGCGCCATCCAGGCCCGCGTAACCTTGGGCACCGGCACCGCCGCGGGCGTCTACCGACAACGCTTCAGCAGTGAGGGAATTGATCCGCAAGGTCAGGTCACGCCCAGCCTTGGCAGGTTTTTCATGGGTGCCGGGGGCGCCGCGGGACGTGATCTGGCTACCCTGCTCCAGTTGCGCCTGGCGCACTTGCATTTGCAGCGCGCTAGCGCCGGGAACAATGGTGATGCGTGCGTCACGCCCCAGGTGCAACTCATCCACAGTGACCTGACTGATAGTGGCCGGAATCAGCAAAGTGCCATAGTCCGCCACGTCCAGGCGCTCAAGCTGCAACACGCTGGTACTGCTGGGCAGGCGCATCAACGAGTTGGTTTCGACACTGACGCTCTGGGCCAGGGCAATGGGGCTGACCAACAGGGCCAACAGAAAAACCTTACGCATCATGGGGCTCCTGAGTACTTTCAAATTTTTCTTTGAGCGCACAGTAACGACTTCTACCGGCGATTTGCCAGTGAAGGATCAAAAAACTTCCGCAGGTACGGTACAAGCCGCCGTGGCCTTGACCGCAATGTCCTAGGCTCGCACGCCCAGCCGCGCTAGTCTCTACCGTCCTGATGTGAGGATCTGCAATGACCGCTGGAATTTCTTCCCGTACACCCCAGCAAGCCCTGGCTGCCCTGCTTGAATTGCACCAGCCCAAACGCCTGCTGTTATTGGGCGCCAGCCAGTTTCCGGCGCTGGAGGCGTTTAAAACCGCGCACCCGGATGTGAACGTCTGTGTCGCCGCACCTGGGCCACTGCCTGCCGAACTGGCAGCGCAGCGTTTTGATTTGGCGCTGGTAGTCGATTGCCTTGAACACTTGCCCAAGCCTCAAGGTCTGACGCTTCTGGGCGGCATTCGAAACCTCAATGCCAGCCGGATCGCGGTGCTGGTCGACCTGCGCGCCTGCGAATGGAAGGACACAGACTTCTTTTCCCTGGCCCTGCAAGCCGGCGAGCGATTCCAGCGCGATGAGCAAGTTCTGACGCTGTTTACCTATGATCTGCTTGACTATAAACAAGTGCCCGACTGGCTCAACGCACGCTTCTGGGCCAACCCGGAGAATTTTGGAAAGTATTGGTGGTAACCCGATGAGTACATCCATTTGCCCGTGCGGCAGCGGCAATCTGCTGGATGCCTGCTGCGGCCATTATCACGCCGGCCACCCGGCGCCCTGTGCCAGTGCGTTGATGCGCTCGCGCTACAGCGCCTATGTGATGGGCCTGGTCGATTACCTGGTGGCCACCACCCTGCCCGCGCAACAGGCCGGTCTGGACCGCGACGCCATCGCCGCCTGGAGTGCGCAGAGCACCTGGCTGGGCCTTGAGGTGGAAAGCTCCGAGGTCTTCGGCGGCCAGCCGGAACACGCATTCGTCACCTTTACTGCGCGCTGGCATGACAGCACCGGCGAACATAGCCACCGCGAGCAGTCTTCTTTCGTACAGAATGAGGGGCGCTGGTACTTCATAGACCCGACGGTGGAACTGAAGGCCGGGCGTAATGACCCGTGCCTGTGCGGCAGTGGGCAGAAGTTCAAGAAGTGCTGTTCCAGCTACCTTTAATTCACTCACAGGGATAACGCCATGCTTCGGATTTATAGCTTGATGCTGGCGTTAACCCTGGGCCTGACCGGCTGCGCCTCGTGGTTCGAAGATGACTCGCCGCCGCCTCACGTATCGCTGGTGAAGGTCGAAGTCGTGCGCGCCAAGCTGCTGGAGCAGAAATTCAAACTCTACTTTCGCGTGGACAACCGCGACGATGCCGACTTGACCGTGCGCGGCCTGATCTACAAGGTCACCCTTGGCGATCTGGTGTTGACCGAAGGCGAATCCAATGAATGGCTGACCGTGCCGCCGCGCGGTCATAAAGTCTTCCGGGTCTCGGTACGTACCAACCTCTGGCCACGCGTACGCGATGTGGTGCAGATGCTGAAAAATCCCGAGCGCCCCGTGCCCTATCGCCTGGAGGGCGAGCTGAAAACCGGATTATTCATCGGTAATGACGTGCAGGTGGCTCACAATGGCGAGATAATCCCCGGCGATTTTATTCCGGAGCAACATCGATGACTCAGCAACCCCATGTCCATGGTCCTGACTGCAACCACGATCACGATCACCATGATCACGACCACGGCCATGTCCACGGGCCGAACTGCGGCCACGCTCACCAGGAACCGGTGCGCAACGCCTTGAAGGATGTTGGCCGCAACGATCCGTGCCCGTGCGGCAGCGAGAAGAAATTCAAGAAGTGCCATGGCGCATAAGCCGCACTGATGATCAAAATGTGGGAGGGGGCTTTCTCCCTCCTACATTGATTTGCACATAGCTTGAGCACTCACGCAATTACACAACTCCCGCTTGCGTCGTTTCGCCGCGCTCACTAACGTAGCGCCTTTACTGACGCTACCCCCCGCAGGAGCTTTGCCATGGCCTCGCCAGCCCTCTTACACTTTCTTCCCCGGTTCGGCGTTGCCGCGGCAGTGGCCAGTGCCTTGGGCCTGGCGGGTTGCCAGCTCCAGAACACCCAGGACACCCTGCCACCCGTGGCTGGCGTACAGCCAATCAAGGGCCTGGCACAGAATGTATCGATACGCCGCAATGCCCAAGGCATGCCGCTGATCGAAAGCAACACCTTCCACGACGCGCTGTTCAGCCTTGGTTATGTGCACGCCAGCGACCGCATTACCCAGATGGTCACCTTGCGCCTGCTGGCACAGGGCCGCCTGGCGGAAATGTCCGGGCCGCAAGTGCTGGATGTCGACCGTTTCATGCGTGCGGTCAACCTCAAGAAAAGCGCGGGCGAGCTGTACAACGCCTCGTCGCCGCGCCTCAAGCGCTTCTTTGAAGTGTATGCCCGGGGCGTCAATGCCTACCTGTTCCGCTATCGCGACAAGCTGCCGGCGGACCTGGCCCAAAGCGGTTACACACCCGAATACTGGAAGCCGGAAGACTCGGCGCTGCTGTTCTGCCTGCTCAATTTCAGCGAGTCGAGCAACCTGCAGGAAGAGATTTCGTCCTTGGTGCTGGCGCAAAAGGTCGGCGTCGACAAACTCGCCTGGCTCATCCCAAGCGCGCCGGACGAAGCCGTGCCGCTGGCCGAGGCCGACAAGCTCAAGGGCGTGAACCTGGGGCAGATCAGCGGCCTCGCCGCCCTGGACACGGTAAGCCAGCAGTTGAGCGGCCTCAACACGCTCGGGGTCACCACCTCAAGCAACTGGGCCATCGCCCCGCAACGCAGCCGCAGCGGCAAAAGCCTGCTGGCCAGCGATATCGCCGCTACGCCACAAGCCCCGTCGCCATGGAGCTACGTGCAGATTCGCGCGCCTAAATATCAGGCCGTGGGTGCTTCGATCGCTGGCCTGCCGACCCTGCTATCCGGTTTCAACGGCAAGGTGGCGTGGAGCATGAGCGCGGTCAAGGGCGACACCCAGGACCTGTTCCTGGAGAAGGTCAAGCGCCAGGGCAACGCGTTGTACTACGAGAACAACGGCAAATGGCTGCCGGCTGGCGTGCGCAACGAAACCTTCTTTATCAAGGGCCAGCGCTCGATTCGCGAAACGGTGTACGAAACCCGTCACGGCGCGCTGCTCAATAGCAGCCAGGCCCTCACCAGCGGTCTTGGCCTGGCCCTGCAGACTGCCGACTTCAAGGAAGACAAGAGCCTGGACGCGCTCTTCGACCTGTCCCGTGCGCAAAACGCCGGCAAGGCCTCGGACGCCACTCGCGAGATTCGCGCCATCGCGTTGAACATGATCTTTGCCGACGCCAGCAATATCGGCTGGCAAGTCACCGGTCGCTTCCCCAACCGCCGCGAGGGCGAGGGCCTGTTGCCATCGCCGGGTTGGGACACGCGCTTTGACTGGGACGGTTATGCCGATGCGATGCTGCACCCCTACGACCAGGACCCGGCCCAGGGCTGGATCGGCACGGCCAACCAGCGCACCGCACCGCGTGGCTACGGGATGCAGTTGTCCAACTCCTGGGACGCACCGGAGCGCAGCGAACGTCTGGCGCAATTGGCCGGTGCCGGCAAGCATGACAGCCGCAGCCTGATTGCCATGCAATACGACCAGACCACGACCTTCGCCGCCAAGCTCAAGAGCATGTTCCAGGCCCCGGGCATGGCCCAGCCGCTCAAACAGGCAATCGACGCCCTGCCGCCAGCGGAGCGCGCCAAGGCTCGCGAAGCACTGGAGCGCCTGATGGCATTCGATGGTCGCCTTGCGCCAACCTCGGCTGACGCGGCGATCTACGAGCTGTTCCTGCAGGAAAGCGCCAGGCAGATTTTCCTCGACAAACTCGGCCCGCAAGGCAGCGCCAGCTGGAAAGCCTTTGTCAGCAACGCCAGCCTGTCCTACTCAGCCATCGCCGACCACCTGCTGGGCCGCGAAGACAGCCCGTTCTGGGATGACACGCGGACCGCGCAAAAAGAAGACAAACCGGCGATCCTGGCCCGCACGCTTGCCGCCGCTATCACTGCCGGTGACAGCCAACTGGGTGCCGATCACAAAGCCTGGCAGTGGGGCAAGCTGCACAGCACCACCTGGAAAAACACCAGTGGCCAGGTGATTCGCGGTCCCTTCGCCAGTGGTGGCGACCACAACACCTTGAACCCGGCGCCGTATAACTGGGGTGAGGATTTCAACACCACCCAGGTATCGGCGCTGCGCATGATCATCGACTTCGGCCTGGCCGAACCCATGCTGGGCCAGGGCGGTATCGGCCAGTCCGGCAACCCGGCCAGTCCGAACTATGCCAACGGCATCGACCCGGCGCTCAAGGCGCAATACCTGAGCTTCCCGATGCAGCCGCAGAACTTTGAAAAGGTGTATGGCAAGATCAGGTTGACCCTGACGCCCGGCAAGTAACCCGGTTTCCCAGCAGAAACCGAATCCAAATGTGGGAGGGGGCTTGCTCCCGATAGCGGTGTGACAGTCAACACATTCGTTGACTGAACTCTGCTATCGGGAGCAAGCCCCCTCCCACATTTGGATCCCATGCATTCAGATAGAACTTCTACACCCAGCCCCGCCTCATAACTAACAAGCCCATCTCCCCGGTCACCCCATGGACCTCGTCATCGCCCGCCCCGAAGGCCTCTATTGCCCTGCGGGTGATTTCTATATCGACCCCTGGCGCCCGGTGGAGCGCGCCGTGATCACCCACGCCCACGGCGATCATGCGCGCACCGGCAACCAACATTACCTGGCCGCGGCACCCGGCGAAGGTATCCTGCGCTGGCGCCTGGGCCAGGACATCAACCTGCAAACCCTGGCCTATGGCGAGCAGTTGGTGCATCACGGTGTTACCTTGAGTTTCCATCCAGCCGGTCACGTGCTCGGTTCGGCTCAGGTGCGCCTGGAATATCAGGGTGAAGTCTGGGTCGCGTCCGGCGACTATAAGGTCGAACCCGATGGCACCTGCGCGCCTTTCGAGCCGGTGCGTTGCCACACCTTTATCACCGAATCCACTTTTGGCCTGCCGATCTACCGATGGCAGCCCCAAGCGCAGATCTTTGCCGGGATCAATGACTGGTGGCAGGCCAATATCGCCACTGGCAAGGCCAGCGTGCTGTTCTGCTATTCCTTCGGCAAGGCCCAGCGCATTCTGCATGGCCTCGACGCCAGCATCGGTCCGATCCTCAGCCATGGCGCCGTCGAGCCGTTGAACCGGGTCTACCGCGAGGCCGGCATCTACATTCCCGAAACCCTGTATGCCGGGGATTTCAAGAAGACCGACCCGTTGCTGCGCCAAGCCTTGATCATCGCCCCGCCCTCCGCCGGCGGCAGCACCTGGATGCGCCGTTTTGGCGACTACAGCGACGCCTTCGCCAGCGGCTGGATGCGCCTGCGCGGTACACGGCGCCGGCGTGGGGTGGATCGCGGCTTTGTACTGTCAGACCATGCCGATTGGCCCGGGCTGTTGTGGGCCATCGAACAAACCGGTGCCGAACGGGTGATGGTTACCCACGGTTCGGTCGGCGTACTGGTACGCCACCTGCGAGAAAAGGGCCTGGACGCCCAGGGCTTCAGCACCGAATACGGTGATGACGAAGAAGAGGCCACGGCATGAAAGCCTTCGCCGAGCTGTACGCCAACCTTGACGCCACCACCTCCAGCAATGCCAAGCTCGCAGCCCTGCAAGCCTACTTTCTGCAAGCGCCGCCGGAAGATGCGGCATGGGCGGTGTACTTCCTCTCCGGAGGGCGACCACGGCAACTGGTGCCCACACGCTTGCTCAGGGATATGGCGACTGAGGCGGCGAGCATCGAGCCGTGGCTGTTCGAAGAGAGCTACCAGTCCGTAGGCGACCTGGCCGAAACCATCTCCCTGCTGCTCCCCGAATCGACCTACAGCTCTGAAGACGGGCTTGCCGTGTGGCTGGAAGAAAAACTGCTGCCGCTGCGCGGTCTATCGCCCATGGACCTTGCCGCGCGCCTGCCGGCGCTATGGGCGCAACTGGATCAACCGAGCCTGATGGTGTGCATCAAGTTGATCACCGGCAGCTTTCGCGTCGGCGTCTCCAAACTGCTGGTTACCCGCGCTCTTGCCGCCATGGCCAATCTGGATAGCAAGCGCGTGGCGCAGCGGTTGGTGGGCTATACCGACCTGTCTAACCTTCCTACAGCCGAGGGTTATCTCAAGCTGATCGCTGCCGAATCATCCGACGAACATGCACAACGCGGCGGGCAGCCGTATCCGTTTTTTCTCGCCCACGGGCTGGCGCAACCCGTCGAGCAATTCGACAGCCTGCTCGGCCCCCCCGCCGACTGGCAGGTGGAATGGAAGTTCGATGGCATCCGTGCGCAGTTGGTCAAGCGCGAGGGGCGCCTGTGGATCTGGTCACGAGGCGAAGAGTTGGTGACCGAGCGTTTCCCCGAGCTTCACAGCCTGGTCAGTGGCCTGCCCGACGGCACGGTGATCGATGGCGAAATCGTGGTGTGGAAAGACGCGGTGCAACCCTTTGCGCTGCTGCAACAGCGGATCGGTCGCAAAACCCTGAGTAAAAAGGTGCTTGAGGATGCGCCCGTCGCCGTGCTCGCTTACGACCTGCTGGAGTATCAGGGCGACGACTGGCGCAACCACATCCAGGCCGAGCGCCGCACGCAATTGGAACAGGTGATCGCTGTGTGCAACCAACCGGTGCTGTTGCCTTCGCCGCTGATCGAGGGGCCAACCTGGGCAGCGCTGGCGACCCAACGCGAAGCCTCTCGCAGCCTTGGTGTTGAAGGCATGATGCTCAAGGATCGCAAGGGCCTGTACGGTGTGGGCCGCACCAAGGACATGGGCCTGTGGTTCAAATGGAAGGTCGACCCCTTCAGCGTCGACGCCGTGTTGATCTACGCCCAGCGCGGCCATGGCCGGCGCGCCAGCCTGTACAGCGACTACACCTTCGCGGTATGGGACGGCCCGCCGGGCAGCGAGCGCACGTTGGTGCCGTTCGCCAAGGCCTATTCCGGGCTGACCGACGAGGAAATGCGCAAGGTCGATGCGATTGTGCGCAAAACCACCGTGGAGAAGTTCGGCCCGGTCAGCAGCGTGACGCCAAGCATGGTGTTTGAATTGGGGTTTGAGGGTATCGCCCTGTCCAAGCGGCATAAGAGCGGGATTGCGGTGCGGTTTCCGCGCATGTTGCGCTGGCGTCAGGACAAGACGGTGGAAGAGGCTGACAACCTCGCCACACTGCAAGACCTACTGACTTGACATAAACCCCTGTGGGAGGGGCTTGCTCCCTCCCACATTGGGATCCCCACAGACCTGCAATGGTGCACTCACTTTCAGATGCCCATTTTCGGGCATCTCCTACACTCAGCCTTGCCTTATCCCACCCTTTAAAAAGCCCGTCCGGAACTATGGTGCAGAAATTGCTACTTGTGCTGCGTCTGACACCGTTCAGTAACAGTCCTAAACGCGCCACAAGCGCTTATCTTGGTTTCCAGGGAATACATAATGAAAAAAGCATTGCTGACCCTTTCTGCACTGGCTCTGTGCATGGCCGCTGGTGTCGCTACCGCCAAGGAATACAAGGAATTGCGTTTTGGTGTCGACCCGTCCTACGCACCGTTCGAATCCAAAGCCGCCGACGGCAGCCTGGTGGGCTTCGATATCGACCTGGGCAATGCGATCTGCGCGGAGCTGAAGGTCAAGTGCAAGTGGGTTGAAAGTGACTTCGACGGCATGATCCCAGGCCTTAAGGCCAACAAGTTCGATGGCGTGATTTCGTCCATGACCGTAACGCCGGTGCGCGAAAAGGCAATCGACTTCTCCACCGAGCTGTTCTCCGGCCCTACGTCGCTGGTGTTCAAGAAAGGGGCTGGCTACTCGACACCTGAGTCCCTCAAGGGCAAGTCCGTGGGCTACGAGCAAGGCACCATCCAGGAAGCCTACGCCAAGGCCGTGCTGGACAAAGCCGGGGTAACCACCAAGGCCTACGCCAACCAGGATCAGGTGTATGCCGACCTGACCTCCGGCCGCCTCGACGCGTCGGTGCAGGACATGCTGCAAGCCGAACTGGGCTTTCTCAAGTCGCCGGCTGGCGCCGGTTATGAAGTCAGCGCCGCCATCGACGACCCGTTGCTGCCGTCGAAAACCGCTGTCGGTATCAAAAAAGGTAACACTGAACTGAAGGCGCTTTTGGATAAAGGTATCAAAGCGTTACACGATGATGGCACCTACGCCACCATCCAGAAGAAACACTTTGGCGATTTGAACCTGTACAGCGGCAAATAATGCCTGGAGCGCCCCTCCCTGCAGGGGCGCTTTTCTATCGCCATAGGTCCTGATTTATGTTCGAAGAACTGTTGCAAACCCTCGGGTTGAGCGCGCTCAGCTTGAAGGGTTTCGGCCCGCTGTTGCTGCAAGGCACCTGGATGACCATCAAGTTGTCGGTGCTGTCCCTGGCCGTCAGCGTACTGCTGGGCCTGCTCGGCGCCAGCGCCAAACTGTCCAGCCTGCCGTTCCTGCGCATTCCCGCCCAGCTCTACACCACGCTGATTCGCGGGGTGCCCGACCTGGTGCTGATGCTGCTGATTTTCTACAGCCTGCAAACCTGGCTCAGCAGCTTTACCGACTTCATGGAATGGGAATATATCGAGATCGACCCGTTCAGCGCCGGGGTGATCACCCTGGGCTTTATCTACGGTGCCTATTTCACCGAAACGTTTCGCGGCGCTATCCTCGCCGTGCCCCGCGGCCAACTGGAAGCCGCCACTGCTTACGGGCTCAAGCGCGGGCAGCGGTTTCGCTACGTGACCTTCCCGCAGATGATGCGCTTCGCCCTGCCGGGCATCGGCAATAACTGGATGGTGATGCTCAAGGCCACCGCGCTGGTATCGATCATCGGCCTGGCAGACTTGGTGAAAGCCGCCCAGGATGCGGGCAAAAGTACCTATCAACTGTTCTACTTCCTGGTACTCGCCGCGCTGATCTACCTGTTGATCACCAGCGCCTCCAACTTTGTCTTGCGCCGTCTGGAACGTCGCTACTCCGCCGGCGCCCGGGAGGCAGTGCGATGATCGAGCTATTGCAGGAATACTGGCGCCCCTTCCTTTATAGCGACGGCCAGCACATCACCGGCCTTGCCATGACGATGTGGTTGCTGACGGCTGCACTGGTCATCGGCTTTCTGGTGTCGATCCCGCTGTCCATCGCCCGCGTCTCGCGCAAGCGCCTGGTACGTTGGCCGGTGCAGTTCTACACCTACCTGTTTCGCGGTACGCCGCTCTATATCCAGTTGCTGATCTGCTACACCGGTATCTACAGCATTGCCGCCGTACGCGAACAACCGCTGCTGGATGCGTTTTTTCGCGACGCGATGAACTGCACCATCCTGGCCTTCGCGCTCAACACTTGCGCCTACACCACGGAGATTTTCGCCGGGGCGATCCGCAGCATGGCGCATGGCGAAGTCGAGGCGGCCAAGGCTTACGGCCTCAGCGGCTGGAAGTTGTACGCCTACGTGATCATGCCGTCAGCGCTGCGCCGTGCGTTGCCCTACTACAGCAACGAAGTGATCCTGATGCTGCACTCGACCACGGTGGCGTTTACCGCAACGATCCCGGACATCCTCAAAGTGGCACGGGACGCCAACTCCGCCACCTTCATGACCTTTCAATCATTTGGCATCGCCGCGTTGATCTACCTGGCGGTGACCTTTGCCCTGGTCGGCCTGTTCCGCCTGGCGGAGCGCCGCTGGCTGGCCTTTCTCGGGCCGAGCCACTAAGGAGCCTTCATGCGCCATCAGCGACATGACCTGATCGCGCCGGTGCCCGGCACGGCGCGGCAGATCCACAGTTTTCACTTCGGCCCGCAGCAGGCCGCAGGCAAGGTCTACATCCAGTCGTCGCTGCACGCCGATGAATTGCCGGGCATGTTGGTGGCCTGGCATTTGAAAGTACGCCTGGCGGAGTTGGCCGCGGCCGGGCGCTTGCGTAGCGAAATCGTGCTGGTGCCGGTCGCCAACCCGGTGGGCCTCGAACAAGTGTTGATGGACATCCCCTTGGGCCGCTATGAACTGGAAAGCGGGCAGAACTTCAATCGCCTGTTCGTCGACCTTGGCGAAGAGGTCGGCAACCAGGTCGAAGAGCTGCTGGGCGATGATCCCCAGCACAATGCCCGCTTGATCCGCAGCGCATTGTCCAGCGCCCTGGCCGCGCACACCGCCCAGACCCAACTGCAATCCCAACGCCTGGTACTGCAACGCCTGGCCTGTGATGCCGACATGGTACTCGACCTGCATTGCGACTTCGAAGCCGTGGCGCACCTGTACACCACACCTGAAGCCTGGCCACAGGTAGAGCCATTGGCGCGGTACCTCGGCTCCGAGGCCAACCTGCTGGCCACCGACTCCGGCGGACAGTCCTTTGATGAGTGTTTCACCCTGGTGTGGTGGCAGTTGCAGCAACGTTTCGGCGAGCGCTTCCCGATTCCCATGGGCAGTTTTTCGGTGACCGTCGAACTGCGCGGCCAGGGCGATGTAAACCATGGTCTTGCCGCGCTGGACTGCCAGGCCATCATCGATTACCTGATCCACTTCGGCGCCATTACCGGCGATGTGACGCCCCTGCCCGCCTTGGCTTACCCGGCCACGCCATTGGCGGGTGTGGAGCCCGTCACCAGCCCGGTCGGCGGCTTGCTGGTGTTCAGTGCCTTGCCGGGTCAATACCTGGAGGCCGGGCAACTGCTCGCCGAAATCATCGATCCCATTACCGACCGCGTAACGCCGGTGCGCTGCGAGCACGCCGGCCTGCTGTACGCCCGTTCGCTGCGACGCATGGCCACTGCCGGGATGGTCATCGGCCATATCGCCGGCACGCAGGCCTACCGCAGCGGCTATCTACTTTCGCCTTGAGGATGCACGCCCCATGTACAAACTGACCGTTGAAGGCCTGCATAAAAGCTATGGCGACAATGAAGTGCTCAAAGGTGTTTCGCTCAAGGCCAGGACCGGTGACGTGATCAGCCTGATCGGCGCCAGCGGCTCCGGCAAGAGCACGTTCCTGCGCTGTATCAACTTCCTGGAAACCCCCAACGATGGCGCCATGACCCTGGACGGCCAGGCGATCCGCATGGTCAGCGACCGCCACGGTATGCGCGTGGCCGACGACGCCGAGCTGCAACGCTTGCGCACACGGCTGGCGATGGTGTTCCAGCACTTCAACCTGTGGAGCCATATGAGCGTGCTGGAAAACATCACCATGGCCCCGCGCCGCGTGCTGGGGTGCAGCAAGAAAGACGCCGAAGACCGCGCCCGCCGCTATCTGGACAAGGTCGGGCTGCCGGCACGTGTAGCCGATCAGTACCCGGCGTTCCTGTCTGGCGGCCAGCAACAGCGGGTAGCCATCGCCCGCGCCCTGGCGATGGAGCCTGAGGTGATGCTGTTCGATGAACCCACCTCGGCCCTCGACCCGGAACTGGTGGGTGAAGTGTTGAAGGTGATCCAGGGCCTGGCCGAGGAAGGCCGCACCATGATCATGGTGACTCACGAGATGAGCTTTGCGCGCAAGGTCTCAAGCCAGGTGCTGTTCCTGCACAAGGGCCTGGTGGAAGAGCAAGGCACCCCCGAGGATGTGCTGGGCAATCCGAAAAGCGAGCGCCTGCAGCAGTTTCTAAGTGGCAATTTGAAGTAAACCTTTGTGACGCCTGGAGGGTCTCTGCAATAGAGCCTCCAGAGCGTCCGCTGCCGCATGGCAAAAAACCCCGATTTCGCCAAACAATGGTTTGCCGCCAAAGGTTGGAAACCGTTCGCCTTTCAGAAACATGTATGGGCAGCGGTCAAGGCTGGCCAGTCAGGGCTGCTGCATGCCAGTACCGGTGCAGGTAAAACCTATGCCTTGTGGTTCGCCGCCCTCAACCGTTTCGCCATCACCCGCCCGCCCGCTACCGGCAAGCGCAAGCCACCCGCTGAACCATTGACGGTGCTGTGGATCACGCCGATGCGTGCCTTGGCTGCCGATTCCGCACGTGCCCTGCAGGCACCCTTGGACGCCCTGCAAATTCCCTGGAGCGTGGGCCTGCGTACCGGCGACACCAGCAGCAGCGAGCGCGCACGCCAGACCCGCCGCCAACCCACCGCTCTGGTCACCACCCCGGAAAGCCTGACGCTGATGCTCGCACGGGCCGACAGTGAGACGAGCCTGGCGCACCTGCGCATGGTGATCGTGGATGAATGGCACGAGCTGATCGGCAATAAGCGCGGCGTGCAGTTGCAACTGGCGCTGGCGCGCTTGCGGCGCTGGCATCCTGAGTTGATGGTGTGGGGCATTTCCGCGACGCTGGGTAATCAGGCCCACGCTTTGGAGGTTCTGGTCCCACAGGGCGGTGGGATCAATGTACAGGGGCAGACGGCCAAGGCACTGCAGGTCGACACCTTGCTGCCCCCCGTCACCGAGCGCTTTCCCTGGGCCGGGCATATCGGCTTGAAGATGTTGCCGCAAGTGGTCGCAGAGGTAGAGGCCAGCAGCAGTTGCCTGGTCTTTACCAACACCCGGGCGCAATCGGAGATCTGGTATCAGGCGATTCTCGATGCCCGCCCGGACTGGGCCGGATTGATTGCCCTGCACCACGGCTCGTTATCGCGGGAGACCCGGGATTGGGTGGAGCGAGCATTGAAAGATGGGCAGCTCAAGGCGGTGGTGTGCACCTCCAGCCTCGACTTGGGTGTGGACTTCCTGCCGGTGGAGCGAGTGTTGCAGATCGGCTCCGCGAAAGGTGTGGCGCGGCTGATGCAACGCGCCGGGCGCTCCGGCCATGCACCGGGTCGGCCGTCACGGGTGACGCTGGTGCCGACCCATAGCCTGGAGCTGGTGGAGGCGGCTGCCGCCCAGGATGCAATTGCGCAGCGGCGCATCGAAGCGCGGGAATCGCCACACAAGCCGCTGGATGTGCTCGTGCAACACTTGGTCAGCATGGCCCTGGGGGGTGGGTTTACCCCGGATGCGCTGCTGGCGGAAGTGCGCGGCGCCTGGGCCTATCGCGATCTCACCGAAGCGGATTGGGCCTGGGCCCTGGGGTTTGTACGCCATGGTGGCCTGTCACTTACCGCCTATCCGGATTACCGCCGTGTTGAGCCCGATGAGCATGGCATCTGGCGTGTCCCGGATGCCCGCCTGGCACGCCGTCACCGCATGAGCGTCGGTACCATCGTCAGTGATGCCAGTATCCAGTTGAAATTCTGGAGCAAGGGTGGCGGCGGCAAGAACCTGGGCAGTGTCGAAGAGGGCTTTATTGCGCGGCTCAAGCCGGGGGATGGGTTTCTGTTCGCCGGGCGTTTGCTGGAATTGGTGCGCGTGGAAAACATGACCGCCTACGTGCGCCGCAGCAGCGCGAAAAAAGCCGCGGTGCCACGCTGGAATGGCGGGCGTATGCCGCTTTCCAATGAACTGGCCCAGGCGGTGGTCGAACGTTTTGATGCGGCGGCGCATGGGCACTTCGACGGCCCGGAGATGCAGGCGGTACAACCGTTGTTGCACACCCAACTGCGCTGGTCTGGCCTGCCGACGCGCGACAACCTGCTCGCCGAAACCCTGCAATCACGAGAAGGCTGGCACCTGTTTCTGTACCCCTTCGCCGGCCGTCAGGTACACCTGGGCTTGGCGAGCTTATTGGCGTGGCGGGTCAGTCAGCAGCAGCCGGTGACCTTCTCCATAGCCGTGAATGATTATGGCCTGGAACTGTTGAGCGCCACGCCAGTGAACTGGTCGTTGTTGTTGAATACGGCGTTGCTGAGCCCACAGCGCTTGCTGGAGGATGTGGCCGCCAGCCTTAACGCAGGAGAACTGGCCCTGCGCCGCTTTCGCGAAATCGCGCGGATCGCCGGGCTGGTGTTCGCCGGGTATCCCGGTGCGCCGAAAAGCACGCGGCAGGTGCAGGCTTCCAGCGGATTATTCTTTGAAGTGTTCAAGCAATATGACCCGCAGAACCTGCTGCTGGCCCAGGCAGGGGAAGAAGTCTTGCGCGATGAGTTGGATATTCGTCGGCTGGAAGAGACATTAAGTCATCTATCGGCACTGAAACTGGACGTGCATACGATTCAGCGGCCCACGCCCCTGGCCTTCCCGCTGTTGGTGGAACGGATGCGCGAAAGCATGAGTTCGGAGAAGTTGTCGGAGCGCATCGCACGGATGGTCAAGGACCTGGAAAAAGTCGCCGACAAAGGAAAAGCTTGATGCATTGTGCACTGACGCTTGCAGGCGAAGAACTGTGGTTATTGGCGGACAAGGCCGTGTACTGGCCCGCTCGTCAGTGCCTGCTTATTGCCGATGCGCACTTTGGCAAAGCATCGGCCTATCGCAGCCTGGGACAACCTGTACCCCAGGGCACCACCACGACGAATCTGGAACGCCTGGACAGGCTGTTGTCGGCACTGCCGTGCGCGCAGTTGATCTTTCTCGGTGACTTCCTGCATGGCCCAGGTTCTCACGCCAGCGGCACCCTCAGCGCGATCCGGGCCTGGCGTGAACGTAACGGTGCCCTAGCGATAACCCTGATTCGCGGCAATCACGATAAACGGGCAGGCGACCCGCCTGCTGACCTGAGGATCGAGGTGGTGCCAGAGCCACTGCTGATGGGCCCTTTCGCCCTGCAACATGAGCCTGACGCCCATGCCAGCCACCACGTATTGGCGGGGCATGTGCATCCGGTGTACCACTTGCGCGGCAAGGGCCGCGAGCGCTTGCGCTTGCCGTGCTTCCAGATCGGCGAACGGGTCAGCCTGCTGCCGGCGTTTGGCGCCTTTACGGGGGGCTATGCCGTGCAGCAGGGTGATGAGCACCGAATCTTTGTCATCGGCGAACACAAGGTTTGGCCCATCAGTAAGTGACTGATTGGCCGTCCAGGTATCAGGCGACAGGCGCGGGTGGTGGCTCGTCTGGCAGGGTCGGCTCACCGGGCTCGGTAGGCTGGGGGTAATCGGGCTCGGGCTGGCCTGGAATGCCGCCCGCATGGGCAGGGTTAGCCATCAGGGACCAGGCCAGAACACCAATCTGGTTGGGTTCAAGCCGGGCGAGTTCTGCGCTGATTCGCGGGTCGATCTTCATAAGGTACTCCTCAAGCGTGGCCCGACGCGTTTTGCACGCGCCGAGGCAGTACACCTGAATAGAGTCACTTTGTGCAGACTAATTCCCTTTAACCGTAGGAGCTTTCGATCAAGCGCGTGGGAGAGTGACGCCACGTTGGCCCTGGTACTTGCCGGCGCGGTCTTTGTAGGACACTTCACAAGCCTCGTCGGACTGCAGGAACAGCATCTGTGCCACGCCCTCATTGGCATAGATCTTTGCCGGCAAGGTGGTGGTGTTGGAGAACTCCAGGGTCACATGACCTTCCCACTCCGGCTCAAGCGGGGTGACGTTGACGATAATTCCGCAACGAGCGTAAGTGCTTTTACCCAGGCAGATGGTCAATACGTCGCGGGGAATGCGGAAGAATTCCACGGTACGCGCCAGGGCGAAGGAGTTGGGCGGGATGATGCACACGTCGCTCTTGACGTCGACGAAGCTTTTTTCATCGAAGTTCTTCGGATCGACAATCGCCGAATTGATGTTGGTGAACACCTTGAATTCATCGGCGCAACGCACGTCATAGCCATAGCTGGAGACCCCGTACGAAATCACCCGCTCATCACCTTCGCCACGAATCTGGCGCTCGACGAACGGCTCGATCATGCCGTGTTCCTGCGCCATGCGGCGAATCCACTTGTCCGATTTGATGCTCATGGCGGTGTCCTGAATAGCGAGGTGGAAAAATCTGTGGGCCATCTTACCGGGGCCAGCCTTGGGGTTCAAAGGCCGCAAGGGTTTTCTTGATCAAAGCCCTGCCCGCTATAAGCCTCAGCCAACGCGGCCGGGGCCGGGATTGCCGTCAGGGATGGCTGTAAATACCACCGCCAGTCACGAAAATAGAGAAACCTTCGGAAATACCATTGGCACGTTCCGGAAAAAGGGTTAAGGTGGCGCCACTGTGCTGCTTGTGTCACTGAGAATCTCTACACGATATGTTGAATTTCGATCCAACCATCTCCAAGAATTTTTCCTGCTCTTTGCACTCAGTCTCGGCCAGGGCTTTTCCTGAGTCGCAGTTAACTTTGTCCAAGGAGTTACACCATGTCTAATCGCCAAACTGGTACCGTTAAGTGGTTCAACGATGAAAAAGGCTTCGGCTTCATCACTCCACAATCCGGTGACGACCTGTTCGTTCACTTCAAAGCTATCCAATCCGACGGCTTCAAAAGCCTGAAAGAAGGCCAACAGGTTTCTTTCATCGCTACCCGCGGTCAGAAAGGCATGCAAGCTGAAGAAGTTCAAGTTATCTAACTTGTACTGACTCAGTCGAAAAACCCCGCCCTTAAAAGCGGGGTTTTTTTATGCCTGGATTTTGAGAGAGGCCTGAACAAAAGCCGGGCATAAAAAATGTGGGAGGGGGGGCGTACCCCCTCCCACATCCAAGCTTTCAAGCGGCGTCGCTTACTGGAACAACGACTCACTCGACAAGCCATTCTTCTCAAGGATCTCACGCAAGCGCTTGAGGCCCTCCACCTGGATCTGCCGCACCCGCTCACGGGTCAGGCCAATCTCCAGGCCTACATCTTCCAGGGTGCTGCTCTCGTGACCACGCAGGCCGAAGCGGCGAATCACCACCTCACGCTGCTTGTCCGTAAGCTCTGATAGCCACTGGTCAATACTTTGGGAAAGATCATCGTCCTGCAACAGCTCGCAGGGATCGGTCGGGCGATCATCCGTCAGGGTGTCCAGCAGGGTTTTATCCGAATCCGGCCCCAGCGAGACATCGACCGACGATACACGCTCGTTAAGGCCCAGCATGCGCTTGACCTCCCCTACCGGTTTTTCCAGCAGGTTGGCGATCTCTTCAGGCGAAGGTTCATGATCGAGTTTTTGCGTCAGCTCACGCGCCGCCCGCAGGTAGACGTTGAGCTCCTTGACCACATGGATCGGCAGCCGGATCGTGCGGGTCTGATTCATGATCGCCCGTTCGATGGTCTGGCGAATCCACCAGGTGGCATACGTCGAGAAGCGGAAGCCCCGCTCGGGGTCGAACTTCTCCACCGCCCGAATCAAGCCCAGGTTGCCCTCTTCGATCAAGTCCAGCAGCGACAGCCCACGATTGACGTAGCGTCGGGCGATTTTCACCACCAGGCGCAGGTTGCTTTCAATCATGCGTTTGCGCCCAGCCGGATCGCCCTTCTGCGACAAGCGCGCAAAATGGACTTCTTCTTCGGGAGTGAGCAGAGGGGAAAATCCGATTTCATTGAGGTACAACTGAGTCGCATCGAGCGCCCGGGTGTAGTCAATGTACTTGTGTTGCTTTAACGCGGAGGCGTTCCTGGATTTGGTACGAACTGAAGGTGGTGCCGCTCCTTCATTATCTGACATCGGATCCGTATCGATGCCGGCCTCCATAAGGAGAACCTCATCGTCGATGTCAAACTCCGGCGCTTCTTTACTGAGAGCCATTGTTATAGTCCTTTGGTGAGTTCGACCTCAAGCTCAAGCGACGCCTTTATCCTTGGCAACGCTGGAGCCTGTTCCTTCTACGTGAGGGAACAGGCTGTGCAACACATCAACGACGGGGCAGGAATTGCAGCGGATCTACAGGCTTCCCTTGGCGGCGAATCTCAAAGTGCAGTTTCACCCGGTCTGTGCCCGTTGAACCCATTTCGGCAATTGTCTGTCCGACTTTGACCTGCTGCCCCTCCCGAACCAACAGCCTGCGGTTATGACCGTAGGCACTGACGTAGGTATCGCTGTGTTTGATGATGACCAGCTCGCCGTAGCCCCGTAGACCACTCCCGGCGTACACCACTGTCCCATCAGACGCAGCTAAAACAGGCTGTCCCAAATCCCCGGCGATATCAATGCCTTTATTCAAACTACCGTTTGAAGAGAATTTTCCAATCAGTACGCCATTTGAAGGCCATCCCCAGCCGGTCGGCGCCGGCCCTGCAGGTGGCAACGGCGCGGGTGCGGGCTTGCTTGCAACGCTAGGCGAAGCACTGCCTGCAGGCCGGGTGATGACGGTGGTTTTGCTCGAAGACGATGGCGAAGATCCCGACTTTGTCACAACTGCCGTAGCCGCCGAACCTGTGCGGCCATCGAAACGAATGGTCTGCCCTGGATGAATGGTGTAGGGCACGGGAATGTTGTTACGAGCGGCCAGCGCCTTGTAGTCCCAGCCATAACGGAAGGCAATGGAGAACAGCGTGTCGCCTTTGCGCACCACATACTGGCCCGTGGTCACCGTGGGCCGCTGCGGTGCTGCGTTGGTGCGGTCAACGACACGCGCACCGCCCGATGGCGTGCTCGAGCAGGCGGCCAATAAGGAACTCAAGACAAGGCCAAGCACCAGTCGCTGAAAGCTTGTTTTACTCATTCGCTGCGCAGGACCTGTGAGACTCACCCGCCGCTCCCTTTGTGGTGGCTGAACGTTAACGCCTGGATCAGGCTTGAAATATGACGCAAGTATAACTGGGCATTGGCTTTTTACTGGCACCCGACTGAAACGAAAAATTCATCTTGTTCAATTGCGGCTGCCAAGCCTGTTGATTCAATAGACCCCGGCGTAAGACACATCCTCGCCAGCAGAATTCACTGCCAGGGAATAAATGCTCAGGCCAAGGGGCCATTCAACAGCGGCACGAAGCGCACCGCGCCCAGCACGTGCCGGGAAAAACCTTCTTCCTCGCGGATAATAAGCATCAACTGTTGCACTTCGCCGGAGCCCACCGGGATGACCAGCCGCCCGCCCGGCGCCAACTGATCCAACAGAGCTTGAGGCACATCGGTGGCCACGGCGGTGACAATAATGCCGTTGTACGGCGCCAGCGCCGGCCAGCCTTCCCAGCCATCGCCCCAGCGAAACACCACGTTGCGCAGGTTCAGTTCTACCAGGCGCTCCTTGGCACGGTCCTGCAGCACCTTGATGCGCTCTACCGAAAACACTCGCTCTACCAACTGTGACAGCACAGCTGTCTGGTAACCGGAGCCGGTGCCAATCTCCAGCACCTTGTCCAGGGGCCCGGCCGCCAGCAACAGCTCGCTCATGCGCGCAACCATGTAGGGCTGGGAGATGGTCTGGTTGTGGCCGATAGGCAACGCCGTGTCTTCATAGGCGCGGTGCGCCAGGGCCTCATCGACAAACAGGTGCCGCGGCGTACGCCGAATCACTTCCAGCACCTGGGCGTTGGACAAGCCTTCTTCGTACAGACGCTGGATCAACCGCTCCCGGGTGCGCTGGGAAGTCATCCCGATGCCACGGCGCAACAAGTCGTCTTGTTCACGAGCCATCAACGCAGTCCCTCCAGCCAGCCATCGAGGCCACTGAAGGCATCACTGAAGGTGCGATCCAATTGCAACGGGGTAATTGACACATAGCCTTGCATCACCGCATGAAAATCCGTGCCTTCCCCGCCATCCTCGGCATCACCGGCCGCGGCGATCCAATAGCCTTCCTTGCCGCGCGGGTCGACCACCTTCAGGGGCGCCGCCGCGCGCGCGCGATGGCCCAGGCGCGTCAGCTGGATACCGCGGATACGGTCGAGGGGCAGATTGGGAATATTCACGTTGAGTACCGTACGCGGCGGCAGGTCCAGAGACTCATGGGCCTGCACCAGCTTGCGCGCGAAATACGCCGCGGTCGCCAGGTTATCCAGTTGCCGCGAAGCAAAGGAAAAGGCGAACGCGGTGCGCCCCAGGAAGCGCCCTTCAAGGGCCGCCGCCACGGTGCCGGAATACAGCACGTCATCACCCAGGTTGGCGCCCAGGTTGATTCCCGACACCACCAGGTCCGGCTCATGCTCCAGCAAACTGTTGATTGCCAGGTGCACGCAGTCGGTGGGGGTGCCGTTTACGCTGATAAAGCCATTGGCCAGAACCTGCGGGTGCAGCGGACGGTCGAGCGTCAGCGAACTGCTGGCGCCGCTCTTGTCCTGGTCGGGGGCAACCACCACGCACTCGGCGTAATCCTGCAGCGCAGCATAGAGCGCGGCAAGACCGGGTGCGGTGGCACCGTCATCGTTTGATATCAGAATACGCATGGGCTGTCCGTCTGCCCCACCGGCACCAGATCAACAAGCTCGCGCACCAAGACAGTGGCGAAGCATCCGGCCGGCAGGACGAATTCCAATTGCAGAATGTCAGGCCCGGGATAATGCCACGTCAACCCGCCAATGGGCAGTCGCAGAATGCGACGTTCCTGGCTCATTCCTGCATTCACCAGCCAATCACGTAGGTCGGATTCGCTGGCAGCGACAGATTGTTCCAGATCATGCGTAAGACCTTTCGCCGGCGAGTCGCCTTCGCCCCATTGTGGGCCAGTCGGGTGCAAGTCCAGGATCGCCAGGCGCGGGTCGCTGCATTCAGCCTCCCCGGCAGGGAAAAAGCTGCGACTGTCGGTAAAGGCCAGCAGGTCACCCACCTGGGCGCGCTGCCAGGAACCGTCGGCGACACGCGCTGCCAGCACTTTGTTGAACAAGTAGCTACGAGCGGTGGACAGCAACCGCGAACGCACGTTGCGTTGCTCCGGCAGAGCCTTGCGAGCAGCCCATTCACGGGCATCCACCACGTTGCCACCGTTGTGGCCAAAGCGCTGGGCGCCGAAATAATTGGGAATGCCATGCCGGGCAATCAACTGCAAACGCGCGTCGATGGCGGCGGTATCGCCGGCCAGTTGGGTCAGACGCAAGGTAAAGCCGTTGGCCGAATGCGCACCACGTTGCAACTTGCGCTTGTGGCGGGTGGTTTTCAGGATCTTGAGGGTGTCGTTTTCCGCACCGCTCAGGTCCGGGTCGGCCTTGCCGGGCAACTGTACGCTGAACCATTGGCGGGTCAGGGCCTGACGGTCCTTGAGCCCGGCATAGCTGACGGTGCGCAGCGGCACACCGGCGGCCTTGGCGATACGCCGTGCGGCCTCTTCAGTATTCAAGCCGCGCTTTTCCACCCACAGCCACAGGTGCTCACCGTCACCAGTCAACGGAATGTCCAGCACCTCATCAACCTGGAAGTCTTCTGCCGTCGCCTTCAGCACCGCGCTGCCCAAGGCCTCGCCGTAGGCCCGCGGGCCCAGCAGTTGCAAATCGTTCATGCGCGCAGCAACAAGGCAACGGAGTGCACGGCGATGCCCTCTTCACGACCGGTAAATCCGAGCTTTTCGGTGGTGGTGGCTTTCACGTTGACTTGATCCAGTTCAATTTGCAGGTCTGCGGCAATCAGCGCACGCATCGCTTCGATATGGGGGGCCATCTTGGGCGCCTGGGCCACGATGGTGTTGTCGACGTTGCCGACCTTCCAGCCCTTGGCATGGATCAACCCGACCACATGGCGCAGCAACACACGACTGTCCGCACCTTTGAAGGTCGGATCGGTGTCCGGAAAGTGCTTGCCGATATCGCCCAATGCCGCCGCGCCGAGCAAGGCATCGCTCAAGGCATGCAAGACAACGTCGCCGTCGGAATGAGCCAGCAACCCATGGTGGTGTGCGATGCGCACACCGCCCAAGGTGATAAAATCGCCCTCAGCGAAACGGTGCACATCGTAGCCGTGGCCAATACGCATAAAAAAACGCCCCGATTTAATTCAGGGCGTGATTCTACCTACTTTTGCCTCACATTAACCGAGCAAAGCACGACCATGATGGCGCAAATGGTCTTCGATGAAGCTGGCGATGAAAAAGTAGCTGTGGTCGTAGCCAGGTTGCAGGCGCAGTTCCAACGGATGGTTGGCCGCCTTGGCCGCTTGCTGCAGGGCCTCGGGCTTGAGCTGAACCGCAAGGAAATCGTCACGATCGCCCTGGTCCACCAGTAGCGGCAGTTTTTCCGAGGCTTCGCTGATCAGCACGCAGGCATCCCATTCACGCCACTTGGAACGCTCTTCGCCCAGGTAACGGGAAAAAGCTTTCTGGCCCCAGGGGCAGTCCATCGGATTGTTGATTGGCGAAAACGCCGACACCGATTGGTAGCGTCCCGGGTTACGCAGCGCGCATACCAATGCGCCATGTCCGCCCATGGAGTGACCGCTGATGCCGCGTTTAGCCGACGCAGGGAAATGCGCCTCCACCAAGGCCGGCAACTCCTGCACTACGTAGTCATGCATCCGATAGTGCTGGGCCCAGGGCTCCTGCGTGGCGTTCAGATAGAAACCAGCGCCGAGGCCGAAGTCCCAGGCGTTGTCCGGATCGTCCGGTACACCGGGGCCGCGCGGGCTGGTGTCCGGTGCGACGATAATCAAACCCAGCTCGGCGGCCATGCGCTGGGCGCCAGCCTTCTGCATGAAGTTCTCATCGGTGCAGGTCAAGCCGGACAGCCAGTACAGTACCGGCAACTTACCGCCCTGCTCTGCTTGCGGCGGCAGATAGACGGCGAAGGTCATGTCGCAACCGAGCACATCGGAATGATGCTTGTAGCGTTTATGCCAGCCGCCGAAGCTCTTCTGGCATGACAGGTTTTCCAGACTCATGGCCGACCTCAGAAGTGAATGACGGTACGAATGCTCTTGCCTTCATGCATCAGGTCAAACGCTTTGTTGATATCTTCAAGGCCCATGGTGTGGGTGATGAAGGTGTCCAGCGGGATCTCACCGGTCTGGGCCATTTCCACGTAGCTTGGCAGCTCTGTGCGCCCACGCACGCCACCGAATGCCGAACCGCGCCAGACGCGCCCGGTGACCAGTTGGAACGGACGCGTAGCGATTTCCTGGCCGGCACCGGCCACGCCGATGATCACCGACTCGCCCCAGCCTTTATGGCAGCACTCAAGCGCCGCACGCATCAGTTGCACATTGCCGATGCACTCGAAGGAAAAGTCCACGCCGCCGTCGGTCAAATCGACAATCACGTCCTGGATTGGGCGGTCGTAATCTTTCGGGTTAATGCAGTCGGTAGCCCCCAGTTGCTTGGCGATTTCGAACTTGGCCGGGTTGATGTCGATGGCAATGATGCGACCGGCCTTGGCCTTGACCGCGCCGATCACGGCCGACAGGCCGATACCGCCCAGCCCGAAGATAGCCACGGTGTCGCCCGGTTTGACCTTGGCGGTGTTGAGCACCGCGCCGATGCCTGTGGTGACGCCGCAACCAAGCAGGCAGACTTTTTCCAGCGGAGCTTCCTTAGGAATCTTGGCCACGGAGATTTCCGGCAACACGGTGTACTCGGAGAACGTCGACGTGCCCATGTAGTGGAAAATCGGCTGGCCCTTGTAGGAAAAGCGCGTAGTGCCATCCGGCATCAGGCCTTTGCCTTGGGTAGAACGGATGGCCTGGCACAGGTTGGTCTTGCCCGACAGGCAGAATTTGCACTTGCCGCATTCCGGGGTGTACAGCGGGATCACATGATCGCCGACAGCGACTGAAGTTACGCCCTCGCCGATGGCTTCGACCACTGCGCCGCCTTCGTGACCCAGGATCGACGGAAAAATGCCTTCCGGGTCCGCACCCGACAACGTATAGGCATCGGTGTGGCACACGCCGGAGGCAACCACCCGCAACAGCACCTCGCCAGCCTTGGGCATGGCGACGTCCACTTCCACGATCTCAAGGGGCTTCTTGGCTTCGAAGGCTACGGCGGCGCGGGACTTGATCATCCGGGTTTCTCCAGGGGGTTAAAAATTGATTGCAGCAGTGTAAAACATGGCTGCCTGATTAATAATCCAGGCGAAAGCAAAACTTTATTGCTGTACAGGGATAATGACCATGCTGGAAAACCGCTGGGAAGGCATCGACGAATTCGTCGCAGTGGCCGAGTGCAGCCAATTCACGGCGGCGGCAGAGCGCCTGGGAGTATCGTCGTCCCATATAAGCCGCCAGGTGGCACGCCTGGAGGAGCGGTTGCAAACGCGCCTGTTGTATCGCAGTACACGCAAGGTGACGCTGACCGAAGCGGGTCAGACGTTTCTGCAGCATTGCCAGCGTTTGCAGGATGGTCGCGAAGAAGCCCTGCGGGCAGTAGGCGACCTCACCAGCGAACCCAAGGGCATGTTGCGCATGACCTGCGCAGTGGCCTATGGCGAGCGCTTTATCGTGCCACTGGTGACCCGGTTCATGGCGCTCTATCCGCAACTGCGGGTGGATATCGAACTGAGCAACCGTCAATTGGATCTGGTGCACGAGGGCCTGGATTTGGCCATCCGCCTGGGTCGCCTGCAAGACTCGCGCATGGTCGCCAGCCGCCTGGCACCGCGGTGCATGTACCTGTGCGCCTCCCCTTCCTACCTGGAACGCTATGGTCGGCCACATAGCTTGTCGGAACTGAGTCGGCATAACTGCCTGATCGGCAGCTCGGATATCTGGCAACTGGCCCAGGACGGGCGGGAATTTTCCCAAAGGGTTCAGGGAAACTGGCGCTGTAACAGTGGGCAGGCGGTGCTGGATGCGGCGCTGCAAGGTGTAGGGCTGTGTCAGCTGCCGGATTATTACGTGCTGGAGCATTTGCACAGTGGTGCGCTGGTGTCGTTGCTGGAGGCGCATCAGCCACCGAATACGGCGGTGTGGGCGCTGTACCCGCAGCAGCGGCATTTGTCGCCGAAGGTCAGGAAGCTGGTGGACTTTCTCAAAGAAGGCTTGGGTGACAATTCGGTCTATCGAACATAAACAGCTACCGTTCGTGCATTGCCTGGACACCGGTTAATAACCGCTTTCATTAGAAAACCAGGCAAGCCCATGACGTCCAACACTCGGCAACTCCAGCATATCAATCATTTTGTCCGAAAGGTTCTGGCCGACTTTCCGGTGCCCAGCGCAATCGCAGCCCAATTGCTTTGCGAGCATCTACAACCATTCACTCAGGAACAACTGGACCCGGATACTACGTTCCTGACCACTCTGGAATACAACCTCGACAATCCCAATGCACCCTACACTGCAGTGATCGTCCAATCCATGAGCCTGACCGAGGCCATGATCTGCAATGCGCCCCATGCCCCTGGCGGCATGATCAACAACACGGGCTTTTCCACTATCGCGCCGTACTTCAATATCGTCGATGAACTGCCGCGCCTGATGGATAACCGCATACCGCAAATGTTCAACGAAGAGTTCATCACTTCCGGCTGGATCCCGCCCAGACGGTATGAGGCGCTTTACCGGCAAAGCGAACCTCAGGTCTACGACCCGACCACCCAACTGGAGATCGCGCCAGCCGTTCTCAGAAAGGTGATTGACTCAAGCAACTTTGAACAAACCTATGACAAGGCCATCACCCAATTCTGGGGGGAGCATCGGGACAATTACACCACCCTGATGCGCATTGCCTTCGCCAAGGCTTACCTCAATCAGTACGAAGAATTCACGCTCACCGAAGCAGAACGGCAACTGGCCGCACGAGCGGCAGGTATCGGCGTCGACAGGGACGCCAGCAACCTGACCCTTGAAGATTTTCAGGCGCCCTACTCACCGGATAAAAACTTATCCGTGCGCGTGCTGCGCATTCATCAGTTCGACGCCACCGACATTCTTACGATTACCGACACCCAGAGCCAGATCACCCTGCTGTACGTCCCCGGCAACTCCTCCCCCATCCATGGTTTCAACAGCCCAACGGACATGCGCAATGCGCTGGTAAAAGTGGCCAAGGACCCGACCCAGCGCAAAGCGCTGACCAACCACTTTGAACCCGACTCGATTGACTCCGGCCTGATCTACTGTGGTGTCGAGGAAGCATTGATCGGTATGGCGATGTACCCGGAATCTTCCAGCCCCGCCGGTTTTTTCAATAGCTTGTTGCGCAACGGTTATTGGGACCCCGAGCAATACATTAATAACCCAATGTATCCGGCGCTCAGAAGCAACCCATTTGCGTTTATCGCACGACAGATCCGCAGTCGGATTGCAAAATTGGCAGCCAAAACCGTTGTCTCGCCCTTGGACACATTCAAAGCCGACACCCTCGACGCCTTGGATAAAGCCTGCCTGCTGGCGATCCCCGTGGCGCTGACCATGGGCACCGCGTTGCTGGCGGAGTTTTGTTTCATTACCTCAGGTTTGACTGGCATGGCGATCGGCGCCGATGACGTGCTCAAGGACAAACCCCACGCCGTTGAGCGCATGGTGTTCGGCGCCCTGAACGCGCTCCCGGTGGTTATCCACGGCATCAGCAAAGGCGCGAGCAGTCTCGAGGCGTTACGCCCCGTGCTTGGCCCGGCTACGCGGGCAGAGGAGGGCCAGATCAACGTCAAGGTGATCACTCAGGCCTCCGCCCAAACCGAGACTCGCCCCCTGGTCGCTGCAACATCTCCCAGCGGCTTGCAGACCGTCAAGATTCAGGGCGAGACCTTCCTGACCTACAAAAGCCCGAATGACTGGGGTTCTTTTGAGCTGTTCGTGAATAATCCAGAAGCCCCCGAGAAGATTCAAGCCACGGGTCTCTACGCTATTCAGAGCTCCGACCTGCAATGGCGACGTGCCGGATTGACCGGAGGGGGGGCATTTCGCAATGCCTGGCAACGGGTTTACAAACTGTTCGATAGCACCCAGCAGTTGAGTTTCTTCAGCGCCTACCAGATGCCAGCGCCCGTGCGCGAGACCGTCGTGCAGATGCTCACCGACACCAGCTCATTTTCGGAAGATTTCGAACCCTTCGGAATGGATGCACAGTCGATCAGCAACGCCCGGAGACTGTTCTTTGAGAAAAGGAGCCAATTAAACCAGGATTCGGCGATCTTCTTTCACCACCTGCCCTACTCGCCCCTGCAGCCGGTCCTCCCCCGCTTGAGCTTGAACGAATCACAGCAAAGCATTATCGAGAAACTGCTACGTGCCAGTGACGGCCTCGTGATCGGCGAAAGCCACAGCGCCGAATCGAGCAAAGCCTTTCTGATCGACAACATGCAGATACTCGCCAGCCAAGGTGTCAAACGCATCTACTTCGAACATCTGCTGACGGATGTGCATATTCCGATGCTGAAGGCTTTTTACCGGTCGAAGAACGCCCCTATGGCCGAGGCGCTGACAAACTTCCTGAACGGGATCTACCCATTGCCCCGAAACCACTATTACTCATTCACAAACGTCGTGACCAAAGCCCGAGAGGCCGGAATCAAGATCCAGCCGATCGACTGCACCGTGAGCTACATACTTCGCGATATGCGCGACAGTGCGGGAACCCTGCGCCAGCGGATGATGAACTATTACGCTACCGAGGTGATTCAGTGGATCCAGACCTCCAAGCGCCAACCCGGTAAATGGGTCGCACTGGTGGGCGATACCCATACCAATACGTTCAAGGACATCCCTGGGCTGGCCGAACTCACCGGCAGCATCGGCCTGCGGATAGAAGATAGGATGGGCACCCACCCGTTGGGCATCGAAGTCGATCCGGGGCGCACCGCCAGCCTGGGCCTGAACAAAGGGGAAGGCACGGTCAAAGCCAACCTGGTCTTGCGCGTTGATCCTGCCGCGTTGCAGCACTCAATGGAATCACAGCCCGGCCCTTCGCACAGTCGAGTGGTGAAGTCGGCCCAGGCACTGCTGACACGGCCAGGCCAATTCATGCTCACCGAGGCCACCCACATTGACTATCGGTCCCGACGCGGGGACCTGCGCAGTTTCAGGATCAACAGCCAGGAAGGCCGGAACTCCATCAACGTGGTCGGCTGGCCTATTGATGAGAAGCCATTCGACAGCATTGAGGCATTGGTGAGCGAGCTGAAAACCCTGCCCGGGTTGGAGCAAGTCTACGGCTGAGGGTCAGGACGCCTGATAAGCCCGGCGCTGACGCAGCCATTCAAGGTCTTCGGGGCGGGTGACCTTGATATTGTCCGCACGCCCTTCGACCAGCCGCGGCGCCTGGCCGGACCATTCCATGGCCGACGCTTCGTCGGTGATCACGGCGTCCGCCACCAGGCTGTCGGCCAAGGCGCGGTGCAAGGCCCCCAGGCGGAACATCTGCGGCGTATAAGCCTGCCAGATCAGGCTGCGGTCAACGGTTTCCACCACGCGGCCATGCTTGTCGACGCGCTTGAGCGTGTCGCGAGCCGGCACCGCCAGCAGACCGCCCACCGGGTCATCCGCCAGTTCAGCCAAGAGTTTGTCAAGGTCATCACGGCTCAAGTTAGGCCGCGCCGCGTCATGCACCAGCACCCAGTCATCATCACTGGCACCCAGGGCATTAAGGTGCAGCAGTGCATTAAGCACCGAGCCCGAGCGTTCCGAGCCACCGTCCGCACGCTGGATGCGCGGGTCTGTGGCGCACGCCAGGGTGGGCCAATAAGGATCATCAACAGCAAGACTGACCACCAGGCCCTTGAGCGAGGGGTGGTCGAGAAAACAGCCGAGGCTGTGTTCGAGAATAGTGCGCCCGCCCAATTGCAGGTATTGCTTGGGACGGTCCGCGGCCATACGGGCACCGACGCCCGCGGCAGGAATCACGGCCCAGAAGGCCGGTAGATCGTTATTCATTGGGCCAACTGGTAGAGGGTCTCGCCCTCCTTGACCATGCCCAACTCATGGCGAGCCCGCTCTTCAACGGTCTCCGTACCTTTTTTCAGCTCAAGCACTTCGGCGTCCAGGACACGGTTGCGCTCCAGCAGGCGTTCGTTTTCGGCACGCTGGTCGGCAATTTGCTGGGTCAGCTCTTCCACCTGCGCAAAGCTGCCATTACCGACCCATAGGCGGTACTGCAGGCCAGCCAGCAACAAGAGCAAGACGAGGAACAACCAATTGGGACTGCGCATCGAAATCCGGATATCCAGTGAAAAAAGACAGTCATGCAAACCTTTTGCAGCAACTGATAGCACAAAGCCTGGAAAAACCAGGCTTGCGCTTGTCAGTCAGCAGATTAGCGCCGAAATTCACACTTTCGTGAAATTTCTGACGCAACCCGCCGACTTTTTACCATTTACTGCTTAGCCGCGAAACTCGCCGCGACCGTTGTACTTGGCTTTACCTGCCAATTGCTCTTCGATGCGCAGCAATTGGTTGTACTTGGAAACGCGATCGGAACGGCACAGGGAGCCGGTCTTGATCTGGCCCGCCGAAGTGCCCACGGCCAGGTCGGCAATGGTGGAATCTTCGGTTTCGCCGGAGCGGTGGGAGATCACGGCGGTGTAGCCCGCAGCCTTGGCCATCTGGATGGCTTCCAGGGTTTCGGTCAAGGTGCCGATCTGGTTGAACTTGATCAGGATCGAGTTGGCGATCTTCTTGTCGATGCCTTCTTTAAGGATCTTGGTGTTGGTCACGAACAAGTCGTCGCCCACCAGCTGGATTTTCTCGCCGATCTTGTCGGTGAGGATTTTCCAGCCATCCCAATCGGACTCGTCCAGGCCGTCTTCGATCGAGATGATCGGGTAGCGCTGGGTCAGGCCCTTCAGGTATTCAGCGAAACCTTCTGAGTTGAACACCTGGCCTTCGCCGGACAGGTTGTACTTGCCATCCTCAAAGAATTCGCTGGCCGCACAGTCAAGGGCCAGGGTCACGTCGGTGCCCAGTTTGTAGCCGGCGTTGGCCACGGCTTCGGAGATCACTTTCAGTGCATCTTCGTTGGAGGCCAGGTTCGGTGCGAAACCACCTTCGTCACCCACAGCGGTGCTCAGGCCACGGGCCTTCAGTACAGCCTTGAGGTGATGGAAAATCTCGGTGCCCATGCGCAGGCCTTCGGAGAAGGACTTGGCGCCCACCGGCTGCACCATGAATTCCTGGATGTCGACGTTGTTATCCGCGTGCTCGCCACCGTTGATGATGTTCATCATCGGTACCGGCATCGAGTAGACGCCCGGGGTGCCGTTCAGGTTGGCGATGTGCGCGTACAACGGCAGGTCCTGGTCCTGAGCTGCTGCCTTGGCGGCAGCCAGGGACACGGCGAGGATTGCATTGGCGCCGAGGCTGCCTTTGTTTTCAGTGCCGTCGAGCTTGATCATCGCGTGGTCCAGGGCTTTCTGGTCCAGCGGGTCCTTGCCCAGCAACAGGTCACGAATCGGACCGTTGATGTTGGCTACAGCCTTGAGTACACCCTTGCCCAGGTAACGGCTCTTGTCGCCATCACGCAGTTCCAGCGCTTCGCGCGAACCGGTGGAAGCACCGGACGGCGCGCAGGCGCTGCCGATGATGCCGTTATCGAGAAGCACGTCGGCTTCGACGGTGGGGTTGCCACGGGAGTCGAGAACTTCACGACCTTTGATGTCGACGATTTTTGCCATTGTTGTAAACACTCCAAAGTTGACGAAAACGACGCAGCTGAAGGAAATCTTTTGACCGACCGCAAGGGTGGAACAACGGGGCAGGCTTGCAGACGACAAGGCTCAGGCCCAAGGGCCTGAGCATTTAGCGTGGGAAATTCTACCGGAGAAATGGCAGTTACGCGGTCTCTACCGTCGGAAAACTCTTGACCAGCTCGTCCAACTGCTTGAGTTGGGCCAGGAATGGCTCCAGCTTGTCCAGGCGCAGGGCGCATGGGCCGTCGCACTTGGCGTTGTCCGGGTCCGGGTGGGCTTCAAGGAACAGGCCCGCCAGCGACTGGCTCATGCCCGCCTTGGCCAGGTCGGTGACCTGGGCACGTCGACCGCCGGCGGAGTCCGAACGACCACCGGGCATTTGCAGCGCGTGGGTCACGTCGAAGAACACCGGGTATTCGAACTGTTTCATGATGCCGAAACCGAGCATGTCCACCACGAGGTTGTTGTAGCCGAAGCTCGAACCACGCTCGCAAAGGATCAACTGGTCGTTACCCGCTTCCACGCACTTGCTCAGGATGTGTTTCATCTCCTGAGGGGCGAGGAACTGGGCTTTCTTGATGTTGATCACAGCGCCGGTCTTGGCCATGGCGACCACGAGGTCGGTCTGGCGCGACAGGAAGGCCGGCAACTGGATGATGTCGCACACCTCGGCGACCACGGCAGCCTGCTCAGGCTCGTGGACGTCGGTGATGATCGGCACGCCGAAGGCTTGCTTGATGTCCTGGAAGATCCGCATGCCTTCTTCAAGGCCCGGGCCGCGATAGGAGGTCACGGAAGAACGGTTGGCCTTGTCGAAACTGGCCTTGAACACGTATGGGATGCCCAGCTTCTGGGTAACCCGCACGTATTCTTCACAGACCTGCATCGCCATGTCGCGGCTTTCCAGCACGTTCATGCCGCCGAACAGCACCATGGGCTTGTCGTTGGCAATCTCGATATCGCCTACGCGAATGATCTTCTGGGCCATCAGGGTTACGCCTTCTTCTGATGTTGCGTCAGTGCTGCTTTGACGAAACCGCTGAACAACGGGTGACCGTCGCGCGGCGTCGAGGTGAACTCCGGGTGGAACTGGCAGGCCACGAACCACGGATGATCCGGCGCTTCGACCACTTCAACCAGCTTGCCGTCACCGGAGCGACCGGAAATCTTCAGGCCAGCCTCTTTGATCTGCGGCAGCAGATTGTTGTTCACTTCATAGCGGTGACGGTGACGCTCGACGATTACGTCCTTGCCGTAGCAGTCGTGTACCAGCGAGCCGGCTTCCAGCAAGCAGTCCTGCGCACCAAGGCGCATGGTGCCGCCCAGGTCGGACGTTTCGGTACGGGTTTCAACGGCGCCGGTGGCGTCTTCCCACTCGGTGATCAGGCCGACGACCGGGTGGCCGCTGCTGTGATCGAACTCGGTGGAGTTGGCGTCTTTCCAGCCCAGCACGTTACGGGCGAACTCGATAACGGCCACTTGCATGCCCAGGCAGATACCCAGGTAGGGCACCTTGTTCTCGCGAGCGTATTGCACCGCGGTGATCTTGCCTTCCACGCCACGCAGGCCGAAACCGCCCGGCACGAGAATCGCGTCAACGCCTTCGAGCAGCGCAGTGCCCTGGTTCTCGATATCTTCGGAATCGATGTAGCGCAGGTTGACCTTGGTACGGTTGCTGATGCCGGCGTGGCTCATCGCTTCAATCAGCGACTTGTACGCGTCCAGCAGCTCCATGTACTTGCCGACCATGGCGATGGTGACTTCATGCTCAGGGTTGAGCTTGGCGTCGACCACGGCTTCCCACTCGGACAGGTCCGCGCCATTGCACTGCAGGCCGAAACGCTCGACCACAAAATCATCCAGCCCCTGCGAATGCAGGATGCCCGGGATCTTGTAGATGGTGTCGGCGTCTTCCAGCGCGATCACCGCACGCTCTTCAACGTTGGTGAATTGCGCAATCTTGCGGCGCGAGGAAATGTCGATCGGGTGATCGGAACGGCAAACCAGTACGTCCGGTTGCAGGCCGATGGAACGCAGCTCCTTGACCGAGTGCTGGGTAGGCTTGGTTTTGGTTTCGCCGGCGGTGGCGATGTACGGCACCAGTGTCAGGTGCATCAGCATCGCGCGCTTGGCGCCGACTTCGAAACGCAGCTGGCGGATGGCTTCAAGGAACGGTTGGGATTCGATGTCGCCCACGGTGCCACCGATCTCGACCATGGCCACGTCGGCATCGCCTGCACCCTTGATGATGCGGCGCTTGATTTCGTCGGTGATGTGCGGGATCACCTGGATGGTTGCACCCAGGTAGTCACCACGGCGCTCTTTGCGCAGCACGTGCTCGTAGACACGGCCAGTGGTGAAGTTGTTGTTCTGGGTCATGGTCGTGCGGATGAACCGCTCGTAGTGGCCCAGGTCCAGGTCGGTCTCGGCGCCGTCGTGAGTGACGAACACTTCACCGTGCTGGAACGGGCTCATGGTGCCCGGGTCGACGTTGATGTACGGGTCCAGCTTGAGCATGGTGACTTTAAGCCCCCGCGCCTCCAGGATGGCCGCCAATGAAGCGGAGGCAATGCCTTTCCCCAATGAAGAAACAACACCGCCCGTGACGAATATGTAGCGCGTCATGAAAAACCCTAGAAGTCTGCGTTAAAGCGGTCCGAGCCGCCGGGGAAAGCGAAGGAAGGCCGAAGCCCCCGATCACCTGCATTAATCACAGTGCACCTTTCAAAAAAACCGCCGCGTTGTGACAGACCAGCAAGGAAACACCGGTACGTTGATCGCTACACATTTTTTGGAATCGCCCAGCAAAGACTGCTTGGTAATCGGCAACTGCTGCGATTCAGTCGAATCCACAGAAGTTGTATCAAGAAGGGAGCGTAGTCTACCGGAAAGGCGCTATCAGCTCAAACCTTGATCGCAGGTCTGTGGCAACCAATGTAATTGCCAGTCATCCAGCGGACTGGCCCTCAGCCCCGCAAGCGTTGGTACAGCCAGCAATTGCTCGCCCCGATAGACCAGCGGCAATCTGCCACGGACGAAGCCCGGCATACCACTTTCATTCAACAGGCGCTTGAGATCACGCCGGCCTCGACCTGGCACTTCGACGATTTCGCCACCCTGGCGATAACGAATCGACAAGGGTCCCTCGGGAGCCTTGCCGGCAAACATCAGTTGGCCGTTCCCGGGTAACTCTAGTGGATTTCGCGGATCGGGCCAGCTCACCGACACGTCGGAAAATTCCGACCACGTGGAAGGCAGCCACCAAATGCGTTCGCCGCAACGATGAAGCTGACCGTCGGCCAGGCGCCATAACGGCTGTGCGTCCCCCTTGGCATCGCGCAGGGCGTACCAACTGGCCCAGTGGTCACTGTCGGGCAGACGAGTCAGGGGATTCAGCCAATGACGCAAGGCATTGCGCTGGCGCGCATCGGAAAGATCGCGCAACGGAGCAAGGACCAAGGAAGGCAAAGGCAACCAGGGAAACGCTGAAGGCTGATCCGCAGCGATCAGGTCCATGTGCGCCAGCTCATCGAGCAGGCCCTGGGCTTCACTCAGGTGCTCGGCAGTGCGCGCCAGGCTTGATACTGCCTGAGGCCAGCGCTGCGTCAGCGTTGGAAAGACCTGGTGACGCAGGTAATTGCGCGAGAACCGTGGATCGGCGTTCGAAGGGTCTTCAATCCACTTCAATTGGTGTTCGTGGGCGTAGGCTTCCAATGCTCCCCGGGAAACCGCCAGCAATGGCCGCACCAAGTGCCCCGTCGCCAACGGGCGACGCTCGGGCATTGCCGCCAACCCACGCACTCCGGCTCCGCGTAACAGGCGGAACAGCAGGGTCTCCGCTTGATCGTCGCGATGCTGGGCGGTGAGCAGCACCTCCCCTGCCCCGATCACCTCGGTAAACGCCTGGTAACGTGCGTTACGCGCGGCACGCTCCAGGCTGGCACCGGGTTGCACCTGCACACGCAAGACCTGCAAAGGTATGCCCAGGCTGTCACATAACGCTTGGCAATGACTGGGCCAAGCGTCAGCGGCCGCTTGCAGCCCATGATGGACATGCACAGCGCTGATGGGCGGCAGGGTTTCGGTGTTTGCCAGGGAAGCCAGAAGGTGCAGCAGGACGGTGGAATCGAGGCCACCGGAGAATGCAATGCGCCAGGCCGGAGCATTGCGCCAGGGGGCCAGGGTTTTCAGGAGTCTGGCGGGTAGAGCCGGTTTCATCAGATGTCCCCGCCGCAAATCTGGAATACATAAGCCGAGCATACACAAAGCAAATGTGGGAGGGGGCTTGCTCCCGATTGCTGAGTGTCAGTCACTGCATCTGGTGACTGATCCACCGCTATCGGGAGCAAGCCCCCTCCCACATTGAGTTACGGCGTCGACTTTAGAGACCGTAGCTCATAAGGCGCTCGTAACGACGGGCCAGCAGCGCTTCGTTATCCAGCTTCTTGAGCATCGCCAGTTGCGAGCCCAGTTCAGCACGGATGGTCGCGGCAGCCGCGGCCGGGTCACGGTGGGCGCCGCCCAGTGGCTCGGCGATCACTTTGTCCACGATACCCAGGCCCTTGAGGCGATCGGCGGTGATGCCCATGGCTTCAGCCGCATCCGGCGCCTTCTCTGCGGTTTTCCACAGGATCGAGGCGCAACCTTCCGGCGAAATCACCGCGTAGGTCGAATATTGCAGCATGTTCAACTGATCGCACACGCCAATGGCCAGCGCACCGCCGGAACCACCTTCACCGATCACAGTGGCGATGATCGGGGTTTTCAGGCGAGCCATGACGCGCAGGTTCCAGGCAATCGCTTCACTCTGGTTGCGCTCTTCGGCATCGATACCCGGGTATGCGCCCGGAGTGTCGATGAAGGTCAGGATCGGCATCTTGAAGCGCTCGGCCATTTCCATCAGGCGGCAAGCCTTGCGGTAGCCTTCCGGACGCGGCATACCGAAGTTGCGACGGACTTTCTCGCGCACTTCACGGCCTTTCTGATGGCCGATCACCATTACCGGCTGGTCGTCCAGGCGAGCGATACCGCCCACAATGGCCGCGTCGTCGGAGAAGTGGCGGTCGCCGTGCAGCTCATCGAACTCGGTGAAGATGTGTTCGATGTAGTCCAGGGTGTACGGACGGCGCGGGTGGCGAGCCAGGCGCGCGATCTGCCAACTGGTCAGCTTGCCGAAGATGTCTTCGGTGAGCGTGCTGCTTTTGTCTTGCAGGCGAGCGATTTCGTCGCCGATATTCAGCGAATTGTCATTGCCGACCAGGCGCAGCTCTTCGATCTTGGCTTGCAGGTCAGCGATCGGCTGTTCGAAATCAAGAAAATTCGGGTTCATAAGCGTCCGTCTTGGGTCGACGGCCAAGGAGTGCCTGGCCAGCCGGTTGTCTATTCGCGCCCTACCTTAAGGGAGAGGCGCGTTTAGGTCGAGATTAAATGTTCAGCCGAGGTCAGGGGTACTGACCGTCAACGGTATTGGAGGAAGACGTTGTCTCGCCCGAACTGGTCACGCAAAGCTTGAATCAAGCCATCAGCCGGATCAATCCGCCACGTCTCACCAAACTGCAACATGGCCTTGGCGTCGCTGCCGGTGTACTCCATGGTTACCGGGCACGCGCCGCGGTGGCGCTTGAGCAGGTCACCCAACCAGCGTAGCTGATCGCCCTTGAGCGCTTCGGTCTTGACCTTCAAGCGCAGGCTTTCGGCCAGGTTGGTGCGCGCATCTTCCATGCTCATCACCCGTTTGATACGCAGGCGCAGGCCACCGGAGAAGTCATCATTGCTGACCTCCCCTTCCACCACCACCATGGCGTCGGTCTGCAAAAGTGACTGGGCGGAGTGGAACGCGTCGGCAAACAGTGACGCTTCGATCCGGCCCGAGCGGTCATCCAGGGTGATGAAACCCATTTTGTCGCCCTTTTTATTTTTCATCACCCGCAGGGCGATGATCATGCCGGCGACGGTCTGGGTATCCCGCGCGGGCTTGAGGTCGATAATGCGCTGGCGGGCGAAACGGCGGATTTCGCCTTCGTACTCGTCAATCGGGTGGCCGGTGAGGTACAGGCCCAAGGTGTCTTTCTCACCTTTGAGGCGTTCCTTGAGGGTCAGCTCCTTGGCCTTGCGATGATTGGCGTAGACATCCGCATCCTCTTCGACGAACAGCCCGCCAAACAGGTCGGCGTGGCCGCTGTCATGGGTGCGGGCAGTCTGTTCGGCAGCCTTGATCGCCTCTTCCATGGCGGTGAGCAGCACCGCACGGTTACGGTCGATATTGGCCTGGTAAGCCTTCGGCTCATCATGGAAATACGGGCCGAGACGGTCGAGCGCGCCGCTGCGGATCAAGCCATCAAGGGTACGCTTGTTGATGCGTTTGAGGTCAACACGCGCGCAGAAGTCGAACAGGTCCTTGAATGGCCCATCCTGACGCGCTTCGGTGATGGCCTCCACCGGGCCTTCGCCCACGCCCTTGATCGCGCCGAGGCCATAGATGATGCGACCTTCGTCATTCACCGTGAACTTGAACTCAGAGGCGTTCACGTCCGGCGCATCCAGGCGCAGCTTCATGGTGCGCACTTCCTCGATCAAGGTCACGACCTTGTCGGTGTTGTGCATATCGGCCGACAGTACCGCAGCCATGAACGGCGCCGGGTAGTGGGCTTTCAGCCAGGCGGTCTGGTACGACACCAGGCCATAGGCGGCGGAGTGGGATTTGTTGAAACCATAACCGGCGAATTTTTCTACCAGGTCGAAGATGTTACCGGCCAGGTCGGCGTCGATGTTGTTGGTGGCGCAACCTTCAATGAAACCGCCGCGCTGCTTGGCCATTTCCTCGGGTTTCTTTTTACCCATTGCGCGACGCAGCATGTCCGCACCACCGAGGGTGTAGCCGGCCATTACCTGGGCGATCTGCATCACCTGTTCCTGATACAGGATGATGCCGTACGTCGGCGCCAATACAGGCTTGAGGCCCTCGTATTGATAGTCGGAGTGCGGGTAAGCCAGCTCGGCGCGACCGTGCTTGCGGTTGATGAAGTCATCCACCATGCCCGATTGCAGCGGGCCCGGACGGAACAGCGCCACCAGTGCGATCAAGTCTTCCAGGCAGTCGGGCTTGAGCTTTTTGATCAGCTCTTTCATGCCCCGGGATTCAAGCTGGAACACCGCCGTGGTTTCGGCCTTTTGCAGCAGGCTGTAGGTCGGTTTGTCGTCCAGCGGGATAAACGCGATATCCAGCGGTTCTTCGCCGACCTTGGCGCGGTCGCGGTTGATGGTCTTGAGTGCCCAGTCGATGATCGTCAGGGTACGCAGGCCGAGGAAGTCGAACTTCACCAGGCCGGCCGCCTCCACGTCATCCTTGTCGAACTGGGTGACCAGGCCGTCGCCTTCTTCATCGCAGTAGATCGGTGAAAAGTCGGTGAGCTTGGTCGGCGCGATGACCACACCACCGGCGTGTTTACCGACGTTACGCACCACGCCTTCGAGCTTGCGCGCCATGTCCCAGATTTCGGCGGCTTCTTCATCGACCTTGATAAAGTCGCGCAGGATTTCTTCCTGCTCGTAGGCTTTTTCCAGGGTCATGCCGACTTCGAACGGGATCATCTTCGACAGGCGGTCGGCCAGGCCGTAGGACTTGCCCTGCACCCGCGCCACGTCGCGAATTACCGCTTTCGCCGCCATGGAACCGAAGGTGATGATCTGACTTACCGCGTTGCGGCCGTATTTCTCGGCCACGTATTCAATCACGCGGTCACGACCATCCATGCAGAAATCGACGTCGAAGTCGGGCATCGACACCCGTTCCGGGTTCAGGAACCGTTCGAACAGCAGGTCATATTCCAGCGGGTCAAGGTCGGTAATCTTCTGAACATAGGCCACCAGCGAGCCAGCACCTGACCCCCGGCCGGGACCTACCGGTACGCCGTTGTTTTTGGCCCACTGGATAAAGTCCATTACGATCAGGAAGTAGCCGGGGAATCCCATCTGGATGATGATATCCAGCTCGAAATTCAGCCGATCAACGTAGACCTGGCGCTTGGCTTCGTAGTCTTCAGTGGTGTCCTTGGGCAGCAGAACGCTGAGGCGTTCTTCCAGGCCATCGAACGACACTTTGCGAAAGTATTCGTCGATGGTCATGCCATCGGGTATCGGAAAGTTGGGCAAAAAGTGCTTGCCCAGTTTCACTTCAATGTTGCAGCGCTTGGCGATCTCGACGGAGTTTTCCAGGGCCTCGGGCAAATCGCTGAACAGCTGCGCCATTTCATCGGCGCTTTTGAGGTATTGCTCTTCGCTGTAATTCTTCGAGCGGCGCGGGTCATCCAGGGCCCGGCCTTCGCCGATGCACACGCGGGTTTCATGGGCCTCGAAATCTTCTTTCTTGATAAACCGCACATCGTTGGTCGCCACCAGCGGAGCACCCAGCTTATCGGCCAGGGCTACGGCAGCATGCAGATGTTCTTCATCGTTGGGGCGGTTGGTACGCTGGACTTCCAGGTAGAAACGGTCCGGGAATACCTGCATCCACTCACGTGCCAGCACCTCGGCTTCCTGGGGATTACCGCCCAGCAACGCGATACCGATCTCGCCCTCTTTAGCCGCCGAGAGCATGATCAGGCCTTCGCTGGCTTCGGCCACCCACTCGCGCTCGATGATGATCGAGCCGTTGCGCTGGCCGTCGATAAAGCCACGGGAAATCAGCTCGGTGAGATTGCGATAACCCACGCCGTTCATCGCCAGCAGGCTGATGCGGCTCAGTGGGTTATCCGGGTCCTTGTTGGACAGCCACAGGTCGGCGCCACAGATCGGCTTGATGCCGGCGCCCATGGCGTTCTTGTAGAACTTGACCAGGGAACACATGTTGTTCTGATCGGTTACCGCCACCGCAGGCATATTCATGCCCACCAGGGTTTTGACCAGTGGTTTGATCCGTACCAGGCCGTCGACCAGGGAGTACTCAGTGTGCAGGCGCAGGTGAACGAATGAAGCCGGCATAGTGATCCTGTCTTGATACATGAAAACAACAAGGCCCGGATTGTACCGGGCCTTGGTAAAAACATCAGCCTTGCTGCTAAACCTCGATCAGACTTTCGCGGGCCTCATAAGCCAGGCGTACCGGGGCAAACGAGCGGCGATGGATCGGGGTCGGGCCCAGCCGAGCTAGAGCTTCCAGATGAACGGGCGTCGGGTAGCCTTTATGGCCGCCAATCCCGTAGCCGGGGTAGATCAATTCGAACGCAGCCATTTCACGGTCACGGCTGACCTTGGCCAGGATCGAGGCGGCGGCAATGGCTGGAACCTTGCTATCGCCCTTGACCACCGCTTCCGACGGCATCGCAAGCTTCGGGCAACGGTTGCCATCGATCATCGCCATTTTCGGGGTGATATGCAGCCCTTCAACAGCACGCTGCATGGCTAACATGGTTGCATGGAGGATATTAAGTTTGTCGATTTCCTCGACTTCAGCGCGAGCGATATGCCAACTCAGGGCCTTTTCACAGATCTCGTCATAGAGCTTTTCGCGACGGGCCTCGGTAAGCTTTTTCGAATCATTGAGGCCCAGGATCGGGCGGTTCGGATCTAGGATTACCGCCGCCGTGACCACTGCGCCACACAGCGGGCCGCGTCCTACTTCGTCAACACCGGCCACCAGTTCGTGAGCTTGGGCAACCAGGCTGAAATCCAGCCCCATTTGCGTGGTCATAAGGCTTCCTGTTTATGGCCGATCAAGGTCAACACGGCGTCGGCCGCCTGGTTCGAGGCATCACGACGCAACGTGCGATGAATGTCGTCGAAACCACGGGTCTGCTCTTCGCCGCCGTCAATCAAGGGCAGTAGGGTCTGCGCAAGCGCTTCAGGCGTTGCATCGTCCTGCAACAACTCTGGCACCAGCAGGCGCTGGGCCAGCAGGTTGGGCAGGGAGATATAAGGGCTCTTGACCATGCGCTTGAGAATCCAGAAGGTCAGCGGCGCCAGGCGATAGGCTACAACCATTGGCCGCTTGTACAGCAAGGCTTCAAGGGTGGCAGTGCCCGACGCAATCAACACCGCATCGCAGGCTGCCAGAGCCAGATGGGACTGGCCGTCAAGCAGGGTCAGCGGCAGGTTGCGACCTTCCAGCAGGGTCTCGATCTGTGCGCGGCGTTGCGGGCTGGCACACGGCAGCACGAAGCGAACCCCCGGCTTTTGTGCCTGCAGACGTTCGGCGGCATCAAAAAACAGCGCACCCAGACGCCCTACCTCTCCGCCACGACTGCCCGGCATCAACGCCACCAACGGGCCGTCGGGCAAACCCAGCTCGGCACGCGCGGCAGCACGATCGGCTTGCAACGGAATGGCATCGGCCAGGGTATGGCCGACAAACCGCACCGGTACGCCCTTCTCTTCGTAGAACCTGGCTTCGAACGGCAACAGGGTCAACATCAGGTCGCAGCCTTCGCGGATCTTCAACACGCGCTTCTGCCGCCACGCCCATACGGATGGGCTGACGTAGTGCACGGTCTTGATCCCGGCCTGACGCAATTTTAGTTCGATATTGAGGGTGAAATCCGGTGCATCGATGCCGATAAAGACGTCAGGCTTTTCATCGATCAGCGTCTTGATCAACAGCTTGCGGCGAGCGAGCAGCTCACGCAGGCGTCCCAACACCTCCACCAACCCCATGACCGACAGCCGCTCCATGGGGAAGTAGGAGGCAAGCCCTTCGGCCTGCATCAGCGGCCCACCCACACCGATAAACTCCACCGCAGGATGCTGGGCCTTGAGGGCTCGCATCAGGCCAGCACCCAGAATATCGCCGGACGCTTCACCGGCCACGAGTGCAATACGCAGATTGGCCATGATCAGCGAGTGATGCCGCGAGTCGACGCCTGGATCGAGTCACGGAACACCGCGACTTCCGGAAACAGGGTTGCCGGCTCGGTCAGTTCGGTCAGCGCCTGCTCAACCGTCAGCCCCTGACGGTAAACCGTCTTGTAGGCACGGCGCAGAGCGTGGATCGCCTCTTCGCTGAAACCACGGCGGCGCATGCCTTCGAAGTTCATGCTGCGAGCCTCGGCAGGGTTGCCGAACACCGTCACGAATGCAGGCACATCCTTGCCAATGGCGGTGCCCATGCCGGAAAAGCTGTGGGCGCCGATATGGCAGTACTGATGCACCAGGGTGAAACCGGACAGGATCGCCCAGTCGTCAACGTGCACATGGCCTGCCAACGCAGTGTTGTTGACCAGGATGCAATGGTTGCCGATCACGCTGTCATGGCCGATGTGCGCATAGGCCATGACCAGGTTGTGATCACCCAAAGTGGTTTCAGCGCGATCCTGTACGGTGCCGCGGTGAATGGTGACGCCTTCACGGATGATGTTGTGGTCACCGATTACCAGGCGTGTTTCTTCACCCTTGTACTTCATGTCCGGGGTGTCTTCGCCTACCGAGGAAAACTGGTAGATACGATTGTGTTTGCCAATACGGGTTGGACCTTTAAGGATCACGTGTGGCCCGATGACAGTCCCCTCGCCGATTTCCACACCTGCGCCGACGATCGACCAAGGGCCGACCTCAACGTCGGCGGCCAGTACGGCCGACGGATCGATGATTGCGCGAGGGTCAATCAAACTCATAGTTTGCGTTCCGCACAGATGATCTCGGCAGAGCACACCGGCTTGCCATCTACCGAGGCCTGGCATTCGAACTTCCAGATCTGGCGCTTGCAGCTGATGAACCTGGCTTCCAGGATCAACTGGTCACCCGGGGTGACCGGGTTGCGAAAACGCAGCTTGTCGGAGCCCACGAAATAGTAAAGCGTGCCGTCGGCAGGCTTGAGGTCGAGCATTTTGAAACCAAGGATACCGGCAGCCTGGGCCATCGCTTCGATGATCAACACGCCCGGCATGATGGGATGCGCTGGGAAGTGACCGTTGAAGAATGGTTCGTTGATGCTGACATTCTTGTAGGCACGAATGCGCTTTTCCTCGACATTGAGGTCCACTACGCGGTCCACCAGCAGGAACGGGTAACGGTGAGGCAGGTATTCGCGAATCTCGTTGATGTCCATCATTTCGGGGGGAAGCCTGTAATAAAGATTGGGGGCGGGCGAACTAAGCGCACGCCCCGCTAGCAAATCAAGGAGGCAGTCTAGCGGCTGTGCACACTTGATATGGAAATGGTATCAGCCTTCAGATGAAGCATTACCGCCAGGGGTCACGTCCCCAACACGCTTTTCCAGCTGTTTGATACGTCGTGCCATGTCGTCGATCTTCCTCAAACGCGCCGCACTCTTGCGCCATTCAGCCGCAGGTTGCATGGCGGTACCGGAAGAATAGGCCCCCGGCTCGGTAATCGAGTGAGTCACCATGGTCATGCCGGTGATAAAGACGTTGTCGCAAATATCGATATGCCCCACCAGCCCGACGCCGCCGGCGAGCATGCAATGCTTGCCGATTTTGGTGCTGCCGGAAATACCCACGCACGCAGCCATGGCGGTGTGATCGCCAATCTGCACGTTGTGGGCGATCTGGATCTGGTTGTCGAGCTTCACGCCGTTACCGATCACCGTATCGGCCAAAGCCCCGCGATCCACCGCAGTGTTTACACCGATCTCCACATCGTCGCCGATCAATACGCCGCCGACCTGGGCAATCTTGTGCCAGACACCTTTGGCGTTGGCAAAGCCAAAGCCTTCGCCGCCGATAACAGCGCCGGACTGAATGACCACACGCTGACCAATACGCACATCGTGGTAGAGGGTTACACGTGGGGCCAGCCAACCATTGGCACCGATTTCACAGCGTGCGCCGATAAAGCAGTGGGCGCCCACGGTGACACCTGCACCAATACGCGCCCCGCTCTCGATCACTGCAAACGCACCGATGCTGGCCGCAGGGTCAACCTGGGCATCATCGGCAATTACCGCAGATGGGTGAATGCCACCGGCCGCTTTCGGCTTGGGATCGAACAGGTGCGACGCCTTGGCGTACGACAGGTACGGGTCGGCCACCACCAGCGCATCCCCGATAAACCCTTCAGCGTCAGCGGCCTTCAGCAACACGGCTGCGGCCTGGCAATCAACCAGGTATTTACGGTATTGGGGATTTGCGAGGAAGCTCAACTGAGCTGGGCCAGCCTCCTGCAAGGTGGCTAGCCCAGTGATTTCTTTCTCCGGGGAGCCACGCAAGGTGGCTCCCAGGAACTCGGCCAACTCGCCGAGTTTGATAGTCGCGGTCATGGCTTACTTCAGCTGGTTCATGCGCTCGATCACCTGACGGGTGATGTCGTATTGAGGCTTGACGTCAATCACGGCGCCGCGCTCGAACACCAGGTCAAAGGCACCCTTCTTGATGACTTCTTCTACGGCGCTGTCGAGCTTGGGCTTGAGCTGCTTGAGCATTTCACGGTCGGCAACAGCCTTGGCTTCGTTCAGCTCCTTGGACTGGAACTGGTAGTCACGGGCCTTTTGCTTGAATTCAAGCTCCAGACGCTCGCGCTCGCCTTGCTGCATCTTGTCGCCACCGGCTACCAGACGATCCTGGATGCCCTTGGCGCTGCTTTCCAAGGTTTTGAGCTTGGTCAACTGCGGACCGAATTTTTTCTCGGCATCCACGGCGTACTTCTTGGCCGCGTCGGATTCCAGCAGAGCCATCTGATAGTTCAGGACGGCGATTTTCATTTCGGCGAAGGCCGGGGTGGTTACCAGCACAGTGGCCAGCAGGACCAATTGAGTCAACTTACGCACGATGTACTCCTACAGAATCCGTTGTCGTTATCTTGGGTCAGACGCTTAGAACGTCTGGCCGAGGGAGAATTGGAAAATCTGGGTTTCAGCGTTATCCGGTTTCTTGATCGGCATGGCCAGAGCAAAGCTCAACGGGCCCAGCGCAGTCACCCAGGTCACACCCACACCCACGGAGCTCGCCAGGTTGCTGAGGCTCACGTCGTTGCACTGGGTGTTGGACTTCAGACCGCTTGGGTTCTTGATCTGCTCGCACTTGGAGTCGAACACGTTACCCACGTCCCAGAAGACCGAAGTCCGCAGGGAACGCTGGTCCTTGACGAACGGCAGCGGGAACAGGATTTCGGCACCACCCTGGATCAGCACGTTACCACCGAACGGCAGCGGGTCGTTGTCATCATCGCGGCGAGTACCGACGTTACCGGTTTGGTCAACACCGCGGCTTGGGGTACCACGTGGGCCCAGAGTGCTGTCCTTGAAGCCACGCACCGAGTTGAAACCACCTGCGTAGTAGTTCTCGTAGAACGGCAAGCCATCGGTCGAACCATAACCGTCGCCATAGCCCAGCTCTGTGTGCAGGCGCATGGTGTAGTTATCGCTCAACGGCTGGAACAACTGGCCGCGGTAGTCGAGCTTGAAGAACGACAGGTCGCTGCCCGGTGTGGTGACTTCCGCAGTCAGGCTCTGGGAATGACCACGGGTTGCCAGCACACCTTTGTTCAAGGTCGACTCGGACCAGCCGGCAGATGCCTTGAAGTTCAGGAACTTGTCACCTTCACGACGAGTGAAGTCGAAGATCTCGTCCACGGTATATACACCGGTCTTGATCTCGTCCTGTTGCGCGGTGATGCCGAAGGTCAGGCGCGAGGTTTCGCTGATCGGGTAACCGATGTTTGCGCCCACACCCAGGCTGTCGATCGCATAGCTTGCAACGTCGACGTCGAGGTCTTTGTAGTCGGTGGTGCGGTAGAAGGCGTTATAGCCCAGGCTCACACCGTCAGCTGTCCAGTAGGGGTCGACATAACCGAAGTTATAGCGGCTCTGGTATTCGCTTCGGGTCAGGCCGATGGAAACCTTGTTACCGGTACCGAGGAAGTTGTTCTGGGTGATCGAGCCACCCAGGATCAGGCCGGCGCTCTGTGCGAAACCGACGCTGGCGGTGATCGAGCCCGAAGCTTGCTCTTCAACGGCGTAGTTCACGTCAACCTGGTCATCCACACCCGGTACGGCCGGGGTTTCGACGTTGACTTCCTTGAAGAAGCCCAGACGCTCAAGACGGGTCTTGGACTGGTCGATCAGGTAGGTCGAAGCCCAGCCACCTTCCATCTGACGCATTTCACGACGCAGCACTTCGTCCGCAGACTTGGTGTTGCCACGGAAGTTGATGCGGTTTACGTAGGCGCGCTTGCCAGGATCGACGACGAAGGTGATGTCTACCGTGTGATCTTCATCATTCGGGGTCGGCACGCCGTTGACGTTGGCGAAGGTATAGCCTTCGTTACCCAGGCGGCGAGTGATCAGTTCGGAGGTAGTGGTCATCAGCTTGCGCGAGAACACCTGATCCTTCTGCACCAGCAGCAGGGACTTGACCTGGTCCTCAGGGACTTTCAGGTCGCCGCTGAGCTTGACGTCACGAACCTTGTACTTCTCGCCTTCGTTGACGTTCACGGTGATATAGACGTGCTTCTTGTCCGGGGTGATGGACACCTGGGTCGAAGCGATGTCCATGTTGATGTAGCCACGGTCCAGGTAGTAGGAGCGCAGGCGTTCAAGGTCACCGGAAAGTTTTTCACGGGCGTATTTGTCATCGTTCTTGAAGAACGACAGCCAGTTGGTGGTCTTGAGCTCGAACAGGTCGATCAGGTCGTCATCAGCGAATTTGGTGTTGCCCACCACGTTGATGTGCTGAATGGCCGCGACGGTACCTTCGTTGATGTTGACCTTGAGGCCCACACGGTTACGAGGCTGCGGGATCACTTCGGTTTCCACGGTCGCGGAGTAGCGGCCCTGGGCAACGTACTGGCGTTGCAGTTCGTTACGCACACCCTCAAGGGTCGCGCGCTGGAAGATCTCGCCTTCGGCCAGGCCGGATTGCTTCAGGCCCTTCATCAGGTCTTCAGTGGAGATGGCCTTGTTACCTTCGATCGCGATACTCGCAACGGAAGGTCGTTCGACGACCGTGATGACCAGGACGTTGCCTTCGCGACCCAGTTGGATATCTTGAAAGAACCCGGTTTTGAACAGCGCACGAGTGGATTCCACCAGGCGACGATCATCCGCCTGTTCCCCGACGTTCAACGGCAAGGCACCAAAGACGCTACCCGCGGAAACCCGCTGGAGGCCGTTGACGCGAATATCGGAGATGGTGAAGGACTCGGCGTGAACTTCGGCGATCATCAATACGGTGAGAACCGCAGTTAGCAGCAGACGTTTCATGAAGTCCTTTCTTATTCCAACTGGCAATAAACAAACTGCCGCAAAATGCGGCAGATTCGCAATTCAGCGAAGCGTTACAGTCGTCCCAGATCGTTGACCAGAGCTAACAACATCACCCCGACCACCAAACTGATACCGATCTGTATCCCCCAACCCTGCACCCGATCCGACAAGGGGCGACCACGCACCCACTCGACCAGATAAAACAGCAGATGCCCCCCATCCAATACTGGAATGGGCAGCAAATTCAGAACCCCAAGGCTAATACTCAGATAAGCCAGGAAATTCAGGAAATCCGCGACACCCGACTGGGCAGAAGCGCCCGCCACTTTAGCAATGGTTATCGGTCCACTCAAGTTTTTTACCGAGAGCTCACCGAACAACATTTTCTTGAGGGATTCGAGGGTCAGTACGCTCATGGTCCATGTGCGTTTCGCACCCTCGCCAATCGCGGCCAAAGGCCCGAAGCTGACCTCTCGAACCATCGATGGCGGCCATTCGACACCTTTGACCCCGGCACCCAGGTAACCCCCGGCCGCCTTGGCCTCCCCGCGAACCGACAAGGTCACGGGAACGTCGATTTGAGCACCCTCGCGCTCAACTTTCAGCACAATTCTGGTATCAGGACGCACACGTACCAGGTCGACCACTTGCTGCCAGTCACCCAGCGCCTGGCCATCGAGGGCCAGCAGGCGATCACCGGTTTTCAGGCCTGCGGCCTGGGCCGGACCTTTCGGATCCAGCTCAGCCAGTACCGGCGGCAAGGCCGGACGCCAAGGACGAATCCCCAGGGATTTGATCGGATCAGGCTCATCGGCGCCCTTGAGCCAGTGGTCCAGAGCCAACGCCCGCGGGGTTTCGGCACTGGAATCCTGGTCACGCACCACCACATTGACGGTGCCACTTTCACCCAGGCGGCGCACCAACTGCAAATTGACCGCGCCCCAACCGGTGGTCGGCTCGCCATCAATGGAAACAATTTCCTGCCCTGCCACCAAGCCGGCCCTGGACGCGATGCTGTCCGCCTCGACTGCACCGATGACCGGGCGCACCTGCTGGCTGCCCATCATGGCCAGAACCCAGAAGAACACCATTGCCAACAGGAAGTTGGCGATCGGGCCCGCTGCAACAATTGCGATACGCTGACGAACGGTCTTGCGATTGAAAGACTGATCCAATTGATCAGCCGGCACTTCACCTTCGCGCTCATCGAGCATCTTGACGTAGCCACCCAACGGGATAGCGGCAATCACGAACTCGGTGCCACGACGATCATGCCAGCGCAACAATGGCATGCCGAAACCAACGGAAAAGCGCAATACCTTGACGCCGCAACGACGCGCCACCCAGAAGTGGCCGAATTCGTGGAAGGTAACCAGCACACCCAGAGCAACCAGGGTGCCGACAATCATGTAGAGCGCACTCATCTAATTTCTCCGCATTTCAATCCGATGCCTGAAGGCTCAAACGCGCCCACCCTAACGTGTGTCGCGATCCAGCCATTGCTGGGCCAAGGCTCGGGCCTTGGTATCAGCCTCAAATACCGCTCCCAGGTCATTTACAGCCACGACTGGCTCAAGATTCAGGACGTCCTCGATGATACTCGCGATCTGCGGAAAGCGGATGCGCCGTTCGAGAAACGCCGCCACGGCCACTTCATTGGCCGCATTGAGCATGGCCGGCGCGCTGTTACCCGCCTCGGCCGCTTGCCGCGCCAGGCGCAGGCACGGAAAACGCTGCTCGTCCGGGGCTTCGAAGTCCAGGCGCGCAATCGCAAACAGATCCAGGGGCGCCACGCCGGAATCGATCCGCTCCGGCCAGGCCAAGGCATTGGCGATCGGCGTGCGCATATCCGGGTTGCCCAACTGCGCCAACACCGAACCGTCCACGTAATCGACCAGGGAGTGGATCACGCTTTGCGGGTGAATCACCACCTCGACCTGATCAGGCCGTGCATCGAACAACCAGCACGCCTCGATCAGCTCCAGGCCTTTGTTCATCATGCTCGCCGAATCCACGGAAATCTTGCGCCCCATGGACCAGTTCGGATGAGCGCAGGCCTGATCGGGAGACACATGCTCAAGCTCAGCCAGCGGAGTCTGCCGAAAGGGACCACCGGACGCCGTCAGCAGAATCCGACGCACACCGACCTGGCTCAAGCCGCGGGCGAAATCCCCGGGCATGCACTGGAAGATTGCGTTGTGCTCGCTGTCCAGCGGCAGCAGGACCGCCCCACTCTTGCGCACGGCTTGCATGAAGAGTGCGCCAGACATGACCAGGGCTTCTTTATTGGCCAGCAGAATTTTCTTGCCGGCATCGACTGCCGCCAGGGTAGGACGCAACCCCGCCGCGCCGACAATCGCCGCCACCACGGTATCCACATCGGCGTCGGCCGCCACCTGGCACAACCCCGCTTCCCCGACCAGCACCTGGGTGGTCAACCCCGCAGCCCGCAGATCATCCTGCAGCCCACGGGCCGCCGCGGCCTCAGGCACTACAGCAAAGCGCGGTGAGTGGCGCACGCACAAGGCCAGCAATTCGCGCAAACGCGTGAAGCCGGTCAGGGCGAAAACCTGGTAACGATCCGGGTGACGAGCGATGACATCCAGGGTACTCAGCCCGACGGAACCGGTCGCGCCCAGTACGGTAACCTGCTGCAGGCCGCTCACGAAGCGATCATCCACAGCAACACCGCGAAGATCGGCAGCGCGGCAGTGAGGCTGTCGATGCGGTCCAGCACGCCACCATGACCCGGCAGCAGGTTACTGCTGTCCTTGATCCCGGCCTGGCGCTTGAACATGCTCTCGGTGAGGTCACCCACCACCGAGATAAACACGACGATAGCGGTGCCCAGCAAGGCCAGTAGAACCTCTTTCACCGACCAGTCACGCACCAAACCGACCACCAGCGTGATCAGTAGCGTCAAGGCCAGGCCACCGTATACGCCTTCCCAGCTCTTGCCCGGGCTGACGGCCGGAGCCAGCTTGCGCTTGCCAAATGCGCGACCAGAGAAGTAGGCGCCGATATCGGCCCCCCACACCAGCACCATCACGGCCAGGATCAATTCATTACCGATAGGGTAGCGCTTGATTTCCACCAGCCCTTGCCAGGCCGGTAGCAGGATCAGCAATCCGATCACCAGCTTGCAGGCCACGCTGGACCATTGACCGCTGGTGCGTGGGTAAGTCAGCACCAGGAATGTTGCCAACGCCCACCACAGCACCGCCGCCCCCAATACCCAGGGTGCGATGTCCGGCAGGATATACATCAGGAACAACAACACCGCGACCACTGCGGCGTACGCCACGCGCGGCAACTGGTTGCCGAAGCCTGCCAGGCGCGCCCATTCCCAGGCACCCAGGCTCACGACCAGGCCGATAAACAGCGCAAAGCCGGAGCCTTCAAGCAGGAAAAAACCGCACAAGGCAATCGGCAGCAGGATCAGCGCCGTGATGATTCGTTGTTTAAGCATTTAAACCCGGGCTCCAGCTTCGATCTGCTCGCTCGTTTTACCGAAACGACGCTGACGGGAAGCGAAATCGGCCAGCGCATTGCGCATGGCATCGTGTTTGAAGTCCGGCCAGAACAGGTCGGAGAAGTACAACTCGGTATAGGCTAGCTGCCACAACAGGAAATTGCTGATGCGATGCTCGCCACCGGTACGGATACACAAGTCCGGCAACGGCAGGTCGCCGGTCACCAGGCAGGTTTGCAACAGTTCGGGCGTGATGTCGTCGGGGCGCAGATGGCCGGCCTGCACTTCGCGGGCAAGCCGTTGCGCAGCCTGGGCGATATCCCACTGGCCGCCGTAATTGGCTGCGATCTGCAGCACAAAACGATTACTGCCTGCGGTGATAGCCTCGGCTTCGCGCATGGCCACTTGCAGTTCCGGGTGGAACCGCGAGCGATCACCAATGATGCGCAGACTGATGTTGTTGTCATTGAGGCGCTTGGCCTCACGACGCAGCGCCTTGAAAAACAGGTCCATCAAGGCACTGACTTCGTCGGCGGGCCGCTGCCAGTTCTCACTGGAAAAGGCGAACAAGGTCAACACTTCGACCTTGGCCTCGGCGCACACCTCAATCACCGCCCTTACCGCGTCAACACCCGCTTTATGCCCGGCAACACCCGGCATAAAGCGTTTTTTCGCCCAGCGATTATTCCCATCCATGATGATCGCGACATGGCGCGGCACCACGGAGGGCACAGTCTGCTTGGTCTTTTCCATAAAGGCGTCCTGACCCCTTATACGGCCATCAGGTCCTTTTCTTTTTCTTCGGTAGCCTGGGTGATCTTGGCTTCGGCGTCCTTGGTCAACTTGTCGATATCAGCAACGGCACGACGCTCTTCGTCTTCGCTGATTTCCTTGTCCTTGACCAGCTTCTTCAGGTCACCCAACGCATCGCGACGGATGTTACGCACGGCAACGCGCGCATCTTCAGCGGCACTGCGCGCCTGCTTGGTGAAGCCCTTGCGGGTTTCTTCGGTCAAAGCTGGCATGGAGATCAACAACAACTCGCCGAGGTTGGTCGGGTTGAGGTTCAGACCGGCGCTCTGGATCGCCTTGTCGACTGCCGCGAGCATGTTGCGCTCGAAGGCCACGACTTGCAGGGTGCGCGAGTCCTTCACGGTCACGTTGGCCACGCCGCTGAGCGGGGTGTCGGAACCGTAGTAAGGCACCATCACGCTGCCCAGGATGCTCGGGTGCGCCTTGCCGGTACGGATCTGACCAAATGCATGGCTCAGGGATTCCAGGGATTTCTGCATACGCGCCTGGGCGTCTTTCTTGATTTCATTGATCATTGTTGGCCTTCCTCGATCAGAGTCCCTTCCGCGCCGCCGTGTACGATATTCAGCAGGGCGCCGGGCTTGTTCATGTTAAATACGCGCAGCGGCATCTTGTGGTCGCGGCACAGGCAGATAGCAGTCAGGTCCATCACACCCAGCTTGCGATCCAGCACTTCATCGTAGGTCAGATGATCGAACTTCTCGGCATGCGGGTCTTTGAATGGGTCTGCAGTGTATACGCCATCTACCTTGGTGGCTTTGAGCACCACGTCGGCATCGATTTCGATAGCGCGCAGGCACGCCGCCGAATCCGTGGTGAAGAACGGGTTGCCTGTGCCAGCGGCAAAGATCACCACTTCCTTGGAGTTCAGGTGGCGCATGGCTTTGCGGCGATCGTAGTGATCGGTCACGCCAACCATGGAGATAGCCGACATCACGATGGCCGAGATATTGGCACGCTCCAGGGCGTCGCGCATGGCCAGGGCGTTCATCACAGTGGCCAGCATGCCCATGTGGTCGCCAGTGACCCGATCCATACCGGCCGCACTCAGTGCCGCGCCGCGGAACAGATTGCCGCCGCCGATCACCAGGCCGACCTGCACACCGATACCGACCAATTGGCCGACTTCCAGCGCCATGCGGTCAAGCACCTTGGGGTCGATCCCGAACTCTTCCGAGCCCATCAGGGCCTCGCCGCTGAGCTTGAGTAGAATGCGTTTATAGCGAGCCTGATAACCACTGCCCTGCTGAGCCATTGCGAATCTCTCCTGCGGCGTATTTTTTAAAAATTCTTGGCGAGCCGTTTACGGCTTGCGTTCACTCTAGCTGGACGCTGTCACAGCGCCATCGGAACACGGCTTTGTAAGCCAGTTCCGAGAGGAAACCAAATAAAATTGGCCTTCCCATTTGAAAAGAGGCTGCGCGCGTGAGCGGGCAGCCTCTTTCGGCGACAGTTTGGGACTGTCTTATTGCTTGGCGGCAGCCAGCTGGGCAGCAACTTCTTCAGCGAAGTTGTCGACCGGCTTCTCGATGCCTTCGCCTACTTTGAAGTAAGTGAAGGAAACGATTTCAGCACCGGCTTTCTTGGCCAGTTCGCCAACCTTGATTTCAGGGTTCTTGACGAACGCCTGCTCAACCAGGCTTGCTTCGGCCAGGAACTTGCTGATACGGCCTTTGACCATGTTCTCAACAATGTTTTCTGGCTTGCCTTTGATTTTTTCTTCGTTCAGCTGCAGGAACACAGCTTTTTCGCGCTCGATCGCTTCGGCAGACACTTCCGAAGGCAGCAGGAACTCAGGGTTGCTTGCAGCAACGTGCATAGCGATGTCTTTGGCCAGCTCAATGTCGCCGCCTTTCAGAACAACTGCTACACCGATTTTGTTGCCGTGCAGGTAACCACCAACAACATCACCTTCAACGCGAACCAGGCGACGGATGTTGACGTTTTCGCCAACCTTGCCGACCAGTACCAGACGAGCTGCTTCTTGAGCTTCGATCAGAGGCTCAACAGTGGTCAGCTTGTCAGCGAAGGCTTTTTCGACGCTGGCAGCAACGAATGCCTTGAAGTCATCCTGCAGAGCCAGGAAGTCGGTCTGCGAGTTGACTTCCAGCAGAACGGCGGATTTGCCGTCTTCTTTCAGGGCGATAGCGCCTTCAGCAGCGACGTTGCCTGCTTTCTTGGCAGCCTTGATGGCGCCGGAAGCACGCATGTCATCAATGGCTTTTTCGATGTCGCCGCCGGCCTTGGTCAAGGCCTTTTTGCAATCCATCATGCCTTCGCCGGTACGCTCACGCAGTTCTTTAACCAACGCTGCAGTAATCTCTGCCATTTCAAAATCCTCTTGGATAGGTTTTCAACCATTCCACCCGATCAAACGGGCGATCAATTCTTCCCGAATTTCCGTTGTAGGCCGCTGCACGTTACAAATGATGTAGCTGCGCTGCCGACAAATGGTTTTCGAGGTGGCAAAAAGGGGGCCAAGCCCCCTTTTTGCTTACTGAGTCAACGCCAGGGCGTCAGTTACTCAGCGGCAGCTACCGGAGCTTCTTCAACGAACTGCTCGGTACCGCCAGCAACGTGGTTGCGACCACGGATTACAGCGTCAGCCATCGAACCCATGTACAGCTGGATAGCGCGGATTGCGTCATCGTTGCCTGGGATGATGTAGTCAACGCCTTCCGGGCTGCTGTTGGTATCGACTACGCCGATAACCGGGATGCCCAGCTTGTTGGCTTCGGTGATCGCGATGCGCTCGTGATCAACGTCGATAACGAACAGTGCGTCAGGCAGACCGCCCATGTCCTTGATACCACCCAGGGAACGATCGAGCTTTTCCAGGTCACGGGAGCGCATCAGCGCTTCTTTCTTGGTCAGCTTGGCGAAAGTACCGTCTTCGGCTTGCACTTCAAGGTCACGCAGACGCTTGATGGAAGCACGGATGGTTTTGAAGTTGGTCAGCATGCCGCCCAACCAGCGGTGATCGACGTACGGCGAACCGCAACGTGCTGCTTCTTCAGCAACGATCTTGCCAGCGGAACGCTTGGTGCCGACGAACAGGATCTTGTTTTTGCCCTGGGCCAGACGCTCTACGAAAGTCAGAGCTTCGTTGAACATTGGCAGGGTTTTTTCAAGGTTGATAATGTGAATCTTGTTACGCGCGCCGAAAATGTATTTACCCATTTTCGGGTTCCAGTAACGGGTCTGGTGACCGAAGTGCACACCGGCCTTCAGCATATCGCGCATGTTGACTTGGGACATGATAGTTCCTTAATAAGTCGGGTTTGGCCTCCACGTATCCCAATGACCAACCAGCGGCATCAAGGCCTCCGGCACCCAGGTCATCGTGTCGACACGTGTGTGGATTTAAGCTTTTCGGGGTATCCCCGGAAAGCGGCGCATTTTATACCACAGCAAGGGCGAAAACGAAACCCGCAATCACACCTGACCGCAGCGATCTGTGCGCAAGCCGTTGAATAGAGCGGATTTACCCCCACCCTATAGATAGAAGCGATCGTCAGGGGCTCATGGTTTACCGCCCGCGTCTGTTAGAATCGCGTTTTTTGTGGCTTGTGCGAATTCAGCAACCTTTTGTCGCACGCCCGTAAACCGTATTGATTTCAGCGCGTCGCGCTAGAGAGAGCCTGTATGACCGTTAGTTTGAAAACCGCCGAAGACATCGCCGGCATGCGCATCGCCGGCAAACTGGCCGCTGACGTGCTGGAAATGATTGCAGAGCATGTAAAGCCGGGCGTCACCACCGAAACCCTGAACCAGATCTGCCACGACTATATCGTCAATGTGCAAAAGGCCATCCCTGCGCCGCTGAACTACAAAGGCTTCCCCAAGTCGATCTGCACCTCGGTCAACCATGTGGTGTGCCACGGCATTCCCGGTGACAAGCCGTTGAAGGACGGCGACACCCTGAACATCGACGTCACCGTGATCAAGGACCGCTACTTCGGCGACACCAGCCGCATGTTCCACGTCGGCAACGTGCCGGTCTGGGCCGAGCGCCTGTCCCAGGTGACCCAGGAATGCATGTACAAGGCCATCGAAATCGTCAAGCCAGGCTGCCGCCTGGGTGACATCGGTGAAGTGATCCAGAAGCACGCCGAAAAGAACGGCTTCTCGGTGGTGCGCGAATTCTGCGGCCACGGCATCGGCACGGTGTTCCACGAAGAACCACAGATCCTGCACTACGGCCGCGCCGGCACCGGCATGGAACTCAAGGCAGGCATGACCTTTACCATCGAGCCGATGATCAACCAAGGCAAGGCCGATACCAAGGTGCTGGGCGACGGCTGGACCGCTATCACCAAGGACCGCAAGCTCTCGGCCCAGTGGGAACACACGCTGCTGGTCACCGAAACCGGCTACGAGATCTTCACGTTGCGCGCAGACGACACCATTCCTCGCGTTTCGGCGTGAGGGTTGCTTCGGTTTTCCAGCTTCAACCGTGTGACTGACTCAATAGATAGATAGGAAAGCCGACCGATGCCCCAGGTGGATCCCGAACTCTTCGACCGTGGCCAGTTCCAGGCCGAGCTGGCATTGAAGGCGAGCCCCATCGCCGCCTTCAAGAAAGCCATCCGCCAGGCGCGCGAGGTGCTCGACGCGCGTTTTCGCAGTGGTCGGGACATCAGACGACTGATCGAGGACCGCGCCTGGTTCGTCGATAACATCCTGCAGAAAGCCTGGGAACAGTTCAGCTGGAGTGCAGACGCCGATATCGCCCTGGTGGCGGTCGGCGGCTACGGTCGCGGCGAACTGCACCCCTACTCCGACATCGACCTGTTGATCCTGCTGGACAGCGCCGACCACGAAACCTTTCGTGATTCCATCGAGCGTTTTCTGACATTGCTGTGGGACATCGGCCTGGAAGTCGGCCAGAGCGTGCGCTCGGTGGATGAATGCGCCGAAGAGGCCCGTGCTGACTTGACGGTGGTCACCAACCTGATGGAAAGCCGCACCATCTGCGGCCCCGAGCGCCTGCGCCAGCGCATGCTCGAAGTCACCAGCACCGCACACATGTGGCCGAGCAAGGATTTCTTCCTGGCCAAGCGCGCCGAACAGAAGGCGCGGCACCACAAGTACAACGACACCGAATACAACCTGGAACCCAACGTCAAAGGGTCCCCGGGCGGGCTGCGGGATATCCAGACGATTTTGTGGGTGGCGCGCCGCCAATACGGCACGCTGAACCTGCGCGCCCTGGCTGGCGAAGGCTTCCTGGTGGAGAGCGAAAACACCCTGCTGGCCTCGTCCCAGGAGTTCCTGTGGAAGGTGCGCTACGCCCTGCACATGCTCGCCGGGCGCTCCGAGGACCGCCTGCTGTTCGATCACCAACGCTCCATCGCCACCCTGCTGGGCTTTGAGGGCGAAGACGCGAAGACCAGCATCGAAAGCTTCATGCAACAGTACTACCGGGTGGTCATGAGCATTGCCCAGCTCAGCGACCTGATCATCCAGCACTTCGAGGAGGTGATCCTGGCCCCCGAAGACGAAGCGCCGCCGCAGCCGATCAATGCGCGCTTCCAACTGCATGACGGTTATATCGAAGCACGTAACGACAACGTGTTCCGCCGCACCCCGTTCGCCATGCTGGAAATCTTCGTGCTGATGGCCCAGCAGCCGGACATCAAAGGCGTGCGCGCCGATACTATCCGTTTGCTGCGGGAAAACCGTCACCTGATCGACGACGAATTTCGCAACGACATCCGCAATACCAGCCTGTTTATCGAACTGTTCAAGTGCCGCATCGGCATCCACCGCAACCTGCGGCGCATGAACCGCTACGGCATTCTCGGGCGCTACCTGCCGGAGTTCGGCTTTATCGTCGGGCAAATGCAGCACGACCTGTTCCACATCTACACCGTCGATGCCCACACCCTGAACCTGATCAAGCACCTGCGTAAGTTGCAGTACACCCAGGTGTCAGAGAAATTCCCACTGGCCAGTAAACTGATGGCCAAGCTGCCCAAGCCTGAGCTGATCTACTTGGCGGGCCTGTATCACGACATCGGCAAGGGTCGCCATGGCGATCACTCGGAAATCGGTGCAGTGGACGCCGAAGCCTTCTGCCAGCGTCACCAGTTACCCCTGTGGGACAGCCGTCTGATCGTCTGGCTGGTGCAAAACCACCTGGTGATGTCGACCACTGCCCAGCGCAAGGATTTGTCCGATCCACAGGTAATCCACGATTTCGCAGGAATCGTCGGCGATGAAACCCGTCTCGACTATCTTTATGTGCTGACCGTCTCCGACATCAACGCCACCAACCCCACGTTGTGGAACTCCTGGCGCGCCAGCCTGTTGCGCCAGCTGTACACCGAGACCAAGCGCGCCCTGCGCCGCGGCCTGGAGAACCCGGTGGACCGCGAAGAGCAGATCCGCCGCACCCAAAGTGCGGCCCTGGATATTCTGGTACGCGGTGGTAACGACCCGGACGACGTCGAACAGCTCTGGTCGCAACTGGGCGACGACTATTTCCTGCGCCACACCGCCGGCGACGTGGCCTGGCACAGCGATGCGATCCTGCAGCAGCCGGCCGACGGTGGCCCGCTGGTATTGATCAAGGAAACCACCCAGCGCGAATTCGAAGGCGGCACGCAGATCTTCATCTACGCGCCGGACCAGCACGACTTTTTCGCCGTGACCGTGGCCGCCATGGACCAGCTCAACCTGAACATCCATGACGCTCGGGTCATCACCTCCAGCAGCCAGTTCACCCTCGACACCTACATCGTGCTCGACACCGACGGCGACTCTATTGGCGATAACCCGGCGCGGGTGAAAAAGATCCGCGAAGGCCTCACCGAAGCCCTGCGCAACCCGGACGATTACCCAACCATCATCCAACGCCGGGTACCACGCCAGCTCAAGCATTTTGCCTTTGCGCCCCAGGTGACCATTTCCAACGACGCGCAGCGACCGGTGACGGTGCTGGAACTCAGCGCGCCGGATCGCCCAGGCCTGCTGGCGCGCATCGGCGGGATTTTCCTGGAGTTCGACCTGTCGTTGCAGAACGCCAAGATTGCGACCCTCGGCGAACGGGTGGAAGACGTGTTCTTCATCACCGACGCTGATAACCAGCCGCTGTCCGACCCTGAGCTGTGTCGCCGCCTGCAGGATGCGATCGTGGAACAATTGAGCGTGACCCAGGAACCCGGCGTTGAGCTGACCCGACTGACTATTTGAATTCTTAACTTTGTGAACACGAGTCATGTGGGAGCTGGCTTGCCTGCGATGCAGACACCTCGGTCCGTCAGGTCGACCGCAGTGATGCCATCGCAGGCAAGCCAGCTCCCACAGGGGCCGCGCTCACCGTGATAGAGGCTTATATGAACAACGCCCTTAACCAGTTGCAGCCCTACCCTTTCGAGAAACTGCGCGCCCTGCTCGGCAGCGTGACGCCGAACCCGGACAAACGCCCGATTGCACTGTCCATCGGCGAACCCAAGCACAAGTCCCCGACCTTTGTCGCCGAGGCGCTGAGCAACAACCTCGACCAGATGGCGGTGTACCCCACCACGCTGGGCACCCCTGCCCTGCGTGAAGCCATCGGCGCCTGGTGCGAACGCCGCTTCAATGTGCCCAAGGGCTGGTTGGACCCGGCGCGTAACATCCTGCCGGTCAACGGCACCCGTGAAGCCCTGTTCGCCTTCACCCAGACCGTGGTTAACCGTGGCGACGATGCGCTGGTGGTTAGCCCCAACCCGTTTTACCAAATCTACGAAGGCGCCGCGTTCCTGGCCGGGGCCAAGCCGCATTACCTGCCGTGCCTGGATAGCAATGGCTTCAACCCGGACTTCGACGCCGTCTCCCCCGACATCTGGAAACGTTGCCAAATCCTGTTCCTGTGCTCCCCAGGCAACCCGACCGGCGCGCTGATTCCCGTCGACACACTGAAAAAACTCATCGCCCTGGCCGACGAATACGACTTCGTGATCGCCGCCGACGAATGCTACAGCGAGCTGTACTTCGACGAACAAACCCCGCCGCCGGGCCTGCTCAGTGCCTGCGTCGAGCTGGGGCGCCAGGACTTCAAGCGTTGCGTGGTATTCCACAGCCTGTCCAAGCGTTCCAATCTGCCGGGCCTGCGTTCGGGCTTCGTGGCCGGCGACGCCGACATCCTCAAGGCCTTTTTGCTGTACCGCACCTACCATGGTTGCGCGATGCCGGTGCAAACCCAGCTAGCCAGCATCGCTGCCTGGCAGGACGAAGCCCATGTACTGGCCAACCGTGACCTGTACCGCGAAAAGTTCGATGCGGTGCTGGCGATCCTCAAACCGGTGCTGGATGTACAAAGCCCGGACGGCGGCTTCTATCTGTGGCCGAAGGTGAACGGTGACGACGCGGACTTCTGCCGCGATCTGTTTGTGGAAGAACATGTGACGGTAGTACCGGGCTCTTACCTGTCCCGCGAAGTCGACGGTTTCAACCCAGGCGCAGGGCGTGTGCGCCTGGCATTGGTTGCGCCATTGGCCGAATGTGTCGAAGCGGCTGAGCGGATTCGCGATTTCATACAGCGCCGCGTTTGAGTTTCAAGCCGCTCCCACACCGTGGGAGCGGCCATTACCGATGTATCTTGCAACCCATCAATGGGAACAAAGCCTGTTAAATGCTCCACCCACGTTCATCTGGTACACACGCTCAGGTGAACGACATGCCCCCCACCATCCCAACCCGTCCCGTTTCTCCTCACTCCGTGAGCGCACCTCACAGTAGAGCCAAACGCGGCGTCGCCATGCCGGACAAACTATGGCCTCAACATTCAGTGCTGACCATCTCGCGACTGAACATGACACAGGAACAAAAGGATCTGGTACAGCACAACATCAATAAATGGGCGCCGCACACTAACCTCTACTTGAAATTTATTGACAGCCCTAACGGTGACATACGCATTACTGCAGACAATAACAGTCACGCCGGATGGTCAAGCGTGGGAACCGATGCAAAAAACGTCCCCCTCTCCAAACCGACCATGAGTATTGGCTTCAAAGATTCACCGGACAGCATTGCCGCGACGGTTCAACACGAATTCGGCCACGCCCTGGGTTTGAAGCATGAGCACCAGCATCCGGATCGCACACTGGACCTGAATAGACAGAATATCTATGACGAGTACGAGTCGCGTAGGCAATTCAGCTATGAGGCCGATAACAATATCATCAGGACTTTTTCACGCCCCCAGGTAACAGCCTCTGCAAACTATGATGACAAATCTATCATGCACTATGGCTTTCCTGCTTCAAGACTCAACAGTGGTCCCCCCATCCCGCGCAACTTCAAACTGTCTGAAGACGATAAAAAGTTCATGCAGTCGCTCTATCCAGAAGATAAAACTCTCTTGGGCAAACTGCTCAATTCAAGCATCCGGGCAATGATCAGTTCCAGCCCTACTCAACACTTCCCAAGTTCGCTTCACTCATATCCAGATCCGCCAATACCTCGCGCAGTACATCGTCGCCAATCTGATGCTGGCGACTCAAACGGTAGAGCTCCAGGCGCTGCGCACGTAGCGCCTTGAGCCTCAGCCTGCGCTCCAGTTGATCCATTTGCAGCGCCAGTGCCTGAGCCTCGGCCGAGTCATTGAATACGTCCAACTGATGACGATACTCCGCCATCAGCCGCGCCTTGAGCTCGGTGGCCAATGCAGCCTGAGCGGCATCCGGCGTTTCGGCTTCGACGGGTTCTTCGACCTCCAACGCATGGATCGCCGCCACGGCGGTCTTTTTCCAGGCCTCGCGCACTTCGTTGTGGCGCTTCTCATCCGGACTTTTCTCCACGCCACGCAACAGCAACGGCAGGGCAATGCAAGCGGCGACCAGCGATAGCAGGATGACCCCGGCGGCGATAAAGATCAGCAGGTCACGCTCAGGGAAATCCTGGCCCGGCGCCAGCAGCAAGGGCACCGACATGACACCCGCCAACGTCACCGCACCGCGGACACCGCCGACGGTCAGCAACCAGCAGGAGCGCGCCGTCGGCACCAGGGTCAGCGCGCTTTTGCCACGCAGCCTGCGCAGCAACCCCGACAGCCGCCAGATGCTCTGCACCCAGATAAACCGCAGCACCACCAGCACCAGAAAGATCGCCACCACGTCCAGGCAGCGGTACAACAGGGTGGGCCACAGGGTGGTTTCGTGGCTGACCACAGCCTTGATGATGTCCGGCAGTTGCAGGCCGAGCAGCAGGAAAATCAGGCCATTGAAGGCAAACTCCAGCAGCGACCAGACGCTGCGGTTGAGCAACCGCGTACTGGTCTGGCGCGGCAGCAGGTCGAGCCAGCTCTGCATCATGCCCGCCGCCACCGCCGACAAAATGCCCGAAGCGCCCAGACGCTCAGCCAACACGTAGGCAGCAAAGGGCAACAACAGCATGAACACCACATGGGTCGCGGGGTCATCCCAGCCCCGTGCAATCATCCACGCGCGCAGACGGCCGACCAGCCAGCTCAACGCCACCCCGACCGCCAAGCCGCCCACGGCGACCAATACAAAGGTCAGGCTGGCATCCGCCAGGGAAAACACCCCGGTCAACGCCGCCGCCAGGGCAAACTTGAAGGTCACCAGGCCTGACGCGTCATTCATCAGCGCCTCGCCTTGAAGCATGTGCATCAGCGGTTTAGGCAAGCGATTCTGAGAAATGGCCGACACCGCCACGGCATCCGTCGGGGATAAAACCGCCGCAAGGGCAAAGGCCACCGGCAAGGGGATCGAGGGCAGCAACCAATGAATGAAGTAGCCGGCGCCGACCACGGTAAACAGCACCAGGCCCACCGCCAATGTCAGAATCGGGCCACGCAGGCGCCACAATTCGCGCTTGGGCATGCGCCAGCCATCGGAAAACAACAGCGGCGGCAGAAACAGAAACAGGAACAGCTCCGGGTCCAACGCCACATGCAGCCCCAATGTGGGCCAGGCCAGCAAGGCACCGGCGGCAATCTGTAGCAAGGGCAACGGTAGCGGGATGATGCGTCCGACCAGACGCGAAAAGCTGACCAGCATCAGCAGGATAAGAACGGTGTAGGCGGTTTGCATAACGCGGGTTTCCAGGACAATCGACTTGCAACGACACATCAGGCAACAACTGGCCGTTGAAGTGCCATATTACCCCGCTATGTTACTCGCCTAAGCCGCGCACCGGCTTTTGCACAAAAGTCGCAGGATGCTGACGAGCGGCGCCGAAACCGGCTGGTCGTGGCATAATCCGTGATCTTTCATTTTTCATTGGTCCAAAGGGGGGCAATTCCTTGACCGCTTCAAGCAAAACCCTGCACCTTTTCGGCATCAAAGCCTGCGACACCATGAAAAAGGCGCGCACCTGGCTCGATGAGCACGCGCTGAGCTACGAGTTCCATGACTACAAAACGGCCGGTATCGACCGTGAACACTTGACCCAATGGTGCAACGAGCACGGTTGGCAGGTGGTTTTGAACCGTGCGGGCACCACCTTTCGCAAACTCGAAGACGAACGCAAAGCCGATCTCGATCAGTCGAAAGCCATTGAATTGATGCTCGCACAACCCTCGATGATCAAGCGCCCAGTGCTCGATCTCGGTGACAGAACCCTGATTGGCTTCAAGCCAGATAGTTATTCGGCGGCCCTCAAGTAGGCCAGCCTTCCATTTTTGTAGAGGTAACAGCATGTCCAATTCCCTGTTCAGCCTGGGCTTCGGCGTCGGCACTCAGAACCGCCAAGGCGCTTGGCTGGAAGTGTTTTACGCACAACCGTTGCTCAACCCGTCGGCCGAGATCGTTGCCGCCATTGCGCCGATCCTGGGTTACACCGAGGGCAACCAGGCGATCACGTTCACCATCAGCCAAGCGCTGCAACTGGCAGATGCACTCAAGAACGTCGACGCCACCCAAGCCGCGTTGCTGAATCGCCTGGCTGAAAGCCACACTCCACTGGTTGCCACACTGCTGGCCGAAGACGCCGCGCTGACCTCCACGCCAGAGGCCTACCTCAAGCTGCACTTGCTGTCCCATCGCCTGGTCAAGCCTCACGGCCTGAACCTGACCGGCGTGTTCCCGCAGTTGCCGAACGTGGCCTGGACCAGCCAGGGCGCCATCGACATCGCCGAACTTGCCGAGCGCCAGCTCGAAGCGCGTCTGCGTGGCGAGCTGCTGGAAGTGTTCTCGGTGGACAAGTTCCCGAAAATGACCGACTACGTGGTACCGGCCGGCGTGCGCATCGCTGACGCTGCGCGTATCCGCCTGGGCGCCTACGTGGGCGAAGGCACTACCGTGATGCACGAAGGCTTCGTCAACTTCAACGCCGGCACCGAAGGCCCAGGCATGATCGAAGGCCGTGTATCGGCAGGCGTGTTCGTCGGCAAGGGTTCGGACCTGGGCGGCGGCTGCTCTACCATGGGCACCCTGTCGGGCGGCGGCAATATCGTGATCAAGGTGGGCGAAGGCTGCCTGATTGGCGCCAACGCCGGCACCGGTATCCCGTTGGGCGACCGCAACACCGTGGAGTCGGGCCTGTACATCACCGCCGGCACCAAGGTTGCGCTGCTTGACGAGCAGAACCAGTTGGTCAAGGTGGTCAAGGCGCGCGAGTTGGCCGGTCAACCGGACCTGCTGTTCCGCCGCAATTCCGAGACCGGTGCCGTGGAGTGCAAAACCCACAAATCGGCCATCGAACTGAACGAAGCGCTGCACGCTCACAACTAAGCAGCCACTCGATGCCACTAGCGGGCCGCACCTTCGGGTGCGGCTCGCTTATACGAGTCTTGATCACCATGCTTGTGCCCTCCCCCTGGCGCGCCGATTTCCCGGCGATCGCCACCCTGCAAAGGCAAGACCAGACCTATCTGGACAGCGCCGCCACCGCCCAAAAACCCCAGACCCTGCTGGATGCCATCAGCCATTACTACGCCAATGGCGCAGCCAATGTGCACCGCGCCCAGCATTTGCCGGGGGCCCATGCGACCCAAGCCTTTGAGGACAGTCGCAGCAAGGTCGCGCAGTGGTTGAATGCGGGCGACAGCGGGCAGGTCGTATTCACCCACGGCGCTACCTCTGCGCTGAACCTCTTGGCCTATGGCCTTGAGCACCTATTCAATGCGGGCGATGAGATAGCCATCAGCGCCCTGGAACACCACGCCAACCTGTTGCCCTGGCAGCAATTGGCCAAACGGCGTGCGCTGACGCTGGTGGTATTGCCCCTGGACGATGACGGCGTGATCGATCTGCAAGCCGCCGCATCATTGATCGGCCCGCGCACGCGCCTGCTGGCGGTGAGCCAGTTGTCCAACGTGCTGGGCACCTGGCAGCCGCTGGAAGCGCTACTGACGCTGGCCCAGGCAAACGGTGCCCTGACTGTTGTGGATGGCGCCCAAGGCATCGTGCATGGTCGCCACGACGTACAGGCCCTGGGCTGCGATTTCTACGTATTTTCCAGCCACAAGCTCTACGGCCCGGACGGCATCGGCGTGCTGTTCGGTCGCAACGCTGCCCTGCATCACCTGCGCCACTGGCAGTTTGGCGGCGAGATGGTGCAGCAGGCAGATTATCAAGGCGCCAGCTTCCGCCCTGCCCCACTAGGGTTCGAAGCCGGCACGCCGCCCATTGCCGGCGTGATCGGCCTGGGTGCCACCCTGGATTACCTGAGCTCACTGGATCAGCACGCCGTGACCGCCCATGAAGCGGCACTGCACGACTATTTGCTGCGCGGGCTGAAAGCACGCAATGGCGTGCGCGTACTGGGATCACCGCAAGCAGCGCTGGTGAGCTTTGTGGTGGACGGTGTGCATAACGCCGACCTGGCTCACCTGTTGACCGAGCAAGGCATCGCCGTGCGCGCCGGGCATCACTGTGCAATGCCACTGCTCAAGGCCATGCACTTATCCGGCGCCATTCGAGTGTCCCTGGCGCTGTACAACGACTCCGATGACCTGGAGCGCTTCTTTGAAGCGTTGGACCAGGCGCTGGATATGTTGCGATGAGCTTGCCAGTGGACGCGATGGCTGCGCTGCAGGCATTCCAGGCTGTCGGCGGTTGGGAGCAGCGCGCGCGGATGCTGATGCAATGGGGCGAGCGACTGCCCGCGTTGGCGGATGATGAAAAGGTCGACGCCAACCTGGTGCAAGGCTGTGAAAGCCTGGTGTGGTTGGTGGGGCATTTGCAGGACGGCCATTGGCAGTTTGCTGCCAGCAGCGAGGCGCGAATGATTCGCGGGTTGGTGGCGCTGTTGCTGGCGCGGGTCAATGGGTTGTCGGCTGATGAACTGCAAGCGGTGGATTTGCCGGGTTGGTTTGCACAACTGGGCCTGTCCCGGCAGCTGTCACCATCGCGCACCAACGGCTTGAATGCAGTCCTGCAACGTATGCGCGAACTAAGCCATACACACAACTGAATGTGGGAGGGGGCTTGCTCCCGATGGCGGCGTATCAGCCACCAGATCTATCAATCTGACACTCCAACTTGATAGCAACCGACGGTAACCACGATGCGAAGCGAGCCGCTCTTGATCTCGATCTTAGGCGCCCCGTTAAACCACGCTGGCCGGAATTCGACAGGGATTTGGGGGGTAAACCGGCAGGGATGCCGGTTTAGCCGCCCCGCGCCATGGATGGCGCGTGGCGGCGGCCCCCAAAATCCATGGCGGATTGCGGGCACACCGAGCCTAAGCGAGGTGCCGAGTGGTGGGGCAAGAGCCCTTTTGGTTACTTTTGGCTGGGCCGGCATTCCGGGCTCTTTTCCAAAAGTGACCCGCTGTAAAAGCGGAACCAATAGCGGCCGTTACCTAAATAACGGATATGTACTCGGTCTAATCCAACATCCTGGTCGGCCCTGAGGCCGCCATCGGGAGCAAGCCCCCTCCCACATTTTGAACGGTGTGAAACTCTGAGACTCAGAGGGGCTTGACCCGCTCCGAAGGTCTGCGCACCCCAGCCACAATCTTGTCCACCGCCTTGGTCGCCGCCACCATCCCGAAGGTAGCCGTCACCATCATCACCGCGCCAAACCCGCCCGCGCAGTCCAACTTTACGCCGTCGCCAACAAAACTCTTCTGCAAACAGATGCTGCCATCCGGCTTGGGGTAGCGCAGCTGCTCGGTGGAAAACACGCAGGGCACACTGTAATGGCGAGTCACTGTGCGCGAGAAACCGTAGTCCCGCCGCAGTGTGGAGCGCACCTTCGAGGCCAGCGGGTCATTGAAGGTGCGGTTCAGGTCGCACACCTGGATCAGCGTCGGGTCAATCTGCCCGCCAGCGCCGCCGGTGGTGATGATCTGGATCTTGCGGCGCTTGCACCAGGCAATCAGCGCCGCCTTGGCGTTGACGGCGTCGATGCAGTCGATCACGCAGTCGATATTCGGGGTGATGTACTCCGCCATGGTGTCGCGGGTGACGAAATCCGCCACGGCATGCACGGTGCAATCCGGGTTGATGCCTCGCAGGCGCTCGGCCATCACTTCGACCTTGGGCTTGCCCACGGTGCTGTCCAGGGCGTGCAACTGGCGGTTGCTGTTACTCACGCAGACATCGTCCAGGTCAAACAGCGAAATCTCGCCCACCCCGCAACGGGCGATCGCTTCCGCCGCCCAGGAGCCCACGCCGCCGACGCCGACAATCGCCACATGGGCCGCTTTCAAGCGTTCCAGCCCTTCGATGCCGTACAAGCGGGCGACGCCTGCAAACCGCGGATCTTCTGTACTCATGATCATTACCCCAAAAACCGGCGCGCATTATGGACTACAGCGCGACAAGTTCGAAGCTTCCAGCTACAAGTAAAGAACTTAGGTGGACTTTCGCAGACTAACGTCCGGCTTTTCTCTGTCTGCTATACGCTCAGGGAAAGGCCGGTGTAGGATGCGCGCCGTTCGGCGTAGGCCGACACCTCTTTTCGTTCCGCACCTTTTGGAACCCGACATAACCATGGCATCGCGTAAATTTGGACTCAACCTGGTGATCGTGCTGGCCATCGCCGCGCTGTTCACCGGTTTCTGGGCGCTGATCAACCGCCCAGTCACCGCTCCCAACTGGCCTGAACAGATCTCCGGGTTTTCCTACTCGCCGTTCCAGCAAGGCCAGTACCCGCAGAAGAATCAGTTTCCGACTGAAGAGCAGATGCGTCAGGACCTTGCGATCATGAGCAAGCTGACAGACAACATCCGTACCTACTCGGTCGATGGCTCCCTGGGCGAAATCCCCAAGCTGGCCGAAGAGTTCGGACTGCGCGTGACCCTGGGGATCTGGATCAGCCCGGACCTTGAACGCAACGAGCGTGAAATCCAGCGTGCCATCGAGATCGCCAATAACTCGCGCAGTGTCGTGCGCGTGGTGGTCGGCAACGAAGCCTTGTTCCGTGACGAAATCACCCCTGAAGCGCTGATTGTGTTGCTGGACCGCGTGCGCGCTGCCGTGAAAGTGCCGGTGACCACTTCCGAGCAATGGCACATCTGGGAAAAGAACCCGCAACTGGCCAAGCACGTCGACCTGATCGCCGCGCACATCCTGCCGTTCTGGGAGTACATCCCGATGGACAAGGCCGGCCAGTACGTACTCGACCGTGCCAAGGATCTGAAGAAAGCCTTCCCGAAAAAGCCGCTGCTGCTGTCGGAAGTTGGCTGGCCGAGTAACGGCCGTATGCGCGGTGGTAATGAATCGTCGCCGGCTGACCAGGCCATTTACCTGCGCACCCTGGTAAACAAGCTTAACCGCCAGGGTTACAACTACTTCGTGATCGAGGCCTTCGATCAGCCGTGGAAAGTCAGTGACGAAGGCTCGGCAGGTGCTTACTGGGGCGTGTTCAACGCCGCGCGCCAGCAGAAATTCAATTTTGAAGGCCCGGTCGTTGCTATCCCGCAATGGCGGGTGCTGGCCATCGGCTCGGTGGTGCTTGCACTGCTGTCCCTGACCCTGTTGATGATCGACGGCTCGGCGCTGCGCCAGCGGGGCCGGACCTTCCTGACCTTTATTGCGTTTCTGTGCGGGTCGGTACTGGTATGGATCGGCTACGACTACAGCCAGCAATACAGCACCTGGTTCAGCCTGATAGTCGGCGTGTTGCTGGCCCTCGGTGCTCTCGGCGTATTTATCGTGTTGCTGACCGAAGCCCACGAACTGGCGGAAGCGGTATGGACCCACAAGCGCCGGCGTGAATTCCTGCCGGTAGAAGGCGATTCGGACTACCGTCCGAAAGTGTCGATCCACGTGCCGTGCTACAACGAGCCTCCGGAGATGGTCAAACAGACCCTCGACGCCCTGGCTGCCCTCGACTATCCGGACTACGAAGTCCTGATCATCGACAACAACACCAAGGACCCGGCGGTATGGGAACCGGTGCGCGACTACTGCGAAACCCTGGGCCCGCGCTTCAAGTTTTTCCACGTCGCACCCCTGGCTGGTTTCAAGGGGGGCGCGTTGAATTATCTGATCCCGCACACCGCCAAGGATGCCGAAGTGATCGCGGTGATCGACTCGGACTACTGCGTGTCACCCAACTGGCTCAAGCACATGGTGCCGCACTTCGCCGATCCGAAAATCGCCGTGGTGCAGTCGCCCCAGGATTACCGCGACCAGAACGAAAGCACCTTCAAGAAGCTCTGCTACGCCGAATACAAAGGCTTCTTCCATATCGGCATGGTTACCCGCAACGACCGTGACGCGATCATCCAGCACGGCACCATGACCATGACCCGTCGCTCGGTGCTTGAGGAACTGGGCTGGGCCGACTGGTGCATCTGTGAAGACGCCGAACTGGGCCTGCGCGTGTTCGAGAAAGGCTTGTCGGCAGCGTACTACCACGACAGCTACGGCAAGGGCCTGATGCCAGATACCTTTATCGACTTCAAGAAACAGCGTTTCCGCTGGGCCTACGGCGCGATCCAGATTATCAAGCGTCACACCGCCAGCCTGATACGTGGCAAAGACACCGAATTGACTCGCGGCCAGCGCTACCACTTCCTCGCGGGCTGGTTGCCGTGGGTAGCGGATGGCATGAACATCTTCTTTACCGTCGGCGCGCTGTTGTGGTCGGCGGCGATGATCATCGTGCCGACACGGGTCGACCCGCCGTTGCTGATTTTCGCAATCCCGCCGTTGGCGTTGTTCGTGTTCAAGGTCGGCAAGATCATCTTCCTCTACCGTCGTGCCGTAGGGGTGAACTTGAAAGATGCGTTCTGCGCGGCCCTGGCCGGGTTGGCGTTGTCCCATACCATCGCCAAGGCGGTGTTGTATGGCTTCTTCACCACCAGCATTCCGTTCTTTCGCACGCCGAAAAACGCGGACAACCATGGCTTCTGGGTAGCGATCTCTGAAGCCCGCGAAGAAATGTTCATCATGCTGCTGCTGTGGGGCGCCGCGCTGGGGATCTACCTGGTGCAGGGCCTGCCAAGCAATGACATTCGCTTCTGGGTCGTGATGTTGCTGGTGCAGTCGCTGCCCTACGTGGCTGCGCTGATCATGGCGTTCTTGTCGTCGCTGCCGAAACCGGCGCCGAAGGCTGAGCCCGCCACGGCTGTGTAAAAACTTGCGCAATGCACTAAACGGCGGCCTCTGGCCGCCGTTTTGCTATAAGATAACGGCCCTTTTGTGAGACTTGGCCTGGCCCAATTCTATGTGGGGGCTGGCTTGCCTGCGATGCAGACGCCGCGGTCTGACAGGCACACCGCAGTGATGCTATCGCAGGCAAGCCAGCTCCCACATTGGAATTGCGTCGCTCCAGGCTCGATATTTCCACATTCGTCCTGCGCCCATCACACGCTTTCCGGAGTTTCCCCATGACGGCCCATGCCGACCTTTCGCCGACCCTTCAACTGGCCATCGACCTGATCCGTCGCCCCTCGGTCACGCCGATCGATGCCGATTGCCAGAAGCTGATGATGCAGCGCCTGGGCGACGCCGGTTTTGCGCTTGAACCGATGCGTATCGAAGACGTAGACAATTTCTGGGCCACCCACGGCAAGCACGAAGGCCCGGTGCTGTGCTTCGCCGGCCATACCGACGTGGTGCCGACCGGCCCGGTGCAGGCCTGGCAGAACGACCCATTCGACGCCTTGATCGATGAAAACGGCATGCTTTGCGGCCGTGGCGCGGCAGACATGAAAGGCAGCCTGGCGGCGATGCTGGTGGCGGCGGAACGCTTTGTCACCGACTACCCGGACCACAAGGGCTCGGTCGCCTTCCTGATCACCAGCGACGAAGAAGGCCCGGCGCATCACGGCACCAAGGCCGTAATCGAACGCCTGGCTGCACGTAAGGAACGCCTGGACTGGTGCATCGTCGGCGAACCGTCGAGCACCACCCTGGTGGGCGATGTGGTCAAGAACGGCCGTCGTGGCTCCCTCGGTGCCACCTTGACCGTACGCGGCGTACAGGGCCACGTGGCTTACCCGCACCTGGCGAAGAACCCGATCCACCTGGCTGCAGCGGCTCTGGCCGAGTTGGCTGCCGAGCATTGGGATGACGGCAACGCCTTCTTCCCGCCGACCAGCTTCCAGATTTCCAACCTCAACTCCGGCACCGGCGCCACCAACGTGATCCCCGGCGACCTGACGGCGGTGTTCAACTTCCGCTTCTCGACCGAATCCACCGTCGAGGGCCTGCAACAGCGGGTCGCGGCCATCCTGGATAAACATGGCCTGGACTGGCATGTGGATTGGGCGCTGTCGGGCCTGCCGTTCCTCACCGAGCCGGGTGCGCTGCTGGATGCAGTATCTGCCAGTATCAAGGCGATCACCGGGCGTGAGACCAAGGCGTCCACCAGCGGCGGTACTTCCGATGGGCGCTTTATCGCCACGCTGGGCACCCAGGTGGTCGAGCTGGGCCCGGTCAACGCGACCATCCACCAGGTCAACGAACGCATCCTGGCCAGCGACCTCGATGTGCTGACCGAAATCTATTACCAGACCCTGATCAAGTTGCTCGCCTGATGCTTGCCTGCCCCATTTGCAGCGCACCGCTCAACGCGGTGGACAATGGCGTGGCGTGCCCGGTCGGGCACCGTTTCGACCGTGCGCGCCAGGGCTACCTGAACCTGTTGCCGGTGCAGCACAAGAACAGCCGCGACCCGGGCGACAACCTGGCCATGGTCGAGGCACGCCGTGACTTCCTCAACGCCGGGCACTACGCCCCGGTGGCCAAGCGCCTGGCCGAGCTGGCCGCCGAGCGCGCACCGCAGCGCTGGGTCGACATCGGCTGTGGCGAGGGTTACTACACCGCGCAAATTGCCGAGGCGCTGCCCGACGCTGATGGCTATGCCCTGGATATATCCAAGGAAGCGGTCAAGCGCGCGTGCAAACGCAACCCGGCGCTGACCTGGTTGATCGCCAGCATGGCCCGAGTACCCTTGGCCGATGCCAGCTGCCAGTTCCTCGCGAGCGTGTTCAGCCCGTTGGACTGGCAAGAAGCCAAGCGCCTGCTCAGCCCCGGCGGCGGCTTGATGAAGGTCGGCCCGACCAGCGGCCACTTGATGGAACTGCGCGAGCGCCTGTACGACGAAGTGCGCGAGTACACCGATGATAAACACCTGGCCCTGGTGCCGAAGGGCATGAGCCTGGCGCACAGTGAAACCCTTGAGTTCTCCCTGAGCCTGGCCGAGCCTGCCGACCGCGCCAACCTGCTGGCCATGACGCCTCATGGCTGGCGGGCGAGTGCCGAGCGCCGCGCCGAAGTGATCGAGGCGGCCGAGCCGCTGCAGGTCACGGTGTCGATGCGCTACGATTATTTCGTGCTTCAATAGCTGACTTTACAAATATCCGCGAATGGATTTTCGAATCCCGCAACGAGGAACATCCATGCGCCAACCCGATATCGAGATTTACCTGAAAGACGCCGACGTCGATCACAAGGCCATCGCCGCCTGGCTGGGCGCCGCCCTGGGCCCTTGCTCCGACTGGGTCCAGAGAGGCCAGACCTACAAGTGCAAGGCCGGCAGCGTGCCAGTTACCTGGCTACCCAAGGCTGTAGGCAAATGGAACAGCCTGTACCTGGAAAGCGACCAGACCCCGTGGGACGACGACATCGCCTGCGCCCGCGCCGCGTTTGCCGCATTGAATGTTGAAGTGCGCTGCGCACCGGGGACGTGGGTTGAGGAAGAAGGCGAGGAAAGTGCCGATACCTGGATTCGCATCAGCGTAGACGGTGAAGAGCAGATCACCTGGAAGACCACCTGATCCTGATCTGTAAACCCAATCAAAAGTGTGGGAGGGGGCTTGCTCCCGATGGCAGAGTATCAGTCACTGAATACATTGACTGATACTCTGCCATCGGGAGCAAGCCCCCTCCCACATTGGTTCAGTGCTGAACTTACAAACCGACCACATCCTCTGCCTGCAAGCCCTTCTCCCCCGTGACCACGGCGTATTCCACCTGCTGGCCTTCGGCCAACGAGCGGTGGCCTTCACCGCGAATGGCGCGGTAGTGCACAAACACGTCCTTGCCGTCTTCACGCTGGATAAAGCCGTAGCCCTTTGCATCGTTGAACCACTTCACATTGCCGGTTTCGCGCGTTGCCATCTGTTCACTCCCACTGGTTTTTTATTGTTGAGTCGCACGTATTGAACTGCCGAGTATAAGACAGGCTCAAAAACCATCAACTCAAGTTTACATCGCTGCTTTTTTGCCGATTTTCGGTGAATACGGCACACTACCTGCCCGAGCATCTGCTCGGTTTTTTCCACTTGAAGCAGTTCGCCTATGACCCGCTCCCCGTTCCGCCGTCTGGTGTTTGGCACCTTGCGCCGACTGTTGTACCTCTGGGTTCGCTCGGAGACGATCAACCAGTCGTCCCTCACCCTTAACCTGGACCGCAGCCGGCCGGTTTTCTACGTCCTGCAATCACCCTCCCTCACCGAGTTGGCGGTGGTCGATGCCGAGTGCACCAAGGCCGGCCTGCCGCGCCCGGTGCTGCCGGTGTCGGTAGGCCCATTGATGGAGCCCGCGGCGTTCTTCTATCTCACGCCGGATCCGGATTGGCTCGGCCGCCAGGACAAACGCGGTGCACCGCCCACCCTGACACGCCTGGTCAATACCCTCACCGAGCACGCCGAAGAGAATGCACAAATCATTCCCGTCAGCGTGTTCTGGGGCCAGTCTCCTGCAAGCGAGTCCAGCCCGTGGAAACTGCTGTTTGCCGACAGTTGGGCGGTGACCGGGCGTCTGCGCCGGTTGCTGAGCATCCTGATCCTGGGGCGCAAGACCCGCGTGCAATTCTCCGCGCCAATCAACCTGCGTGAATTGATCGAGCACAATAAAGGTCACGAACGCACCGTGCGCATGGCCCAGCGCATCCTGCGCGTGCACTTTCGTAACCTGAAGACGGCAGTGATCGGTCCCGACCTGTCTCACCGCCGTAACCTGGTGAAGGGGCTGGTGAATATGCCGCTGGTGCGCCAGGCCATTTTTGATGAAGCCGAACGAGAAAAAATCTCTGCGGAAAAAGCCAAGGCCCTGGCGCTGCGCTACGGCAACGAGATTGCCTCGGACTACACCTACACCGCGATCCGTTTTCTGGAAGTGGTGCTGAGCTGGTTCTGGAACAAGATCTACGACGGTATCAAGGTCAATAACATCGAAGGCGTGCAGAAGGTGGCCCAAGGCTACGAGGTGATCTATGTGCCTTGCCACCGCAGCCACATCGACTACCTGCTGCTGTCGTACCTGCTGTTCAAGAACGGCCTGACCCCGCCGCACATCGCGGCCGGTATCAACCTCAACATGCCAGTGATCGGCAGCCTGCTGCGCCGTGGCGGTGCGTTCTTCATGCGCCGCACCTTCAAGGGCAACCCGCTGTACACCTCGGTGTTCAATGAATACCTGCACACCCTGTTCACCAAGGGGTTCCCGGTGGAGTACTTCGTCGAAGGCGGCCGCTCGCGCACGGGGCGTATGCTGCAACCGAAAACCGGGATGCTGGCGATTACCCTGCGCAGCTTCCTGCGCTCCTCGCGTATGCCGATCGTGTTCGTGCCGGTGTATATCGGCTATGAACGCGTGCTCGAAGGCCGCACCTACCTCGGCGAATTGCGTGGCGCGAGCAAGAAGAAAGAGTCGATCTTCGATATTTTCAAAGTGGTCGGCGCCCTCAAGCAGCGCTTCGGCCAGGTCGCGGTCAACTTCGGTGAGCCGATCAAGCTGGCCGAATTCCTCGACGCCGAGCAACCGGACTGGCGCGCCCAGGAACTGGGCCCGAACTACAAGCCGGCGTGGCTCAACGAAACCACCAACCGCCTTGGCGAGCAGGTGGCGCGGCACTTGAACGAAGCCGCGGCGATCAACCCGGTGAACCTGGTGGCCCTGGCCCTGCTGTCGACCACACGCCTGGCCCTGGATGAACAAGCCATGGCGCGCCAGCTCGACCTGTACCTGGCGCTGCTGCGTCGCGTTCCCTACTCGCCCCACACGACCTTGCCGGAGGGCGATGGCCTGGCGCTGATCAAGCACGTCAAGGACATGAAGCTGCTGTCGGAACAAAGCGACGCCTTGGGCAAGATTGTCTACCTGGACGAACAGAACGCCGTCCTGATGACCTACTACCGCAACAACGTGCTGCATATCTTCGCCCTGCCGGCGTTGCTGGCGAGCTTCTTCCAGAGCAGCTCGCGGATGAGCCGCGAACAGATCCTGCGCTACACCCGTGCGCTCTACCCGTACCTGCAATCGGAGCTGTTTATCCGCTGGTCGCTGGAAGAGTTGGACACCGTGGTCGACCAGTGGCTGGACGCGTTTGTCGAACAAGGCCTGCTGCGCTTCGAAAACGCTGTGTACCTGCGCCCGGCGCCGAGTTCGCGACAATTTGTGCTGTTGACGCTGTTGTCCAAGAGCATCGCCCAGACCCTGCAACGGTTCTACATGGCGATATCGCTGCTGCTCAACAGCGGCCAGAACAGCATCAGCGCCGAAGAACTGGAAGACCTGTGCACGATCATGGCCCAGCGCCTATCAATCCTGCACGGTCTCAACGCCCCGGAGTTCTTCGATAAGAGTCTTTTCCGACATTTTATTCAGACGTTGCTGGAGCAAGATGTGCTGCGTCGCGATGAAGCCGGCAAGCTGGGCTATCACGACCTGCTCGGCGAACTGGCCGAAGGCGCCGCCAAACGCGTGCTGCCGGCCGATATTCGCCTGTCGATCCGCCAGGTGGCCTTGCACCGCGTAGATGGCGCAGCCGAAGCGCTGGCGCAAGCAGAAGCAGTCACACCTGAACAAAGCCGTTAGATTGAATGAGGCGCCGGGCGGATTCCGGCGCCGTTGAAAAGGAGCTGCACCATGAAAAAGATCATTCTCCTGGGCCTGACCGCCCTGCTCGGAGCCTGCCAATCAATGACCCCAACCCCGAAAGCCAGCCTCGACGGCGAAGTGTTCTATCTGCAACGTATTGCCCTGCCGCCTGCTGCCACCTTGAGCGTCAGCCTGCAAGATGTGTCCCTCATGGACGCCCCGGCCGTGACCCTCGCCGAACAGAAAGGCCCGGTCAAAGGCCAGGTGCCGTTGCCGTTTCACCTGAGCTACGACCCGGCCCAGGTCAAGCCAGGCCATACTTACTCGGTCAGCGCTCGCATCGAATTGGATGGCAAGCTACTGTTCATCACTACAGAGCGGCACGCCGTGCAACTCAATGGCCAGGATCCACAGCCGCTGCGTCTGCGGGTTGATGCGGTCGCACACTGATCAATTCACGTCATAAGGAAGCGCCCATGCTCCGCAAATCTCTTCGCCTCACCGCCCTGTGTGCCGGCTTGCTGTTCGGTGCCAACGCCATGGCCCTCGACCTTGGCAGCCTGTCCCAGGGCGACGCCAGCGGCGGCCTGAAGGATGCCTTGACCCAAGGTGCGCAGATTGCCGTCAAACAACTGGGCAAGCCCGGTGGTTTCAGCAACAACCCGGAAGTAAAAATCGGCCTGCCAGGCAAGCTCGGCAAAGTCGCCGACAAGCTGAAAATGTTCGGCATGGGTGACCAGGTCACACAGCTGGAAACCAGCATGAACGCAGCGGCTGAAACCGCCGTGACCCAGGCCCAGCCGATTCTGGTCAATGCGGTGAAAAACATGAGCGTGACCGACGCCAAGGGCATTCTCAGCGGTGGTCAGGACTCTGCCACCCAATACCTGAACAAAAGCAGCCGAGAGGAAATCCGCGCCAAGTTCCTGCCCATCGTCAAGGCCGCTACCGACAAGGTCGGCGTGGCTCAGCAGTACAACGCCCTGGCCGGCAAGGCCGCGGCCTTCGGCGCCGTGGATGCCAAGAGCGCCAACGTCGAAAACTACGTGACCGAGCAAGCGCTGGATGGTTTGTTCAAGATGATTGCGCAGCAGGAAGAGACGATTCGCAAGAATCCGGCGGCGGCTGCCACCAGTTTGGCAAAGAAGGTGTTTGGAGCGCTGTAACCCCGCACTACGACCCTACTGCGCCAAGGCCGCTGGTAACGGGCCTTGGCGCAGTTGTTTCAGGTCAAGCCTGTCACGGGTTTAACGAAACAGCGGATACAAAGGTCTGCTGGGTGATTGATACCCGTTGACCGGTTGTTGATGCAGGTATGACGGGTTGTGATACCTGGTGGGTTGGGCATAGCTAAAATGCGGGCGGTGGTAATGACCTGAACTGCCATGATGAGGTCTATACGGTTGGGTAACCGCGAAATCATTTCGCGGCGCATGATTACCCAGCAAGGCCCCGAGAAAAGCCCCTTTGAAAGCCGCAATCGCATTAAAGAACGACATGTAAAACTCCATGAACTCAATGAAAAGGCCTGGCCGCCACATGGCAGTGCCAAGTCCTCTGCCTGTCCGTCAGGCATTGCCTGAGTGGAGTTACAAGGGCAAGCGTTCCATCTGAGCGACTGCGTGTTTGCATCGGTATGTAAATACTGCCCGGTGGGAATCAGGGGATGGCCAGGCACCGGCCTGGCAGAGAAACCCGCAAAAAACACATGTACGGGAAACAGCAAACACCTCGCTACGCTACCTCCTTCCTGACTCTGAACCACGCCGCGTACAACGCCGGCAAAAACAACAGCGTCAACGCCGTCGCCACAATCAACCCGCCCATGATCGCCACAGCCATGGGCCCGAAAAACACGCTGCGCGACAGTGGGATCATCGCCAGCACCGCCGCCAGGGCCGTCAGCACAATCGGACGAAAGCGTCGCACGGTCGCTTCGATAATCGCCTGCCACGGCGCCAGTCCGGCCTTGATGTCCTGCTCGATCTGGTCCACCAGAATGACCGAGTTTCGCATGATCATTCCCGACAACGCGATCGTGCCAAGCATGGCGACGAAGCCAAAGGGTTGGCGGAATACCAGCAGGAACAAGGTCACACCGATCAGGCCGAGGGGGGCAGTCAGAAAAACCATCGCCGTGCGTGAGAAACTGCGCAATTGCAGCATCAGCAAAGTCAGCACCACCACGATGAACAGCGGCACGCCGGCCTTCACCGAGTTTTGCCCGCGAGCAGAGTCTTCGACGGTGCCACCCACTTCCAACAGGTAACCGTCCGGCAGTTCGGCACGCACACCTGTGAGCGTCGGCAGGATCTGCTGCACCAAGGTCGCCGGTTGTTCCTTGCCGTAGATATCGGCACGCACGGTCACGGTCGGCAGGCGGTTGCGGTGCCAGATGATGCCTTCTTCGAAACCGTATTCGAGAGTGGCGATCTGCGACAGCGCCACGCTTTTACCATTGTCAGTGGGTACGGCAAGGCTCGGCAGCAGCGACAACTCGGTGCGTTCATGGACGGTACCGCGCAGGAGGATCTCGATCAATTCGTTGTCCTCCCGGTATTGGCTGACGCTGGAACCGGTCAGGGAACTCTGCAGGAATTTCGACAGGTTGGCAGTACTCACGCCAAGGGCGCGCGCCCGGTCCTGGTCGATATTCAGATACACGATTTTGCTCGGCTCTTCCCAGTCCAGATGCACGTTAACCACGTGGGTGTTTTCGCGCACCTTGGCCGCCACTTTGCGGGCCAGGGCGCGGACCTCTTCGATGTGTTCGCCGGTCACGCGAAACTGCACCGGATAGCCCACGGGCGGGCCATTCTCCAGGCGAGTGACCCGCGAGCGCAGCTCGGGGAACTGCTCGTTGAGCGTTTCAATCAGCCAGGTGCGCAGGCTTTCACGCTCCTCGATGGTGTTGGCCAACACCACGAACTGCGCGAAGCTGGCGGCCGGCAGTTGCTGGTCCAGCGGCAGGTAGAACCGCGGCGAGCCGGTGCCCACGTAGGCCACATAGTTTTCGATACCCGCGTGCGCCTTGAGCAATACCTCCAGACGCTTGACCTGCTCGGCGGTGTTGCTCAGGGAGGCGCCTTCGGCCAGTTTCAGGTCGACCATCAGTTCCAGGCGCCCGGAAGCAGGGAAGAACTGCTGCGGTACAAAGCGGAACAACGCGACCGAGCCGATAAACAACAGCAGGGTCAACACGATGACCGTCTTGCGCCGACGTATACACCACTCCACCAAACGTCTTACACGCTGGTAGAAAGGCGTGCCGTAGGGATCCGGGCCGTCGGTGCCGTGCTTGGCCGCGTGAATTTTCGCCAGGTCCGGCAGCAGCTTTTCCCCGAGATACGGTACAAAGACCACGGCAGCCACCCAGGAGGCCAATAAGGCAATGGTCACCACCTGGAAGATCGAGCGGGTGTATTCACCGGTGCTCGACTGCGCAGTGGCAATCGGCAAAAAACCCGCCGCCGTGATCAAGGTACCGGTGAGCATGGGGAATGCTGTGCTGGTCCAGGCGAAGCTCGCAGCCTTGAGCCGGTCGTAGCCCTGCTCCATTTTGATCGCCATCATTTCCACAGCGATGATCGCGTCATCCACCAGCAAACCCAGGGCCAGCACCAGAGCGCCAAGGGAAATCTTGTGCAGGCCGATGCCCAGGTAATACATGCTGGCAAATGTCATCGCCAGTACCAGCGGGATCGCCAGGGCGACCACCATGCCGGTGCGCACACCGAGGGAGAAAAAACTCACCAGCAATACAATGGCCAATGCCTCGGCGAGCACCTGGACGAATTCGCCGACGCTGGTCTTCACCGCTGCCGGTTGGTCCGACACCTTGCGCAGCTCCATGCCCGCAGGAAGGTTCTTTTGCAGGCGTGCGAATTCACTCTCAAGAGCTTTGCCCAGTACCAGAATATCCCCACCGTCGCGCATGGCCACGGCCAGGCCGATGGCGTCCGCGCCCATATAACGCATGCGCGGTGCCGGTGGGTCGTTGAAGCCCCGATGGATATCGGCCACGTCTCCGATACGAAAGGTGCGATCGCCCACTCGAATCGGGAAGTCGCGAATCTGCTCCACGGTTTTGAAGTTGCCCGACACGCGCAACTGCACACGCTCGCTCGGGGTTTCAAAAAAGCCGGCGGTCGATACGGCATTTTGTTCCTGCAACGCCTGCTGTACTGCGGCCAACGGCAAACCCAGGGTGGCAAGCTTGAGGTTGGACAGTTCGATCCAGATCTTCTCGTCCTGCAGGCCAAGCAACTCGACCTTGCCCACGTCCGGCACCCGTTGCAGCTGAATCTGGATGCGGTCGGCGTAGTCCTTGAGCACCGCATAGTCAAAACCATCGCCGGTCAGGGCGTAGATATTGCCGAAGGTGGTGCCGAACTCGTCGTTGAAAAATGGCCCCTGGATATCCGGTGGCAAGGTTTGGCGGATGTCGCTGATTTTCTTGCGCACCTGGTACCACAACTCAGGAATTTGCGCCGAACGCATCGAGTCGCGGGCGATGAAAGTGACCTGGGATTCGCCAGGGCGCGAGAAAGACACAATGCGCTCGTACTCACCGGTCTCCATCAATTTTTTCTCGATGCGTTCGGTAACTTGGCGCGACACCTCCTGGGCCGTGGCGCCGGGCCAGTTGGTCTTGATCACCATGGCCTTGAAGGTAAAGGGCGGGTCCTCGCTTTGCCCCAGCTTGGTGTAGGACAAGGTGCCGACCACGGCCAGCAGGATCATCAAAAACAGTACGATCTGGCGATTACGCAGCGCCCATTCGGAAAGATTGAAACCCATCGGGATTACTCCTTGGCCGCCAGATTCACGACACGGTTGGAGCGATCCACAGGGCGCACTTGCTGGCCCTCATGCAGCACATGCACGCCTGCGGCGACCACCCAGTCGGTGGGAGCCAAGCCTTCGAGCACCGGCACGTTTTTTTCACCGAACGCACCAATGCGCACCGTCGTACGCTCAAGGGTGTTGTCCGGCTTTACCCGCCAGACGAAGGACGCGCCGTTCTCTGCGCTGAGGGCAGACAGCGGTACCGAGAGCGCAATGACGCCGTCGGTTTGTATGAATACGCGCGCGCTCTGGCCCAGTTCGGCAGGGACTTTACCGCCGGTGAAGGCTACACGGGCGGCGAAGGTGCGGGATTTCGGGTCGGCTGCGGGTGACAGTTCACGGATGCGTCCGGCGAAGCGCTGTTCGGGCTGGCTCCACAACTCTACCGACACCGGCTGGCCGACCTTGAAGCGGCCGAAGCCTTGCTCGGGCAGGCTGATCAGCACTTCGCGCTCACCATCGGTGGCCAGGGTAAACACGGTCTGGCCCGCCGAGACCACTTGGCCGACTTCGACAGCACGCTTGGCGACCACGCCGTCCTGGGGCGCGCGCAGCACAGCATAGCCGGCCTGGTTGCTCGACACGTCGAACTCGGCCTTGATCTGCTTCAGGCGCGCTTCACCTGCTCGGTAGAGGTTTTCGGCGTTGTCGTACTGCGAGCGGCTGACCATCTGACGGTCCATCAGGGTCTTGTAGCGATCGCGCTCAGCGCGCACCAGGTTCAGATTGGCCTCAGCGCCGGCCACTTGGGCACGGCTGGCTTCCAGTTGCAGGCGCACATCCTGGGGGTCAAGTTCAGCCAGTGGCTGGTTGGCCTTGACCCGCTCGCCCTCTTCCACCAGCCGCTTGCTGACTTTGCCGCCGATGCGAAAGGCCAGGTCCGGCTCATAACGGGCACGTACTTCACCGGGGTAGCTGTCCATTGCCTGTGCCGAGGGCTGCGGTTGCACCACCATGGCGGGGCGGACGGTGGCCTGGGTCGCTTCTTCATGGCCGCAGGCGGCCAATAAAAAGACCAGGCTGACAGGCAAAGCAAGGGGCAGGAACGCGCTGCGCATGCTGAAGGACCTTTCGCAAATGGAGCTTGGAATAATTATACTGGCCGGTATGTTATTAATACCAAACTCGCCAGTCCAGTATTAAAGGTGAAAATGTCCGACAATCCTGTGAACACCGCCAGCCCCGGGCGTCCCAAGGACATGGCAAAACGCCAGGCAATCCTCGAAGCCGCGAAATCCCTGTTCCTGGGCAATGGCTACGCGAACACCAGCATGGATGCCGTCGCGCTTGCGGCGGGCGTCTCGAAACTCACCGTCTACAGCCACTTCACCGATAAAGAGACGTTGTTCACCGCGGCGGTAGTGGCCAAATGTGAAGAGCAATTGCCGGTGATGTATTTCGAGCTCCCCGAAGGCATGCCCGTAGAGACGGTATTGCTGAACATCGCACGGGGCTTTCATCGGCTGATCAACAGCGAGGAGTCGGTGAACCTGCATCGCCTGATGATGACCACCGGCAATCAGGACGTGAAGCTCTCGCGGATCTTCTTCGAAGCCGGCCCCATGCGCATGTTGCAAGGCATGGAGCGCCTGCTCGGCAAGATCGACCAGAGCGGTGCCTTACACATCGACAACCCCTTCAAAGCGGCGGAGCACTTCTTTTGCCTGCTCAAGGGCACGGCGAACTTTCGCCTGTTGTACGGCTGCGGCGGGCAACTGAGCGCAGAAGAGGCAGAAGAGCATGTGCAGGACGTGGTGAAGTTGTTTATGCGGGCCTATCGCAGCCCGGTCTCGACAACAGCGTAGGGTGCAGCAACCGGCCGTAACCATCGGGAGCAAGCCCCCTCCCATATTTGGATCTCGCAGCATCACGAATATGAGTGCTGTTGCTTGCAGCTTATGGCTTGAGCGCTTTCTTGGGATAAATGTCGTAGCGACTGGACTTGCCATCCAAAGCATGACTCGGCTTGGGCCCGTCAATGCACGGCGCCTTGCGCGGGCGCTTGACCACCACACGGTGGCTGGCCAAAGCCAGGGCGGCAGCGAGCAAGGCCGGTGCATCCGGATCATCGCCCACCAACGGTCGAAACAGGCGCATTTCCTTCTTCACCAGGGCGGTTTTCTCACGGTGTGGAAACATCGGGTCCAGGTAGATCACCTGGGGCGGCTCGCCCTCCCAATTGAGCATCACATCGATGGAGTTGCCCTTGAGCAGCTTCATGCGCGCCACAATCGGTGCCACTTCAAAATCCTGCGCAGCGCGTGCCAGGCCGTCTTCGAGCAAGGCACCGATCAACGGCTGGCGTTCGATCAGGCTCATCTCGCACCCCAGGCTGGCCAATACGAACGCGTCCTTGCCCAACCCGGCCGTGGCGTCCAGCACCTTGGGCCGTACGCCTTGGGCGATGCCCACGGCCTTGGCGATCATTTGCCCACTGCCACCGCCATATAAACGCCGATGTGCCGCGCCGCCTTCGACAAAGTCGACCCGCACCGGCCCCGGCGCATCGGGCCCAAGCTGCTGCAATTGCAGGCCCTGCTCGCCCACTTGCAGGGAAAAATCCGCATCCGCCACCTGTAAAGGCAAGCCCAGCAGCGAAGCCCACTGCTCGGCGCAGGCCTGGAAACTGTCGGCCAACGCCTCGACCTGGATGCGGCTGGCCGCTGGTTGTTCGTTCATCAATCGCTACGCTCAAAAATATTAAGGATCGGCAAACAGCGGCCGATAAAAACAGCAGTCAGGTATTTTGCCAGAGCTGAGCGTCGACCGAGAAAAATGTCAGACATTCTTCCCCTAACCATCGGTGTACTGCCGACCCACAACCACTACGGCCTGCGCAATACTCAAGCGCTGGCCGGGGTGAGTCATGTGTGGCAGGACTTCTTCGCCCGGGCGCTGGCCGAACAGCTCGGTGAAACGCCGCAGGCACTGGCCGCCAAGGCGCCTGCACCTGCCGACCCTTCGGTCGAACCCGGCGAAGGCGCCGACATGCTCTCGCAGATCCTCACCCAGCGTGAGTGTGACGTGAAAGACACCGAGATCGCCCCGCCTGAGCCGCTGTTCCTGCCGATTGCCGAATTCGAAACCGAGTTGCTGCCACCGGCGCCGATACCCTTCCCGGAAGAAGAACTCGTCGCCCAGCAGCGCCAGCAGGACTTCGACAGCGGTTGGGTCCGCCCGATTGTGCTGAACGCCGGCCAACCACTACCAGAGCCCGGCCCGGCCCCCGAGCCACGCACACTGCACTTGCCGATTGCCGAGTTCGAACTGGACCTGTTGCCACCGGCTGCCGAGCCATACCCCGAAGAAGAATTGATGGCGCAACAGAAGGCGCTGGATTTCGACTACTACTGGGCGCGCCCACTGGTGACCCACAACCTGCGCCTGGCCGCTTAAGCCTCAGCGACACACCCACCATCGCCCCATATCCAGGTGAAAATGGTTGCGGTGAGCAGCGTTGTAATCCGGGCTCAGCACCACGTTGAAATCATCACAGGCACCATCGCGCACCAAGCGCAGGAAACGCGCACTGTCGCCCTCCCCCGGCCAATCCTTCAACACGCTGATGCTGCGCCCGTCCGCCAGACGAAAACCGGAGATATCCAAGGCATTGGCCGAGGCATGTTGGCTCAGGCGCCCGTCGGCACGGTTGTAAACATTACGGCAGGCAAAGCTGCCCAAATGCTCGACCCGACTCACCGCCTGGCCGAACACTGCCTGGGCCGCCGGTTGCAGGCTGTGACGCTCGAACAACGCGAACGCCACAGCCAGGGGGCAACTGGCCAGAAAGCTGCTGCTCAGAGCCACCTCAGCGCCCTGCACACGCAGGACATTGCGCAACGGGCACGCCGCATCGGCAGCGGTATCCGCCTGACGGCTGACCCGCAGGCCGGAGGTTTTCAAGACTTGGTCACACAGCGCCGGATCATCCTGCAAACGGCTGAGCTTGTAGCGCGTGAGCAGGTTGGGACTGGCGCGCACATCCAGGGGTGCCCAGGGGTTCCACTCAGCCGGCATCGGCACCCAGCCACGCCAGACGCCCAGCGCGAAAGCGCCCGCCAGCAGCAACAGCAGGCCCAGCACTTTTATCGAACCCACGGCTCAATCCTTGAAAAATCGGATGTCTAGGGGGCGTTCTCAATTAGTTTCCCCGCCGGGGAAACTAATTGAGAACGCCCCCTAGAGTAACCCCAGTTGCTGCGCAACGGGCTCTCGATGCAGGGTGGGCAGCGGGGGCAGGCCGGGCAGGCGCGCCATCAGCTGTGCATGAAAGCGCAACGCCAGTTGTGCCGCGAGGCGGTTGTCCGAGGTGTGCAGGAAAATGTACGGCGTGCGCCCCTCTTCGATCCAACTGGCGATCTTTTCCACCCATGGGATCAGGAACGGGTCATTGGCCTCCAGCTCCGGATGCCCGATGAAGCGCACCTGGGGAAACCGGGTCAGCGCCGCCGGGCGCGGTGGCACCCTGGGCTTTTTGGATTGGGCGTGCAGCACTGCCGCCGAGGTTGACGTACAACTGAACAGGGCGCGAGGGTCGAGGCAGATGCGCTCGACGCCACGATCGCGCAACAGGCGGTTGAGCATACGCTCGGCGTCTCCCTTGGCGAAGAACTGCTCGTGCCGGACTTCCACGGCCAATGGACGATCAATGCCATCGAGGAAACCGGCCAGTTCGGCCAGGCGCTGCGGGGTAAACGCTTTAGAGAGCTGCAGCCACAGCGGTGAAACGCGCTCACCCAAAGGGCTCATCAAACTGACAAAACTCTCTGCCGCAGGCAATTGCTCGCGCAAGTCACCCGCATGGCTGATATCCCCTGGGAATTTGGCGGTGAAGCGAAAGTCAGCCGGCATGATCTCGGCCCAGCGCTGCACGGTAGCGGCCGAAGGTCGAGCATAAAACGTGGTATTGCCTTCAACCGCATTGAAGACTTGAGAATAGAGCCCGAGGTAATCGCTGGAACGCGCCTCCACCGGGTACAGGTACTCACGCCAGGCGTTTTCACTCCAGGACGGGCAACCAATGTAATAAGGCAAACCCATCAGATATGAATGTCGAGACCCAGCACTTCCATATCCCATTCGACAAAGCCGGCGGTGATCAGGTAACTGGCCAGGGCGGTGGCAACGCTTTTGCTCATGGAGCGGGGGAAGACCATGTCTTGCTGGCGGGCAGGAACGCCGCTGATACGTGCGCTCCCGGCCCCCTTGGCGCTGGAGGGCGAATCAGCGTGGACTTCAATGAAGTCCGGCGAATCCTCCACGGACTCGTCTACCGTCACGTTCGCCTTGCGTGGCTTACGTTTGAGAGGGTAGGACTGTGAGGAGAAGCCGTCTATACGCATACATGCAGACTCGGTATCAATGATGGCAATTTAGCGGCACTTTCCGTAGTGCGCAAATGCTCTGGTGATAACTAGAACACATAATTTGTAAAAGGTTTAAAAACCGCGGCAAATTCTGACGATTGGCGAAATTTGCCACCGAATGCCCACATTTTTGGCGTCAAATAATTCCGCGCTCGGCCTTTGTCTGCGCTACTTTATCGCGAAGGTAAACCGGTGCCGCTTGATCCGCCGGGACCGCCTCACCGCGTTCGAATGCAAAACGTGCCAACGCCAGCAGATCTTCAGCATGAGGCAACATTGCAGCGTCCTGCCCTACCAAATGCACGTCGATGCGTTCGCCATAACCCCAGCCGGTGCCGGCACCGAACCACTCACCGCTGGCATCAGCCGGCAACCCTGCCGCTTCTGGCGGCTGCACTGCCTCCACGCCCACCAGACGCATTTCACCGGCAGTTTCGCGGTAGCAGCCCCAATAGACTTCATCCATCCGCGCATCAATCGCCGCGGCCACTTGCGTGGAGCCATGTTCGCGCAGTGCGCGCTGGGCCAGCACGGCAAGGTTGGACACCGGTAACACCGGACGCTCCAACGCAAACGCCAGGCCCTGCACCACGCCAATGGCAATGCGCACACCAGTAAAGGCACCGGGGCCGCGACCAAAGGCGATGGCATCCACGGCAGCCAGGGTGATACCGGCGTCTTCGAGCAACTGCTTGATCATCGGCAGCAACTTCTGCGCGTGCAGGCGCGGGATCACCTCGTAGTGGCTCGTTACCTTGCCATCGTGCAGCAAGGCAACGGAGCAAGCTTCAGTCGCGGTGTCCAGGGCCAGCAGGGTGCTCATCGGTGTGGGTGTCCAAATCGGGAAAAAAGTGCGCCAGTATAAACAACAACGGCCCGCAAGCGGGCCGTTGTACGCAAAGCTGATGGCGGGATCAGCTCAGTGCTTGCATCACCTTGGCGGTAATGGCTTCTACCGAACCCACGCCAGGGATATGGCTGTACTTCGGCTTGCCTTGGGCCGCGGACAACTTCTGGTAGAAGTCCACCAGTGGCTTGGTCTGGGAGTGATAGACCGACAGGCGATGACGCACGGTTTCTTCGGTGTCGTCTTTACGCTGCACCAGGTCTTCACCGGTGACATCGTCCTTGCCTGCCACTTTTGGCGGGTTGTAGACGATGTGGTAAACGCGGCCCGAGCCTTCGTGAACGCGACGACCGGCAATACGCTGGACGATTTCTTCGTCTTCTACGGCGATTTCAACCACCGCATCCAACTCAACACCCGCCTTCACCAAGGCTTCAGCCTGGGGAATGGTGCGAGGGAAACCGTCGAACAGGAAGCCGTTCTTGCAATCTTCCTGGCTGATGCGTTCCTTGACCAGGTTGATGATCAGATCATCGGAGACCAGGCCGCCGCTGTCCATCACGCTCTTGGCGATCAGGCCCAGCTCGGTGCCGGCTTTGACAGCAGCACGCAGCATGTCGCCGGTGGAGATTTGTGGAATGCCGAATTTTTCAGTGATGAACTTTGCCTGAGTACCTTTACCGGCCCCGGGAGCTCCCAGCAGAATGACGCGCATCGATGTGCTCCTCAATTTTTTATAGAGATGACGCTCGGATTCGCCGCGTGGGGCCAATCTCGTAAAAATATGGTTCCAGGCCGATCAAACGGCCAAAGGCTGATCAAGATACACAGCGGGCCCTCACCATACAAGCCGCCAAAAGTAGGAGAAACCCGCACCCGGCATACGTCAGCGACAGGGTGTGCCTGAGCGCAACCCGCCTCCTCAAACAACGACCGCCCTTTTCAGGACGGTCGTCGTGGTTGATCCGCAAGCCGTTGAGAACACGCAAGAAACCTCAACCGGTGTTGCGCAAACCGGCGGCAATACCGGCCACGGACACCAGCAGCGCCTGTTCCAGAGGGCTGTCTTGCGCCGCCTCTTGCCGACGGGACCGCGCCAGCAACTCGGCCTGCAACAGGTGCAACGGGTCGAGGTAGGTGTTGCGCAGGCGGATGAACTCCAAGGTGTCAGGGCTATGGGCCAGCAACTGCGACTGGCCGGTCAAGCCAAGCACCACATTACAGGCCTGCGACAATAGGTCGCGTAAATGCGCACCCAATGGCAGCAGGTCTGGCTGCACCAGGCGCTCATCATAAAGACGGGCGATATCGGCATCGGCCTTGGCCAGCACCATTTCCAGCATGTCGATGCGCGTGCGGAAAAACGGCCACTGTTCACGCATCTGCGCCAGCAACTCACCTTCCCCCCGCTCCAGCGCCTTGCTCAATGCCGCCTCCCAGCCGAGCCAGGCAGGCAGCATCAGGCGCGTCTGGGTCCAGCCGAAGATCCACGGGATCGCGCGCAAGCTTTCAATCCCACCTGCGCGACGCTTGGCCGGGCGGCTGCCCAGGGGCAAACGGCCCAACTCCTGCTCCGGCGTGGACTGGCGAAAATACTCGACGAACTGCGGATTTTCCCGCACCACGGCGCGGTAAGCGCTGACACCGTCTGCCGCCAATTCGTCCATCAAGTGACGCCAGGCAGGCTCCGGTGGTGGCGGCGGCAGCAGTGTCGCTTCCAGCACGGCGGCCAGGTAGAGGTTGAGGTTCTGCTCGGCGATATCCGGCAGGCCGAATTTGAAGCGGATCATCTCGCCTTGTTCCGTGGTGCGGAAACGCCCTGCCACCGAGCCCGGCGGCTGCGACAGGATCGCCGCGTGGGCCGGGCCGCCGCCACGACCAACGGTGCCACCACGACCATGGAACAACAGCAGTTCCACCTGCTGTTCGCGGCAGATATCGACCAGACGCTCCTGCGCCCGGTATTGCGCCCAGGCGGCGGCGGTAGTGCCTGCGTCCTTGGCCGAGTCGGAGTAGCCGATCATCACTTCCTGCGGGCCCTGCAAGCGCGCGCGGTAACCCGGCAGTTGCAGCAGGCGCTCCATCACCGGCCCGGCGTTGTCCAGGTCGGCCAGGGTCTCGAACAACGGCACTACGCGCATCGGCCGTTGTACGCCCGACTCTTTGAGCAGCAGTTGCACCGCCAGCACATCCGACGCGGCGCCCGCCATGGAGATGACATACGAACCTAATGACGCCGCCGGTGCGGCGGCGATTTCCTTGCAGGTATTCAATACCTCGGCAGTGTCCGCCGAGGGTTTGAAGTAACCCGGCAGCAATGGCCGCCGATTGGTCAGTTCCTGGGTCAGGAAGCTGATACGCGCATCCTCATCCCAGTCCTCATAACGCCCCAGGCCCAGGTAATCGGTGATTTCGGTCATGGCCGCCGAGTGACGGCTGGAGTCCTGACGCACATCCAGGCGCACCAGGAACAGCCCGAAGGTCACCGCACGGCGCAAGCAGTCGAGCAGCGGCCCATCGGCGATCACGCCCATACCGCATTCATGCAGGGACTGGTAGCACAACTCCAGTGGGTCCAGCAGGTCGCGGTTGTTCTGCAACACTTCGGCAGGCGCCGGGGTGCTGGCCGTCAACGAAGCGTGAGCCCACTGGCGCGTGGCACGCAGGCGTTCGCGCAGTTGCTTGAGCAAGGCGCGATAGGGTTCGACGCTGTCGCCGACCTTGGCTTGCAACGCCGGGCTAGCCTGTTGCATCGACAGCTCGGAGGCCAGCTGATCGATGTCGCGCAAGTACAAATCCGCTGCCATCCAGCGCGCCAACAACAGCACCTCGCGGGTAACCGGCGCGGTGACATTGGGGTTGCCGTCACGATCGCCGCCCATCCACGAGGCAAAGCGAATCGGCGCAGCCTCCAGGGGCAGGCGCAAGCCGGTAGCAGCGTGCAGGGCCTGGTCAGCCTTGCGCAGGTAATTGGGAATGGCGTGCCACAGCGAATGTTCGATCACCGCAAAGCCCCACTTGGCTTCGTCCACCGGGGTGGGCCGGATGCGGCGAATTTCTTCGGTGTGCCAGGCTTCGGCGATCAGCCGTTGCAAGCGTTCGCGGATCTGCTCGCGTTCGGCGCTGGTGAGGTCACGGTGGTCCTGAAGGGCCAGTTGCGCGGCGATGGCATCGTATTTCTGGATCAGGGTACGGCGAGCCACTTCGGTGGGGTGGGCGGTGAGCACCAGCTCGATCTCCAACCGTGCCAACTGCCGGGCCAGGGATTCATGGCTGTGCCCTTCGCTTTTCAGGCGCGCCAGCAACTCCGGCAACACCCGGGACTCAAAAGGCGCTGGTTGCGATTCATCGCGCCGATGAATCAGTTGATATTGTTCGGCAATGTTGGCCAGGTTGAGGAACTGGTTAAAGGCCCGGGCAACAGGCAGCAACTCGTCCTCTTGCAACTGATTCAAGCTGGCACTCAGTTCGTCGCCGGCCGCCTTGTCCGAGACGGCGCCGCGGCGGTCAGCCTTGGCGCCTTTGCGGATTTGCTCGATCTTGTCGAGAAAGTCATCGCCGTACTGCTCTCGAATGGTGTTGCCCAACAGTTCACCCAGCAGGTGAACATCCTCACGCAAGCGTGCATCGATATCACTCATCAGCCAATCTCCAGCCAGAAATCCGGGACGCGCAGGTGTTCCAGAGTGCCGTCGGCGTCGGTTTCTGACAAGGCCGAACGCAAACGACTTTAAACCTTGTGGCTTAAAGCTAGTCTCAAGCATGAGCCGTCGCGTTATTCACGCAGGCGGCTGGTCACTCATCACCGCCTGCCAACGCAGGCTTATTGAGGTAGCCATGAAAATTCGAGAACTGGCCCAGCATTGGGAAGAAACCGCCAAGGGTCGCCTGACCAAGACTGAGTACGCGATTCATCTGGATGTGGAATCTGCCGCAAGGCTGGCCGCCATTGCCGAGATGTACCCCAAGCGCCACGTCGAAGAACTGCTCGGCGAGCTGATCGGCGCCGCCCTTGAAGAGCTGGAAGAAAGCTTTCCCTATATCAAGGGCGACCAAGTGATTGCCACCGATGAAGAGGGGGACCCGCTGTATGAAGACGTGGGGCTCACACCCCGGTTTCTGACGTTGTCCCGCCGCTATTTACATGATTTGTCCGCCAGCGCTGACGAACAGAAACACTTAAAAACATTTTATTGACGTCAATCTAACCCAGGTATTCCGGGCTTTTTACAGGCTCGGAGTACCGTTTCGCGCTGCGAAAGTTCCATCTTTTGAACACTGACCACTCAGTCAGATATTTTTTCAGGCAATTCGCCATATCCGCTGAACTTTTGAAAAAAGCCTCAGGTCACAGCCAGTAGCCATCACTTGTGGAACGGTCGTTTGAACTGGCCTCATGAGCTTTACCGCCGGGCCCGCAACCGATACGCCACGATGGATTTTGATGTTTTTCAGGAGTTATCCAATGGAGTTGAAGACGATGAACACCAGCACCGCCAAATCCTCGTTTAACCACCTGCGCGGGCTCAAATTGGCCGCGCTGGCAATCGGCACCAGCTTCGTTCTGGCAGGCTGCGCCGGCAACCCTCCAACCGAGCAGTACGCCGTGACCCAATCGGCCGTTAACAGCGCCGTGAGCGCTGGCGGTACCGAGTTTGCAGCCGTGGAAATGAAGTCGGCTCAGGACAAGCTCAAAGAAGCTGAAATCGCGATGCACGACAAGAACTACGAGAAAGCTCGTCAGCTGGCTGAACAAGCCGAATGGGACGCCCGCGTCGCCGAGCGTAAAGCCCAGGCTGCCAAGGCTCAACAGGCTGTGAAGGATTCCCAGAAGGCTGTTGAAGAACTGCGTAAGGAAGGCATGCGCCCAGCTGCAATCATGCAGAAGTAAGCAACTGCCCCTTGATTGCATCGCACCTGATATCGAATTGAAAGGACGACACGACTATGCGTAAACAATTGATGATCCCTGCCCTGCTAGCGATGAGCGTTGCCTTGGCGGCCTGCTCCACCCCGCCGAACGCGAACCTGGAAAATGCACGGACTAACTTCTCGGCCCTGCAAACCAACCCGCAAGCCACCAAACTGGCAGCCCTGGAAACCAAAGACGCCAGCGAATGGCTGGACAAGGCTGACAAGGCATACCGCGACAACGAAGACGAGAAGAAAGTCGACCAACTCGCTTACCTGACCAACCAGCGTGTTGAAGTTGCCAAGGACACCATCGTCCTGCGCGAATCCGAAGCCAAGCTGAAAAATGCCGGCGACGAACGTGCCCGCGCCCTGCTGGACGCCCGCGACGCGCAAATCAAGCAACTGCAAAACAGCTTGAACGCCAAGCAAACCGATCGCGGCACCCTGGTGACTTTCGGTGACGTACTGTTCGCCACCAACAAGTCCGACCTGAAATCCAGCGGCCTGGTGAACATCACCAAGCTGGCGCAGTTCCTGCGCGATAACCCGGATCGTAAAGTGATCGTTGAAGGCTACACCGACAGCACGGGTTCCGACTCGTACAACCAGAGCCTGTCGGAGCGTCGCGCAGCTTCCGTGCAACGTGCACTGGCTCAACAAGGCGTGGATATTTCGCGCATCGTGACCCAGGGCTACGGCAAGGAATATCCAGTTGCCGACAACGGCAGCGTTTCGGGCCGTGCCATGAACCGTCGCGTTGAAGTGACCATCTCCAACGACAACCAGCCAGTCAAGCCACGGTCTTCCGTTGCTAACTGATTGATTGTTGCCGGATAAAAAAACCCACCTCGCGGTGGGTTTTTTTTGGCTAGGAAAAATTGATTGGGCGATCTGTGTCTTCATCAGGCGGTTTTATCATGCCGGGGTCTTTGCAACCCTGCGCCGAACTGCCTGCCGACTTGTTACGCGCCTGCTCCAGCGCATCTTGTCGTTCTAACGCCTGATGCGCCCTGACCATCGCCAGCATATTGCGTATCGCATCAATATTTATCACCACCGTCCCAGCCCCGCTGTAAAGAACTCACACCACCGTTTGTGGCGGTTTACGCAATTCAGTTCCAGGCGACTTCTTGAGGAGATACTGTGGTGGCACCGGCACGCCGTGGGCCGGCCACACTCATGCCCCCCCCAAATCACTGGCAGGCTTTCAAAGGCAGGGGATTAAAACGCGATAGAGCCCGGGCTGTCGCCGCCGCCCACCTGAATCCGGCCTTGGCCAGATGTGCCACCTGGGTCTTTTGCCTCCAGGGCGGCTCTTTCTTCCAACAACTTCTTCAGCTTTTCGAGCAGTTCTTCAAGGCTCTCCCCGCCTCCAGCCCCCTGGGCCCCGCCCGAACCCTGCGAACCTTCGCCGCGCTTGGCTTGAATTTTATCCCGGATGTCCTGAATTAGCTGATCCAGGCCCTGCGAGGGTGCCTCGGAGCCAACTGAATAGCCCGCGCCAACTGAAAGTGAACCGCCGATACCGTCCATAAACTCGTACTCCAGATTAGTTAATACAATGCACTGATCAGACAAGCTGATCAGTCCACGATCTGTGGCAAGCGAGTACAGATGGTTCCAGGCTATATAGATTCGGACAGACCTCGCCTGACTAATCAGGAGACTTGAAGGACGTTTTCATACAACGGTGGTGTTAGGACTCACTGCTGCAGTTGCGGAGTTTCCTGCCCCATGCAACGCACGGCCTGCTTCTTGTTGTTCACCAGCACGCCGCTCAAGCCTTTTTGCTCGGTATCAAACATCACCAACACGCCGTCAACGCACTGCGCCACCTGCGCGGCAGGGGTCAGGGAAATTTTGTAATCCTCCCCCGGCACGGTTTTGAGCATGGTGAAGTCGCTGAGCAGCAACGCGTCTTGCGGCTTGGCGAAGTGCAGGTAGCCGTAATACCACAAGCACCCAACGGTACCGATGATAGTGCCGATGCCGGTGAGGATCAGCGGGATCATGTTGCGTTCTTCACTCATTGCGGGCTCTCTGATGAATCAACTTTAGGAATTGGATAATTCGGAATCTCGCCCAGCCGGCGCAGGCCGTTGAAGTGCTGCGGGTCGTCCAGGTAACGCAGCATGACGGTTTGCCAGGTCTTGTCGGCAAACGTCTGCACATGGCCGCCACGGGTCAGTTGCAACACCCTTGGCGCAGGGGCCACTTGATACAGGCGGATGCCATTGGCCACTGGCACGATGGGATCATCCAGGCTGTGGAACAACAGTTTTGGCACACCGGTCAGTTGGGGCATGGCATTGATTGCACTGTCGGCGTCGGGCACCAGCCACGACAGGGGCACCTGCAACGGCCAGGTTAACCAGGACGTGCTCAGGGCGAATTGTCCTACGTCACGATAACTGGCGGGTACGCCATCCAGTATCAGCGCCTTGAGCTGGGGTTGACGCGCCGGATGGGCCGCCAGGTAATGCACCGCCAGCGCGCCGCCCAGGCTTTGGCCGAGCACAATCAACGGTTGCCCCTGGGTTTCAGGAGCTTTGTCGAGCCAGCTGAATGCTGCGTCTATATCCTGATAGATCGCCGGCAAGGACGGTTTGCCTTGCGAAAGCCCATAGCCGCGATAATCGAGCAACAGCACTTGATAGCCTTGCTCCGGCAACCACCAACTGCCGCCCAGGTGCCAGGCGAGATTACCGCCGTTGCCGTGCAGGTGCAGCACCGTTCCCTTCAGAGGTACGCCGGGTTTAGCCGGCAACCACCAGGCGTGGAGCTTGAGGCCGTCAGCAGTGGTGATAGTGACGTCGCGGTATTGCAGGCGGGCTTTTTCCGGCGTGAAGGGCAGGCCAGGCTCGGGATAGAACAGCAAGGAGCTGCAGCCGTTCAATGTGAGTAGCAGGCATAAAATGCCGAGGATTCTCATCCGTTGAAACCTCGTAGGTGAGTTGAAACCTGAAGTCTTGTGAAGATCCAATGGTGGGAGGGGGCAAGCCCCCTCCCACACGGTGACCCGGTTGCTTCAATGAAATACCTAAAGGATATTGGAGTAATCCGCCTCGATCCGATCCAGGCTCAAGTGGTTGAGGAAGTTGGAAAAACACATCCACGCCGCCAGCGCGTTCATATCGCGAAACTGCTCCGGCAGGTACTTGGGCGGTACCACCAGCCCCTCGTCTACCAGTTGGCGCAGGGTGCGCATGTCTTCCAGGGTGGTCTTGCCACAGAACAGCAGCGGCACTTGTTCCAACTTGCCTTTGCGCACGGCGAGCTGGATGTAGTTGTAGACCATGATAAAGCCCTTGAGGTAGGACAAATCCTTGGTAAACGGCAGACCGGTCGGCACTGAACCACGGAACACCCGGCTGGCGTTGCCATAGCTTTCGGCCATTTCAAAGCCTTGCTCACGGAAGAACTCGAACACCTGCAGGAAGTCGGCGCCCTCCTCCACCATATGGATGGCGCGGGTACGGTTGGTCAATTTACGCAAGCGGCTGGGATAGGAGGCAAACGTGATGATTTCCATCAGGATCGCCAGGCCCTCCTGGGTCACGGTGGACGACGGCGGACCCTTGGACAGGAACGTGCAGATTGGCTGGTTCTGGCCATTGAGCGTGGTGCCCACATGCACCAGCCCTTCATGCACTTCCAGGGCGCGCACGTCGCGGTCGTTGAACATCGCGTCGGCGCGGATCTTGATATAGTCGGCGCCCGCCGCCGCATCCGCGACGATACCGTCGGACTCGAACACGCGGATGGTCTCTTCTGCCTCGCCAAACACCTTGTTCAGACGCGTTTGCAGCAGGCTCACCGCATCCTTGGCGGTGAGGGTCTTGGCTTCGTCCTTCAGATCGCCCCGGCCATCGATATTGTTCAGGTAGTCCGACAGCATCAGCCCCAGGTCTGCCAGGGTCGGGTCGCCGGCGTGGAACGCATCGGAGGCAGCGCCGTACAGTTCCTGGGATATCAGGCCAAAGTCCTCGGTGCCGCGCGCTTCAAGCATACGCACCACCATGCGGTATTCGCGGCACATGCGCCGCATGATCTGCCCCACCGGGCTGAACTGGCCCAGGCGGCGGGTGATGTCGCGCTCGATGTTCTGGAACTCCAGCTTCACCGCACTGGAATCGAAAGACAGGGGCCGGTTCAGGTAGTAATCGCGGTCCACGGCAGGCATGGCTTTGCCCTTGGCCTTGAGGAATCCCTGACGGATGTTCTCGTCCCACTTTACTGCGTCGAGAACCCGGATCGGTGTCTGCGCCAGCACAATGCGATCGGACAAGCTGCGTATCGTCTGCTGGTAATCGTCCACCCGGTGTTTTCCTCTTTAAACGTTGAGCGTTGTCAGGCTTTGCTCGAATGCTGTCAGACCGAGGCCAATACCAGGTGCATGTAACGCTTGAGGATTTCAAGCATCTCTTCACCGGTCAGAGGCTCTGCGCCGCCCAACAGGCCCTGATATTCCATCCGACTGATGATAGCCGTCAACACCTTGGCATCCTGCTGCGGCTCACGGGAGCCCAACACTTGAAAAAACTGCCCGGTGCCCTGCAACAGAATCTGTTGATGGGAGCGCACCAGTTCAGCCAGTCGCGGGTTCAGCAGGGCCTCCTGTCGAAACGCCTGCTCGGCCATCAGGTATTCGCGGCGGTTGGTCAGTTGGCGCAGCACGTAATCGGCGGTCAGCCGGGCAATGTCATCGGCCAGTTGCGCGCGCGACTGCGGGCTGCCATCGCCATAGGCAACCATCTCGCGCAACAAGCCCTCGTTACGCACCCACAGTTTGCCCATGAAGGCCGCGCTACGCTCGACGTATTGGGCGAAGGTGTCGGTGAGCAGGTCATCGATATCCTTGAAATAGTAGGTGGTGGCCGACAACGGCACACCCGCCTCCGCCGCGACGGCTCGATGGCGTACGGCACGCACCCCTTCGCGCACCACGATGCGCATGGCCGCATCGAGAATGTCCTGGCGGCGTTGTTCGCTGCCGCGGCGGCTGGCCTTGCGGCCCTGGTACTGAACGCTTTCAGCCACGGCAGCAGCAATGCCGGCGGCACCTTCTTGAGCCATTACGCGGTTCACCACACTTCTTCCTTTAAAAGTGACACTGGAATACGCCACATAAAAAAGCCGCCTTATAAAAGGCGGCTTCGGATTTCGCAACGGTTACGCTTGTGGCCGCATGTGCGGGAACAGGATCACATCGCGGATCGATGGCGAGTTGGTCAACAACATCACCAGCCGGTCGATGCCGATGCCTTCACCGGCAGTCGGCGGCATGCCGTATTCCAGGGCACGTACGAAGTCGGCGTCGTAGTGCATGGCTTCGTCATCACCGGCGTCCTTGTCGGCCACCTGAGCCATGAAGCGCTCGGCCTGATCTTCCGCGTCGTTAAGCTCGGAGTAGGCGTTGGCGATTTCGCGGCCGCCGATGAACAGTTCGAAACGGTCAGTGACGTTCGGGTTGTCGTCGTTGCGACGCGCCAGCGGCGACACTTCGAACGGGTACTGGGTAATGAAGTGTGGCTGCTCCAGCTTGTGCTCGACCAGCTCTTCGAAAATCATCACCTGCAATTTGCCCAGGCCTTCAAAGCCCAACACCTTGGCGCCGGCTTTCTTGGCGATGGCGCGAGCCTTGTCGATGTCGTTCAGATCGTCAGCGGTCAGCTCAGGGTTATACTTGAGGATCGAGTCGAACACCGACAGACGCACGAACGGCTCGCCGAAGTGGAACACCTTGTCGCCGTACGGCACGTCGGTAGTCCCCAGAACAAGCTGCGCCAGTTCACGGAACAGTTCTTCGGTCAGGTCCATGTTGTCTTCGTAGTCGGCGTAGGCCTGGTAGAACTCCAACATGGTGAATTCAGGGTTGTGACGGGTCGAGACGCCTTCGTTACGGAAGTTGCGGTTGATCTCGAACACCTTCTCAAACCCGCCGACCACCAGACGCTTGAGGTACAGCTCCGGCGCGATACGCAGGAACATTTCCATGTCCAGCGCGTTGTGGTGGGTTTCAAATGGCTTGGCTGCGGCACCACCGGGGATGGTTTGCAGCATCGGCGTTTCCACTTCCAGGAAGTCACGCTGCATCAGGAAGCTGCGGATGTGGGCAATGACTTGCGAACGCACACGGAAGGTCTGGCGCACGTCTTCGTTGACGATCAAGTCAACGTAACGCTGGCGATAGCGCTGCTCGGTGTCGGTCAGGCCGTGGTGCTTGTCCGGCAGAGGGCGCAAGGACTTGGTCAGCAGGCGCACGCTGGTCATTTCGACGTACAGGTCGCCCTTGCCGGAACGGGCCAGGGTGCCTTCTGCGGCGATGATGTCACCCATGTCCCAGGTTTTCACCGAGGCCAGGGTTTCTTCCGAGAGGGTTTTACGGTTGACGTAAACCTGGATACGCCCGGTCATGTCCTGAATCACCATGAACGAGCCACGGTTGAGCATGATGCGACCTGCCACCTTGACCGGGATCGCCGCTTCTGCCAGCTCTTCCTTGGTCTTGTCCGCGTACTGTTTCTGCAAGGCATCGCAGTAGTTGTCGCGGCGGAAGTCGTTGGGGAAGGCGTTACCCTTGGCGCGCTCGGCAGCAAGCTTTTCCTTGCGCAGGGCGATCAGGGAGTTTTCTTCCTGTTGCAGGGCTTGCGGGTCGAGTTGTTGGTCGCTCATGTCTTTTGAAATTCCATCACAGGTACGTTTTCCCCAGCCTTCGGCTGGGGATCGCGAGCAAGCTCGCTCCTACAGGGGTGTTACAGGCCGGATTTCAGGCTGGCTTCCAGGTATTCGTCGATATCACCGTCGAGTACCTTGTCGCAGTCGCTGCGTTCGATGTTGGTGCGCAGATCCTTGATCCGCGACGCATCGAGTACATACGAACGGATCTGGTGACCCCAGCCGATATCCGACTTGGTGTCTTCCAGCGCCTGGGAAGCGGCGTTGCGCTTCTGCATTTCCTGCTCGTACAACTTGGCCCGCAGCATTTTCATGGCGGTATCCTTGTTGGCGTGCTGGGAACGTTCGTTCTGGCAACTGACCACGGTGTTGGTCGGTACGTGGGTAATACGTACGGCCGAGTCAGTGGTGTTTACGTGCTGACCACCGGCACCGGAGGAACGGTAGGTGTCGATGCGCAGGTCGGCTGGGTTGATCTCGATTTCCACCTTGTCGTCGATCTCTGGCGAGACGAAAACGGCGGAGAACGAAGTGTGACGACGGTTGCCGGAGTCGAACGGGCTCTTGCGCACCAGGCGGTGCACACCGATTTCGGTACGCAGCCAGCCAAAGGCGTATTCACCCTTGATATGCACGGTCGCGCCCTTGATACCGGCGACTTCACCGGCGGACAGTTCCATGATGGTCGCGTCGAAACCGCGCTTGTCGGCCCAGCGCAGGTACATGCGCAGCAGGATGTTGGCCCAGTCTTGGGCCTCGGTGCCGCCGGAACCGGCCTGGATGTCCAGGTAGGCGTTGTTCGGGTCCATTTCATGGCTGAACATGCGGCGGAATTCGAGCTTGGCGAGGTTTTCCTCGAGACGGGCCAGCTCGGCGACGACATCGCCCACTGCGCCTTCATCATTTTCTTCGACAGCCATGTCCAGCAGGTCACGGCAATCGGCCAGACCGGTGTTCAGCTCGTCGAGGGTGTCGACGATCTGCGCCAGCGCAGCGCGCTCGCGCCCCAGTTCCTGGGCGTATTCAGGTTTGTTCCAGACACTCGGATCTTCAAGCTCGCGGTTGACCTCGGTCAGACGCTCATGCTTTTGATCGTAGTCAAAGATACCCCCGAATAGTTTCGGAGCGCTCGGACAGGTCCTTGATGGTGTTAAGGATCGGGTTGATTTCCATGGCGGGCAGCACTCGTTGGCGAACTTTTGAAAGCCGGCGAGTATAACGGCAAACGGCTGGGAACGGCAGCCCGCTTGGCCGATTCTGCCAAGGCGGCGCTTCCTCTCCTCACGCTAGCTTCGCTAACAGATGCGCGACCACCAAAGCGTTTCCTGCGGGAGGGCGATACCCCGCGTTAGAAAAACCACACCTACTACTCGCTCAAAAATGACCGTTCATCTGTTTATACAAATAATCTGAACATCAAAATCAGAGCCCGCCTAAAAGAGCACAATCCAACCCACCCTAACAAAAACAAACAATTAGGTTTCTAGCCAAATCGCCCCAAGACTCAAGTCACAAATATACAAGAATATAAATACATCAGTTTCAGACCCGTCTTACAAATACTCCTACAGACATAAAATCAAATCAAAACGCCATCAGTTTTTTATTCCTTCCCGCTCAAATAAGTTCGATCAAAGCGACTGAGCTTTTTTCAGGACGTACAAACTTTCAAACTCGATCACTCTCATAAAAACGGAGAGACCCTATGGCCCAGCAAGGGTGGCAACCAGGACAACCTTTAGAACTCAAGCCCACGATAATTACCGCCGGGAGACGAAACACTTATTGGGGTGGTGAAGGCGGAGGCTACGCAGGAAGTGGAGATGGCTGGGGCCTTCAAGAAGGGCCTCGTCGAGGTGAAGGAGACCGTAGCCGCTTCAAGCAGTTTGACTTCCCTAGCACCACCGCTGATTTCATTGGAGAGCAACAGTACAATCAATCCTTGATTGACGCAGAGTACAGCGCACGGTTCGCAACGCTAACGACTGAAACTGAACGCGAACTCGCAGAGAAACAGCAAGCCGCGAAAGCTTCACAGCCTCTCACAGAGACAGCCTCAGCCATTCTCGATCAAAAAATCGCACTTGAAATCATCGACGCAAAAAAAACCAAATACACCAATACTGCGCCACTCATCTATGGGCTCTATGATCAAAGCCCTTTTTATCTGATGGAAAACTTAACCTATACAAAACTACGTGAAACGCTTGCATCCTCTGACCCGATAAAAAATTTGGGCGATACGTACACACTTTACGACAACGTTTGGAGAGCCGCGCAAGAACTCAAGGCTCTCTCGCTCTCCATAGACATTCTGGCTAAAAAACTTTCAGGGTTGGCAAAGGCCCGGCAAACGCTGGAGGCCAATTTAGCCGAACATGATCCTGGCTGGGCAAATTTACACAATGAGTATCTGAAGGCCATTGACGATGAGTTGGAAATTCAGGTGCAGTTGCTGCCGGAATATTTGCAGGTGGAACTCGCCTCTCTTGCCGGTTCTGTCGTTGGATTGACACCCGACCAGACCCTCATGCTTTACAAAAACACGCTGGACAAAATGATCGAAGAAACGATGGCTGCGATCAAACCTATTGACCCACCGTTAGCCATAAACCGGAACGGGTTGATGATTTACTATCCCGCAGCCAACCCACGGGTTACACCGCCACTGAGCAAACCCGAGCTTGAGGGACTGAAACAGCTTATTTATCTGCAGCAGAACACCGCTCTTGGGGTGAGATGGCTCAGCCACCATGATTTTGTGCTGAAGTCAGAGTCCGCGCGGTTTCTTGCCAACGCCTCCAATGCAATCAGCGACCTCGCAGGACGTGCGCAGCAGGTAGCCACGGCCCAGGCGCGTATTGAAGCGGTACGAGTAACCAATACCTATCGACTGTCGGGCACCGCTGCTGCGACTCAAGCGATAGTCATGACCTCAGTCGGGACTATCGCTACAGCAGAAGGCATTACCATCACGCTGCAAGCTGCTATTCGGTCAGCAGTGGCCGCATTGACGGAGTTGGTCGCAAGTACCGCGAGTGGCTTAATGGTCGGTGTTTCAGCGTTGGTCTATTCCCCCAAACTCGCAAATGGAGAACTTCCAGAGCGTTATGCGCTTGGTACACCGATCTCAACCTTGGTACCAGACCTCAACGAGTCGACGATAACCTCGGCAGTCAACGGCACAATCGACCTGCCGGTTCGAATGAGTTCGAAGACGGCTACCGATGGGCGGTCAGAAGTATTCGTGGTCACTGCCGACGGTACAAGCGTGCCTTCCAAGGTCAAGGTGGTTGCTGCGACCTATGATCCTGGGCAGAAGGTATACACCGTCACGACAAGTGACATTCCACCAAGAACGTTGATCTGGACACCTATCGTTGCCCCTGGGGATAGCTCAACAACGCTGCCCGTTGATCAACCTGAACCGCCTGTCTATGCGGGAGCTACCGTAACTCCCGTTGAAGGAAGGATTGACAGTTTTCCGGCCGCTGCTGAGGCGGGATTTGACGACTTCATCACTGTCTTCCCGGTCAACTCTGGCTTACCTCCCATCTATGTGTTTTTCAGGGATCGACGGGAAGACCCAGGAGTTGTGACAGGCAACGGGCAATCTATAACCGGCTCCTGGCTAGGAGCGGCCTCACAAGGGGAAGGCTCCCCTATACCTTCGCAAATTGCCGACAAGCTTAAAGGTCAGGAGTTTAAAAACTTCAGAGCATTTCGCGAAGCCTTCTGGAAATCTATTGCGAACGACTCGGAACTGGCGAATCAGTTCAACCGTCAAAACCTACAAAGAATACTTAACGGCAAAGCCCCATATACAAGCGAATTAGAGCATGCAGGAAAATCTGGTAAATTCGAGCTCCACCATAAGATATTCATCTCCAAAGGCGGAGACGTTTTCGACATAGACAACATCTACATAGTCACGCCAAAACTCCACAAACAAATTCATGGTAAAGGTAATTAGGATGAAAACTTCAATTTCCGAGTACACAGAAACCGAATTTTTAAACTTCGTAATCTCTCTTTGTGAGGCGAGTGCTCGTACTGAGGAAGAAGATGACGAAATGCTATTAGAGTTCACGCGCCTTACAGAACATCCTGACGGATCAGATCTCGTCTATTATCCGAGAGATGACAGAGAAGACAGCCCTGAAGGCATCGTAAAAGAAGTCAAAGAATGGCGCGCCGCTAATGGTAAGCCTGGCTTTAAAGAGGGGTAACGCCCCGGCAAACTCCGTCATCGGCTAGGCATTGATGGCGGAGTTCTTGTTTCAACCTTTCTTCATTCGCACTCAACTCACAAGCTTTGAAATTCCAGGTGTAGGATGGGCATAGATTCCTCACCTGGAGTTACGCTGGTCCCAACTCACTCAATCCCCACCTGATTGCGCCCATTATGCTTGGCCGTATACAGCCCCTTGTCCGCCGCCATGATCAACTGCCGGCAGTCCGTACCCTAGATCGGCGTCAACGTCGACAGCCCAATACTGATGGTCAGGCTGGCACCTTCAGCCGGGGCTGATGCTCCAAAACTTCACAAGCGTATTCACGGCAAAGGTAATTAAGATGAAAACCTCAATTTCCGAGTACACAGAAAGCGAATTTTTAAGCTTTGTAATCTCTCTTTGTGACAGCAGCGTTCGCACCGAAGAAGAAGACATTGAAATGGTTTTCGAGTTTGAACGCCTGACGGAGCACCCGGACGGAGCAGATCTAATCTACTACCCAAGAGATGGCAGAGAGGACAGCCCAGAAGGCATTGTAAAAGAGGTCAAAGAGTGGCGGGCGAATAATGGCAAGCCTGGATTCAGAATAGAATAACGCCGTCCTGCCCCCTGCCATCGGCTCTACAACGATGGCAGATTTCTTAGCTCAAAAACTTTCATATGTAATCAATTCGGATGAGTACGAAACTCATGAGTGCAAGGGGGAAGTCCCCCTCTCACATTGGAATTGGCCTCTAATTACTCGATACCAACCTGATTACGCCCATTATGCTTGGCCGTATACAGCCCCTTGTCCGCCGCCATGATCAACTGCCGGCAGTCCGTGCCCTGCACCGGCGTCAAGGTCGACAGGCCAATGCTGATGGTCAGGCTCGCCCCTTCTGCCGGGGCAATGTGCGGGATTTTCAGGGCCGCCACCGCCATACGCAGTTTTTCTGCCACCAGGCGCGCACCGCCCGGCGAGGTGTTGGGCAGGACCAGGGCAAATTCTTCTCCGCCGTAGCGCGCCGGCAAGTCCGAAGGGCGGCTGCTGGCGTCGCGGATAGCGGCGGCGACTTTGCGCAAGGCTTCATCGCCTTCGACGTGGCCGAAGCTGTCGTTGTAGGTCTTGAAGAAGTCCACGTCGATCATCAGCAGCGACAGTTGGGTCTGGTCGCGCATGGCACGGCGCCACTCCAGTTCCAGGTATTCGTCGAAGTGGCGGCGGTTGGACAGCCCGGTCAGGCCGTCGGAGTTCATCAGGCGTTGCAGCACCAGGTTGGTATCCAGCAACTGTTGCTGGCTGACCCGTAGCGCACGGTAGGCCGCGTCGCGCTGCAACAGGGTCATGTAGGACCGCGAGTGATAGCGGATACGCGCCACCAGTTCGATGTTGTCGGGCAGCTTGACCAGGTAATCGTTGGCGCCGGCCGCGAAGGCCGCACTCTTGATCAGCGGGTCTTCCTTGGTGGACAGCACGATGATCGGGATATTCGCGGTCGCCGGGTGATTGCGGTATTCACGCACCAAGGTCAGGCCGTCGAGGCCGGGCATCACCAGATCTTGCAGGATCACCGTCGGCTTGATGCGGATCGCCTGGGCAATCGCCTGGTGCGGGTCGGCGCAAAAGTGGAAGTCGATGTTTTCTTCATGGGCCAGGCCGCGCCGCACGGCTTCGCCGATCATGGCCTGATCGTCGACCAGCAGCACCATGGCGGCGTTCTCATCGGTCTTGAAGTCGTCGAGTTGTAAATCATTCATGTGCAGTCACCTGAATTACTACCTGCAAGCCAGCACGGCGGGAGATTTTCGATCATTTTGCAAAGACCTCCAGCAATCGGGGCGCAATTCTATCCAGTGGGCGAATTTCAACAGCAGCATCAATCGCCGCCGCCGCTTTGGGCATGCCGTACACCGCCGAGCTCTGCTGATCCTGGGCGATGGTCAAATATCCTTGTTCGCGCATCAGCTTGAGGCCTTGAGCCCCGTCGCGCCCCATGCCGGTCAGTAGTACGCCGACGGCGTCACCGGTCCAGTAACTGGCGACGCTTTCGAAAAACACGTCGATGGAGGGCCGGTAAATCTCGTTCACCGGCTCTGCGGTATAGGCTAGCGTGCCATTTTTCAACAAGCGAATATGGTGGTTGGTGCCGGCCAGCAATACCACGCCGGCCTGGGGCGGCTCGCCCTCACAGGCCAGGCGCACGGGCAGGCCGGAGGCGCTGCTCAGCCACTCGGCCATGCCGGCGGCGAAGACCTGGTCCACATGCTGCACCAGCACGATGGCGGCGGGAAAATCCCGCGGCAGGCCCTTGAGCAGAACCTCGAGGGCCGCCGGGCCACCCGCTGAAGAACCAATGGCCACCAGCCGTTGACGCTTGCCGGTGACCCGTTGCGGTGGGGGTTCGGCACGCACGCGCGTGCCGCGCTGGCCGATCAACCAACCGATATTGAGGATCTTGCGCAATAGCGGTGCCGCCGCATCCTTGGGGTTGCCTACGCCCAGCGCCGGGGTATCCACCACATCCAGCGCTCCGTGGCCCATGGCTTCGAATACGCGGCTGACGTTGGCCTGGCGGTCGACAGTGACGATCACGATAGGGCAAGGCGTGTCGGCCATGATCTGCCGGGTAGCCTCCACCCCATCCATCACCGGCATGATCAGGTCCATCAGGATCAGGTCCGGGGTCAGCTCGGCACAGCGCCGCACCGCTTCAAGGCCATTGCTGGCCACCCACACCACCTCGTGGGCGGGCTCAAAGCTCAAGGCGCGGCGCAAGGCCTCTATCGCCAGGGGCATATCATTGACGATCGCAATCCTCATGCCCGGGCGCCTCCAATCAGTTCAACCACGGCGTCGAGCAAGGCGTCGTCATGGAAACTGGCTTTGGCTAAATAATAGTCGGCGCCCGCGTCGAGTCCACGACGTCGGTCTTCTTCACGATCCTTGTAGGAAACCACCATCACCGGCAACGATTGCAGGCGACTGTCACGACGCAAAAGTGTGACCAATTCAATACCGTCCATGCGAGGCATATCAATATCAGTGATAAGCAGGTCGAAGTCCTCGGAGCGCAATGCGTTCCAGCCATCCATGCCATCGACCGCAACAGCGACTTCATAACCACGATTGAGTAATAATTTGCGTTGCAGCTCGCGTACGGTCAGCGAGTCGTCTACCACCAGCACGCGCTTGCGCGGTGCTTCGGTGGCCTGCTGGCTGCGCCGGGCGATACGTTCCAGGCGGCCGGTGTTGAGCAATTTATCCACCGAACGCAACATGTCTTCGACATCGACGATCAACACCACCGAGCCGTCATCGAGCAAGGCCCCTGCGGAAATATCCTGGACCTTGCCCAGACGATCATCCAGCGGCAACACCACCAGGGTGCGTTCACCGATAAAGCGCTCCACGGCAATCCCGTACACGGCATCGCGCTCGCGGATCACCACGACTTTCAGGGTTTGCGAAGGACTCTGCCCCGGTGGGCGCTGCAGCAACTGGCTGGCGGCAACCAGGCCCACATGCCGGCCCTCGTGCCAGAAATGCTGGCGGCCTTCCAGTTGCACAATTTCGTCGGGAGCCAGGTCACACATGCGTTCAATGTGGGCCAGGGGGAAGGCATAGGCTTCTTCGCCCACGTCCACCACCAGGCTGCGCACCACCGACAAGGTCAACGGCACTTCCAGATGGAAGCGACTGCCCTGCCCCGCCGTCTGCTCCAGTACCACCGCGCCACGCAGTTGGCGAACCATGTGCTGCACCGCATCCAGGCCAACGCCACGACCGGACACCTCGGTGACCTTGTCGCGCAAGCTGAACCCCGGCAGGAACAGGAACGTCAGCAATTCCTCTTCGCTCAGGCGCAGGGCAGTTTCCACCGGCGACAGATTACGTTCGACAATGGTGCCGCGCAGCCGCTCCAGGTCGACACCGTTGCCGTCGTCGCTCAATTCCAGTACCAGCAACCCGGCTTGATGGGACGCACGCAGGCGGATCAGGCCTTCCGCCGGTTTGCCTGCCAGCAGCCGCTGCTCGGGCGTTTCGATGCCGTGGTCGACAGCATTGCGCAGTAAATGAGTGAGCGGTGCTTCAAGTTTTTCCAGGACGTCTCGATCGACCTGGGTCTTTTCGCCTTCGATTTCCAGGCGCACTTGCTTGCCCAGGCTGCGACCGAGGTCACGCACCATGCGCACCTGCCCCGCCAGCACGTCGGCAAACGGTCGCATGCGGCAGGCCAGCGCGGTGTCGTATAGCACCTGGGCGCGCTGGCCTGCCTGCCAGGCGTACTCGTCAAGTTCCGCGTTTTTATCCGCCAGCAGTGCCTGAGCTTCGCTCAACAAGCGGCGGGTATCGGCCAGGGCTTCCTGAGTCTCAAGATTCAAATCCAGGTGCTTGAGGTGACCGTCCAGGGTATCGAGGGCGCGCAGGCTGTTGCTTTGAATGCGCTTGAGGCGTTGCATACTGGCCAGGTGAGGCTTGAGCCGCTGGGTTTCCACCAGGGACTTGCTCGACAGGTCCAACAGGCTGTTCAAGCGCTCGGCGGTGACCCGCAGCACGCGCTCGCCACCCTCGGTGATGCGCTTGTTCTGACGCGGTGGCTCACTGCTGACGGGCGGTGCAACCTCTGGCTCTTGCGGCAATGCTTCAACGATAGGCGCCGGAGCAGGCTCGGGCTCAGCTTTTGGCGCAGGCGTAGCGGGTGGCTGCGCCGGGTCAAGCAGACGCTCCATCAACGCCACGTACGCCTGGATATCCAACGGCCCCACGCTGTTGCCTGGCGTGGCGATACGCATCAGCAGGTCAGTGCCTTGCAACAACGCATCGATATGTTCCGGTTGCAGGTACAGACGACCTTCCTGGGCGCTGACCAGGCAGTCCTCCATGACGTGGGCCACGCTGACCCCGGCATCCACGCCAACAATCCGCGCCGCTCCCTTGAGCGAATGTGCGGCGCGCATACAGGCTTCAAGTTGATCCGCCTGGGTTGGGTTGCGCTCCAGGGCCAGCAGGCCGGCGCTCAAGACCTGGGTTTGCGCATCGGCCTCCAGGCTGAACAGCTCCAACAGCGAGGCATCACGCATCTGATCGGGGGTCATGCGAGGCTCCGGGTCACGGCGGACAACAATTGCGTTTCGTCCAGCCAGCGCAGGCTGCGGCCTTTGAACTGCAACACACCTTGGGTATAGCGTGCGCTGGCCTGGGTACCGGAGGCCGAAGCCGCGTTCAAGGTGCGCTCATCGATGGCATGAATGCCATCCACCTCATCCACCGGCACGACGATCGGACCGTCCTGGGCGGCAATGATCAACATGCGCGGCATGATCCGCCCGCCACTGGGCACGCTGCTGGTGCTGTCCAGGCCCAGCAGTTCCACCAGCGACAGGCATGCCACCAGCGCACCCCGCACGTTGGCCACTCCCAGCAGCGCACGGGAACGCTGGTGCGGCAAGGAGTGGATCGGTTGCAATGGCGCCACTTCCACCAGGCAGCGGGTGGCGATACCGAGCCATTCTTCACCGAGGCGGAACATCAACAGCGAACGGGTGACCACCTCGCTACCCGCTTCGGCGGCGGCCTGCGGGCGCTGATCATCCTGCTGCAGGGCGTAGCGGTCGAGCAGGCGCGTGGCGGCGGCGGAATACACCGAGCAGTTGCGGCAGTGAATATGCTCGTCCAGCAGTGGGCAGGACCTGTCGCCATGAATGCCGATACGGTTCCAGCAGTCATCGATGGCTTGGGTATCGGTCAGCGTCAGGTCCAGGCCTGCAGTGTCGAGCGCGTCAGGGCTGTTCATCGTTCGGACTCACTGTGTGCTCGCTCGCTACGAGCGGCGCGGGCTTGTAGCCGGCGCGCTCCCGCACTGTCGCCCTGGGACTCGAGCAACGCAGCCAGATGCATCAAGGCCTGCGAATGCTGCGGTTCCAGGTACAAGGCTTTTCGGTAATATCCCTGGGCTTCCAAGGCGCTGCCCGCCACATCGCTGAGCAACCCCAACCAGTAGAACACCTGGGCAACCGGCGGGTGGCTGCTTAAATAACGCTCACAGGCGGCCCGGGCCTCGGCACTTTTGCCTTCATTGGCCAGGGTCGCGATCTGGCCGAGCAAATCCCCTGCGTCGGTGTGGGGCACCTTGACCGGCGGCACCTGAGTGCTGACCGTGCTGAACGGACGCGGCTTGAGTGGTATCGGTGCTGCACTGCGCTGCGGTGCTGGCGCAGGCATCGGCACGAATACCGGCGGCGGGGTCTGCTCTATGTGTCGACTGAAGGCAAAGGATTGCGGCACGCCAATCGAACGCATGCCATGGCGCCCCAGCAGGCTGCCCTCGGCCGGGCCGATAAACAGCACACCGTCCACATGAGTCAGTTCCTTGAGCACATCAAAGACTTGCTTCTGGGTCGGCTGGTCGAAGTAGATCAATAGGTTGCGGCAGAACACAAAATCGTAGGTCGGCTCGTTGGCCAGCAGTGTCGGGTCGAGCAAGTTGCCCACTTGCAGACGCACTTGCTCGCGCACCCGGTCGGCGATGCGGTAACCGCCCGTTTCTTCTGTGAAGTGGCGGTCGCGAAATTCGAGATCGGCCCCGCGAAACGAGTTCTTGCCGTACACACCGCGCCGGGCACGTTCCACCGACAGCGGGCTGACGTCCATCCCCTGAACCTTGAACTGATGGGGCGCCAGGCCCGCATCCAACAAGGCCATGGCAATCGAATAGGGCTCTTCGCCAGTCGAACACGGCAGGCTGAGGATGCGCAGCGCGCGCATCTGCTTGATCTCGGCCAGGCGCAGCAGGGCCAGGCGAGCCAAGGTCGCGAAGGATTCGGGATAGCGGAAAAACCAGGTCTCGGGAACGATCACCGCTTCGATCAGTGCCTGCTGCTCGTCGTGGGAATGTTGCAGGAGCTGCCAGTAGGCCTCCGTCGACTGCGCCTGGGAGGCTTGGCAGCGCTGGCGCACCGCACGCTCGATGATCGCCTCGCCCACCGAGGCAACGTCCAGGCCGATGCGTTCTTTCAAGAACGCCGAAAAACGCGGGTCACTGCTCATAGGCTCAACTCGGCGCAAAACAACAAGGCGCGTACTTCAGCGCTCAGCAGCTCGGCAATGCCAATCCACTGCATCAAGCCCTGTGCATCCTCGCGTACCGGCCCCAGGTAGGGCGCCTGCTGGTTGTCCACGCCATAAGGCTGGAACTCGGCGGGGTCGCAACGCAGGGTATCGGTGGCCTGCTCCAGGATCAGCCCCAGCCCACGCGCTTCACTCCAGGGTTGCGGCTGGTAGTTGACCAGCACCAGCCGCGTGCTGGTGCGAGCCTGGGCCGGGGTGCCGAACGTCAGGGCACTGACATCGATTACCGGCACCAGCGCGCCGCGATGCGCAAAGATACCCGCCACCCACAGTGGTGCATGGGCGATGGGTTTGAGCGGCAGGCGCGGCAGCACCTCCGCCACTTCGGTGGCCTTGAGGGCAAAGCGTTCGTTGCCGATGCGAAACACCAGGAACAACGCCGTTTTCGCTGCCGGGACGGCGACGCGTTTAGCCGCGAGATCGCTCATCAGACTTTGAAACGCGACACGCCACTGCGCAGACCCACCGCGACCTGGCTCAGCTCATCAATGGCAAAGCTGGCCTGACGCAGGGATTCGACGGTCTGGCTGCTGGCATCGCCCAATTGCACCAGCGCGTGGTTGATCTGTTCGGCGCCGGTGGCCTGGGCCTGCATGCCTTCGTTGACCATCAACACCCGCGGCGCTAGGGCCTGTACCTGGTGGATGATCTGCGACAGTTGCTCGCCCACTTGCTGCACTTCGAACATACCCCGGCGGACTTCCTCGGAGAACTTGTCCATGCCCATCACGCCCGCCGACACCGCTGACTGGATCTCACGCACCATTTGCTCGATGTCGTAGGTTGCCACGGCAGTCTGGTCGGCCAGGCGGCGCACTTCGGTGGCCACCACGGCAAAGCCGCGACCGTACTCACCAGCTTTCTCCGCCTCGATGGCGGCATTGAGAGACAACAGATTGGTCTGGTCAGCCACCTTGACGATGGTCACCACCACCTGGTTGATGTTGCCGGCCTTCTCATTGAGGATCGCCAGCTTGGCGTTGACCAGGTCGGCGGCGCCCATCACCGAGTGCATGGTCTCTTCCATGCGTGCCAGGCCCTGCTGGCCGGAACCGGCGGCCACCGAGGCCTGGTCGGCGGCGGTGGACACTTCGGTCATGGTACGCACCAGGTCCTTGGACGTGGCCGCAATCTCGCGGGAGGTGGCGCCGATTTCCGTGGTGGTGGCTGCGGTTTCCGTGGCGGTGGCCTGTTGCTGCTTGGAGGTCGCGGCGATCTCGGTGACCGAGGTGGTGACCTGCACCGACGAACGCTGCGCCTGGGACACCAGGGCAGTCAGCTCGGTCATCATGTCGTTGAAGCCGGTTTCGACCGCGTTGAATTCGTCTTTGCGCTCCAGGTTCAGGCGCTTGCTCAGGTCGCCGGTACGCATGACTTCGAGGATCTGCACGATACGCTGCATCGGCGCCATGATCGCGCGCATCAGCAACAGGCCGCACAGCGCCGCGGCGAGAATCGCCAGCAGCAGCGAGATGCCCATGCTGACCTTTGCCGCTGCTACGGCATCATCGATGGCAGCGGTGGCATTGTCGGCGACCTGTTTGTTCTCATTGATGATGTCGTTGAGCTTCATGCGGCCTGCGGTCCAGGCGGGGGTCAGTTGCTCGTTGAACAGCCTCAGCGCCTCGGCCGGGTTGTTGCTCTGATGAGCCGCCAGGACTTGGGCAAGAATGGCGTTGTAGTTCTGGTGCAGTTTTTCGAAGGCATCGAATTCGGTGCGATCCTGGGTGATATTGATCGTGCCCGCGTAACTGGCCATGTGCTGCTCAAGCCGCGCTTCGAATGACTTGTAGTCCTGCTTGTCTTCATCGGAAATGCCCTGGTTTTCGTGGATCCCGACCAGTTCCTGGGTTTGCAGGTAGCTGTCGACCCAGGCACTGCGGATCATCGAACTGAAAAACACGCCGGGCACGGCGTCGTCGCGCACGGAGTTTTCGCTGGCTTCGATCTTGAGCAAGCGCGAATAGGAGAGCACCACCATCAGCAGCATGATGGCGATAATTACCGCAAAGCTCGCCAAAATCCTTTGGCGCAGGGTCCAGTTCTTCACAGTAATTCCTCGCAGGGGCATTCAAATGGAGGGGAGTATAGCTGAGCGGATGCTCGGGTTTATCAACGCTTTTGAGGGGGGATCCACAGAATGCGTAAGTGGGATGGGTGGTACGTGTGCCTAGGGAGATCCAACTGATGGGCCGCAGTTCAAATGTGGGAGGGGGGCTTGCTCCCGATGGCGGTCTTGTAGTCGACCGGGATCTTGGATCAGACCGAGTACATATCCATTGCTGCGGTAACGGTTGCTATTGGTTCCGCTTTTACAGCGGGTCACTTTTGGAAAAGAGCCCGGAATGCCGGCCCAGCCAAAAGTAACCAAAGGGCTCTTGCCCCACCACTCGGCACCTCGCTTAGGCTCGGTGTGCCCGTAATCCGCCATGGATTTGGGAGGCCGCCGCCACGCGCCGTCCATGGCGCGGGGCGGCTAAACCGGCATCCCTGCCGGTTTACCCCCCAAATCCCTGTCGAATTCCGGCCAGCGTGGTTTGACGGGGCGCCTAAGATCAAGATCAAAAGCAGATCAAGAGCGGCTCGCTTCGCATCGTGGTTAGCGGGGCAGAGCTGCGTCGATAGCCTTACTTATGCGTTGAGCCGCACTTGCTTTTCCAACTCCAGCTTTAAGCCGGGTTCAAGTTTCAGTTGGCGGGCCAGTTCATCCAGGTAGGCTTTTTCCATGAAATTTTCCTCATCCACCAGCATTACGCTGGCGATGTACATTTCGGCGGCCATTTCCGGGGTGCTGGCGGCGCGGGCGACGTCGGTGGGGTCCAGGGGCTTGTTGAGTTCAGCGTGCAGCCAGTGTTGCAGTTCCTGGTCGTTGTCCAGCTTGGTGAATTCGCCTTCGATCAACGCGCGCTCGCGGTCATCCACATGGCCGTCTGCCTTTGCGGCGGCCACCAGTGCCTTGAGAATGCCCTGGCTGTGTTGTTCAACCTGGGCCGGAGGCAGGCGGTCGATGGTTTGTGGTTCGCCTTGGGGGGCGCTGGCTTGCTGGGCTTGCCAGTTGCCGTAGGCTTTATAGGCAATCACACCCAATGCGGCCAGGCCGCCGTAGGTCAGGGCCTTGCCGCCGAATTTGCGCGCTTTTTTGTTGCCCAGCAGCAAGCCCATGGCTCCGGCCGCCAGGGCGCCGCCACCGGCACCGCCGAGCATGCTGCCCAGCCCGCTACCGCCGAGTAAACCGCCAAGGGCGCTTTTGTCGCTGGATTTGCGTTGGCCGCCAGCCTTGTTTTGCAACATATCCTGGCCAGACTTGAGCAACTGATCGAGCAATCCGCGGGTATTCATTCGTAGCCTCCAGACACTTGGGTTCATAGGACCAATAGGCCCCCAGCGTAAGACGAAGTGCCAAAAAGCCGCGATCTAGAGTGCTTCCAGATGTAACGCGGGTATTCGACCAGGAAATGTCTTGTTGCATATGCAGCGCCATCATCCCGCCATCAATCAATTTGCCTTGTTCATCGAACCGCTTAAGCTATCCGGCGTCTGTTTATTGTCCGTTGCGTTTGGCCGAAGGCATGTCCGAACCGTTATTTCTGATCCGCTACGTGCCAGGAACGGCGCGGGATTTGCTCACGACAGGTTGTCTCTATGCACCGCAGGAATTTGCTCAAAGCATCCATGGCCATTGCGGCTTACACCGGTTTGTCGGCCAGCGGCCTGCTGGCCGCGCAGGCTTGGGCCGGGAACCGTGCCGCCGACGGCAAAGCCGTGGCGTTCGATTTCGAAGCGCTCAAGGCGCAAGCCAAGCAACTGGCCACCCGTGGCTATCAAGACACTAAGCAGGTGCTGCCGCCAACCCTGGCCACCATGACCCCGCAGAATTTCAACGCCATTGGCTACGACGGTAACCATTCGTTGTGGAAAGAGTTGAACGGCCAACTGGACGTGCAATTCTTCCATGTCGGCATGGGCTTCAAGACGCCGGTGCGCATGCACAGTGTCGACCCCAAGACCCGCGAGGCTCGCGAAGTTCATTTCCGCCCTTCACTGTTCAACTATGAAAAAACCACGGTGGACACCCAGCAACTGACCGGCGACCTGGGTTTTTCCGGCTTCAAGCTGTTCAAGGCGCCGGAGCTGGACCGCCATGACGTGCTGTCGTTTCTCGGCGCCAGCTACTTTCGCGCGGTTGACTCCACCGGCCAATATGGCCTGTCGGCCCGCGGCCTGGCGATTGATACCTACGCGAAAAAACGCGAGGAATTCCCCGACTTCACGCAGTTCTGGTTCGAAACTCCGGACAAGAATGCCACCCGCTTTGTGGTCTACGCCCTGCTTGACTCGCCAAGCGCCACCGGCGCCTACCGCTTCGATATCGACTGCCAGGCCAACCAGGTGGTGATGGCAATCGACGCGCACATCAATGCACGCACCGCCATCGAACAATTGGGCATCGCCCCCATGACCAGCATGTTCAGCTGCGGCACCCATGAGCGGCGCATGTGCGACACCATCCACCCGCAAATCCACGATTCGGACCGCCTGGCCATGTGGCGCGGCAATGGCGAGTGGATCTGCCGCCCGCTGAACAACCCGGCCAAGCTGCAATTCAACGCGTTCGCCGACACCGACCCCAAAGGCTTCGGCCTGGTGCAGACCGACCATGAGTTCGCCAGCTACCAGGACACCGTCGACTGGTACAGCAAGCGCCCAAGCCTGTGGGTTGAACCGACCACCGCGTGGGGCGAAGGCTCGATCGACCTGCTGGAGATCCCCACCACCGGCGAAACCCTGGACAATATCGTCGCCTTCTGGACCCCGAAAAAGCCCGTGACCGCGGGTGATTCGCTCAACTATGGCTACAAGTTGTACTGGAGCGCACTGCCACCGGTGAGCACGCCGCTGGCGCAGGTCGACGCGACCCGGTCAGGCATGGGTGGTTTTACCGAAGGCTGGGCACCCGGCGAGCATTACCCGAAGGTGTGGGCGCGGCGTTTCGCCGTAGACTTCAAAGGCGGCGGGCTGGATCGCCTGCCAGCGGGCACCGGCATCGAGCCGGTGGTGACCTGCTCCCATGGTGAGGTGAAGGATTTCAGCGTGCTGGTGCTGGATAACATCAAGGGCTATCGCATTCTGTTCGACTGGTACCCCACCAGCGACAGTGTGGAGCCGGTGGAGCTGCGCCTGTTTATTCGCACCCAAGACCGCACCCTGAGCGAAACCTGGCTGTATCAGTACTTCCCGCCCGCACCGGAGCAGCGCAAGTACACCTGAAATTAACCGCCTGATCATTCCCACGTCGCAGCGTGGGAATGATCGCAGGTGGCTTAGAACCGCGATACGCTTTTCATCGCGCCAATCAGATACCGCATCGCCACCTGATCACTCTCGGTCAGCGCCCGGTACTGGGCCAGCAACTCCATTTCATCCGAACTCAACCTTCGACCCCGCAATGACATCCGGCGGCTCAGAAAAGACGCCATCGCACCCGCTACGCCATAGGATTTGGCCATGGACCACTACTCCTGATATCAGTCAAATACTCCTGGTGCCCATTTCCAAACTCCCCCCGAAGCACAACGCTTTCGTGGTCAAGCAGCCTACCTCCCTGGGCTAGGAACCAGGCTTACCCTAAGCTTAGAAACTATCTTGTGGCACGTGGGATTTTTTTAGAGTATTCACTTAAAAAAATGGCCTCGGTAATAAAACCCTACAGCGCTTGCTTACGCCGTGGTCGATACAGGACGCGAGTTCTGGCAACCGCAAGAAAAAACCCACCGTATCAGGGTGGGTTCGACCTAACTGTGCGCGGGATCAATCGCGCAGATCCGACTCATGAATCGGCTGGTCCCGATGGGTTGCCCGCTGGTACTGCGCCGGCCAGATAGCCTTGCGCCCGCCCAGGTCATCGTCGGCATGCAGCGGCCAGTACGGGTCGCGCAGCAGTTCACGGGCCAGGAAGATGATGTCGGCCTGGCAGGTGCGCAGGATGTGCTCGGCCTGGGCCGGTTCGGTAATCATGCCAACCGTGCCGGTGGCGATGCCCGACTCCTTGCGCACGCGCTCGGCGAAGCGCGTCTGGTAGCCAGGGCCGGTGGGGATCTCGGCATTGGCGGCGGTGCCCCCGGAGGACACATCGATCAGGTCAACACCCAAGTCTTTCAGGCGGCGCGCCAATTCCACGGTTTCATCCGGGTTCCATCCGTCTTCGACCCAGTCGGTAGCCGATACCCGCACAAACAGTGGCAACTCCTGAGGCCAGGCCGCACGTACGGCCTTGGTCACCTCCAGCACCAGGCGAATGCGGTTTTCGAACGAGCCGCCGTAGTGGTCCTGACGCTGGTTGCTTATGGGCGAGAGAAACTGGTGCAGCAGGTAGCCATGGGCAGCATGGATTTCCACCACTTCAAAACCTGCGGTCAAGGCACGCTTGGCGGCAGCGACAAAGTCGGCGATTACTTGCTGGATCTGCCCTTCGTCCAATTGCTTGGGCTGGGTGTGATTGGGGTCGAAGGCAATCGGCGAAGGGCCCACCGGCACCCACCCGCCCTCCTCCGGCTTGACGCTGCCATGCTTGCCGATCCAGGGCCGATGGGTGCTGGCCTTGCGCCCGGCATGGGCCAGTTGAATACCCGCCACCGCGCCCTGGGCCGCGATAAAGCGCGTGATACGCCGCAGCGGCTCGATCTGGGCGTCGTTCCACAGGCCCAGGTCCTGGGCGGTGATACGCCCATCAGCCGTCACGGCGGTGGCTTCGGTGAAAATCAGCCCCGCGCCCCCCACGGCTCGGCTGCCGAGATGCACCAGGTGCCAGTCATTGGCCAGGCCGTCGTCGCTGGAGTATTGGCACATCGGCGAGACCGCGATGCGGTTGAGCAGGGTCAATTGGCGCAGGGTATAGGGTTCGAGCAGCTGACTCATGGCGCACCTCTTCTGGGTTCTATGGGCACTGTTCAACAGTGTTTAGAGCCTAGTCGACAACCACCGATTGCACAGGGTTCAGAAAGGAAAGCGGGAGCCGATTGCCGGCTCCCGTTATGCAGCGCCTTACATTTCGACCTGGGTGCCCAGCTCGATCACACGGTTTACCGGCAGCTTGAAGAAGCGCAGGTTACCGTTGGCGTTCTTCAACATGAAGGCGAACAAGGTTTCGCGCCAGCGCGCCATGCCCTTGATGCGCGAGGCGATCACGGTCTCGCGGCTGAGGAAATAGGTGGTGCGCATCGGGCTGAAATCCAGATCATCCAGATGGCACAGTTTCAGCGCTTCGGGCACGTCCGGCTCATCGGTGAACCCGAAATGCAGGATCACGCGAAAGAAGCCTTCGCCGTAGGAGTCCACCTCGAAACGCCGTGCGGCAGGCACCCGTGGAATGTCTTCGTAGACCACCGTCAGCAGCACCACCTGCTCATGCAGCACCTGGTTGTGCAGCAGGTTATGCAACAGCGCGTGGGGCACCGCATCCGGGCGCGCGGTCAGGAACACCGCCGTGCCCTGCACGCGATGAGGCGGCTGCACGCGGATGCTGCTGATAAAAATCGGCAATGGCAGCCCACCCTCGTCGAGGCGCTCGACCAGCAATTGCTTGCCGCGCTTCCAGGTGGTCATCAACACGAACAACACAATCCCCGCCAGTACCGGGAACGCGCCGCCCTGGATCACCTTGGGCACGTTGGCGGCGAAAAACAGACCGTCCACCAGCAAGCAGCAGAGCAACACCGGCACCGCCAGCACCGGCGGCCACTTCCACAGCAACAGCATGACCGCCGACACCAGGATGGTGGTCATCAGCATGGTGCCGGTCACCGCTACGCCGTAGGCCGACGCCAGGGCACCGGAAGATTCGAAGCCCAGCACCAGCAGGATCACGCCCACCATCAACGACCAGTTCACGGCGCCGATGTAGATCTGGCCTTGCTCGGCACTCGAAGTGTGCTGGATGTGCATACGCGGGATGTAACCCAACTGGATCGCCTGGCGGGTCAACGAGAACGCACCGGAAATGACTGCCTGGGACGCGATTACGGTCGCCAGGGTGGACAAACCCACCAGCGGGATCAGCGCCCAGCTCGGTGCCAGCAGGTAAAACGGGTTGCGCGCAGCCTCCGGATCGCCCAGCAGCATCGCGCCCTGGCCGAAATAGTTGAGCACCAGCGCCGGCAGCACCAGGATGAACCAGGCACGGGCGATGGGCTTGCGCCCGAAGTGGCCCATGTCGGCGTACAACGCTTCGGCGCCGGTCAAGGCCAGCACCACCGCGCCAAGAATCGCCACGCCGATGCCGGGGTGAACCATAAAGAAGCGCACGCCCCATGCAGGGTTCAGCGCATTCAATACTTCAGGCTGCTGCAGAATGCCGTACACCCCGAGACCGCCCAGCACCAGGAACCAGGTGACCATCACCGGACCGAACAGCTTGCCGATACGATCGGTGCCGTGTTTCTGGATCAGAAACAGCGCCACCAGCACGATCAACGCAATGGGCACCACCCATTTTTCCAGGCCGTCGAACGCCAGCTCCAGGCCTTCAATGGCCGACAATACCGAAATCGCCGGGGTGATCATGCTGTCGCCATAAAAGAGCGCCGCGCCACACAGGCCGCACACCACCAGGAAACTGCGCAATTTAGCGCGCTCCCCAGCAGCCCTCCGCGCCAACGCGGTGAGAGCCATGATGCCGCCCTCGCCCTGGTTGTCGGCACGTAGCACGAACAACATGTACTTGATCGACACCACCCAGATCAGCGACCAGAAGATCAGCGCCAGAATCCCCAAGACGCCGTCATGGTTGACCTGCACCCCATAACCACCGTTGAACACCTCTTTAAGGGTGTAGAGCGGGCTGGTCCCGATATCGCCATAAACCACCCCGACCGCTGCCACCAGCATGCCAATCGGCTTGGCGTTTGAATGCTCGGCACCTGCTGCCTGACTACTTGCCTGACCCATCAACCACTCCTGCCCTTTGACCCAAGGTCTATTATAAACAGCACGACTAAGCTGACCCTAGCATGCGCTGTTTTACTTCTCGAAACAGACGTTTTATTGACCCAAGGGCATTACCCGTGCGCAACGGCGCGAAGCATAGCGCAGCACTCGTCGCATTTCGCTGTTCCAGTAGCTGAGACGTCGCTTTATGTAGTCAGCAATGACTGAGGCGGCATTTTGGCGCCTTTTTGCCTGCATTGATGACATCGCGGCCAACCGTATATGTTGGCCCGGCTCAGCAGGGTTGCCTCAGAAACTACTTGATCAGCTTGGCCGATCAATAAATTACGATCCGGCATGTCACCTTCAGTCCATATAAAAACTCAATCATCGCCCTGTCTCTTTTAAGGTACATTGCTCATGTACGAAGTGAAACATGTGCTGTCAGTCAATGGCGTGGATATCTACCAAGCTTGGCTAGACACCGTGCAAGACACACGTTCAAAAGCAAGAATCACTGCCAGAGTGGACCGCGCTTCGTTGGGTCACTTTGGCGTTACCGAGCCAGTAGGTGATGGAGTCTTTGAGATGAAGCTCGACTTCGGGCCTGGATTTCGCGTCTATTACGCAATCCAGGATCGAAAAATTGTGTTTCTGCTAGGCGGAGGCTCAAAGGCCAGACAGCAAAACGACATCAATCAGGCCAAGGCTCTCTGGACGTCTTATAAGGGGCAGCAAAAATGACCAGTCGGACTCGCTCTCATGAAGATAGCGTTCTTGAAATGCTCCAAGACGACGAGGCGTTTGCTCTCGAGTATCTCTCTGTAGCTCTTGAGGAAATCGATGAAGCGGGTGGTGAGGACGCCTTCCTTGTTGCTGTCCGCCGAGTCGCGGAAGCCCGTGGCGGAATGCTTAGCTTGTCGCAAAACACAGGGCTCAATAGGGCTAATCTCTACAGGTCCATCGCTGTGGGCGGCGATCCAAAGCTCTCCACCCTCCTGAAAGTACTTCAGGCATTAGGTGTGGGCATGTCTAAAGTCGTCTCGCACCGTACAGAACAAGACGTACGCGCTTGAAAGCGTTGTAAGCACTCTGCGAATTATCCAGCGCAGCACTCGTCGCATTTCCCTGCATAAAGCTGGTCAAGTGCGCTGCCCGCCGATAGAATTGCGCACTTTTTGATCAGAGGCGCACCAAGCGCCCATCCGTTGCCTTGTCGTGCACGACCGGCAGCGTCATTCAATACCGAGGTTAGACATGTCCACCACCATCGCAAAAGCCAACCCCAAGGTTGGCTTTGTTTCCCTGGGTTGCCCGAAGGCTCTGGTCGACTCCGAGCGCATCCTCACGCAACTGCGTATGGAAGGCTATGACGTCGTGTCCACTTACCAGGACGCCGATGTGGTGGTGGTCAACACCTGCGGCTTCATCGACTCGGCCAAGGCGGAGTCGCTGGAAGTGATCGGCGAAGCCATCAAGGAAAACGGCAAGGTCATCGTGACCGGCTGCATGGGCGTGGAAGAAGGCAATATCCGTAACGTGCACCCGAGTGTGCTGGCGGTGACCGGCCCGCAGCAGTACGAGCAGGTGGTCAACGCCGTGCACGAAGTGGTGCCGCCACGCCAGGACCACAACCCGCTGATCGACCTGGTGCCGCCCCAAGGTATCAAACTGACCCCACGCCACTACGCGTACCTGAAGATATCCGAGGGCTGTAACCACAGCTGCAGCTTCTGCATCATCCCGTCGATGCGCGGCAAACTGGTAAGCCGCCCGGTGGGTGATGTGCTTGACGAGGCCCAGCGCCTGGTCAAATCCGGCGTCAAGGAGCTGCTGGTGATCTCCCAGGACACCAGCGCCTACGGCGTCGACGTGAAATACCGCACTGGCTTCTGGAACGGCGCGCCGGTGAAAACCCGCATGACCGAACTCTGCGAAGCCCTCAGCAGCCTGGGCGTATGGGTGCGCCTGCACTACGTTTACCCGTACCCGCACGTGGACGAGCTGATCCCGTTGATGGCCGCCGGCAAGATCCTGCCGTACCTGGACATCCCGTTCCAACACGCCAGCCCCAAAGTGCTCAAGGCAATGAAACGCCCGGCGTTCGAAGACAAGACCCTGGCGCGTATCAAGAACTGGCGCGAGATCTGCCCGGAGCTGATCATCCGCTCCACCTTCATCGTCGGCTTCCCCGGCGAGACCGAAGAAGACTTCCAGTACCTGCTCGACTGGCTGACCGAAGCGCAGCTGGACCGCGTCGGCTGCTTCCAGTACTCGCCGGTGGAAGGCGCTCCGGCCAACCTGCTGGACCTGGCCGTGGTGCCGGACGACGTCAAGCAAGATCGTTGGGAGCGCTTCATGGCGCACCAGCAGGCGATCAGCTCGGCGCGTCTGCAACTGCGCATCGGCAAGGAAATCGAAGTGCTGATCGACGAAGTCGACGAGCAAGGCGCCGTTGGCCGCTGCTTCTTCGATGCGCCGGAAATCGACGGCAACGTGTTTATTGACGATGCCAGCGGCTTGAAGCCGGGCGACAAGGTCTGGTGCACCGTGACCGACGCCGACGAGTACGACTTGTGGGCTGAAAAGCGCGACTGAAGCGTGTTTGCGTAATATTTTGAAAAAGCCCCGCCTCTGACAAGATGCGGGGCTTTTTTAGGTCTATCGTTTTGCTCATCAGCGCAAATAACGCCAAGAGGCAGCGGTCATGCGACAGCATTCGGTCATCTATACGCCTAAATCCAGCGACTACCCGCGCCTGGCGCAGATCTGGGAAGCCTCAGTACGCGCCACCCACGACTTCCTGCCGGACAGCTATATCGACCGGTTGAAAAACCTGGTGCTGACCCGCTACCTGGATGCGGTGATGCTGATCTGCACCAAGGACTCGCGCCAGCGCATCACCGGGTTCGCCGGGGTGGTGGCCGGCAAGGTGGAAATGCTGTTTATCGACCCGCAACACCGTGGCCAGGGCCTGGGCCGGCAATTGCTGGGCTATGCCATCGAACACCTGAACGCCGAGGAACTGGACGTCAACGAGCAGAACCCCCAGGCGCTGGGCTTTTACCTCAAGCAGGGCTTCGAGGTGATCGGACGCACGGAGCATGATGGCCTTGGGCAGCCTTACCCGTTGCTGCATATGCGTTTGCGCCAGCTGCAACAACAGGCGCGCCAGGGCTAAATGAAATGGGCTCGGGATTAACCGGCGCCAGGCAGGTACAATAGCCGCCCCCTTTTGTTACGGCCCTTGTCATGACTGACCCCATACGCCTCTCCAAACGCCTTATCGAACTGGTCGGTTGCTCCCGTCGGGAGGCTGAGCTGTTTATCGAAGGCGGCTGGGTCTCGGTGGACGGCGAAGTGATCGACGAGCCGCAGTTCAAGGTCACAACCGAAAAAGTCGAGCTGGACCCAGAGGCCAAAGCCACCCCGCCAGAGCCGGTGACCATTCTGTTGCACGCGCCGGCAGGCATGGACGCTGAAACCGCCATGGCCACGATCAGCGCCGAGACCTTGTCTGAAGAACACCGCTTCAGCAAGCGCCCGCTCAAGGGACATTTCCTGCGCCTGACCGCCAGCGCCGACTTGCAAGCCAAGGCCAGCGGCTTGCTGGTGTTCACCCAGGACTGGAAGATTCTGCGCAAGTTGACCGCCGACGCCGCCAAGATCGAGCAGGAATACGTAGTAGAAGTCGAAGGCGACATGGTTGCCCACGGCCTCAACCGCCTGAACCACGGCCTGACCTACAAAGGTAAGGAACTGCCCGCTGTGAAAGCCAGCTGGCAGAACGAAAACCGCCTGCGCTTTGCGATGAAAAACCCGCAACCCGGCGTTATCGCGCTGTTCTGCGAAGCTGTTGGCCTGAAAGTCATCGCCATCCGCCGTATCCGCATCGGCGGCGTGTCCATTGGCAAGGTGCCAGTGGGCCAATGGCGCTACCTGTCCGGCAAAGAGAAGTTCTAAGCCGTTCCCCTTTTCCCGACACCGCCTGATTGGGCGGCGTCATCAGTTCAATAGCAGGATTGCTCACCATGATTCACAACGACGTACTGCGCAGCGTGCGCTACATGCTCGACATCAGCGACAACAAGATGGTCGAGATCATCAAGCTCGGCGGCATGGACGTGACCAAGGAAGACCTGCTGACCTACCTCAAGAAAGATGAGGAAGAAGGCTTCGTGTTCTGCCCGGATGAAGTCATGGCTCACTTCCTCGATGGCTTGGTCATCTTCAAGCGCGGCAAGGACGAAAGCCGTCCACCGCAGCCGATCGAAACGCCGGTGACCAACAACATCATCCTGAAAAAGCTGCGCGTGGCCTTCGAACTGAAGGAAGACGACATGCATGCCATCCTCAAGGCAGCGGAGTTCCCGGTGTCCAAGCCAGAGCTGAGCGCGCTGTTCCGCAAGTTCGGCCATACCAACTACCGCACCTGTGGTGATCAGTTGCTGCGTAACTTCCTCAAGGGCCTGACCTTGCGGGTCCGTGCCTAAGCCATGAGTTACCAGGTCTCGCCCGTCGGTTTCGTACGCTCCTGCTTCAAGGAGAAGTTCGCCATCCCGCGCCAACCGCAACTGGCACCGGCTGCCCGTGGCGTGCTGGAGTTGGTGGCGCCGTTCGACCAGGGCGAGGCGGTGCAGGGGCTGGAACAGGTCAGCCATGTGTGGTTGCTGTTCCTGTTTCATCAGGCCCTAGAAGACAAGCCACGCCTGAAAGTGCGCCCGCCACGCCTGGGCGGCAATACGTCCATGGGCGTGTTTGCCACCCGTGCCACCCACCGACCTAATGGCATTGGCCAATCGGTGGTCAAGCTGGACAAGGTGGAACCGGGGCGACTGTGGATTTCCGGGATCGACTTGCTCGATGGCACGCCGGTGCTGGATATCAAGCCATATGTGCCCTATGCCGACATTGTCGACAGCGCTACCAACACCATTGCCAGCAGCGCGCCGCAACTGATTGCGGTGCAGTGGCTGAAGACGGCGCTGCAACAGGCGCAAGGCCACGCTCAACGCCTCGGCGAGCCGTTGGTGGAACTGATTGAGCAGTGTTTGGCGCAGGATCCGCGGCCGGCGTATCAGGTTCCTACGTCGGAACGGGAATACGGTGCGCAATTCTGGGATGTGGATGTGCGCTGGCACTACCCGGAACCCGGGATGATTTGTGTGCTGGAAGTGGTTCCCGCCGGATAAACCGGAGACCGAATGTGGGAGGGGGCTTGCTCCCGATAGCAGTGGGTCAGTCACAAGATGCAGTGACTGACACTCCGCCATCGGGGGCAAGCCCCCTCCCACATTTTGATCTGCTTACTGACGCTGTATTACTTCTCGACGAACGCACGCTCGATCAGGTAATCGCCCGGCTCACGCATCCGTGGCGAAACCTTCAGGCCGAAGCTGTTCAGCACTTCGCTGGTCTCATCCAACATGCTTGGGCTGCCGCACAGCATGGCGCGGTCGTCTTCGGGGTTGATCGGTGGCAGGCCGATGTCGCTGAACAGCTTGCCACTGCGCATCAGGTCGGTCAGGCGGCCTTCGTTTTCGAACGGCTCGCGGGTCACGGTCGGGTAGTAGATCAACTTGTCACGCAGGGCCTCGCCGAAGAATTCGTTCTGCGGCAGGTGCTCGGTGATGAATTCGCGGTAGGCGACTTCGTTGACGTAGCGCACGCCGTGGCACAGGATGACTTTTTCGAAACGCTCGTAGGTCTCCGGGTCCTGGATCACGCTCATGAACGGCGCGAGGCCAGTGCCGGTGCTGAGCAGGTACAGGTGTTTGCCCGGCTTCAAATCGTCAAGCACCAGGGTGCCCGTCGGTTTTTTGCTGATGATGATCTCGTCGCCTTCCTTCAAGTGCTGCAATTGGGAAGTCAGCGGGCCATCCGGCACCTTGATGCTGAAGAATTCCAGATGCTCTTCCCAGTTCGGGCTGGCAATCGAGTAAGCGCGCATGAGCGGGCGGCCGTTGGGCTGTTGCAGGCCGATCATCACGAACTGACCGTTCTCGAAGCGCAGGCCCGGATCGCGGGTGCACTTGAAGCTGAACAGAGTGTCGTTCCAGTGATGAACACTGAGGACACGCTCGTGGTTCATGTTGCTCATGTACGGGGGACTCCTGGAAATGGGTCTGCGCCAAAGGTAAGGATGCGCAATTGCACAGCATTCTAATGGCGGCGACAATATCTGTTAACTGGATTATTAAGATAAGGGTTATCGGTTATATCGATATGCGATTTACTCTCCGTCAACTGCAAGTTTTCGTCGCCGTCGCCCAGCAGGAAAGCGTCTCGCGCGCTGCTGGCCTTCTGGCCTTATCTCAATCCGCCGCCAGCACGTCGATTACCGAGCTGGAGCGTCAATCCAGCTGCCAATTGTTCGACCGCGCCGGCAAACGCCTGAGTCTCAACGCCCTCGGTCACCAGCTATTGCCCCAGGCGGTTGCACTGCTGGACCAGGCCAAAGAGATCGAGGACCTGCTCAACGGCAAGTCCGGCTTCGGCTCCTTGGCGGTCGGCGCGACCCTGACTATCGGCAATTACTTGGCGACGCTGCTGATTGGCAGCTTTATGCAGCAGCATCCCGAAAGCCAGGTGAAACTCCATGTGCAGAACACTGCACATATCGTGCATCAGGTAGCGCACTACGAAATTGACCTGGGTCTAATCGAAGGTGACTGCAGCCATCCGGACATCGAGGTGCAAACCTGGGTAGAAGACGAGCTCGTGGTGTTTTGTGCGCCCCAGCATCATCTGGCCAAACGTGGCGTGGCCAGCATGGATGAGTTGACCCACGAGGCGTGGATCTTGCGCGAACAAGGCTCGGGCACGCGCCTGACGTTTGACCAGGCCATGCGCCATCATCGCAGCGCGCTGAATATCCGTCTGGAACTGGAACACACCGAGGCGATCAAGCGGGCAGTGGAGTCGGGGTTGGGGATCGGCTGCATTTCGCGGCTGGCGCTGCGCGACGCGTTCCGCCGCGGCAGCCTGGTACCGGTGGAAACCCCGGATCTGGACCTGGCCCGGCAGTTCTACTTCATCTGGCATAAGCAGAAATACCAGACCTCGGCGATGCGCGAGTTTCTCGAACTGTGCCGCGCTTTCACCGCCGGGGTGCAGCGCAGCGACGAGATCGTACTGCCGAGTATTGCCTGATCGTTAGATCAGGATCACCGCCCACACCAGGGTGATCATGGTCAGTGCCACAAATTGCGCGGCGCTGCCCATGTCCTTGGCGTTCTTCGACAGCGGATGGCGGTCCAGGGAAATACGGTCAATGGCCGCTTCTACCGCAGAGTTGAGTAATTCGACAATCAACGCCAGCAGGCACACCGCAATCAGCAGTGCTCGCTCGACCCGGCTGACCTGCAGGAAAAAGCTCAAAGGGATCAGGATGACGTTCAACAACACCAACTGACGGAACGCCGCCTCGCCGGTGAAAGCTGCGCGCAGACCATCCAGGGAATAGCCCCCTGCATTGAAGATACGTTTGATACCGGTTTGACCCTTGAAAGGCGACATAGATGTAGGCAACTGAACCAAAGAAGTGGGGAAGCTAGATCACGCAAAGTCAAAAAAGCGTGAAGCGGCTGTAACTTAATGTTGCGAGATTGACTCAAGTTGTTGCAAGAGCAACGCCGCCTGGGTCCGGGTACGCACTCCCAGCTTACGGAAAATCGCCGTTACATGGGCCTTGATGGTCGCTTCCGACACGCTCAATTCGTAGGCAATCTGCTTGTTCAGCAAACCCTCGCAGACCATGGTCAGCACCCGAAACTGCTGGGGTGTGAGACTGGCCAGGCCATCACGGGCGGCCTTGGCTTCGTCGGACACGTTGATTTGTTCAAACGCCTGGGGCGGCCAGGACACATCGCCGTCCAATACCGCGCGCACGGCTTTCTGGATATCTTCCATCGCGCTGGACTTGGGAATGAAGCCACTGGCGCCAAACTCCTTGGAGCGCACCACCACGTCGGCTTCCTCCTGGGCCGAGACCATCACCACGGGGATCTGCGGGTATTGCCCGCGCAGCAGCACCAGCCCGGAAAAGCCGTAGGCACCGGGCATGTTCAGGTCAAGCAGCACCAGGTCCCAGTCGGATTTTTCGGTGAGGCGAGCTTCCAGTTCGGCGATGCTGGCCACTTCGACCAGGCGAACATCAGGGCCAAGCCCCAGGGTGACTGCCTGATGCAGAGCGCTGCGAAACAGCGGATGGTCATCGGCTATCAGGATTTCGTATGTGGCCATTGGTTAAATGATCCTGTTTTTTATGGCAGCCCTGATGGTTCAGGGCTCACCAATACACAAGGCGACGGCCTGGCAGCTATCGCCACAGGGCCTGCTCAACGTCAAAAGCACTTGAAACGACGTCAGGCATTCACGGTTGCGCCCCAATCGGCGCCCAGCATGACCAGCGTAGCCTGGAGGGTCAAGCACTACGCCCGCGGGCATTTTAGCGGGTTGCAGGTTTACGGTGCCATCATGCAAACGTCGTCTGGTTATACCGCCGGGATGTAGGGTGCAAGGCGAGTATGCACAGCGTCCATCGGGTCCAGCGGCATTTGGAACTTGGCAGCCAGGTAATGGGTGCTGAATACATCGAGATAGGCATCCAACACTTCGCTGGCGGCCACGTCTTCGGCCAACTCCAGACAAAGTGCCGCCACCTCGGCGGTGCAGAAATGGTCATCACGCTTGGAACGCCGCAGTTTGTAGCGTGACAACTGCTCTGGCGCCAGGCTCAGTACCGGCAAGTGCTCCAAGTAGGGGCTTTTGCGAAACATCTTGCGCGCTTCGCTCCAGGTGCCGTCCAGCAAGATAAACAGCGGGCGCTTGCCCTCCTCCATGCGCACTTCACTGACCACCCGTTCTGGTGCCACGAATTCACCGGGGAAGACAATATATGGCTGCCACTGCGGATCGGCCAACAATCTGAGCAAATCGGGGTCGACTTCGGTGCGCGACCATGCGAATGCAGTGGTGTCGTGTATGACATCAGCGATCAGCCAACCCGTGTTGCTGGGTTTCATCGGCTCAACGTCATGCATCAACAGGCACATGGCCGACTTGGCTTGTACCTGGGGCCGCCAGGCACATAAGCAGTACTCGGGAATTACCCGACAGCCGGGGCAACGCTCGGCTCGGGAACCACGATTAAGAAACGGCCTGACGGCACGCGCCAGACGCTGAGCACGCAAACGGGAAACGGCGTGGCTCATCGGGCACGCGGCGAAGAAAAGGGAATCGGCACGGAAGAAACTCGTGAAAAGCAGAAGTCCCGCAGTTTACCAGCGATACGCCTGGCTGTAGTGGCAAGGGCTCACCTATAATTGCGCGCCACTGAACGCACAGCGCAGTGGCTGGTCTATGCACCAGTAACCGAATCAGGAGAGTTTCATGCTGCGTTCCATGCTGCGCCTTGTTGCCCCATCCCTCGCCATAGCGTTGGTCTTGCCTATGGGCGCCCACGCGGCCTCGCTGCTGGAGGCTCAAATGAACAGGAAACTGCAAAGCGTCGCGGCCGAAAGCAACAAGGACCTGCCCCGGGAAATTGATGAAAAGACCCTGGAAGTGGCCTACACCGTTGAAGGTATGCAGCTGATTGATCACCTCAGCGTTCAGCCTGATCGTGCCGAACAGATGCGTGCCAACCCCAAGGCTGTGTATTTCCAGCTCGGCCGCAGCGTCTGCACCAACCCAGGCTACCGCGAGCTGATGGCCAAGGGCGCAGTGATGCGCTATGAAATCACCGAGAACAAAAGCAACCGCCCTGTGGCATCGGTCAAGTTCGTTGAAGCGGATTGCCCGGCACCGGCTGCGGCGAAGAAGAAAAAGTAAGCACGATTTGACCGTCGCGCGCTGCTGTCCAGCGGCGCGCACTCCCCCGCTCCAGCTCCTGCCAACGACTAAACTACGCGATGAGTAACCAATAAGCGGTTGCCAGCCAAGGGTTTTTCGGCCCATGATCAAGCCATCCCATACGCCCGCCCACAGCTACTTCAATGCTGTTCTGTAACACTTTCAGGGCATAAGCGGCCTGCCCTCCTGTGGCGTGCAACGACACATGCAGTGTCGTGGCCCCGACGACGCTCTCGTCGACTATCCAGGCCCTGTAAAGAAGGAGAAGTTGAATGCCTTATGAATCCAATGATCAGTTGCTTCGTCATTTTGAAGAAAACGGGACCGACCTCACGCAGCAGGTCGACGCGCAAATCCAGTTGATCGCCCCCAACAGCCCGAATATCCCCCTTTATCGCGACATGATCCTTACCGTTCTGCGCATGGCCCAGGACGACCGGGATCGCTGGAATGCCAAGATCACCCTGCGCGCCATTCGTGAATTGGACCATGCATTTCGCGTACTCGAACAATTCAAGGACCGGCGCAAGGTGACGGTGTTCGGCTCGGCACGTACACCTGTGGAAAGCCCACTGTATGCACTGGCCCGAGAAGTGGGTGCAGCATTGGCGCGCTCCGACCTGATGGTGATCACCGGCGGTGGCGGCGGCATCATGGCGGCAGCCCACGAAGGCGCAGGCCTGGCGCACAGCCTGGGGTTCAATATCACGTTACCCTTTGAACAGCACGCCAACCCCACCATCGATGGCACCGAAAACCTGCTGTCATTCCACTTCTTCTTTACCCGCAAGCTGTTCTTCGTCAAGGAAGCTGACGCGCTGGTGTTGTGCCCAGGCGGTTTCGGCACCCTGGACGAGGCTCTGGAAGTACTGACCCTGATCCAGACTGGCAAGAGCCCGCTGGTGCCAGTCGTGTTGCTGGATGCGCCGGGCGGTGGGTTCTGGCAAGGCGCCCTGGACTTTATCCGCAGCCAGTTGGAAGCCAACCGCTACATTCTGCCCACCGACCTCAAGCTGATACGCCTGGTCTACAGCGCCGAAGAAGCAGTGGATGAAATCAACCAGTTCTATGCCAACTTCCACTCCACTCGTTGGTTGAAACGCGAGTTTGTGGTGCGCATGAACCATCCTCTCAGTGAGCGTGCTCTGGCCCATTTGCAGCAAGAATTTGCCAGCCTGCGGCTCAGTGGCGAGTTTCAACAGCTCGCCTATACAGGCGAAGACCATGACGAACCAAGGTTCAGTCACTTGACCCGCCTGATGTTCAACTTCAATGGCCGCGACCAGGGGCGACTGCGTGAATTGGTGGATTACATCAACCTGCCGGAAAACTGGGCACAGGCCCAAGGCAAGACGCAGCAACGTGTGACGTCACTGCCGGCGTAGTTTTTTGCAGGCGAAAAAAAAGGCCCACTATTTTCATAGTGGGCCTTTTCGTTTTGGGGCGTTCAGTCGTCCATATCGCGGCCGCTCAACAAGCGGCTGATCATGTCCATCGAAAACCCGCGATAGCTCAGAAAGCGCCCTTGCTTCGCACGCTCCCTGACGTCAATCGGAAGGTGCCCCGCAAACTTGCGGCGCCAAGTGTCTTCCAACTGCGACTGCCAGTTGATACCGCACTCACGCAGGGCAAGGTCGATATCGGCACGTTGCAGACCACGCTGGCTCAGCTCTTCACGAATCCGCGCAGGGCCGTAACCGGAGCGCGCTCGGTAGGACACAAAACTTTCAAGGTAACGGGCTTCCGACAACAGCCCTTCTTCTGTCAAACGGTCGAGGGCTGTTTCGATCATCTCAGGCTCTGCGCCGCGCTGACGCAATTTACGCGTCAGCTCGACTCGGCCATGCTCGCGGCGAGCGAGCAGGTCCATTGCAGTGCGCCGAACGGCGACGAGTGTATCCAGTACAACAGTCATCGTTTGCTTCAGATGTCAGTATCGGCTTCTTCCATCTCGTCAACCGGCTCGCGGTTAGCGGCAGCTTTCACGTCCGGCGCCGGGGTCAGCAGCTTGTCGCGAATCTGCTTCTCAAGCGTGGCAGCGATATCCGGGTTGTCCGCCAGGAACTTGGCCGAGTTGGCCTTGCCCTGACCGATCTTGCTGCCGTTGTAGGCATACCAGGCACCGGACTTTTCGACGAAACCGTGCAGTACACCCAGGTCGATCATCTCGCCGTTCAGGTAGATACCCTTGCCGTAGAGAATCTGGAACTCAGCCTGACGGAATGGCGGGGCCACTTTGTTCTTCACAACCTTGACGCGAGTTTCGCTACCGACAACCTCGTCACCTTCCTTCACCGCGCCAGTACGGCGGATATCCAGACGGACCGAAGCGTAGAACTTCAGCGCGTTACCACCGGTGGTGGTTTCCGGGCTGCCGAACATCACGCCGATCTTCATGCGGATCTGGTTGATGAAGATCACCAGGCAGTTGGCGTTTTTGATGTTACCGGTGATTTTACGCAGCGCCTGGGACATCAGGCGGGCTTGCAGGCCCACGTGCATGTCACCCATTTCGCCTTCGATTTCAGCCTTGGGTACCAGGGCAGCCACGGAGTCGACCACGATCACGTCGATGGCGTTGGAGCGCACCAGCATGTCGGTGATTTCCAGGGCTTGCTCGCCGGTGTCCGGCTGGGAAACCAGCAGGTCATCGACGTTGACGCCCAGCTTGCCGGCGTACTCAGGATCCAGGGCGTGCTCGGCGTCGACGAACGCGCAGGTGGCGCCCATCTTTTGTGCCTGGGCAATCACCGACAGGGTCAGGGTGGTCTTACCGGAAGATTCAGGACCGTAGATTTCAACGATACGGCCTTTTGGCAGGCCGCCAATGCCGAGCGCGATGTCCAGACCCAGAGAGCCAGTGGAAATAGCCGGGATCGCCTGACGGTCGTGATCGCCCATACGCATTACGGCACCCTTGCCGAATTGACGTTCGATCTGACCCAGGGCCGCAGCCAAGGCTTTCTTCTTGTTGTCGTCCATTAAAGTCCTCACGTAATCAATAAGGCCTGACGGCCAACACCTGTATAAGTAGACAGTATTGTTCCACAAAGATCGGTGATCGCCTACCCCTGTTTCTCGATTTCTGCTGCAGCTCGTCGCAACAAGCCCTCCAGTGCGGCTTTTACCGTTTGTCGGCGCACCTCGTCGCGGTTGCCGGGGAAGTGCGCAAGCTCGGCTGTCACCTCGTCGCCCACTGCAAAGGCCAGCCAAACGGTGCCCACCGGCTTGTCTGGCGAGCCACCATCGGGGCCGGCCACACCGCTGACCGCCACGGCAAAGCGCGCCAGGCTTTTTTCCTGCGCGCCGCGGGCCATCGCCTCCACCACTTCCTGGCTGACGGCGCCTACTTTGGAGAAGAGTTTTTCCGGCACGTTCAACTGCCGGGTCTTCTGGCGATTGGAATAGGTGACATAGCCCGCCTCGAACCAGGCCGAACTGCCCGGGATCCGCGTGATGGCTTCGGCAATGCCGCCGCCGGTACAGGACTCGGCAGTGGTGACGTGGGCACTGAGCACCTGCAAACGGCGACCCAGTTCAGCGGCCAGTTGAGTGATTTCCTTCACGGTCGTCTCCAGGAGTGGGCGGGGGTTCGCCTACCCTACAGGAGCCTATCGGCCATGCAAGATACAGAGTGCATCAAGAGGCTAACGCGCGACGGCCTGCACATAGGCCTGGCAAGCGCGCAAGGCGATCAGGGCGCTGTCGCCGTCGTCGGTGATGCGGATAATTCGCTGAGCATGCGCCGGGTCAAGTCGGGCTCGCGGGGCTGCATGAACCAGGCTGCCGGCGGTGGTGGAGGCAGGCACTGTACAGCCAGTGGCGGCGCTGTCGAGAAGGACTGACAGCCGCACATCAGCAGTGGCCAGGCGATCGCGCAGAGCCGCTTGGTTACGCTGGGCATCGTTCAATTCCTGAATGTGTTGGTGGTCGCTAGTCGAGAGCTGTTGTTCAAGGGCCAGGCGCTTGGTCTGTTCGGCCTGTTGCTGGCGAAGGATTGCCTGGCTTTGTTGGCTGAGCGCTTGCGCGTGGACCACCGATTGCAGCTCCAACTGCGCCCTGTATCGCCACGCCTGCACCTGCCAAACAAGCGCCATGAGCAGGCACACACCCACCAAGCGAAACGCACCTAGGAAACGCATAGCACCGCCTTCGCCCGCGCCCACAACTGCAAACGGTCGTCCAGACCGTTGAGCCCACCGTTGATGCGCCGGGTGATGGTGGTGAACTGGTCTTTGTCGGCGAGCTCGTTGAGGCCGTTGCTTTGCCAGAACCAGGCGGCGGATTCGCAGGCCCATTGCGGTTGTTCCAGCAGTTGCGGCTGGAGCAGCAGGCGATCATCGCCGAACAGGGCCTGGCTGCACGCAAGGTAATTACGACGGCCGGTTATCTGGATCAGCCCTCTGCCACGATACTTTTGTCCATCTGCGTCCGCTTCGGGGGTGTTGCCCAGGCGCGCCGCCAAGACGCCGGTGTCGTATTTGCTCAGGTATTGATCACTGCCCAGCTCGCGCACGTAGTGCAGCTCACCGGACTCGTGACCGATTTGAGCGAGGAAGGCTGCGGCGCGTTGGGGAGTGTTGATTTGCCGATTCAGCATTGCCAAGTTGAGTGAGGATATGAAAACGCCCGCTAGAGAGCGGGCGCGTGGGAAGACTTGCTGAAGTTGCGCGAGCGTCATGGGATGACCTTGCCACGGGCCACCGCCCTGGCCGCCAGAATCTCTGCGGGTACGGGCGTGTTCTCTTCAAGAAACCGCAAACTGTACCAGTCGGTAGACGCCAGATAAGCGAGGGCCTCACGCGAGTCCGCCTGTGCCTGGAGGTCTTGGGGCGTCTGGTTTTTTTCAAGTTTCGACAAATCAAACATCGCTCAAGTCCTCCGCGGGTTTGGCTAAGTGAGTGGGCAGATCAATCGGCTCGACCGGAAAGGGAACCGGCCCGGCCGATACCTGGAGCCTGCCGTTCTGCCACATGTAAGCTGGCGCATCCGCGTTGACGGCCAGCTTCAAGGTCAATTCGATCTCGCCATTACGACGGCTGACGGGCCCTGCGAACAATTCATGCCCGATGGCGGACATCGGCAGGGTCATCCCGTCAGGGATCAGCGAGAGGTCAATCCTCTGGTCATTCAGGATCAATATTTCACCTTCGACAAAGGCTGTCGTGGGAGTCGCGGTGCCAAGAGGCCGAAAAGGAACATGGTGAATAATCATGCGTGCCATCTCCCGATTGCCGTCACTGTCACGATATTGTTCAGCGTCCGGTCAGACATAAAAAAGTAGGAACCACTATTGCCGTAGCACCTGGCCGACATGTCCCAGTCAATCGACGGGTAAATGTTAGGGAACACCGCCACAGGCGTATCCGCGAAAGCCGCCAGCCATGCAACGTTGCGCGTGACACCAGCGGTGTAGCCGGTGAAGCGCTGCTGACAGATTTGCAAACCGCCGGCAAAGCGGAAGTACCAATTATCAAGCGAACCACCGCGCTCGATGAGCCCCGAATTAATCGGCAGGGCACCCGAAGGGCCAGCGTTGAGTACCCCGGAAATCGCGTTGCCGTTATGAAGAATGCTGCGCCAGTTGGGCGCAGCCGCGCCTGGGTTGACACTGAACTGGCGGAAGTGAATACCGTCCCCCGATACCGCCATCGACAACTGCGCACGCCATTGCGGGTCATGGCCCCACGCCTGGGACAGCACACTGATCGCACCAAAGCCCGGCACACCGTCGGGGTGCAGGTAGTAGCTGTACAGGCCGGTATTGGCTTTGTTGGGCGAAGCGGTTTGCGCCGCCGATAGTCCCATCAATTCTCCCGGCGTCGCGCCTGGCGCAGTCCCCAGAGCGAAAACCGAGGTATTGATTTCGGCGCGCCACGGCGTCCACTGGCCATCAGCCCGTCGACCACGGGTGAAAACCGACTCATCCAGCATGGCTTTCGCGGTTTGCCAGATATAGCCACCCGAGTTGGCAATCTGCAGGATCTGCACATAAGGATTGGGGAGGTTGGCGCCCCCATTACCAAACTGAAACAACCCACTGACACGCGGCAGTTCGTTGGCATCGTCGGTGGGCTGTTTCGAAATGGGCTCGGCACCCCAGCCCGCATGACCCATCATTGACACCCGCCCTGGGGTGAAGTCGTCGCTGCCGCTCACCACGTTTTGAGTGGCTGCAGTGCCCAACTGAGCCTGGCGGGCGAACAGCTCCTGGGTCATTGCGTTGATCTTGATACTGGCGCTGCGCGGTGTGTCACCGCCGACGCCAGTGGGTGCCGCACCAATATTGATTTCCTGTCGTGCCATGTGGACTCTCCATAGTCATTTCAATAAAAAGCCCGCACAAAGGCGGGCACCGGAAACGCCAGTCAACTATTCAAAAAACTGGCACGACCACCGGAGCCGAATCAGCGATTTCACAATGCAAAGAGACGGCCCCCACCAACTCGTAGGGTTGCCCATCTTTTTGCAATTTAACGGTCATGATTTTTCGGGAGTACGTGACAACTGCCGAAACCTCTTTCTCACCCACTCCCATGCTGTAGCCCCACCCACTTCCTTCAGGCGCCAGCGGGATAAGACCCAACGTACCGCGCACTTCATAGACACCTTGAGCCTTTCGCTTGGAGGTGACTTTTTGATTGCTGAACGGCACAACCGTGCAGGCGCCCTCGGCCCCGCTTAGTTCAATGACTGCTCTCATTTTCAAATCGCCTTTATCGAGCCATCAGCCTGTTTTGCGCAGTTGGCCGTGTTCAGAGTGGTGATGACATTCAGCGCGCCCATGTTCATGCCGCTGGTAGGCGGTGCGATGTCCGCTTCTGTGATCCAGTTCGATGCAAAGGCGGCAGGCACTTCAAGGGTGCCAGTCTGAATTGAGTACATCGCAAACCGGGGCAGGTAGACCACGCCGGGAAAACCGATGTAAATCGACATCAGGCCGGTCTCTGGACGGCGGTACACGCTGACTTTCAAAGCGGATCCGCTTTGCACGCTGCCGATGGCCGGGGATGCTGCATTCAACAGCGCAACGCCGGAACTGAACGCGCCCTGGTAGTAGTACCAGGACAGGTCGAGCGTAAACGGCGACGTGTAACCGTTTATGCAGCCCACACAACGAATCAACGGCGACTCGCTCTCGGTATAGGGGATGGTGGTGTGGATGGTCAGCGAGGAAACCAGCGAACCACTGGCCCTCCCCGCCTCCGTAGTGTTCTGCCCCAGCAGGCGCTCACCATCGGCCTGGAAGGCACGCGACTTGAGACCCAGCCGTTGCTGGGTGGAAGCCAGGCCCGGGCCGTCGGTGAGGACTTTTTGCCAGGGTTGCCAAACACCCACAACCTCCACACGAACCCACCTCGAAGCGTCGTTGACGACGAAGTACTCTTGCATGGTATAGCCGGCGCCGGCCTCATTGACGGTCAACCAACCGTTTTGGCCTGTGGGGGTATGCAAGCCGGATATTGAATAATAGGTGCCCGCTTTGCGCACACCATCAAGGTCTGCTTCCGGGAGGGGATTGTAGGCACCCACGCCGAAGTCGCCCACGCGAACGACTCGGCCTGGAGTATGGTCATCGGCGCTTGTCGTCAATATGCCGGAAGCCGCCGAGCCAAGTGCATCCATCCGGCTATATAGCTCTTGAGTCATTGCGTTGATTTTAAAGTTAGCGCTACGCGGAGTATCACCCCCTACGCCGCTGGGGCGCGTACCGAGATCAATTTCTTGTCGTGACATCCTTCACCTCCAAATTGAAAATCCATTTCAAGCTCAGCAATATCCTTATCTTGTTATCTCTCGTAGTCATATCCCGCTTACGTCTACTACGAGGTAGCTGTAGGCTTCAGCTCGATAATTAAACTCTTTCACCTGATGCTGCTTGGTATAACCAAAATAATAATAATATTTGACCTTGAAATTTATTTTACCTGGGCCGTGAGTGAAGAAGTTGGTGCTCGCATACTCATTAATCCTAAAGTTCCCACCGCCACCTGTAAATTGCGTGGTGCGCCAACTTCGCCCACATCGGCCTCCAAACACAACTGCATATTTCTTGCCTGCTTCATAATTATGATCGCCGACCACCGCCTCAAAATTATCCGTTCCGACCAATACGTCTCTTACAATTAACTGAGGCGTCGTCGCGTCATACACCAACTCGCCATGGTCATTGAATATCTGCATGCCAAAGGCACCTCCCGCAGACACGCCCGGCCGGAAACGATATACATCCAAGTTGACGATCGTTGAACCATCCGTGACGTAACGCTGGATGTAACCGCCGCCACTGCGCGATACATTCGCCAGGCACACTGAGTGAGCTTCATTCTGGGCGCGTACAGCCACAATTTCCTCGGCATCCGGTATCCAGACATCCAAGTACTGCCCCCACGCCGGGTTACTGCTGGTGGCAGTACTCACCTGAGTTGTCTTACTCACAAAACCGTAGGTTTTAAAGTTTTGATCAAGGAGGACACTACGGTCATCGTTTAAAACTTGAAAGCCAATAGCCATCATGAAATACCGTACGTAATAAGCCCTGGATTGACAGAGGCACTCCACATCAAGGTGTTCTGCGAAATACGGCATTGGGGCCCATCAGTAACATTGATGCCGGCCTCAAGTGTGACCATATACCAAGGACGACCTTGGGCAAATGCATCGACCACCAACGAACCTGCTCCCGTGCCGCTGCTTATTCTGCCAATGACCCGGGCAAGCCGAGTATTTACATCGACCAGCACTCCGCCCTGTGCATTGAACGCTTGAAATCCTGCTGCCATAGCCTCTCTCCTGTTGATGGGTTGGTGATTAACCCCAGATCCCGAATCGAACACGCAATACCTGGTTAGCATCAAACACTTGAACCAATTGATTGCTGATGGTCATCCGGCCACCGCCCCCTACCCCGTTAAGTTCCAACCCCCCCGCCTTGTCAAGCTTCCAACCACGGACACCCGGCTGATAATCATTGGACTGAATAACCTGACCAATTTTGGCGTTAGTGATCGTGCCGTTCTGAATGAATGCACTATCGATAAACGTCTCAGTCCCCCTGACTGCGAAGGGCGTTGTCGGCTTACCCGGGGTATTTTCGTTATAAATCGCAAACTGATCCGCCGAAATCAGAAACTGACTTTGCAACCCACCTGGACCATTCTCGATGCCCAACCCAATACCGGCGAACTTATAACCACCACCCGCAGCAACTTGCATCCGCACTGACCAATTCGCCGCCAACTTCCCATTGGTATCCGCAATCGCCGAGGCATTGGTCTGGATACTCACTGACTGTTGGTTAACTTTGGTCTGTACCGTTTCAATGCTTTGGGCCAGCGTTTTATCCGCAGTGGCCAAGGTCGTCAGTCGCGTATCGATCGATGCCGAGTTGTTATTGACCTTTGCATCCAGCTGCGTAACCCGCTGGCCAAGGGCTTCATCTCGGGAGGCAGAAGCGCTGTCTACGTTGGTGATACTGGCCTGGTTCTGACTGACCCTTGCATCCAGCCGCGTAACCCGCTGGGCAAGGGCTTCATCCCGGGAAGCAGAAGCGCTGTCTACGGTGGTAATACTGGCTCGGTTCTGATTGACCCTCACCTCCAACGCATCCGTCTTCATTGCCTGGGCAATATCACCCTCGGCAATCGCCGACATCACCGACCAAGTGCCAGCCATGGAAACGTCATCGCCCGCGAATGAGGTTTGCTCGTCACCTGCCATCTTCGGGTTGACCTGGGCATACACCCCGTCGGTTTTCTGGGCAGTACTGGTGACCTTGCCGTCCACCGTCTCAATCGCCGTTTTGTTCTGCTGGATCTGCAACGCCAGTGCATTGCTGGTTTGCACCAGGGAGCCAATGTCCAGCCAATAAGCCGCGTTAGGCGGTGGGCTGTTAGCCGGTACTGCCTGGATAGCCTGGTAAAGATGACTCTCCTGGCGTACAAACTCGCCACTGGCATATGCCCTGGCCGCGTCGTACAGCAACGCATCCGTGACTTGATCAACCAGTGCTTGCAGTTCTTTACGGGTATTGTCCAATCGGTCGTTGACCGAACCCGAGCCAGATCCATCAATCAACTCGATACGGTCGAGCAAGTGCTTGCCCAGTTCCGTCTCGCTGATTTGCCCTGCGATCAGATCCAGAATCGGCGACGCATCCGAACTCGCTTGCCCGTTGACGCCCGACCCGCTTGGAAACCACGGCCCGATATTGCCCGTGCGATCCACCAACCGTGCCCAGAAAAACAACGACGTCCCCGCCGCCAGCCCCATCATGGTCAAATCGGTCTGCGGATAGGCGTAATCCCCCAGCTTGGTTGCCATCGCCAAATCAGCGGTTTTCCCGTACCAGATCTCCGTGCGCTGCAAATCCGCTGTGCTCACCCCCTGCGGAATCTGCCATTTGACCTTGATCGCAAACACCAACGACTCCGTCGTCAGCGCTGCCACGGTCGGCGGCAATGTGGTCTTGCCGTTAAGTACAGTCTCTACAGACTCGCTATACAGAGAGCCGATATCCAGCGCGTTGATCGCCCGCACCTTGGCCACATAACGCCCGGCATAAATGCCGGACACCTCGATAGAACTGCCGCCCGTGCGGCCAGCGTAGACCCACTCACCGTCGTTCTTGCGCCAGTAAGCCTCATAGGCAATGGCATTGGCCGCCCGCTGCCATTCGATGGTCATGACATTGACCGCGCTGCCTTGCTCGACGAAATGGTCATTGCTGACCGTTACCCCGGTAGGTGCTGCTTGCACGCTCGGCGGGATCACGGTGATCGGCGGACTGTCGATTTTGGCGCCGTTGTCGATGGCGGCAAATTTGCTCGGTACGTGCTTGACCGCGCTGAGGCTGTATTTGATTTCGTCATCCGAAAAGTCTTCGGAAATCGACAACACGCGAAACTGTTGCAAAGCCAGGGTCGCCGAATCGATAGCCCAGATCGATTGGGCCGGCGGGGGTTCGTCGAGCCTGGTTTGCAGCACTACCAACTGCTCATCCGCACCTGCTGCGCTGACGGACTTGACCGCTCGGGACACCGCCTTGCCGTTGGGCATTACCAGGGTGATGGTGTCGCCGGCAGTGGCGGTGACTTCGGCATCCAGGGTCAGGCTGTCGAGTGTGGCAGCACGCAGGCGCCCGCCAATGCGGCGGCCGGCGCGGTCGTTGTCGGCCACGCGGATGATCTGGCCGGGCCGCGCCAGGGTGCCGTCCAGGCCGACCGAGAAGGTCACGCTTTCGGTTTCCAGGCGGTTGGTCAGCAACGCCCATTTGCCGATGCGCTGGGCTTGCGCCTGGGAGGTACAACCGGTGGCACTGATTTCGGTTTGCTGGATGCCGTAGCGCGCGATGCCTTCGGCGTCGTCGACGTACTGCACCCTCTGGCGATAGAAATCCGTCGGGTCATTCCAGCTGACCAGGGCGACGGTGTAGCGGGTCTTTTTCGCCGAGCCGCCGTAGATGAATTGGCCGCCGATGACGTTGGCGTTGGAGTAGGTGTAGACCGGGTCCTCCGGCATATCCGCCACCGCCATCACCGAACCCGCGCCCCAGTAGGACATGCCACGGAAGGTGGTCGCCAGGTCTTGCAGCACCTTCAAGGCGTCGGCGCGCACCGAAAGGTACAGGTTGCAGGTGAAGCGCGGTTCGGTGCCGCCCTTGCCGTCGGACACCGGCTGGTCGCAGTACTGGCCGATGCGGTACAGCTCCCATTTGTCCACTTGGCCGGCGTTGAGCAGGTGGCCCAGGCCATAGCGTTGGTGCAACAGCAGATCGTAGTAAATCCATGCCGGATTGTCGGTCCAGGCGGATTTGAACGTGCCGTCCCACACGCCGCTGTAAACACGGGTTTGCGGGTCGTAGTTACTCGGCACCTTGATGATTCGCCCACGCAGTTCGAAAGAGCGCGAGGGGATCGACTGGAATTGCGCGGCATCGAATTGCAGACCGATCAACGCCGAGCCCGGGTAGCGCAGCTTGGCATCAATCACCTCGGTGGAAGACTCCACGGTGGTGGTATCGGCAATCGCGCCACTGGTGGAGTTCGGTGTGATCCGCCGCACGCGCAGGGCCCAACCCACTTTGGCAGGGGGCAAGTCAACGCGGTGGGAACGTTCGTACTTGGTGGTGGTTTTACCGCTGAACGCGGCGGCCAGCACCTCTGTAAACGCACCGCCGTCGGTAGACAGGTCAATGGCGTACTGCACGGTATAACCGTTGGTGTCGCCGTTGCTGGTGTTGGTCTGCGACAGCCGCGTAACCGCCAGGCGTATCCGCACTGCCGACAATTGCAGGTTGGAGTAGGACTTGGTCCAGGGCTGATCGCTGCGCAGCTCGATGGACACCGGGCTTTCGTTTTCCACTGCCGGGAAGCCGGGGATATGTGACTGGTCCTGGCTGCCATTGCGGGTGTCGAGGGTCACGCCACTGAAGTTGAGGCTGCCATCGGCGTTGGCCAGCGGGGTCTCGTCGAGAAACACCGAGCGCTTATCGTTTTTCAAACCGACAATCTCGCCTTCGCTGACGAGATCGAGGATACGGGCATAGGCCGTACTTTGCAGGCTGTCTGGCGCCTCCACGGAGGGACGGGGCTTGGACGCGCCGCCTTTGCTGCCAGCGAGAGTGAGGTCAGTCATGGCTTTCCTTCAGGCGAAATAAAGCCCGCACTCGGCGGGCTGGTTGAAGAGCAGGAACGTTAGAGTTGATCCTGGGTGTAGATCCCAGCGCTGATCACCGAGCTGCCGACGATCAGTTGGCCGTAAAGCAGGCCTACCGGGTTGCCCTGGGCGCTGGTGTTGACCGGTCCGTTGAAGCTGTAGCTGGCGCGGTTGTTGGGGCCATCTTGCGCCGCCAGGCCCTTGGGCACGGGTGACAGCATTTGCATTACCCCGCCCATTACCATGGAGGCGCCCATCATGATCAGGCTCGAACCAAACGGTGCGCCGGCACCAAAGGTGCCGCCCGTGATAATTGCGCCAACAACGATCAACACCGCACCGACAATGGTCTGCAGGGCGCCTGCGCGCTTGCTGCCGATCAGCACTGGCGCCAGGCGGATGTCGTCATTGCCGACAGGGGCACCGAGGCGCTCCTGGGGAATGTTTTGCTTGCCCATGAACACCGAATAGGTCAGCCCGTTGTCTTTGGATTCCATCAGGAAACGTTCAAAGCCAGGCAGGAGGATGCTCAGGGCCCGGATGGCTTCTGAAACGCTGCTGACCGCCAATCGATGCACTCTGCCAAAGCGCGCACCCAGCACGCCGTACAAGCGAACCGTGCGCACCTTTTCAGTGGCGGCTTGTTGTATGGCTGGCACGCACGTTGGGGAATCGGGAGTCACCGCAATCTTCCTCATAGTTGGTCCTGTGCATAAATGCCTGCGCTGATTACCGCGCTGCCTACCGTCAACTGACCATAAAGCAGGCCCACCGGGCTGCCTTGAATGCTTGTATTGACCGGCCCATTGAAGCTGTAACTCGCACGGTTTTCCGGACGGTCCATGGTGCCCAGGCCTTTGGCCATGGGTGACATCAACTGCGCGACGCCACCCATGGCCATGGAAATCCCCATGCTCGCGGCGAAGGTCCAACCGGTGGTGGATGAAGCGCCGATCAAGGCAGAGGAACTGCCCGAGGCCAGACCGCCAGAGAAGTACGACGCAGCCACAATCAGCGCCACACCAATAATGGTTTGCATCGACCCTGCGCGCTTGCTGCCCATCAGCACCGGTGCGATACGGATATCCGCAGCGCCTGGAGGTGCCTTGAGGCGATCCTGGCCAATGTTGTCGCGGCCCAGGAAAATCGAATACGTCACGCCCCGGTCCTTGGACTCCATCAAGAAACGCTCGAACCCCGGCACCAGAATGCACAGCGCATGGATCGCTTCCGAAGCATTGCTCACCGCCAGCCGATGCACACGCCCGAAGCTCGCGCCCAGGCTGCCGTAGAGGCGCACCGTCCTGACTTTTTCATGATGCATGGCATCCTCCAGGCGAATGATCCGCCGATGTGGTTAGTGTTTGGCCCGCAGGCCATGTCGCCAATAGCTGACCGTCACCTCGCCCCAATAGCCGCCGTAGGTATCGCGCTTGCTGTCGCGACCATACAGGTGGTGCAGGATGGAACCTGGGGCCGGGTAATGCTCGGGTTCGCTTTGCAGCACGCCGTCGGCCAGGTAGATCGCGGCATGGTTGGGCACTGGCGACCGGATCTGCATCAGCACGATATCGCCCTGTTGCAGTTGGCTGACCTGCACGAAACCGGCGGCCGGCAGGTTGTCCAGGTAGAGGTTGCCGCCCTTGTCCCACCAACCGTCTTCACGCTGATAGTCGCCAAGCTCGATGCCCAGCTCGCGGCGGTAGTAGTCGAGGATGATGCTCAGGCAGTCATGCACGCCGTGGGCGAAGGCACGACCGATCAGGGGCGCCTGGTAGCCGTTTGGCGTGCAACTGGCCCATTCACCGGTACGCACCTGTCCGTCGTCGTCGGTGCGTACCTCAACAATGTGCCAGGGCAACCCGGAGGCTTCGCACGCCACGCGGTCTGCTTCACTGGGTGTCGCCGGACAATCCGGATGGCTGTGCACCACCGCGAGAATCTCGCCGCGCTCTTCGGCGCCAGCGTAGTCCTCGGGTGCCAGGCGAAAGTGTTCGCTGGGTGTGCTCGCCGTATTTCGACACGGCACATACACACGCTTGCGCCCTTCACGAATCAGCAGGCCGCAGCACTCATGGGGATACGCGGCCACGGCGTGCCGGGCAATCGCCGCCAGATTGGTCTTGTTCATGCTCAGCTCCGCAATAGTCCGGCTGCCGGGAATGAGCCGTAGGGAAGTGGGTTGTTCTCGCCGAAACGCAGCTTGCAGCTGGTCAGCCGCCCACCGCATTTATCCTTGGCCGCGTCGGTGACAATCACGTCATTGGCATCCGCCACCGGGCCGCCGTTGTAGCCGCAATAGGGGCCGCGATAACCGCCGCAGCTGAGCCACCAACATACGTTCGCAACGATCTGTCGACGGGGCAGTTGCACGCCGTTGAAGTCCAGCGCGCTGGCCAGTTCGAACTTCACCGTCTCACTGCTTTCGGCAACCTTGCGCTCGACGTACCAGATGTCTGGCGGCAGTTCCTCTTCCGGGTCAGCTTCGGGCTGGCCGTCGAGGTACTTGGCCAAAGTCCGATGGCGGATCAGGCGCGCGCCTACCAGGTCTTCGAAATACAGCACCAGCGCCGTGATGAAACCGCCGACGTTGCCTACGGCCAGTGTCGGCGTCGGTTGGGTGCCCTGCCCCGACATTTCGAAGCCCTCGGCCTGGATCGGCCAGGGTGAATATTCGTGGCCCTGCCAGAAGATCGATGACTCCTGAGGGTAACCGTGAAATCGGTACAACTCGGCACCCAGGGGGGTGGCATCGAGCTCGAAAAGCTCCACCCAGGCCCCGGGCTCCAGGGTCTGGATATCTGCAGTGATGGACATATGATTCTCCGGGCAAAGAAAACCCCGCACTACGGCGGGGTGGAGGCGGCGCTAGGGGTGGAAGGCTTGCTCGAACGTTGCCGTCAGGGAGTAGAGCCCGGCGCCCATGGGCGTTGGCTGGTAACCCTTGCAGCGATACAACGCAGGCGCTGCCAGTGGTGCGGTCCAGTTGAACGCCTTGGCGCCGGCATGGCGATCAAGGAAAGCAACGATCGCTTTGATGCGCGCTTCATCACCCACGAACGTCAGTGGCCAGGACTGGGTCTTGTTGTTGATCCCGTCCGCTGCCGTTTGCTGGTAGCCATCGCCGAATTTGGCCGTCTTAAGACGAAACTCGACGCTGCCGACGGGCTCCACCTTGGGCACCCATGTGAAAGTTTCTGTGCTCATGTTTTCTCCAGGCGTAAGCCGTTGATGATCAGCGGCCGTTGATGGCCGACCAGATTTGCCCGCCCGGCTTGAGGTCACGGGCGATCTGTTCGGCAGCACCCTGGCGGGCGGAACCGGCATAGGCGCGGGCGACGTTCTGGGCGTTGGTGTCGGTGCCTGAGCCCTGGCCGTCGGCAACGTTGATGGTTTGCTGGATCACCACCTGGTTGCTGCTGGTGCTGCCTGATTGACCGCCGCCCAGTGCGCGCACGCCCAGGGAGCCGTCGGAGCCACGGCTCAGAGGCATGATGGCTTCGGGGCCGGCTTCGCCGAAGAGGGCCATGGGGGCCAGGGTTGGGCCTGAGGCGACGGAATTGGTGAAGGTGCCGCCGTTGGCGAAGGCTTGAACACCGTAGTTCCAGGCGCTCCCTTTCGCGTTGTAATGAATACCCGCCGTGTTGAGCTGGGGGTTAAAGGTGTAGCTGTTAGCACCGACACTGGTGGTTGTCGGAGCGGGCGTGCTGCTGCCCAACCAGGCGCCCACTGCCGAACTGGCCAGCCCGAACAACGAACTCAGCGCACTGGATGCCGCGGTCTTCGCCGCCATCGTGGCCATGTCCTTGAGCACTGACGTGGCGAAATCCGAAAAATTGAATTTGCCCGTGGTTGCGAACGTCAGCACCGCCTGGTCCATCTTCTCGAAAGCACTGGTAAACACTGCCTTCGATTGTTCGGCCGCTGTGCCTGCCTTGTTCGAATACTCATCGAACGCACTGTTAGCACCCTGGCGCCAGTCATCAAGCAACTGCGTCATTTCGGCGAAGTTGCTCTTTACCTGCCGAGCCTTTGCATCGTCCAGAAATGCCATCGCCGCATCGTCACCCGAAGGCGTCGGTACAGCCTCTGCGTACGGCCCACCCACTGGAAACTTCAGCCCCGCCCGCTCGGTGTAACTGGACTGCGCATCCAGCGCGCCAACAAAATCATTCTGCGCACCCTGGCTCTGCTTGAGCACTTGCACCAGTTGCGCATTTTTCTGGATAAATTTTTCCGCCGCATCCGTGGCCGGGTCATAGGCCCTTTGAAAGCCCTTGAACTGGCCGGACGTGACCTGTAGCGCAGCTGCGGCAGAGGCGCTGACCTTTTTACTGGCGTCCTCGATCTTCTGCTGCATCTCGCGCATGCTGTTTTCGGTAATCCGTGACGCCTTCGCCAGGGCCTGCTCCAGGCTGCCGAGGTTGAGCGTCAGATTACCCTGGGAAGCAGTTGCCATAGGTTTCTCCGGGTCATGGATAAAACCCGTCGAAACGGGTTTCAAGGAAAGTGGCGTCGTCCTTAACGCCACTCGTTCATCGCACGTTCAAGCGACACACCCCGGCGCAGCTCGTGGGGCATGAAGTCAATCATCTCGGCCGTGCCGCCGCCCAGCCGGTGGGTCTGCAGCGCCACCAACGCGCTGCCCGCCTCCAGCCGCCTACCGGCGTGCAGGGAGCCATATCGGTCGATATAGCGTCCCCAGGCCAGGGCTTCGTGGTAGGTCATGCGTTCCTTGGCTTCGGCGATCGTGCGGCCGCCCACTCCGTTCAGCACCAGTTCGTGCCAGAACTCATCGGCGGCCGTCAGCTCTTTGCGCCACCACCCTGGGTGCCATTGACCTCATTGACTGCATTGAGGATCACAAACCCCAATGACGGCTCAAGACCGAACGCATCGTCGTAACTCAGGGCTTCATCACCCTCGGCCCCCAACGACACTGAGGCCGCGAGGTAGCTGGCGTTGCGGCTCTGTGCCGACTCGCCCTGGCTGAACAGACGTTCGATCACACCGAACGACTGGCGACGGATGTGCACCGTGAATGTGTCAGTCACTTGCTTGCCGGTTTTGCTGTCCAGGTGCGTCCAGCTGATGTCTTTCTTCACCGGCTGGGCATCGACGATGCCGCCCTTGGCTTTCAGTTGTTTGAGGTTCATGGCGTCTCTCAGACTTTCTTGATCCAGGCGCTGGCGCCGGTGCGTTGGATGGTGACGGTGGTGGTCACGACTGCGTTCAGTGCGAAGTTGAACGGGAAGTCCGAGACGTAGCCGTCGAATGTGAACCAGGTGCGGGTTGCCGGCAGCTCAAAGCCATCGCCCTTGGCGTTGACGGTTGGCAGCACGTCCTTGCCGTCGGACCAGCCCACCGCCCACTTCACGCCGGTATCGCCCTTGGCCTCGGAGAGCTGGTGCAGGCGGATATGGCTGGCGTTGGTCGGGTCGGCGTTCAGGCCCAGGCTCGCCGTGCCAGGGGTACGCAAACCTTTCTTGTAGCTGCGCTCTTCGGCATTGAGGCTGGTGTCTTCAATCTGCTCGGCCGGGGCACCGCCCGGTTCGAACGAAGTGGCGTGCTCGACTTCCAGCACGGTGTAGGGCCCGGTGCCGGAGACCGGCGGGACGAGGGCAAAAATCTGGGTACCTTGGGTAAGAATCGACATCGAATGTTCTCCATGAACAATAAAAAACCCGCGAAGGCGGGCTGTGGGGTGCAACGGCTGTGTTGCTGCGTGCAAGGCAGGTCGAGACGGGATCAGGGGGCCGGTTTGCCATCCAGATAAGGCGGCGCATTCGGGTCCGGCTCTCGGCTCTTGATCAGGTCGACCAACGCCTGGTTGCTCTGGGCCAACAGTCGAATGGCCGCGTTGAGCGCCACCTGGCCATCGGTCTGGGTTTGCAGGGCGGCGATCAAGCGGTTGATCGCGGCCAATTCTTCGTCGTTCATAGGCATCTTGGTTCCTGTATCGCTTCAGGTCGGTAATGGGGAGCTTCAACGGCGCGCAGTAGTGACGATCAAGACGCCAGTCCACTGGCCATGATCGAGCTGCGATATCCCGTCGCCGGGTCGCCAACGTGGGTCACTTGAGTAATCGACCAGCGCCCCTGCATATACGAAGGCCAGGTTTCATCCAGCACCAGCAAGCCTTCGGCAGCGAGCAAAGGGTTACCGGGGCAATCGATCTGCAGCTTCAAACCTTCACGGCCCACCCGGCGCAGTTCGCCTTCGGCCACGGCGCGGGCTTCGGCTTCGTTCTGGCAGCGCTGGCGCACGGTCTTGAACGGGGCAATCCCGACCTGGACCATGCGCTGCTTGCCAGCCCCGGAATCCCACCAGCTGACGCGGCTGCCCATGTACTTGGAGCGCGATTTTTCGTCGAGCTTGGCGGTGATAAAGGCCTGGTCTCCCGGGCGGTTGTCGTGTGTCACAGACAGCTTCACTTCGGGCAGCAACTGGCCGGTAAGGGACTTGGCCTGCCCCGCTTCGGCCAGCACGTAAAGCTCGTTAAACGGCTTGGTGACCGCGTTGTAACGCTTGGCCAGGCGGGTGATGAAGGCCATGTCGCTTTCGTTGGACTGGTCGATGTGCGCAATCGCAATGCCGTCCAGTGTCGGTGCCACTCGCGGTGAAAAACCATGGCGGCTGACCACTTGGCGAAACAATGCCCCCAAGGTAGTCGGCCCATGGCTGGCGGAGCGGCGCTGGCGATAGCCGCTTTTATCCGCCTCGCTGAAGGGCGCGGCGGTCGCCACGATCATCAGGCGCATCGGAAACAACACTGGGGTGCGTTGGGTGACAACAAACTCGCCTTTTTCCACCAAGCCGGTTTCCTGGTAACCGACGCGCAGGCCAATCTTGCCACTGAGGCTGGGCAAGCCCTCCAACCCTTCTATATTAAGGGTCAGTTCCAGGCGGTCAGTCTGGATACCCGCGGCGTCGGTGTGGCTCCAGTGCATCAGGCGTTGATTGAGCAGCGCCGCGTTGGCGCCGTAGAACTCTACGATCGGGGTAAATCCCTGTGCCATGCAGCCTCCTTAATCCCAGGCCAGAACGGGCCGTACAGCAGCCGGCCGGGCTTGCATCTCAGGCACGACCACCCATACGCCTGCCGGCAGTACCGGGCCGTATTCAGCCAGTTCAGGGTTCAAGCGCCAGAGGGTTTCTTCCGCCGCGTCATCGCAACGCCCCAGTTCGCGGTAGAGCAGCAGGTTGACCGAATCACCGGCAATACTTCGCACTCTACGCATTGACGTACTCCTCCAGCTCAAGGGTCCAGGTCATGACCATGGCAGTGCCGTCATCGATCACATTGCTTTGGGCTTCCACCACCGAATTGATCCGCCACAGGCCCCAGTTACGGCCGATACCGTCGACCAGCGGCAACGGCGCCCGCGCATTTTGCAGAGCGCGCAATTCGTCCAGGCGCTGCATGCCAACGGCGTACATGGCCGTGCCGCTGAAGGTGAGTTTTTCCAGCTTCTGGCCGCTCTGACGCGACTGCGGCTTGCTGGCAATAATCGCCAGGTCACTCCAGCCGCCGTCGCTGTTGCGGGCCAGTGTGGAATAGGCGAACCCTCGGGATAAGCCAAAAATAAAGTCGCCCAGCACCATTTGTTGTCGCATCAATCACCTCCTGAAGGATCGGCCAGTGCCGCGTTGCGCCGGATGCCCAGGGAATCGGTGACCATCGGCACGCATTGAAACTGCAGGGCCTGGATCACCTGATTGACCACTTGCTGGGCGTCCGCCGGATTAACGCCGGTGATCTGGATGCTCGGTGAGAGCGTGACCTGGACGTTGTCCGTTCGCGCGCTGTTGAGCTCTTTACTCAGCGCGTTCGGCGCAGGTAGACGATCGCCTGAACCGAACAACTTGTCCCCAAGCCAACTGCCGGCTTCGCTGCCGAGCAAGCCACCGATGGCGCCACCGACTGCGGTGCCAATGCCAGGGAAAACCAGCGTGCCGAGCGCGGCGCCGGCGGATGCTCCCGCCCAGGCGCCGCCAGCAGTGCTAAGGCCAGCACCGACGGCCTTGGCGTCGCCATTGCGTACGCCCTGGATCACATCCACGGCGGTGTCGACATACTTCAGCGGGCCAAGGCGGCGTACGGCGGACGATTCAAGCTTTGCGAGCGTCCCCGACAGTCCAGGGGCCAAAACCTTGGGCCCACCCTGTGCTGCGACTCGGTCTGCCGAAGCGGCTGCGTAAGAGGTCAATGAGTTGCCGGAAATACTGCGTGTAGTCTCGCTCACCCGTTTGCTGTCGAACGCTAGCTGCGGCTGGCCCATGATATTGACTGGCGGCGCAGCAGGGGCTGGCGTGACAGTAGGCTGCGATTTGAGATCCGTCCGCCTTCTGACCTCTGGGATTTTGACCTCGCGCGATTTTATTTGACGGGCCTTGTTACGCTTGCCGCGCGGCCTCCTGGGATTATCTTTGGGGCGTGCCTTCTCTTCTTTCCTGGCGGTCTCACCGACACTCTCTGGCAACTGTGCGGCAGCGCTATCAAGCGGGCCGCGAATCTGCGCAGGCACTGCTCCGGTGCAGCAACAGTCCTTGCCTTTTTCAGCGCCCTTGCCGTTATCGTCCTTGAGCCACTTGGCACCCTTCGGATACCTGGCAGCCACCGCATCAATCGCCTTGCCTGAAAGACGGTCTTTGGCTTTATCCCACAAACCGGTGAACACTTCCTTGCCGACGAACTTGACGGCATCCGTGGCCAGTTCAACACTTTTTTCCCCCCAGGACGGGGTAGCAGACGCAGGCTTGTCCTGCTTGCTTTCTGCGACTCCCGCGCGGACCTCTGCCGTCTTGGTTGCCAGCGAATTGGCGCTAATGAACAGCGTGCTGGTGAGCGTTTCCAGTGTTTCGCGCAACCGAATTTGCTCTTGGGCCAGAGCGTTGATGTCCACACTGACGGTGATCAGCGCCGAGGTCAGCTCCGGCAGCGGTTGCGGTTGCGGTTGGGGCTGGGGCTGGGGCTGGGGCTGGGGTTGCAGCTGGAGTTGCGGCTGCGGCTGCGGCAACAATAACGGCGACGATTGTGGCACCGATTCAAGGCTGACAGGCGCGGCGAGGTCTGCGGAAAACGGCGCCAGCACATTGCCCATTTCCGCATCGCCAAGCAGCCAACGCTTGTCCTCCTGAACGAGCCTGGTCCCAAATTGAGTCTCTTGCATCCCGCTTACTCCTGTTTAACGCCAAGGCGAGTGATCGCTATGTCGTAGCGGCGCAATGCTTTTCCGGCGTCCCAGTCGAGGATCTCCGCCTCATTGACCGAGTAGATCAGCGGCACCACATCGAGGATTACTTCGATGTCGCGCTGCGAAAGAAGTCCGCCGGTTGATTTAAAAAATCGTCGATACGCTCCTGCAGTTCCGTCCAGTCGGGCACGGTCAAGCCGGCCAGGTCAGGGATCATCAGGCCGGTGCAATGGGCGGTGATGAACTCGGCGCGCTCTTTGTTGGTGGCGAGTTTTTTCATCACCTTGGTGGCGCGCAGGGCGGGCATTTCCAGGGGCAGTTCGGTCAGGGTTCGGCCGGCTGCGTTCAGGGGCAATAGCAACTGGACGGGTTGGTCGTGGGGTGTCGCTTCATCCGCATTCAGGAAGAACGACGTCGGGCGCGTCGACATCTCGTGTACGTACTGGGCAATGCTCACGTAGTCAGGGCGCTTGAGCTGGTCGAGCTCTTTTTCCGACAGGCCAGTGGCGAGTTTCGCCAGTTCGAAAAACTGATCGTCCTCGTCATCACCGGCCCGGGCCAGCGCGTCTTTTTGCGCGGCGTAGAACAACGGTTTTAGCTGAACCTGCTGGATCGTCTCGCCGGTGTCGGCGGTGATCGGAGCCAGCAGGATGTGCAACGGTGGCATCCAGGCCATGGGGCAATTCCTTGTAGAGCGGTATTGAAAAGCACGGGAATCCCAATCTGAGCGCGGTCTCTGTGGGAGCTGGCTTGCCTGCGATAGCATCAACTCGGTGCTCCAGACGCACCGAGTCGCCTGCATCGCGGGCAAGCCCGGCTCCCACATTGACCGTGCCCGCTTCGATTGCAGTTATCCTTACGGCATCAGCACGGCGCGGCGCGCATCGCCCAGAATGTCGACGCCGTTGAGCACGAACTTCTGGGTGCGCACGTCGATGTCGATCACCGAAACGCCATTTTCCAGACGGTTGTAGGTACGGCAGGACAGTTCCAGCGTGGTGGTAGCCTTGTCGCCCATTTTCAGCTTCGCCTCCTCCAGGGATTTGAGCTTGCCGCCGACGGTGTGGTAGGTGAAGTAGGTCTTCCCGTCCTGGTCCTGGCCGGCTTCACGCACGTTCAGCAGGATGTCGTCGCCCATGCGCACGCCCAGGGCCAGCATGATTTCCGGACCGGCACCTTGCAGCACCAGCTTGGCATTGAGCACCTTGCCGCTCTTGGCCATTTCCTCGGCGATAAAGCGACCGCCGGACATGGGCTCCATGTCGAACTCGATCTTCGGCGGGGTGAACTCTTCCACGGTTGCGGACAACGGCAGGCCTTGAAGGGTGGCCGCAATGGCCTGTCTGACTCGGTTGGTAAACATTAGAGAACGTCCTCCAGGAACTGCTCGATGATTTCATCGCGGGCGTTGAGTTGATAAACCATGTGTTCGTTCGGCGCGTAGCGGCCGTAGTCGATAACGATGAACCAGGTGCCGTTCTTGTACTTCTCGACGCTGTTCAATTCCGGGTGCAGGTATACGCTGCCGCCAGGGATGGTCTCGTCGGCCACCAGGGTTTGCAGCCAGTCGTTGATGCGCTTGACCTCCTGGTCCATGAAGGACTTGGTGAGGTTCTTGGCCATGGCTTTCTGGCCGGCCTTGACCAGCTTGCGGCTGATAGCATCTTCCAGGCCGACGTAGCTGATGAACTTGCCGGTGATGGAGCGGTTACCCAGCAGCGAGAAACCGCCAAGGATGGTGCGGGCGTAGTAGCTCACGCCGTAGCGGTTGAGCAGGTCGCCTTCGGTGGAGGTATCGAGGATGTTGTACTCGACCACGCGGGAAACGTCTTCGGCGAAGGTCACCTGGTTGCCCGGGCTTTCCCACTGTTTGACCTTGGCCAGTGCGGCGATGGCCAACGAGGATGGCGACAGGAATACGTTTTTCTTCGCGGCCTTGGAGTACACCGACGGCATGTTGTGCACCAGCAGGCAACGGTCGAAACCGAGGTCAGCCCCGCCCAGCTCGCCACTGTAGGTCACTTGGTCGGCGACCGAAGCGTCTTTGCCATCCAGTACCACACGGGCCTTGATGCGCTTGCCGAAGGAGGCAAACTCACCGGCCACGGCCTTGGTGCCGGTAAAGCCTGGAGCGCCGATGATGGTCAGGTCTTCAGGCACGCTGCTCAGGGCCGCCAGGCCCAGCTTGCGGCCGGTGACCGGGTCGTTGCCGCCGATCACATTGTTGATCGTATCGGCCGGGGTGGCGCCTTCTTCGACGATGACCACATAGACCGGCACCTTGACCACTTTGAGGATCTGGTACACCGCCTGGAACAAGGTGCCCGACTCGGTGCCGGTAGGGTCCAGCAGCGCCTGGGTGGTGAAGCTGTTGATACGGAACGGGGCGTTTTTCGGGATCGATGCGTGGGCGTTGGGGGCAGTGCCGACCAAGCCAATCACGTTATCGCCAAGGCCACCCATGGCCTCGGGTGATTCGGTGGCATTCACAGTGATGCCGTTGTGCTCGAAGTTCAAAACCTCAGCCATGATTATTCAGCCTTCTTGGGGGTGGAGTTGAGGACGCTGGTCAGTTCCAGGCGGCCAGCGGTGCGCAGGGCGGATGCTTCGACGTCCAGCAGTTCCAGTTCTTCGCCGGCGGTAGACCAATGGCCGTTACCGATGGGGAATGGGATGAGGACGGTGTAGGTTTGGCGGGTGGGCATGGGTGAAAAATCTCCGGGTGGAAAATACAAAAGCCCCTGTTGAGGAGGGGCTTTGGGGAGGCGAAAAAAAACCGCTTTCGCGGTTATCAGTTATTTCAGGAAATCTGGTTTGGATGGCCAGAGCACTGCATCAGGGTTTTCTCCCTGATCTGGAATATCACGCAGTTTTTGACGATACTCAGCGAACAAGAGCTTATGGGTGTCGAGCATCGGATAGTCTGGCATTGCTGCATAATCACTCGCCGACAAGTCTTGATCCCTTGCCTTACGAATCATTTCCCACTTGATAATCGGATGAAGTTCAGCAGGTATAAATAGTGGTTTCATATTCTCTCCTCAGCCTAGGGCCAACATCGTTCCCCAATCACCTGGGTTGGTTACAACGCCTGTGCATGCCCCTGCGAGCATCACCTCAACAACGCCAGTTGACGAGGTGCGCATCGGGTGCAGATGGTAATAAGTTCCAAACAACTCTGTAGGAGAAATAACACTGGAGCACCAGCGCCATTTGCCTTTTTCAACGCCATTACTCCATGCTCCAGACACGTTCCCCTCCAAAAGACGTACGAAGGCACCAACGGTAAGGTAGGAGTTCTGCGGTACTGCACCAGAGCCATTCGCGAGCGCCATATCGACAGTGTAAGGGAACGCGAGCCAAGGACTAGCGTCTGACACCGACCACTTCATTTGCCACAGATGTACCAACGTGCGCCAATAGTCGCTGGCCCTGATTTCAAAATTTGGATATTGCTCACGCACATCTGCCTGCACCTGAAGCAAGAAATCCACATCAGCTTGCGGGCGTCCGGCCGCTTGAGAGGCAGTGGTGATAGTTCGCAGCTTAGTCGGCGTCACTTCAGCGTGAATCCCCCAATTTTCAATCAGTGTTCCATCGGCATTCGGGGACAAATTGAAGTTCTTGGTGACCGCCAATCTTGGGAGTCTATTTTTCAACTCCGACAATTGAGCGTCGTACGCCTGGCGGGCATCGACTATCGCCTTGTCAATTTCTCCGACTTTTCCGGTAATGACGTTAGTCAAGTTATTTGCCGCGCTTACAACGGCAGCAAGTTGCTGTTCGGTACTCAAATGAATGCTCCTAAACGCCTGGATAGCGTCATGTAAAATAAATTGAAAACGCTCTATTTTCTTTCGACTTCCATCACTCGAAATAGAACCCCTACACCGCGTGCCATATTGTCTATGCTCGCAGCTGATAAGGCCGCAATTTCATCAGTCAATAGCACATTCAAATTGTCGCTACCCACCACAATCGTCACGCTATCCGTCGGCAACGGCGAAACATCCAACGTAAACTTCTGCAGCACCCGAGCCGCCGCTGCTTTATATGTCAGCAACTTCCCCGCCACGGAATACACCGCCAGCAAAGTCCCGCTTGCGAGGTAAAAACCGAACTCGCCAATCTCATACTCGCCGTCGCCATCAAACAGCGCGGCCATCCTGAGTTGGCGCTCGCCCAGGTCTTCGTAATCGACGATGGCCACCCGTTGGCGCTCGTCACGCAAGGCCACTTCCGTGCCGTCGGGGTTGTAGCGGCTGGTGCCGGCGCCGATGTGGGTAATTTCGCCTTTGAGGCCCTGGTTCTTTGCCTGCAGCACTTCATCCAAACCTTTGGAAGTGAAGCGCACCAGGCGCGTGATTTCATCTGTCATGGCTGCGCCCTGAGGTCGTAGTCGTTAATGGTGTAGTGCTGGGCAACCCCGGCACTGTTAAGCCGAGCAACCAGCGCCAATTCCGGCAACGCGCCGTTTAGATAAAACTCGCCGTCGCTTAAAGGGGCGTCGAGCACTTGCGTGAATGCAAGCTGACCTTCGGTTTCATGCACGATGGTGATCGTCGCCTGATCGCGCTCACTTTTGGCCGCATTGATACGCCGGATCAGCCGGTTGTGATCGCCGCTGGACCAACTGCGCCCGATGATCGCCTGTACGTCGAAGGTGTAAGGCACACCCAAGGGGCGCTGCTGATACCAGGCGCTGATGTTGGGAGTGAAGCCCAATGACTCCACCGCATGACTCAGCGCCTTGGGCGTACCGGCCTGGCGCTGGATTTGCCAGGACAAGGCCACGGTCAGGCGCTTTTCCGCCTCGCTGGCCTCGGCATCCCATTCGCTGACGCCGCGGTCGGCGGCCAGGTACGGGAGGAATTCGCTGGGGGTTTGAAGTGGGTTCATCAGCGCTGGAAACGGCGGCGTGACGCGCTCAAGCAATGTGCCGAAGCCCAGGTCCAGGGCCTTTTCCAGCGGTGAACTGTTGGCCGGCAACAGACTCGCGTTGGGTTCACTCATAGCGTGCGCACCTCCACCTCGACACCCGTGCAATACGGGGCCTGGAACGCGGTGCTGACAATCGGCGCCAGCGGTTCCAGGATCTGCAGTTGCGTAGCACCGGCGCTGTGGATGGCGTAGTCGATCCAGCTGGGGTCGACCCGCCCTTCCAGCCGATGGCAGGACTCTGCGTAGTCTTGCAGCAGTTTCTGCGCCGCCACTTGGGTCAGCCCCGAGTCCGGGCCGGCGTTGATCTTGGCCACCACGCGAATTTTGTAGGGTTGAATTTGAGCACCCTGGACGGTGACAAGATCGGTTTCCGGCCTTACATCCGGCCGTGCGAAATGTCGACGTACACCGTCAAGCAAGTCCGCAGACGGCGTGCCGTCGCCCTCGCGGGAAAGCACAGTGACCATGACTTCACCCGGTGCGGTGCGTCGGGCGTTGCCATCCTTGACCTGGGCTGCATAGCCACCCGGATCGAAGGTGTAGATGACGCTCACCACTCCCGGCGTCGCGCTTTGCACTTTCACCGCCGGGCGCTCGCCAAGGGTGAACACTTCGCGGCGATACTGCATCCGCGAGCCGGCCGCCGGAGCATGGGGCGCCAGGTAGTAACGCAGGCGAGCGTCGTCGTCGCTTTCCAGGGTGGGCGGCACGGGCGGGAACGCCGCCGGGTCGCCAGAGTCGAGCACTTGGCGCTCCAGGCCCATATCGGCCAGGCGCGCATCCAGGTTGCTGCCGGTGGCCCACCACGCCAGCATCTGCTTGATGCGGGCGTTGTATTTGCGCTCGTGGGTTTGCAGACGCACGCAAAACGCTTCCAGGGCCAGGGTCAGCAGTTCGCTTTCATTGTCGAGACTGACTTTGAGTTTGGCCGCGCTTTGCGGAGCTCGGCTGTCAACGTAGTCGATGACAAACGCCTTGAACTCGGCGAGCAACGGTTCGAACTCATCCACCTTGATAATGGTCGGTTCCGCCAGTTGGTTCTGGCCGGGGATCAACATGCTCATGTCACGACCTCGAAGGATTGTTGGCGGTTTTTCCAGGTGCCGGCAAACCGCAGTAACAGGCCGGCGCCTTGGCGGGTGGCGACGATGACCTGGGGGTCAAAATCGTCGATGCCGTTGTGGGTGTTGTAGAACGCCTGGGCGGCATGGCTCTGGGCGAGAATCAGCAGGTCGTCGCCGAGGTTTTGCCCGAGCAGCTGCGGGATCAGCGAGCCATACAACGGACGCTTTTGCCGGGTGCCCACGGGGGTGGTCAGCGCTCGGGTGGCGCGCTGCACAAATTGCAGCCAGTCATCGACGGCTGCGCCGGTGTTCCTCTCGATTCCGAGCATGGGATGTCCTTATCGGGGGCTGATGACGCGTCCTTGATGGTCCACCACCGGGCCGCTGAAGTGCGCGCCGCCGGCATCCAGCAACAGGCTGGTGTCGCCGATTTGCAAAGTGATGCTCTGGGCATTCATGGTCAGGCTGGCAGCGCCGACTTTAATGTCGACCTGTTCACGGGAGCCGCTGACGATGGTTGGGCCGTTGACCCAGTTGAAGGTATGGCTGGCGTCGTCGTAGTCGCTTTGGGTGCCGTCTTGATGGCGACGCCTGGTCAGCGTCGCAACGCTGGAGACCGGCGGAAAGCGATCACTGTTGAGGCCGAACAGCGCCACTGACTGCATGCCGCCCTCCCCGCCACCGTAGTTAAGCAACAGGCATTGCTCGCCCACCGTTGGAATGCGGGTTTCCGTTTGCGCACCGGCGCTGGGGTTGAAAAAACGGATCGCCGGGGTCAGCAAATCACCGTGGCTGACCTTGCAAGTGTTGCTGGCCGCATCGACCTGCTGGCAAATGCCAATCCGGCAGAAGCTTTCAGCGCGGCGGTAAAGGTCTTCGAGTTGGGTCTCCATCTCTGCCAGGCGTTCGACGATCGGTCCCAATTGCATGCGTAACAGCGCGTCGAACATGGGCTACTCCGCCAGTGGTTTGTATTGGGCTGGGTCGTCGATGTTGGAGACGTCCCAGGTGCAGGCAAACAGCGGCTGGCCTGTAGGATCTTCAAGTAACGGCGGCCCCAGATAGAGGGTTTGAGTGAAGGAAACCGTCCAGGTGTCGTAGTCCGCGTCAAGGGTGCTGCGCACAGCCGGAGCGGCGACGATATTTGCGGGCAAATCGCACTGTGCCTGGGGCAGGTCCCAACGGTTATCCAGCACAAGGTCCATGAGTTGGCTGGCCAGGTCGCAGGCATCGAACGGCAATGCCCCGGGGGCGACCATGGCCCTGAGTGAAATGCTCAGCACGTGAGCCTTGCGCCCTTCGCGAGAGCGAATGCCCGGGCCATTGCCTTCGACTGTGACCTGCACACCGGTTTTTTCAGTGTCGCCCTGGAAGTCCTGATGACTGCCGACCTTGAGGTCCGGGAAGGCTGCATGCAGCGCAGCGCCCACGGCCTGGGGCAGTTGGGATGGCTTTTCGATAAGCGTCATTTTATGTAGCGTCCTTGCAACGATTACTGCGGGTCCTGGCGGGAGCCTTGGTTGATCCCGATGCGCTTGGCCGCCCACCGCTCATAAAGGCCGATAGCCACGTCGGCACCGGCCATGGCGGTCAGGCAACCAATGGCGCCGGCGGTCCAGATCGACATCCCCGCTGCGTAGCACAGCATCAGAGCCGAAACCCCGCAGACCATGCACGCCCCGGAACGCAGGGCCAGGCGTCGGATCAGCGACCAACCGCGAGCCCCTTCCTTATCGGCGCGCCACATCTCGCCGGATACGCCACCGATCACGGCCAATACGATGACCAGCCAGATAGGCATTTCCGCTAACGCTTGCTGTTCATTTGTCATGTCACGCCTCCTGGCTGAGCATTTAATAATCCATATTTCATTTACAGATGCTTCGATAGGTAGGCATTCCAAAAAGCCCGGTTGCCCGGGCTTTTCAGTAATGCTGTCCTCGGACTTTCGGCGCTACTGGCGCGGTACGGTCCTTTCCTCGATGTTTTTCCGACCACGATCCCTGTCTGCCGGATAACTGCTTCTGGTGCTTTACGCTGCACACCCGGGTCAGTTGCCAACCCTCTGAACCGTCAAGGCCGGCTCATCGCTGCCTGTTTTTGAAGCGTTGAAACTAAAGAGCGTCGGCATCCTTGCCGGTGTTGCCTGGCATCCCTGCCATCGCTTCGATGGCGTCCTTGCCGATGTTGCGTGCCTTCCTTGTCTTCCTTGGCAGCATCCTTGCCACCTCCACCAGGCCTTGTTGGCTGGCTTGAGATGGAGAATATGCATGTATGCATATACAGTCAATGCATCAATGCATTTATTTTTGCTATGGAAATGCACAAATGCATTTAAGGCCTTGCCAGCATGGGGTTTGCCGGTTTTTTCGGGGCGAAAAAAAACCCGCTCATGGGCGGGTTTCGTCTTACGCGAGGGGGTTAGCGGGCGTACATGCCCCACCAGAAAACATGACCGAGGATGCTGATCTGCTCATCCTGGATATCCTGGAAGCTGTAGTCCTCATCCGGATGCTCATCACGGTTGAAACTGCGCAGGCGAATCCCGGAAGGCAGGCGGTAGAGCTGTTTAACTCGCAGCTGGCCGTTGTGATTGATGGCATACAGATCACCATCGACGATATCGCCAATGCCGCTTTTACCGGCGTTCACGCCAACCGTGGCGCCGTCGCGCAGTACCGGCAACATGCTGTTGCCGCGTACCGTCACGCACTTGGCCTGGTCGAACTGCACGCCGTTATGCCGCAGACTGCGCTTGCCGAACCGCAAGCTGGCCTTCTCGCTTTCCTCGATGACGAATCTTCCTGATCCAGCAGCCAATTCAACCTCGCGCAGAAAGGGGATCGACACCTCGTCATCATTGACGGGGGTGTCGTCGTCCCACAGGCTTATGTCCTTGAGTTCCGAATGCATCGGGTCGCGCCCGTCATCGCGCAAGGCTCCAACCGCAGCGCGCCCGCGCAGTTGGTCGGTGCTCACGCGAAAATACTCGGCGATACGGGAGATGTGTTTATCCGACGGATCAACGATCTTGCCGCTGAGGATTCGGGACAGTGTGGATTGAGGCACGCCGGTGCGTCGGTGAAGCTCCGTGGGGGAGATCCGGTCGCGGTCCAGCAGCTCTCTTAAGACGATAGAAACATTGCGTTTTTGCATAACGCGGATAGTGACGGGAGTTTTTGAGGTTGGCAAATGCTAATTTGCATATTTATGCATTAAACATCCAATTGTGTTTAGCCTGAAACAAAATACTGTATATCCAAACAGTTAAATCCTCACTATTATTCCAAGCGCCTGAGGTAAGACGCGGCAAATGAACAGCCTCCCTTGCTTATCGACAATTCAGGGGCTATGTATAAAACTCGTCAATCACCTAGCCAGCAACGACGGAGGTGCTCATGGCTTATTCAGCGCTAGCTGTTGCTAACGCCTTCATTGAACGCGCGAAGGAAGGCAAGGTTTCGGGCCTGACCCCGATGAAGCTGCAGAAACTGCTGTTCTATACACAGTCCTGGCATTTGCGCGAGCGAGACCAGCCCCTGATGGATGACCACTTCGCCCGCTGGCAATATGGCCCGGTCATTCCGTCGCTTTACCATGAGCTGAAATCCTACGGTAATCGCCCGGTGACCTCGCTGCTCAGCAACCTGAAGCCCGACGCCGAAGACATTGTCTTCGTTACACCGAGGGTTCCGGAGAGCGATACCTATACCCATCGTTTGATTGACCGGATCATTAACAAATACGGCAAATGGTCCGGCACCCAACTGTCCAACCTGTCCCACGAGGACGGCACAGCCTGGGCCCTCAAGGGCGCCGACGGCTCCGCCATAGACTGGGAAGACATGGCAGCACTCATTCACCCAAAGAGCCGTATCCGTGAGTGAAGAACTCGACAACCTGGAACTCACCCTGCCCCCCGTGGCAGGGCCTGACCAGGACTCCCAGGCCGGTGGCGAGCAAGCCATAGGCACCGACGATGAAAGAAGCCAGAACCTCAAAGACCAGAAAGCCGAGCGGCAACTGCGCAAGAAGTATGCGGGGCGTGCGTTTTGGTTTGCTGCCTGCGGCGTGATCTTCTGGGCGGTCCTGCTGGTGTGGAATGGCTGGTCGACGTATTACTCGGGTAAAGCGCCGTTCTCGGACAATGTATTGATTGCCATCACTACGGCGACTTCAATCAACTTGTTTGCGGCGTTTCTTGGGGTGATCAGAGGGTTATTTCCGGCCAGTGGGCGTAGATCCAAATAGCTTGGTCGTATTCACGATCTGCATCCTGCATTGAGATATGAAAAGTCAGCTCATCATCTTCCAGGCACTGACCGGATTGTTTAACGCTGCTGCAATGCCTGATTAAACCGCTAACCTGTGGCGAGGGAGCTTCTTGAGGCGACGCCGCTTTCGCGTTTTACCTGGCCGTTTGCGACCTGCGAAGGGCCGACCTCGCGTGTTAACCTTGCCTCCATCGCAAAAAATGCTGGGCCAAGCGCCCCCTTTGCCCCATCACTTTCAACGAATTTGCCTACTACCCAATGAGTAAAAACACTTCAGACCTGTCCTCCCACACCCCGATGATGCAGCAGTACTGGCGCCTGAAAAACCAGCACCCTGATCAGTTGATGTTCTATCGCATGGGCGACTTCTACGAGATCTTCTACGAAGACGCGAAGAAGGCCGCCAAGCTGCTGGACATTACCCTGACCGCGCGCGGGCAGTCGGCGGGGCAGTCGATTCCGATGTGTGGCATTCCTTATCACTCGTTGGAAGGCTACCTGGTCAAGCTGGTGAAGCTGGGCGAATCGGTGGTGATCTGTGAGCAGATCGGCGACCCGGCTACCAGTAAAGGGCCGGTGGAACGTCAAGTGGTGCGCATTATTACGCCGGGTACGGTGAGTGATGAAGCGTTGCTGGATGAGCGTCGCGATAACCTGATCGCTGCGGTGTTGGGCGATGAGCGTCTGTTCGGCCTGTCGGTGCTGGATATCACCAGCGGCAACTTCAGCGTGCTGGAGATCAAGGGCTGGGAGAACCTGCTGGCGGAGCTGGAGCGTATCAACCCGGTGGAGTTGTTGATCCCGGATGATTGGCCCAAGGACTTACCGGCGGAGAAACGTCGTGGGACCAAGCGTCGTGCGCCGTGGGATTTCGAGCGTGATTCGGCGCTGAAAAGTCTGTGCCAGCAGTTCTCGGTGCAGGACCTTAAAGGCTTTGGCTGTGAAACGCTGACCCTGGCCATCGGCGCTGCTGGCTGCCTGCTCAGCTACGCGAAGGAAACCCAGCGCACCGCCCTGCCCCACTTGCGCAGCCTGCGTCATGAACGCCTGGACGATACCGTGGTGCTCGATGGCGCCAGCCGTCGCAACCTGGAATTGGATACTAACCTGGCCGGCGGGCGCGATAACACCCTGCAATCGGTGGTCGACCGCTGCCAGACCGCGATGGGCAGTCGCTTGCTGACTCGTTGGCTGAACCGTCCGCTGCGGGACTTGACCGTGCTGCAAGCGCGTCAAACCTCTATTACCTGCCTGCTCGATGGCTATCGCTTTGAAAAGCTGCAGCCGCAACTCAAAGAAATCGGTGATATCGAGCGTATCCTGGCGCGGATCGGCCTGCGCAATGCACGACCCCGCGACCTGGCGCGCCTTCGTGATGCCTTGAGCGCCCTGCCGCAGTTGCAACTGGCAATGACTGAGTTGGATACGCCTCACTTGCAACAGCTGGCGGTGACTGCCGGCACTTACCCGGACCTCGCGGCGCTGCTGGAAAAAGCCATCATCGACAACCCGCCCGCGATCATCCGTGATGGCGGCGTGTTGAAAACCGGCTACGACAGCGAGCTGGATGAGCTGCAGTCCCTGAGCGAAAACGCCGGCCAGTTCCTGATCGACCTGGAAGCCCGCGAAAAAGCCCGCACCGGTCTGGCTAACCTGAAGGTGGGCTACAACCGCGTGCATGGCTACTTTATTGAGTTGCCGAGCAAGCAAGCGGAGTCGGCGCCTATCGATTATCAACGCCGCCAGACGCTCAAGGGTGCCGAGCGTTTTATCACCCCAGAGCTCAAGGAGTTCGAAGACAAGGCGCTGTCAGCCAAAAGCCGCGCCCTGGCCCGGGAAAAGATGCTTTACGAAGCCTTGCTCGAGGATTTGATCAGCCGTTTGGCGCCATTGCAGGACACTGCGGCCGCCCTGGCGGAGCTGGATGTACTGAGCAACCTCGCCGAACGAGCGCTGAACCTTGACCTGAACTGCCCACGGTTTGTCAGCGAGCCATGCATGCGCATTGTGCAAGGTCGCCACCCGGTGGTGGAGCAGGTATTGACCACGCCGTTCGTCGCCAACGACCTGTCGCTGGACGACGATACCCGCATGTTGGTGATCACCGGTCCGAACATGGGTGGTAAATCCACCTATATGCGCCAGACCGCGTTGATTGTGTTGTTGGCCCATATCGGCAGTTTTGTGCCGGCGGCCAGTTGCGAGCTGTCCCTGGTGGACCGCATCTTCACGCGGATCGGCTCCAGTGATGACCTGGCGGGTGGCCGTTCGACCTTTATGGTGGAAATGAGCGAGACCGCCAACATCCTGCACAACGCTACCGAGCGCAGTCTCGTGCTGATGGACGAAGTGGGTCGCGGCACCAGCACCTTCGACGGCCTGTCCCTGGCTTGGGCGGCGGCCGAACGCCTGGCGCATTTGCGCGCTTATACACTGTTTGCCACGCACTACTTCGAACTCACGGTGTTGCCGGAAAGCGAGCCACTGGTGGCCAACGTGCATCTCAATGCCACCGAGCACAATGAGCGCATCGTGTTCCTGCACCATGTGCTGCCAGGGCCGGCGAGCCAGAGCTATGGCTTGGCCGTAGCACAGTTGGCCGGCGTGCCGAATGACGTGATTACTCGCGCCCGCGAACACCTCAGCCGCCTGGAAACCACAGCCCTGCCCCATGAAACCGTGGTCGCCAGCCCTGCCAAGGCCAGCAAGAAACCCGCCGCGCCGCACCAGAGCGATATGTTCGCCAGCCTGCCCCATCCGGTGCTGGATGAGTTGGCAAAGCTTGATCTGGATGACTTGACGCCGCGTAAAGCGCTCGAAATGTTATATGCACTGAAGACTCGGATATAACGCAGACGCTTGCAAGCTGATAGAATCTCGCGCGGTTTGGGATGCTGCGGGCTTTTAGCCTGGTCCGCAGACTATCGCTCTCAAACCTCGCGAACCCCACCACAAGGGGTTTCGCTGCCGCCGCCTGAGGAGAAAATTAGAAATGACCTTCGTCGTCACCGACAACTGCATCAAGTGCAAGTACACCGACTGCGTAGAAGTGTGTCCGGTGGACTGCTTCTACGAAGGCCCGAACTTCCTGGTTATTCACCCGGATGAGTGCATCGACTGCGCCCTGTGTGAACCAGAATGCCCGGCCGTCGCGATTTTCTCCGAGGACGAAGTGCCTGCGGAGATGCAGGAGTTTATTCAGCTGAACGTCGAGTTGGCGGAAATCTGGCCGAATATCACCGAGCGCAAAGACCCGATGCCCGATGCAGCGGAGTGGGATGGCAAAAAAGGTAAGATTGCAGACCTCGAACGCTGATAGCGTCGCCGCCCCCAAAAGGCCCCTTGCGGGCCTTTTTGCGTTTCTGATGGAAGCGTTTTTACTTTTCTACAGGCGAAAAAAGGGGCGGTATGACCCGCCCACATTTTTTCCCTAGTCCCTGTATTCCTTTTCATCATCCTGATGAATCGCATCCTGCGACGTTCCTTCAAACCATCGTTCCTTGATGGCTGTGTCAATCCGTGGACACAGGGCTGATGTTAGAGGGTTCGAAGATAAGTTCAACGCGACCCGGTTCGATCGACTGGCACGCTCTGACACCTAAACACAGATAAATAAGTCTTGTTTTTCAATGAGATGAAAAAAGTCTCAAAAAAATCGAGACGTCCATGCACGATAAAAAAACCGATCGCTTACGCAAAGGTAAGCAAATGCTTACACGCACAATTGCGGAAAAGGGCAATAAGCCTCATTGCCCCCACCGCTTACTGTTGAAAGGCATCAGTCGTCACTGACAGTAATGGTCGGCATCGCCGGCGCAGCAGCTTCCTGCAAGACAATTCTCGCGCCGACATGCCGGGCCAGTTCCTGGTAGATCATCGCGACCTGCCCGTCCGGTTCGGACGCCACGGTTGGTTTGCCGCCATCTGCCTGTTCACGAATGCCCATCGCCAGCGGCAACGAAGCGAGCAGCTCGACACCGTATTGGGTCGCGAGCTTTTCGCCCCCACCTTCACCGAACAGATGCTCGGCGTGACCACAGTTGGAGCAGATGTGCACCGCCATGTTTTCCACGACGCCGAGCACCGGGATATTGACCTTGCGGAACATCTCGACGCCTTTCCTGGCGTCCAGCAGCGCGAGGTCCTGAGGCGTGGTGACGATCACCGCACCGGCCACCGGCACTTTTTGCGCCAGGGTCAGCTGGATGTCGCCGGTGCCTGGCGGCATGTCGATCACCAGGTAATCGAGGTCGCCCCAGGCGGTCTGTGTGACCAATTGCAGCAACGCCCCGGAAACCATCGGCCCGCGCCAGACCATCGGCGTGTTGTCATCGGTAAGAAAGGCCATGGACATCACTTCCACACCGAGCGACTCGATGGGTACAAACCATTTCTGATCCTTGACCTTCGGCCGCGTGCCTTCGGCGATGCCGAACATCACGCCTTGGCTTGGGCCGTAGATATCGGCGTCGAGAATCCCCACCCGCGCGCCTTCGCGGGCCAGGGCCAGGGCCAGGTTGGCCGCGGTGGTGGATTTGCCCACGCCACCCTTGCCGGAGGCCACCGCCACCACGTTCTTGACGTTGGCCAGGCCCGGGATCTGCGCCTGGGCCTTGTGCGGGGCGATCACGCATTGGATATCGACCTTGGCCGAACCCACGCCGTCGATGCCCTCAATGGCCATTTGGAGCATCTGCGCCCAGCCGCGTTTGAACAAGCCTGCGGCATAGCCCAGTTGCATCTGTACCGACACCTGGTCGCCCTGGACCTCGATGCTGCGCACACAACCGGCACTGACCGGGTCCTGGTTCAAATAAGGGTCGGTGTACTGGCGAAGAACGGCTTCCACCGCTGCGCGATTGACGGCGCTCATGGGCTACTCCCGAAAAAAGACTGACTGAAACAGGCGGCTATCCTAACCGTTCCGGCGGTTGAACGGCACGCTTTCGAGGTTCCGGAAGATTCTGAAACAGCGTCACGGGGTGAAATAAATTTCCCGGCGCTTTATAGTGGCCGACCTCCGTTTCATCAAGTAGCCGAGCCCCATGTCCGAGCCACGCAAGATCCTCGTCACCAGCGCCCTGCCCTATGCCAATGGTTCCATCCATCTTGGCCATATGCTTGAGTACATCCAGACCGATATGTGGGTGCGCTTCCAGAAGCATCGCGGCAATCAATGCATTTATGTCTGCGCGGACGACGCCCACGGTTCGGCCATCATGTTGCGCGCCGAAAAGGAAGGTATCACCCCGGAACAACTGATCGCCAACGTGCAGGCTGAACACAGCGCCGACTTTGCCGAGTTCCTGGTGGACTTCGACAACTTCCATTCGACCCACTCCGACGAAAACCGCGAGTTGTCGAGCCAGATCTACCTGCGGTTGAAGGAAGCCGGGCACATCGACCAACGTTCGGTGACCCAGTATTTCGACCCGGAAAAGAAGATGTTCCTGGCCGACCGCTTCATCAAGGGCACCTGCCCCAAATGCGGCACCGAAGACCAGTACGGCGACAACTGCGAAAAATGCGGCGCGACCTACGCACCGACCGACCTGAAGGATCCCAAGTCGGCGATCTCCGGTGCCACTCCGGTGCTCAAGGACTCGCAGCACTTCTTCTTCAAGCTCCCGGATTTCCAGCAAATGCTGCAAACCTGGACGCGCAGCGGTACCTTGCAGGACGCCGTGGCCAACAAACTCTCCGAATGGCTCGACAGTGGCCTGCAGCAGTGGGACATCTCCCGCGACGCGCCATACTTCGGCTTCGAGATCCCGGGCGAGCCGGGCAAGTACTTCTATGTATGGCTGGACGCGCCGATCGGCTACATGGCCAGCTTCAAGAACCTGTGCGACCGCACCCCGGAGCTGGACTTCGACGCGTTCTGGGGCAAGGACTCCACTGCCGAGCTGTACCACTTCATCGGCAAGGACATCGTCAACTTCCACGCGCTGTTCTGGCCGGCGATGCTTGAAGGCTCGGGCTACCGCAAGCCGACCGGCATTGCCGTGCACGGCTACCTGACGGTGAACGGGCAGAAAATGTCCAAGTCCCGTGGCACCTTTATCAAGGCGCGCACCTACCTGGACCACCTGTCGCCTGAATACCTGCGCTACTACTACGCATCCAAGCTGGGCCGGGGTGTCGACGACCTGGACCTGAACCTGGAAGACTTCGTACAGAAGGTCAACTCGGATCTGGTGGGTAAAGTCGTCAACATCGCCAGCCGTTGCGCCGGTTTTATCCACAAGGGCAACGCCGGTGTACTGGTAGCCGAGAACGCCGCACCGGAACTGACCGACGCCTTCCTGGCCGCCGCACCAAGCATCGCCGACGCCTATGAGGCCCGCGACTTCGCCCGCGCCATGCGCGAAATCATGAGCCTGGCCGACCGTGCCAACGCCTGGATCGCCGACAAAGCCCCGTGGTCGCTGAACAAGCAGGAAGGCAAGGAAGCTGAGGTTCAGGCTATCTGCGCCACCGGCGTCAATCTGTTCCGCCAGTTGGTGATCTTCCTCAAGCCGGTGCTGCCATTGCTGGCCGCCGATGCCGAGGCGTTCCTGAATGTGGCGCCGCTGACCTGGAACGATCACGCCACCTTGCTCGGTAATCATCAGTTGAACGCGTTCAAGCCCTTGATGACCCGCATTGACCCGGTGAAAGTCCAGGCCATGACCGATGCTTCGAAGGAAGACCTGGTCGCCAGCCAGACCGATACCGGCCAATCTGCGCCTGCGGGCAATGGCGAACTGGCCAAGGACCCGATTTCTCCGGAAATCGATTTCGACGCCTTTGCCGCCGTGGACCTGCGCGTAGCACTGATTATCAAGGCCGAAGCCGTGGAGGGTGCCGACAAGTTGCTGCGCCTGACATTGGATATCGGTGACGAACAGCGCAACGTGTTCTCCGGGATCAAGAGCGCTTACCCGGACCCGTCCAAGCTCGATGGGCGCCTGACCATGATGATCGCCAACCTCAAGCCACGGAAAATGAAGTTTGGCATTTCCGAAGGCATGGTGATGGCGGCGGGCCCTGGCGGCGAAGAAATCTACCTGCTGAGCCCCGACAGCGGCGCCAAGCCGGGCCAACGCATCAAGTAATTCCTGCAAAATGCCCCGCTGTTGCCACGGCGGGGCTTTTCAGCTTGCCCACCTCCCTGGGCCGGGCGTCAACGCTATGATCACAGCATGAACCTCATTCAACGTATCGACGCGCTGCTGCCGCAGACTCAATGCGGCAAGTGCGGGCACCCGGGTTGCAAGCCTTATGCAGAAGGCATCGCCAGGGGCGAGGCCATCAACAAGTGCCCGCCCGGTGGGCAGGAAACTATCGCCGGGCTTGCGCAACTGCTACACCTGCCAGTGCTGGACCTGGACACCAGCCGCGGGGAAGCGCCCGCGCAGATTGCCTATATCCGTGAGGCCGAATGCATCGGTTGTACCAAATGCATCCAGGCTTGCCCGGTGGACGCCATTGTGGGCGCCGCCAAGCTGATGCACACCGTGATTACCGACGAGTGCACCGGTTGCGACCTCTGTGTCGCCCCCTGCCCCGTCGACTGTATCGAGATGCGTGCGCTCGCTGACGTACTGCCTATCGTGGGCGGCTTGGCAGGCACCGATGACGAGCGGCGTGAACGCGACCTCAAACGTGATCGGGCGCGACGGCGTTTCGAACAACGCAACGCCCGCCTGCAACGTGAGGAAGCCTGCAAGCTCGCCGAACGCCTGACACGGGCCAAACGCGCAGCTGCGGTGGAAACGACACAGGTCAATAATCATCAGGCCGCTCAGGACGCCGCGATCAAGCAGGCCAAAATCAGCGTCACCATGAGTCGCGCTCAATTGCACAAATCGTTGAAGGCGTTTGGGCATCCCCCTACCTTTGAGCAACAGTCGCAATTGATTATGCTGCAACGGCAGTTCGAGGCTTGCGAACAGGCGCTTGCCGCGCTGGAGGCCAACAGTGCGCCGCCGACAACGCCCCCCAAGAGCGCCGACCTCAAGCGTGCAAAAATCCAACTGGCCATGCGCCGAGCCGAGTTGAAAAAGGCCCAGGCCGAGCAGGCTGGCGAGCAGCAACTGGCAGCCTTGAGCGCTGCGTTGAACGCCGCCGAGCAGACGCTGCAGGATGCCGAGGCCAACACCGACGCCTGAACCTGCGCTTTGCATTGCTAACATCACGTCGACCGCCAGCAAGGAAACGTCCGCCCCTATGAATGCCGCAAAACGCCTGGAAATCTTCCGCAGGTTTCATGAAGACAATCCGGAACCGAAAACCGAACTGGCCTACTCCTCCCCTTTCGAATTACTGATTGCGGTGATCCTGTCAGCCCAATCCACGGACGTCGGTGTCAACAAGGCCACGGCGAAGCTGTATCCCGTGGCCAATACCCCGGCCGCGATTTACGCCCTGGGTGTGGAAGGTTTGTCCGAGTACATCAAGACCATCGGCCTGTATAACAGCAAGGCCAAGAATGTGATCGAAACGTGCCGCCTGCTGGTAGAGCTGCATGGTGGTGAAGTCCCGAAAACGCGCGAAGCCCTGGAAGCCTTGCCAGGGGTGGGCCGCAAAACGGCCAACGTGGTACTCAATACCGCATTCCGGCAGTTGACCATGGCTGTGGATACGCACATCTTCCGGGTCAGTAACCGAACCGGCATTGCGCGGGGCAAAAATGTGGTCGAGGTGGAAAAGCAACTGATGAAGTTCGTGCCCAAGCCGTATTTGCTCGACTCCCATCATTGGCTGATCCTGCATGGGCGCTACGTTTGCCAGGCTCGCAAGCCCCGCTGCGGCAGCTGTCGCATCGAAGATCTGTGTGAATACAAGGACAAGACGTCCGACGATTGAGCGACCATTGATTTTTTTGATCAGTCGATTGAAAAAATCTTTTTTACCCGTTCGCAGATTATCGCTATAAGGAGCCCCAATGGCAGTCTTAGCCCGGAGTTAATCTTATGAGCGCTGGCAAAGAACAACTGGAAGTGGAAGACGACCTCGCTGAGTCGGATGAGGACGCGGTAGAGACACCTGTAGAGGTAGCCAAGACCAATTTGAGCAAACGTCGCACTATCGACAATCTTCTGGAAGAGCGACGCTTGCAAAAACAGCTGGCCGATTACGACTTCGATCTGTGATCGATGCGTGAACGACCGGAAGCCTCCCTGACGGAGGCTTTTTTCTGCCGGATACACGGGTTTTGAGCGGTGCAACGTCCTCCTACACCAAGCCGTTGCGCTGGGCCAACTCGATCAGGTCCACAAGGGAGCGGGCATTGAGCTTGAGTAGCAGGCGAGTCTTGTAGGTACTGACGGTTTTGTTACTGAGGAACATGCCGTCGGCAATCTCCTTGTTGGTTTTGCCACGTGCCAGTTGCTGCAGCACCATCATCTCTCGCCCCGACAAGCGTTCAACCATTTCAGCTTCGCTGGCGTTGCCCATGGTTGAACGCACTGAATTGAGCGCCTGGTTCGGGAAGTAGCTGTAGCCGGAGAGCACCGCCTTGATGGCGCTCAACAACTCGGTAAGATCCTGCTGCTTGCAGACATAGCCGGCCGCCCCTGCCTGCATGCAGCGCATGGAAAAATGGCCAGGGGCCTGGGACGTCAGCACCAGCACCTTGAACGATATGGCTTGCTTGGTTGAAGCCAACCGGCAAATCACCTCCAGGCCGTCGAGCTTGGGGATTCCGATATCCAGTATCACAATATCCGGCATGTGTTCCCGTGCAAGTTGCAACGCATCGACACCGTTATCGGTCTCGGCAACGACCTCATAACCATGACGCTCCATTAGCATGCGCACAGCAAGACGAATGACGGGATGATCATCCACGATCAGCACTTTATTCATGAGAAAGTCCAATTTCGCTGTTCGAATTATTTAGAGCAAACACAATAGCCTAGTCGATTACTAGTTGGCATAGCATTCCACCCCGAGCAACGGCAGGGAGAGACCCAACCCACAGGAAGATAGGAATTAGCCTACAAAAAATCGCAAACTTAGATGTATAGGGCTTTATGGATGCTTTCAGACTTTTCTCGACGCGCACATATTTTGAGTGAAATGTCCTTGGCATAAGCCTATGAAGGTAAACGCACCGCACAAGACTTTCAGGAAATACCCCTTGCCTGGAGCCTGGCTGCACGCAGAACGACAAGGAAAGCCCGTCTGTATTAGTTCCATTTAACATATTTATAGATTTCCATAATTCCTACAGAAAATTCAACGAATAACCTCGCTATTGCAGTTACATGAGTGAATTTTCTGTCAGACATAGTTCCTCAGCAGATGTAAAAAATCATTCAGCGTTAAAAACAAAACGCAAAAAAGTAAAACAACCAGTAAAGTTTCAGAAAAAACACACTCAAGCACCCGCTAAACACTGATAAACATCATTGCCCTATTTATGTTCATCCAATAATAAACAAGCAAAAAAAATGGCCCCTTGGATAAGGGGCCATTTTTCACAACCGAGGCAACACTCAGAACAACGAGCGCCCCTTGTTGGCAGCAATCCGCATACGCAGGGCGTTCAGCTTGATGAAGCCCGCCGCATCCGCCTGGTTATAGGCGCCACCGTCTTCTTCAAACGTCGCAATGTTGGAGTCGAACAGCGACTCATCGGATTTACGACCCGTGACGATCACGTTGCCCTTGTAGAGTTTCAGGCGCACAACGCCGTTCACGTGGGCCTGGGAGGCGTCGATCATCTGTTGCAGCATCAGACGCTCAGGGCTCCACCAGTAACCGGTGTAGATCAGGCTGGCGTACTTGGGCATCAGCTCGTCTTTAAGGTGGGCGACTTCACGGTCCAGGGTGATGGATTCGATGGCACGGTGAGCACGCAGCATGATGGTGCCGCCCGGGGTTTCATAGCAGCCGCGGGACTTCATGCCCACATAGCGGTTCTCGACGATGTCGAGACGGCCGATACCATGCTGGCCACCGATACGGTTGAGGGTCGCCAGCACGGTGGCCGGAGACATTTCAACGCCGTCCAACGCGACGATGTCGCCGTTGCGGTAAGTCAGTTCCAGATACTGTGGCTTGTCTGGAGCGTTCTCCGGGGAGACGGTCCATTTCCACATGTCTTCTTCGTGCTCGGTCCAGGTGTCTTCCAGCACGCCGCCCTCATAGGAGATGTGCAGCAGGTTGGCGTCCATCGAGTACGGCGACTTCTTCTTGCCATGACGCTCGATCGGGATCGCGTGCTTTTCAGCGTAATCCATCAGCTTTTCACGGGAGAGCAGGTCCCATTCACGCCAAGGGGCGATCACTTTTACCCCTGGCTTGAGTGCATAGGCACCCAGTTCGAAACGCACCTGGTCGTTGCCCTTGCCAGTGGCGCCGTGGGAAATGGCATCAGCGCCGGTTTCGTTGGCGATCTCGATCAGACGTTTGGCGATCAGCGGACGTGCGATGGAGGTACCCAGCAGGTACTCACCTTCGTAGACAGTGTTGGCGCGAAACATCGGGAATACGAAATCGCGGACGAACTCTTCGCGCAGGTCGTCAATGTAGATCTCTTTCACGCCCATGGCTTGCGCCTTGGCACGTGCAGGTTCGACCTCTTCGCCCTGACCCAGGTCAGCGGTGAAGGTCACCACCTCACAGTTATAAGTATCCTGCAGCCACTTGAGGATCACCGAAGTGTCCAGGCCGCCGGAATACGCGAGAACGACCTTGTTTACGTCGGCCATGCCATCACTCCACGGGGTTGTACGGAAAGGCAACGATTCTACCGATCAAAACCGCGAAATTACAGGGGCGCGACAGCAAATGAAGATAAAGCGACAGATTATGTCGAGTGGGCGACCGATGGTCGCACCTACGAGGTAGCCGCCGGGTTGCTCGGTACCGTGGCTTGGGATGCCGGTTTCTCGGGGGCAGCGACCCGCTCAAGCTGGATATTCACACGGCGGTTGCGGGCGCGGTTGGCGGCACTGGTGTTGGGTGCCAGAGGGTAGCTCTCGCCGTGGAAACGCAGGGTGATCTGCGATTCCTGAATGCCATTGGCCTTGAAGTAATCCATCACCGCCAGGGCGCGGCGGCGCGAGACGTCGCGATTGGTCAGGCGATTGCCACTGTTATCCGAGTGGCCGTTCAACTCGACATGATTGACGGTAGGGTCGGCCTTCATGAACGCAAGAATCACAGACAGCTTCTTCCTGGCGGCAGCGTCCAGCTCAATGCCGCCACCGGGGAATCCGACTTCAGTCTGCTTGACCTGATCGTAATTCATGGGCAACAGCTTGGCAGTGCACGACTGATAGTCGCTGTAAGCCTTGCTGAACCTCACCGGCAGCAGACGCACCTCCGAGTACCCGCCCTCGCGCGCGTAATGCCGTACGGTCGGGCTGCGCCCCTCAAGCAATCCAGTGAACAGGCGCCCGGCCTGGGCCTGGGAGCTATTGAACAGTACGTCGCCACTGCCGACACGTACCGCCCCGAGGTTGATATCGCCTCGGCCCGGCTGCCAGGGCGCAGCGGCGGCCAACAAGGTTGCCGAGCCTGCGCCAAACGCACCGTTGTAGGCTTTCAGGCGAAACGTCGCCTGCTCGCCGGCCCGGCGCACGAACTCCCCGGAACCAAAGTCGGTGATCGGCTGCGTCAGGCGGCACTCGAACTGGTCGCCCTCTACCTTCCACTCAATATTCTCCAGACGGGTCTGGAACGTGAGGGCCATAGCGGGCAGGCTGGCGAACACACTGAGCAGGGCTAGATAATGCTGGCGCACGGGAGGCTCCACTGGTTTCTACAACACTTCAAAGCGTCATACATCGTTAGGGCATACCCGGGGATATCGGTCGCATCCGGCAAAACTTGATAGCGAGTGCCTGCAAGAGTCTTTTCCGGTAGCATTCCCACCAGATTGACCCGCCTGGAATCCCCAATGTCCGACCGCCTGACCCTGCTGCGTCCCGACGACTGGCATATTCATCTTCGCGATGGTGCTGCGTTACCCCAAACCGTGGCCGATGTGGCGCGCACGTTTGGCCGTGCCATCATCATGCCTAACCTGGTACCTCCGGTGCGCAATGCCGCAGAAGCCGACGCCTATCGCCAGCGTATTCTCGCTGCACGACCGGCCGGCAGCCGCTTTGAACCGTTGATGGTGCTCTACCTGACCGACCGCACCCAGCCTGAAGAGATTCGCCAGGCTAAGGCTAGCGGCTTCGTACACGCTGCCAAGCTCTATCCGGCCGGCGCGACCACCAACTCTGATTCCGGCGTGACCAGTATCGACAAGATCCTGCCGGCGATCGAAGCCATGGCCGAAGTTGGTATGCCGTTGCTGATCCATGGGGAAGTGACCCGTGGCGATGTGGACGTGTTCGATCGCGAGAAAATCTTTATCGACGAACACATGCGTCGTGTGGTCGAGTTGTTCCCGACTTTAAAGGTAGTGTTCGAGCACATCACCACCGCCGATGCCGTGCAGTTCGTCACCGAAGCTTCGGCTAACGTTGGCGCGACCATCACCGCTCACCACCTGCTCTACAACCGCAACCACATGTTGGTGGGCGGAATTCGGCCGCACTTCTATTGCCTGCCGATCCTCAAGCGCAACACTCACCAGGTGGCACTGCTGGATGCCGCCACCAGCGGCAGCCCGAAGTTCTTCCTGGGCACCGACTCGGCGCCCCACGCCCAGCACGCCAAGGAAGCCGCATGCGGTTGTGCCGGATGCTACACGGCGTTTGCCGCCATCGAGCTGTATGCCGAAGCATTCGAAAAGCGCAATGCCCTGGACAAACTCGAAGGTTTTGCCAGCCTCAATGGTCCGCGTTTCTACGGCCTGCCGGCGAATACCGACCGCATTACCCTGGTCCGTGAAGATTGGACCGCCCCCGCCAGCCTGCCGTTTGGCGAGCTGACCGTTATCCCGCTGCGCGCCGGTGAAACACTGCGCTGGCGCCTGCTGGAGGAAAGCAAGTGAGTGAAGACCATTACGATGACGAACAAGAGCACAGTGGCGGCGGCTCGCGCCACCCGATGGCCGAGCGTTTTCGCGGTTATCTGCCGGTTGTCATCGACGTAGAAACCGGTGGCTTCAACTGCGCCACCGACGCCCTGCTGGAAATTGCCGCAACCACCATCGGCATGGACGAACAGGGTTTCGTGTTCCCGGAACACACCCACTTCTTCCGTGTCGAGCCGTTCGAAGGCGCCAATATCGAAGCCGCGGCCCTGGAGTTCACCGGGATCAAGCTCGACCACCCGCTGCGCATGGCCGTCAGTGAAGAAGCAGCACTGACCGATATCTTCCGTGGCGTGCGCAAGGCGCTGAAGGCCAATGGCTGCAAACGCGCGATCCTGGTCGGCCATAACAGCAGCTTCGACCTGGGCTTCCTGAATGCCGCCGTGGCGCGCCTGGACATGAAGCGCAACCCGTTTCACCCGTTCTCAAGCTTCGACACTGCCACCCTTGCAGGCCTGGCGTATGGCCAGACCGTACTGGCCAAAGCCTGCCAGGCAGCGGGTATCGACTTTGATGGTCGTGAAGCCCACTCGGCGCGCTACGACACCGAAAAGACCGCCGACCTGTTCTGTGGCATCGTCAACCGCTGGAAACAGATGGGTGGCTGGGAAGACTTCAACGACTGAGCCTGCACCGCCCCTCCCATAAAAAAACCGGCCTTTTCAGGCCGGTTTTTTTGTACCTCGACGCAGGCTTACAGCTTGCCGGCGTTCTCGGTCAGGTAAGCGGCAACGCCTTCTGGCGAAGCGTTCATGCCTTTGTCGCCTTTTTTCCAGTTGGCAGGGCAGACTTCACCGTGCTCTTCGTGGAATTGCAGGGCGTCAACCAGGCGGATCAGCTCTTCCATGTTACGGCCCAGCGGCAGGTCGTTGATGATCTGCGAACGCACGACGCCCTTGTCGTCGATCAGGAACGCGCCACGGAAAGCGACGCCGCCTTCAGACTCAACGTCGTAGGCCTTGGCGATGTCGTGCTTCATGTCGGCAGCCATGGTGTATTTGACTTTGCCGATGCCGCCGTCGTTGATGGCGGTGTTGCGCCAGGCGTTGTGGGTGAAATGGGAGTCGATGGACACGGCAACCACTTCTACGTTGCGCGCCTTGAAATCGTCCATGCGGTGGTCCAGGGCGATCAGCTCCGAAGGGCAGACGAAAGTGAAGTCCAGCGGGTAGAAGAATACCAGGCCGTATTTGCCTTTGATGGCTTCAGACAGTTTGAAGCTGTCTACGATTTCGCCATTGCCGAGGACGGCTGGAACGTCAAAATCCGGGGCTTGTTTACCGACGAGTACGCTCATTGGATATCTCCTGATATAGGGGGTGACGATTGAAGTAAAAGGACCGGTCGAGTCTGCCTGTGGAAGCAGACAGAAATATGACGCAATCACGCTTCGTGAAGACCGACCATCATACACCGAAAAAACCGTTCGTCAGCGCACGGGCAATTCCTCTCGGATTGCTGCTGAAACTATTTTGACAATCATTCTCGTTAACATTAAGATCCATCGCACTTAAGCCATAAACCCGCGACGGTTCTCACTTATGTATGTCTGCCTCTGCACTGGCGTCACCGACGGACAAATCCGCGAAGCGATCTACGAAGGTTGCTGCAGCTACAAAGAAGTGCGTGAAACCACGGGCGTTGCCAGCCAGTGCGGCAAATGCGCCTGCCTCGCCAAGCAAGTGGTACGGGAAACCCTGACGCAGCTGCAAACAGCCCAGGCCGCGATCCCCTACTCGACAGAATTTACACACGCCTGATAGACATGTTTTAAAGAGCCGGACCTTGTGTCCGGTTTTTTTATGCCTGTAATTCAATTAGTTAGCGCCAAGACGCGGAACACAAACATTCTTATTCCGATTAATTTTCATTTATTATTCAATAACTTAGGTTTGACACTGGGATTTTCACCGCTCAGACTCCCCCTTATACACAGCTATTACAGGGCAGGACCCCAGTCATGAAAGGCGACATCTCAGTCATCCAGCAACTCAACAAAATCCTTGCCAATGAACTGGTCGCGATCAATCAGTACTTCCTGCATGCGCGCATGTACGACGATTGGGGCCTGGAAAAGCTCGGCAAGCGTGAATACAAAGAATCGATCAAGGCCATGAAGGACGCCGACGCGCTGATCAAGCGCATCCTGTTCCTGGAAGGTCTGCCGAACGTGCAGGACCTGGGCAAGCTGAACATCGGCGAGCACACTCAGGAAATGATCGGCAGTGACCTGGGCTTTGAGCGCAAAAGCCACAGCGACATCAAGGCAGCGATTGCCCACTGTGAGACCAAAGGCGATTTCGGCAGCCGTGAGCTGCTGGAAGACATCCTGGAAGACCAGGAAGAGCATATCGACTGGCTGGAAACCCAGTTGGGCCTGATAGACAAGGTCAGCCTGGAGAACTACCTGCAATCGCAGATGGGTGAATAACCCCTACATACAAAAAAGCCCCGCTCTCGTCAGAGAAGCGGGGCTTTTTATTGCAGGTCAATCAAGCTTCAGTCTTGGCTGCCGCTTTTTCCGCTGCGTCTTTGATCAGCGCTTGCAGCGAACCATCGGCTGCCATTTCAGTGATGATATCGCTGCCGCCAACCAGCTCACCGGCTACCCACAGTTGCGGGAAAGTCGGCCAGTTAGCGTATTTAGGCAGGTTGGCGCGAATTTCCGGATTCTGCAGGATATCCACGTAGGCGAACTTCTCGCCACACGCCATGATGGCCTGGGAGGCTTTTGCGGAAAAACCGCACTGAGGAGCGTTAGGCGCGCCCTTCATGTAGAGCAGAATGGTGTTGTTGGCAATCTGGTCTTTGATCGTTTCGATGATATCCATGGAACACCTCGGCTGGAACTTTGCGACTCACAGGTCGGCACGGTGGCGCATTGTAACGCAAAATCCCAGCGCAGTGCTCGGGCACCTCACGCAGCCGCCACTTGCACCGGCACCCCATTGAGCGCCGCATTACCCGATAACTCATCCAGTTGCCGCTCGTCGGTCAAGTCATTCGCACTCGCACCCGGCTGGCCGCTTGCGATGCTCATCTGCACGCCCGGACGATCATGGCCCCAACCGTGAGGCAGGCTGACCACACCCGGCATCATGTCCGTGCTGGCCACGACTTCCACTTCGATCATGCCGATGCGCGAACTCACTCGCACTCGCTGGCCATCGCTCAACTGCCGACTGGCCAGATCGTCGGGGTGCATCAACAGTTGATGGCGCGGCTTGCCCTTCACCAGCCGGTGATAGTTATGCATCCACGAATTATTGCTGCGCACATGACGGCGACCAATCAGCAGCAGTTCGTCCACCGCAGGCACCGGTTGCGCGGCAAAACGCGACAGGTCCGCCAGGATCACCGGCGGTGCCGCCTGCACCTTGCCATCGGCGGTTTTCAGCCGCGCGCCCAGGTTTGGCTGGAGCGGGCCCAGGTCTACGCCGTGGGGGTGATCGGCCAGCATCGCCACCGACAGCTTATGTACAGACGCATCACCATAAGTGCCGGCGCGCAGCCCGAAATCGAACATTTGCGCGGGCGGCATTGTGGGTTTGAGTGACACGCCGGTCTGCGCCGCAAAGGCTTTGGCCAAGCCGACGAAAATTTCCCAATCGTGCAGCGCGCCTGCGGGTTTTGGCAGGATCGCGCGGTTGAAGCGCGTGACGTTGCGCACCGCGAACATGTTGAAGGTGGTGTCGTAGTGGTCATTTTCCAATGCCGATGTGGACGGCAGGATCAGGTCGGCATAACGCGTGGTTTCGTTGATGTAGAGATCGACACTGACCATGAACTCCAACCCATCCAGCGCCTGCTTCAGTTGACGGCCATTGGGCGTCGACAGGACCGGGTTGCCGGCCACCGTCACCAGGGCACGGATTTGCCCTTCACCTTCGGTGAGCATTTCTTCGGCCAAGGCTGACACCGGCAGTTCCCCGCCGTACTCGGGACGCCCGGACACACGGCTCTGCCAGCGATTGAAATGCCCGCCGCCAGTCGACGCCACCAGGTCCACCGCTGGTGTGGTGCACAACGCACCTCCCACCCGATCCAGGTTGCCGGTCACCAGGTTGATCAACTGCACCAGCCAATGACACAACGTGCCGAACGCCTGGGTCGAGACGCCCATGCGTCCGTAGCACACCGCTTTATCGGCGGCCGCAAAATCTCGCGCCAATTGACGGATCTGCTCGGCAGGCACTGCACATTGGCGGCTCATGGCCTCGGCGCTAAAGTTGGCGATCTCCCGGCGTACGTCGTCCAGGCCTTCAACCGGCAAATGGCTGGCGCGGGTCAGCCCTTCAGCAAACAGGGTGTTGAGCACCCCGAACAACAACGCCGCATCACCGCCGGGGCGTACGAACAAATGCTGATCGGCAATCGCCGCCGTCTCGCTGCGTCGAGGGTCGACCACCACCACTTTACCGCCCCGTGCCTGGATGGCTTTGAGGCGTTTCTCCACATCGGGCACGGTCATGATGCTGCCATTGGACGCCAGCGGGTTGCCACCCAGAATCAGCATGAAGTCGGTGTGGTCGATGTCCGGGATCGGCAGCAGCAAGCCATGGCCGTACATCAGGTGACTGGTCAGATGGTGGGGCAACTGGTCGACGGAGGTTGCAGAGAACCGGTTGCGCGTCTTCAAAAGGCCAAGAAAATAATTGCTGTGCGTCATCAGCCCATAGTTGTGCACGCTGGGGTTGCCTTGGTAAACCGCCACCGCGTTCTGGCCATGCCGGGCCTGGATACCCGCAAGGCGTTCGGCTACAAGCGCAAAGGCACTTTCCCATGAGATCGGCTGCCATTCGTTACCAACCCGCAGCATGGGCTGGTGGAGGCGGTCCGGGTCATTCTGGATATCCTGCAGCGCTACCGCCTTGGGGCAGATGTGTCCGCGGCTGAAGCTGTCCAGGGGGTCGCCCTTGATCGAGGTGATCGCCAGGCGACCGTCTTCGGCTTGAGTCGTTTCCAGGGTCAGGCCGCAGATGGCTTCGCACAGGTGGCAGGCACGGTGATGGAGAGTCTTGGTCATGGCCAGTCTCTTTATAAGGGCTTTGGCCAACTATGGCCCGCGACCGCCCAGGGCGCCAGCAACCTTCGCGCTGTGAATCGACGGGCATAGGCAAAGGCATGGCTAACCATGAGCAAATGTTTCAGAAGCCTCCCGCGCACCGACTAAAACCGACACAACCTGGCCTGGGCCCGCCCCCGCGCATTGCAAAAGGTCTCGGCGCCAGTGTACAAATGGCCCGCTGCTGTCAGGAAATCGTCTTCAAACGCGCGTCAGCGCCCTGCTTGAACACTCTTAAAAACCGTAGCCCTATTGGTAAGACGCGACATTTAATGTCAATATCGCGCCTTCCCCTATTTCGTCGCCCCGTGCGGCTTTCGCCGCAGGTCTCGCCCGTTGTCACAATAAACAAGGCTTTGAGTATCTGCGGTCTGTTGCAAAAAGGTAGTTAATGATGAGCGCAAGGCACTTTCTCTCCCTGATGGATTGCACGCCCGAAGAGCTGGTCAGCGTGATCCGTCGAGGCATTGAGCTTAAAGACCTGCGTAACCGCGGCGTACTGTTTGAGCCCTTGAAAAACCGTGTACTGGGGATGATCTTCGAGAAGTCTTCGACTCGTACACGCCTGTCTTTCGAAGCCGGCATGATCCAGCTGGGTGGCCAGGCGATCTTCCTGTCCCCGCGTGATACCCAACTGGGCCGTGGCGAGCCGATCAGCGATTGCGCCATCGTTATGTCGCGGATGCTCGATGCCGTAATGATCCGTACCTTCGCCCACAGCACCCTGACCGAATTTGCCGCCAACTCGCGCGTGCCGGTGATCAACGGGCTGTCCGACGACCTGCACCCCTGCCAGTTGCTGGCCGACATGCAAACCTTCCTCGAACACCGCGGTTCGATCCAGGGCAAGACCGTGGCCTGGATCGGTGACGGCAACAACATGTGCAACAGCTATATAGAAGCGGCGATCCAGTTCGACTTCCACCTGCGTATCGCTTGCCCTGAAGGCTACGAGCCGAGCGCCGAGTTCATGGCCAAGGCCGATGGCCGCGTGCAGTTGCTGCGTGATCCGAAGGATGCGGTGGTCGGCGCACACCTGGTCAGCACCGACGTCTGGACCTCTATGGGCCAGGAAGACGAAACGGCCAGGCGCCTGGCCCAGTTCGCACCTTTCCAGGTGACACGTGCCCTGCTCGATACCGCAGCGCCGGACGTACTGTTCATGCACTGCCTGCCTGCTCACCGAGGTGAGGAAATCAGCCTCGACCTGCTCGATGACCCACGCTCTGTCGCCTGGGACCAGGCCGAAAACCGCCTGCATGCGCAAAAAGCCTTGCTCGAGTTTCTCGTCCCACCGTCGTACCACCACGCATGAGCCAGCCATTACTGCTGAACCTGCGCAATCTGGCATGCGGCTATCAAGATCAACGGGTGGTGCAGAACCTCAACCTGCACCTCAATGCCGGCGACATCGGTTGCCTGCTTGGCTCGTCCGGTTGCGGCAAGACCACCACCTTGCGCGCCATTGCCGGCTTTGAACCGGTACACGAAGGCGAAATCAGCTTGGCGGGCGAAGTCATCTCCAGTGCAGGTTTTACCCTGGCACCGGAGAAACGGCGTATTGGCATGGTGTTCCAGGACTACGCACTGTTCCCGCATTTGAGCGTGGCAGACAACATCGTCTTTGGTATTCGCAAACATCCGCAAAAGGATCGTGTGGTCGCCGAGCTGCTGGAACTGGTCAACCTCAAGAATCTGGGCAAGCGCTTCCCTCATGAGCTTTCCGGTGGCCAGCAACAACGCGTCGCCCTCGCCCGCGCCCTGGCGCCAGAGCCGCAACTGTTGCTATTGGATGAACCCTTTTCCAACCTCGATGGCGAATTGCGCCGCAAGCTCAGCCATGAAGTGCGCGACATCCTCAAGGCACGCGGCACCAGTGCGATCCTGGTGACCCACGACCAGGAAGAAGCCTTCGCGGTCAGCGACCATGTCGGCGTGTTCAAGGAAGGTCGTCTGGAGCAATGGGACACGCCCTACAACCTTTACCACGAACCGCAGACGCCCTATGTCGCCAGCTTTATCGGGCAGGGTTACTTCATTCGAGGTCGCTTGAACTCACCGGAGTCAGTGAGCACCGAACTGGGAGACCTGCGCGGCAATCGCGCCTATACCTGGCCCACAGGTGGCGCGGTGGATGTATTGCTACGCCCGGACGACATCGTCTACGCACCGGACAGCGCATTGAAAGCCCGGATCGTCGGCAAGACGTTCCAGGGCGCCTCGACCTTGTACCGGTTGCAACTGCCAACGGGCGCTCAGCTGGAATCGATTTTCCCCAGCCATGTTGATCAACAGGTGGGGACGGACGTGGGGATTCGAGTGGCGGCCGAGCATCTGGTGCTGTTCCAGGCGTAAGCGGTTATACATGTGGGAGTGGGCAAGCCCCCTCCCCCATTAGATCTCCACACGGCTGATCATCAGGCCCGGCCGATGGCCGCGAATTTGGCTTGGGTATGTTCAGCCAGCACCGCGGCGGGCAATTCCACCTCCAGCCCTCGCCTCCCGGCACTGACAAAAATCGTTGCAAAGGGTTGCGCAGTTTCGTCGATAAACGTGCGCAAGCGCTTCTTCTGCCCCAGCGGGCTGATACCGCCCAACAGATAGCCAGTAGACCGCTGCGCTGCCGCCGGGTCTGCCATTTCGACCTTTTTTACGCCAGCCGCATGGGCAAGCGCCTTCAAGTCCAAACTTCCGACGACCGGCACCACCGCCACCAACAATTCGCCCTTCTCGCTGCTCGCCAATAACGTCTTGAACACCTGCGCCGGGTCGAGGCCCAATTTCTCCGCAGCTTCCAGACCATACGACGCCGCCTTGGGGTCATGTTCATAACTGTGAATGCGATGTTCGGCGCGAACTTTTTTCAACAAATCCAGTGCGGGCGTCATGGCGTCTCCGGCAGGGAAAACAGGTGCCCAATTCTAGGCCAAGCGCCGGCAAAACGCTCTAGTCCAAGCACTGCTGGGTCACAAGCTCGGTATAAAGGGCGTGATCATTCACCAGACCAATAGTTCGAAAGTGACCAATGGTTCACTTTCGACCTTTGACAGCGGTCATTCTTGTCTATATTTTTTCGTTTCCGAATACTGTAGGAATAGTCCATCAGTGCTCCAGCAGTAAGCCGCGACTAAGGATGGGGATCCTCGTCACGGTGAAAATCGCGCAACCGCCCGTTGAGGCAGTGCGCCAGACAAGAACAACAACTGAGGTTTTCCATGACAACTGCTCTTCAACAGCCTTCACTCTCGAGCCAATGCATGGCCGAGTTCCTGGGCACTGCGCTGCTGATCTTCTTCGGTACCGGTTGCGTCGCTGCGCTCAAGGTCGCGGGTGCGAGCTTTGGGTTATGGGAAATCAGCATCATCTGGGGGATCGGTGTCAGCATGGCGATCTACCTGAGTGCCGGTATATCCGGGGCTCACCTCAACCCGGCGGTAAGTATCGCCCTGTGCCTTTTTGCCGACTTCGAAAAACGCAAACTGCCCTTCTATATTCTCGCCCAGGTCGCCGGCGCATTCTGCTCCGCCGCACTGGTGTACACGCTCTACAGCAATCTTTTTTTCGATTACGAACAAACCCACCAGATGGTCCGTGGCTCCCAGGCCAGCCTGGAACTGGCGTCGGTGTTCTCCACCTACCCCCATGCATTGCTGAGCACGGCCCAGGCATTCCTGGTGGAAATGGTCATCACCGCAATATTGATGGGCGTGATCATGGCCCTCACCGACGACAACAACGGCCTGCCTCGCGGCCCGCTGGCCCCGCTGCTGATCGGTTTATTGATCGCCGTGATTGGTAGCGCCATGGGCCCGCTGACCGGCTTTGCGATGAACCCGGCACGGGACTTCGGGCCCAAGCTGATGACCTTTTTCGCCGGTTGGGGTGAAATGGCCTTTACTGGCGGTCGCGATATTCCTTACTTCCTGGTACCGATATTCGCCCCGATTGTCGGTGCTTGCCTCGGTGCTGCCGCCTATCGCGGGCTGATCGCTCGCCACCTGCCGAGCGCAGCACCTGCTATAGCTGAAACACCTGACACGGCTGTCGACGGCAAGACTCGTATTTCCTGAAAGCGCCAGCCTGGTCCCCTGCCCTTCACGGCCCAGGCTGATTTCTGACTTCCTTATTTCGTTCAAGGCAATTGACATGACCGACCTTCAGAATAAGAACTACATCATTGCCCTCGATCAGGGCACCACCAGTTCGCGGGCGATCATCTTCGATCGCGACGCCAACGTGGTGTGCACCGCGCAACGTGAATTCGTCCAACACTACCCGCAGGCCGGCTGGGTTGAGCATGACCCGATGGAAATCTTCGCCACCCAAAGCGCGGTGATGGTAGAGGCGCTGGCCCAGGCCGGTTTGCACCATGATCAGGTTGCCGCCATCGGTATCACCAACCAGCGTGAAACCACCGTGGTCTGGGATAAAATCACCGGTCGCCCGATCTACAACGCCATCGTCTGGCAGTGCCGACGCAGCACCGAAATTTGCCAGCAACTCAAGCGAGACGGCCATGAGCAGTACATCAGCGACACTACCGGTCTGGTTACCGACCCGTACTTCTCCGGCACCAAGCTCAAGTGGATCCTCGACAACGTCGAAGGCAGCCGCGAACGTGCGCGCAATGGCGAGCTGTTGTTCGGCACCGTCGACAGCTGGCTGATCTGGAAATTTACCGGCGGCAAGACCCACGTCACCGACTACACCAACGCGTCGCGCACCATGCTCTTTAACATCCACACGCTGGAGTGGGATGCGAAGATGCTGGAGATTCTCGACATCCCGCGGGAAATGCTCCCCGAAGTGAAGTCGTCCTCCGAAATCTACGGCCGCACCAAAAGTGGCATCGCCATTGGCGGTATTGCCGGTGACCAACAGGCCGCGCTATTCGGCCAGATGTGCGTCGAAGCCGGCCAGGCCAAGAACACCTATGGCACCGGTTGCTTCCTGCTGATGAACACCGGCGACAAGGCGGTGAAATCCAAGCACGGCATGCTCACCACCATCGCCTGCGGCCCCCGCGGTGAAGTGGCTTACGCTCTGGAAGGCGCGGTATTCAATGGTGGTTCCACTGTGCAATGGCTGCGTGACGAACTGAAAATCATCAACGACGCCCACGACACCGAATACTTCGCCGGCAAGGTCAAGGACAGCAACGGCGTGTATCTGGTACCCGCCTTTACCGGTCTGGGCGCACCGTACTGGGACCCGTATGCCCGTGGCGCGCTGTTCGGCCTGACACGAGGCGTACGCGTGGACCACATCATTCGTGCGGCGCTGGAGTCGATTGCCTACCAGACCCGCGACGTACTCGACGCCATGCAACAGGACTCGGGCGAACGCCTCAAGGCCCTGCGCGTGGACGGTGGTGCGGTCGCCAACAACTTCCTGATGCAATTTCAGGCCGACATCCTCGGCACTCAGGTCGAACGCCCACAAATGCGCGAGACTACTGCCCTCGGCGCCGCCTACCTGGCTGGCCTGGCGTGTGGCTTCTGGGGCAGCCTGGAGGAGTTGCGTGGCAAGGCGGTGATCGAGCGCGAGTTCGAACCACAGCTGGATGAAGCAGCCAAAGAGAAACTCTACGCCGGCTGGCAAAAAGCGGTGAGCCGCACCCGTGACTGGGAACCGCACGAAGGCGCTGAATAAGGTTGTAACTGGCAGGGAGCGGATTCCTGCGTCATCATGGGCCACTTTTGTATGGCAGCCCAAAGGACGCCCCATGAATCTGCCTCCCCGCCAACAACAAATCCTCGAACTGGTCCGCGAACGCGGCTACGTCAGTATCGAGGAAATGGCGCAGCTATTCGTTGTCACCCCGCAAACCATCCGCCGCGATATCAACCAACTGGCGGACGCCAATCTGCTGCGCCGCTACCACGGCGGCGCGGCCTATGACTCCAGTGTCGAGAACACCGCGTACGCCATGCGGGCCGATCAGATGCGTGACGAGAAGCAACGCATCGGCGAAGCGATCGCCGCTCAGATTCCCGATCATGCCTCGCTGTTCATCAACATCGGCACCACCACCGAATCCATCGCTCGTGCGCTGCTCAATCACAGCCACCTGAAAATCATCACCAATAACCTCAACGTCGCCACCATGCTCAGTGCCAAGGACGACTTCGATGTGTTGCTGACCGGCGGCAACGTGCGCCGCGATGGCGGCGTGGTGGGCCAGGCCAGTGTCGATTTCATCAATCAGTTCAAGGTCGACTTTGCCCTGGTAGGTATCAGCGGGATCGACGAGGACGGCAGCCTGCTGGACTTCGATTACCAGGAGGTGCGGGTTTCCCAGGCCATCATCGCCAATGCGCGGCAGGTGATCCTGGCGGCGGACTCCAGCAAATTCGGGCGCAATGCAATGATTCGCCTGGGGCCCATCAGCCTGGTGGATTGCCTGGTGACTGACCAGCAGCCGGTGCCCGCATTGGTGCAAGTGTTAAATGAGCATAAGGTGCGGCTCGAGGTCGTGTAGCGCCTGCACTGCCGCCATCGGGAGCAAGCCCCCTCCCACATTTTGAGCTGTGAACACATACCAAAGTGGGAGGGGGCTTGCTCCCGATGGCGATCTATCCAGCACTCAACCTCTTGAGTCCTCCCTCAACTCATGTTCACAATTCTTCCTTTTCCCACCCTTCGATGAGTTTTTTCAATCGAAGTCAGCTGGCTGTGCCTGCATTTATCAGCTACCATTTTCGCAAATGAACATTAATGTTCGAATTCCAAGACTAAAAGATCGCGAGGCTAGCCGATGAACCCTTCCACCTTGCCTGCTCCACCGCTTGCCGAAGTCTATGACGTTGCCGTAATTGGCGGCGGGATCAACGGCGTCGGCATTGCAGCAGACGCAGCCGGGCGCGGTTTGTCGGTATTCCTTTGCGAAAAGGATGACTTGGCCAGCCACACGTCTTCGGCCAGCAGCAAGCTGATCCACGGTGGCCTGCGTTATCTGGAACATTACGAATTCCGCCTGGTGCGGGAAGCCCTCGCCGAGCGTGAAGTACTGCTGGCCAAGGCCCCGCACATCGTCAAGCAAATGCGCTTCGTACTGCCACACCGCCCGCACCTGCGCCCGGCGTGGATGATTCGTGCCGGTCTGTTCCTTTATGACCACTTGGGCAAGCGCGAAAAGCTGGCAGGTTCCAAAAGCCTCAAGTTCGGCGCCGACAGCCCGCTCAAAAGCGAAATCACCGAGGGCTTTGAATACTCCGACTGCTGGGTCGACGACGCCCGCCTGGTGGTACTCAACGCCATGGCTGCCCGCGAAAAAGGCGCGCACATCCACACGCAGACCCGTTGCGTCAGCGCCAAGCGCAGCAACGGCATGTGGGAAATGAACATGGAACGTGCCGACGGCAGCCTGTTCTCGATCCGCGCACGCGCGCTGGTGAATGCCGCCGGCCCGTGGGTAGCCAAATTCATCAGGGACGACCTGAAGCTGGATTCGCCTTACGGCATCCGCTTGATCCAGGGCAGCCACCTGATCGTGCCAAGACTGTACGAGGGCGCCCACGCGCATATCCTGCAGAACGAAGACCAACGCATCGTCTTCACCATTCCGTACCTGAACCACCTGACCATCATCGGCACCACCGACCGCGAATACACGGGCGACCCGGCTAAAGTAGCGATTACCGAAGGTGAAACCGACTACATGCTCAAAGTGGTCAACGCGCACTTCAAGAAGCAGCTGAGCCGCGAGGATATCGTCCACACGTATTCCGGCGTGCGCCCACTGTGCAATGACGAGTCGGACAACCCATCGGCCATTACGCGTGACTACACCCTGTCGCTGTCCGGCGGCTCCGGCGAAGCGCCGATCCTGTCGGTATTCGGCGGCAAGCTGACCACCTATCGCAAGCTGGCCGAATCGGCCATGGCCCAACTGGCGCCGTACTTTACCCAGATGCGCCCAAGCTGGACCGCCACCGCCAGCCTGCCCGGCGGCGAAAACATGAGCACGCCTGAAGCGCTGGCCGAAGCCATCCGCAACAAGTTCGACTGGGTGCCGAGCGAGATCGCCCGTCGCTGGTCCACCACTTATGGCAGCCGCACCTGGCGCCTATTGGAAGGCGTGCAATCGCTGGCCGACCTCGGTGACCACCTGGGTGGCGGCCTGTATACCCGCGAAGTCGACTACCTGTGCGCCGAAGAGTGGGTGACCCAACCGCAGGACGTGCTGTGGCGCCGTACCAAGCTTGGCCTGTTCACCACACCTCAGGAGCAGGAAAACCTGCAGCGTTACCTGTCCAAGGTCGAGCAGAGCCGCAGCAAGATCGAAGCGGCCTGACCGCCCAATTGTAGGAGCGAGCTTGCTCGCGAAAAACCTGAGAGCGCCGCGTTTATTCAGCATAAACGCGGCGTTTTTGCGTTTTTCGCGAGCAAGCTCGCCCCTACGGACTATTCGGTTTTCCGAACACACCCCTCCACCCTATTCGGTTTGCCGGACCGCCGCCTGAAAATATCGCCGAAACAAAAAGTTAATCTCCATATAAATCATGTAGTTACCCTTTTATTTTCGGTATGGCACGACTCATGCTCTACACTCTCTGACGATTACCTGAGGCGCCTTAGGAGCCGTCACGGGCATTCGCTATACAAGAGAGCCGTTCACCTGGCTTCATAAAAAAAACAAATGTCGAGGAAGTATTGATGCGTATCGTTCCCCATATCCTGGGCGCAGCTATCGCTGCTGCTCTGATCAGCACTCCAGTTTTTGCCGCAGAACTCACCGGCACGCTGAAGAAAATCAACGACTCCGGCACCATCACTCTCGCTCACCGCGACAGCTCTATTCCGTTTTCCTACATTGCGGATGGTTCGGGCAAACCCGTGGGCTACTCCCACGACATTCAGTTGGCCGTCGTTGAACAACTGAAAAAAGACCTGAACAAACCCGACCTGAAAGCCAAATACAACCTGGTGACCTCGCAAACCCGTATCCCGTTGATCCAGAACGGCACCGCGGATCTGGAGTGCGGCTCCACCACCAACAACGCCGAACGCGCCCAGCAAGTCGACTTCACCGTCAACATCTTCGAAATCGGCACCCGCCTGCTGGTCAAGAAAGACAAGGAAGGCAAGCCGTCCTACGCTGACTTTGCCGACCTCAAAGGCAAGAACGTCGTGACCACCGCCGGCACCACGTCCGAGCGCATCATCAAGGCGATGAACGCCGACAAGCAGATGGGCATGAACGTTATCTCCGCCAAAGACCACGGCGAATCCTTCCAGATGCTCGAAAGCGGCCGTGCCGTTGCGTTCATGATGGACGACGCGCTGCTGGCCGGTGAAGAAGCCAAGGCCAAGAAGCCGGATGACTGGGTTATCACCGGCACTCCGCAGTCCTTCGAAGCCTATGCTTGCATGGTTCGCAAAGGCGACCCGGACTTCAAGAAAGCCGTGGATGACGCCATTGTCGCCCTGTACAAGTCCGGCGAGATCAACAAGATCTACGCCAAATGGTTCGAAAGCCCAATCCCACCGAAGGGCCTGAACCTGAACTTCCCGATGAGCGACAAGGTCAAGGAGCTGATCGCCAACCCAAGCGACAAACCAGCGCCAGAAGTAAAAATCTGATACCTGACTAAGCTTATCTCCTGAGGGAGCCAACCCTCCCTCAGGCGTCTGTAATTACCTGCTAGCTTCAACTTGGAACACTCGACCTGGCGGTTTTCGAGCCGATCGCGTGTGCCTGGCATTCATTGTCGGGCGGAAAAGGATCTTCCCAAGCGGGTGCTTGTACATCGATCGATCTCGAGGGGAGACCCTAATGAATTACAACTGGGACTGGGGCGTGTTCTTCAAGTCCACCGGCGTGGGCAGCGAGACTTATCTCGACTGGTACCTCTCCGGGCTGGGCTGGACCATCGCCATCGCCATCGTGGCATGGATTATCGCCTTGCTGCTGGGCTCCATTCTGGGGGTCATGCGCACGGTGCCAAACCGCCTCGTGTCGGGCATTGCGACCTGCTACGTAGAACTGTTTCGTAACGTGCCGCTGCTGGTTCAGCTGTTCATCTGGTACTTCCTGGTACCGGACATGCTGCCGCAAAACCTGCAGGACTGGTACAAACAAGACCTGAACCCGACCACCTCGGCCTACCTGAGCGTTGTGGTGTGCCTGGGCCTGTTCACCGCCGCCCGTGTGTGTGAGCAAGTACGTACAGGCATCCAGGCGCTGCCACGTGGCCAGGAATCCGCCGCGCGCGCCATGGGCTTCAAGCTGCCGCAGATCTACTGGAACGTGCTGCTGCCCCAGGCGTATCGCATCATCATTCCACCGCTTACCTCCGAATTCCTCAACGTGTTCAAGAACTCCTCCGTGGCGTCCTTGATCGGCTTGATGGAACTGCTGGCGCAAACCAAACAGACCGCCGAGTTTTCGGCCAACCTGTTTGAAGCCTTCACCCTGGCCACGCTGATCTACTTCACCCTGAACATGAGCCTGATGCTGCTGATGCGCGTAGTGGAGAAGAAAGTCGCAGTGCCCGGCCTGATCTCCGTGGGGGGTAAATAATGGACTTCGATTTCAGCGGCATCATCCCCGCCATCCCGGGCCTGTGGAACGGCATGGTCATGACCTTGAAGCTGATGGTCATGGGCGTGGTCGGCGGCATCATCATCGGGACCATCCTGGCCCTGATGCGCTTGTCGTCCAATAAACTGCTGTCGCGTGTGGCCGGCGCCTATGTGAACTACTTCCGCTCGATCCCGCTGCTGCTGGTGATCACCTGGTTCTACCTGGCGGTGCCGTTCGTACTGCGCTGGATCACCGGCGAAGACACGCCGATCGGTGCGTTCACTTCCTGCGTCGTGGCATTCATGATGTTCGAGGCTGCGTACTTCTGCGAAATCGTGCGGGCCGGCGTGCAGTCGATCCCCAAGGGCCAGATGGCAGCGGCACAAGCGATGGGCATGACCTACGGCCAGACCATGCGCCTGATCATCCTGCCCCAGGCGTTCCGCAAGATGACGCCGTTGCTGCTGCAACAGTCGATCATCCTGTTCCAGGACACCTCCCTGGTCTACACCGTGGGCCTGGTGGACTTCCTCAACTCCGCCCGCTCCAACGGCGACATCATCGGCCGCTCCAATGAGTTCCTGATCTTTGCCGGTGTCGTCTACTTCATCATCAGCTTTTCCGCCTCGCTGCTGGTCAAGCGTCTGCAAAAAAGGTTTGCCGTATGATCTCTATCAAGAACATCAACAAGTGGTATGGCGACTTCCAGGTGCTGACCGATTGCAGCACCGAGGTTAAAAAAGGCGAAGTGATCGTGGTGTGCGGGCCCTCCGGCTCGGGCAAGTCCACCCTGATCAAGTGCGTCAACGCGCTGGAACCGTTCCAGAAGGGCGACATTGTGGTCGATGGCACCTCCATCGCCGACCCGAAGACCAACCTGCCAAAACTGCGTTCACGCGTTGGCATGGTGTTCCAGCACTTCGAGCTGTTCCCGCACCTGACTATCACTGAAAACCTGACCATCGCGCAGATCAAGGTGCTGGGCCGCAGCAAGGAAGAAGCCACCAAGAAGGGCCTGCAACTGCTCGACCGCGTGGGCTTGTCGGCACACGCCCACAAGCACCCTGGCCAGCTCTCCGGCGGCCAGCAGCAACGTGTGGCGATTGCCCGCGCCCTGGCCATGGACCCGATCGTCATGCTGTTCGACGAGCCGACCTCGGCGCTGGACCCGGAAATGGTCAACGAAGTGCTCGACGTGATGGTGCAACTGGCCCATGAAGGCATGACCATGATGTGCGTGACCCACGAAATGGGCTTCGCCCGCAAAGTGGCCGACCGCGTGATCTTCATGGACGCCGGCAAGATCATCGAAGACTGCCCGAAAGAAGAGTTCTTCGGCGACATCAGCGCACGCTCCGAACGTGCGCAGCACTTCCTTGAGAAAATCCTGCAGCACTAAGTACTAAACAGCTCCCACTGTAGGAATATGGCCAATGTGGGAGGGGGCTTGCCCCCGATAGCGGTGGATCAGTGACAGATGTATCGACTGACACACTGCTATCGGGGGCAAGCCCCCTCCCACACTGGATCGCACAGGCTGGCAGCTCTGGTTGACCCAAGGCATCTGTGATGAAATGCGACCCCAATCAATATCGCGCCGCGCCGCCATCACTTGCCGTGAAGCCTCGTCTGATACGCCAACTGTTCCTTCCGCCGTTGATCATCGCCCTGATGATCGGCCTGGGTTATATCGGCTTTTGGGTCAGCGAGTACTATGGCATCCGCACCCTCAGCGACAACGGCGAACGCCAGTTGGAGTTGCACGCCCGCACCGTCGAAAGTGAACTGAGCAAATACACCTATCTGCCCAGCCTGCTGGAGCTGGAGTCCAGCGTGTCGCAATTGCTGGCCGAGCCGAACCAGGAAACCCGCAAAACGGTCAACGAATACCTTGAGGGCCTGAATCGTCGCAGTCGCAGCCGAGCCATCTATGTGATGGACACCACCGGCCGCGTGCTGGCCACCAGTAACTGGCGCGATGCCGACAGTTACCAGGGTGAGGACCTGTCTTTTCGCGCCTATTTCCAGAATGCCGTACGCGGCCAGCCCGGCCGTTTCTACGGTATCGGCAGCACCAACGGCGAACCCGGCTATTACCTGGCCCATGGCCTGGAAGAGCACGGCAAGATCATCGGCGTCGCCGTGGTCAAGGTGCGCCTCGAAGCCCTCGAAGAACGCTGGCAGCGCGCCCGTCTCGAGGCGTTCGTGAGCGACGAGAATGGCATCATCATTCTGTCCAGTGACCCGGCGCGCCGCCTCAAGGCTGTACGCCCGCTGAGCGATGACACCAAGGATCGCCTGGCCCACAGCCTGCAATATTACTGGGCGACGCTCAATGAACTGCAACCCCTGGCCCGCGAGCGCCTGAACGAAGGCACCGAGAAACTGACCTTCCCGGCCAATTCGGAAGTGGTCAACGACCAGCACGCCGTCAGCTACCTGGCGCAAACCCGACCGCTCAACGACACGCCGTGGAATTTCACCCTGCTCACCCCGCTCAATGATCTGCGCCGTGCCGCGATCAATCAGGGCATCCTGGTGGCAGTTGCCTTCGGCCTTGTCGCCTTCCTGCTGATTGCCTGGAACGAGCGACGCAAGGTCATCGCCACCCGCCTCGCCGCTCGGGAAGCCCTGCAGGAAGCCAACAGCCAACTGGAGCGGCGGATCGCCGAACGCACCGCCGACCTGCGCGCCAGTAACGAACGGCTCAAGGGCCAGATCCGCGAACGGCGCCAGGCCGAAGAGACCCTGCGCCGCGCCCAGGACGAACTGGTGCAGGCCGGCAAACTCGCCGCCATCGGCCAGATGTCCACCAGCATCGCCCACGAGTTGAACCAGCCGCTGGCCGCGCTGCGCACCCTGTCCGGCAATACCGTGCGCTTCCTTGAGCGCGGCGCCCTGGACACCGCCAGCACCAACCTCAAGACCATCAACGAACTGATCGACCGCATGGGCCGTATCACCGCCAGCCTGCGCTCGTTCGCCCGGCGCGGCGATGACCAGGGCGAAGCCAGCCTGGGCAAGGCCGTGGACGCTGCGTTCCAGGTGCTGGGCGCACGCCTGGACGGTTTGCCACTGACCTTGCACCGCGACTTCGCACCCGCCCAGTTGCAGATCGACCAGACACGCCTGGAACAGATTCTGGTCAACCTGATCGGTAATGCTCTGGACGCGATGCAGACGCAACCGGCGCCGCAATTGTGGTTGGAGGGCCAGAGTACCGAGGGCAAATACCGCCTGCTGGTACGCGACAATGGTCACGGCATCGCCCCTGAGGCACGCAAGCATTTGTTCGAACCCTTCTTCACCACCAAGCCCGGCGAACAAGGCCTGGGCCTGGGCCTGACCCTGTCCGCGAGCCTCGCAGCCGCGACCGGTGGCAGCCTGGCCGTGGAACACCCGGCCGGTGGTGGTACTGCCTTTGTCCTTAACCTGCCGCTGGCGGGCGCTAAAAAAGTTGAGTCGACATGAATACTGATCCCCAAGAACTGACCGTGCTGATCGTCGAAGATGATCCCCACGTGCTGCTCGGTTGCCAACAGGCCCTGGCGCTGGAAGACATCCACAGCGTCGGCGTGGGCAGCGCCGAAGAAGCGCTCAAACGTATCGGCGAAAACTTTGCCGGCATCGTCATCAGCGATATTCGCCTGCCGGGCATCGATGGTCTGGAGCTGCTGACCCGCCTCAAGGCGTTGGATAAAAGCCTGCCGGTGGTCCTGATTACCGGGCATGGCGATATTTCCATGGCCGTCGGCGCCATGCGCAACGGCGCCTACGATTTCATGGAAAAACCCTTCTCTCCCGAGCGCCTGGTCGATGTTGCCCGTCGCGCCCTGGAGCAGCGTGGGCTGGCGCGAGAGGTCTGGTCACTGCGCCGCCAGTTGGCCGAGCGTGATTCGCTGGAAGGCCGCATCATTGGCCGCTCGCCAGCGATGCAGAACCTGCGCGAGCTGATCGCCAACGTCGCCGACACGTCGGCCAACGTGCTGATCGAAGGTGAGACTGGCACTGGCAAGGAGCTGGTTGCCCGTTGCCTGCATGATTTCAGCCGACGCCACTCCCATCAGTTCGTCGCCTTGAACTGCGGGGGCCTGCCGGAAAACCTGTTCGAAAGCGAAATTTTCGGCCACGAGGCCAATGCCTTCACCGGCGCCGGCAAACGCCGCATCGGCAAGATCGAACACGCCCACCAAGGCACGCTGTTCCTCGATGAAGTGGAAAGTATGCCGATCAACCTGCAGATCAAACTGCTGCGGGTGCTGCAGGAACGCACCCTGGAGCGCCTGGGTTCGAACCAGAGCGTGGCAGTGGATTGCCGGGTAATCGCTGCCACCAAGTCCGACCTCGACGAACTGAGCCGCGCCAACCAGTTCCGCAGCGACCTGTACTACCGCCTCAACGTGGTCACCCTGGAACTGCCGCCTTTGCGCGAGCGGCGCGAAGACATCCTGCAACTGTTCGAACACTTCCTGCAGCAATCGTCGCTGCGCTTCGACCGGGCGGTGCCGGAGCTGGACAACCAGACCTTGTCGAGCCTGATGAGCCACGACTGGCCGGGCAACGTGCGTGAACTGCGCAACGTCGCCGAACGTTTTGCCCTGGGGCTGCCCGCCTTCAAGAAAAGCGGCGCCAGCAGCGGCAACCATGGCCTGGCCTTTACCGAAGCGGTAGAAGCCTTTGAGCGCAACCTGCTGGTGGACGCCCTGCAGCGTAGCGGCGGCAACCTGACCCAGGCCAGCCAGGAATTGGGCATGGCCAAGACCACGCTGTTCGACAAGGTCAAGAAATACGGGTTGAGCCACTGATGGATCTGTTCTTGAAGGCCGCACTTGGCGCGGCGGTGGTGCTGATCCTGGCGGCACTGGCCAAGACCAAAAACTATTACATCGCAGGCTTGGTGCCACTGTTTCCGACCTTCGCGCTGATCGCCCACTACATCGTCGGCAAAGGGCGTTCGGTGGAGGATTTGAAGACCACCATCGTGTTCGGGATGTGGTCGATCATTCCGTACTTTGTGTACCTGGCAACCTTGTATGTGATGGTCGATCGGATGCGGCTGGAAGCGTCCCTGGCAGTGGCCGCCGTGGCCTGGTTGATGGCCGCCTCGATCCTTGTCAGCATCTGGGTTCGCCTCCACTCCTGACTCAACTCGGTAAGAAATGTGGGAGGGGGCTTGCTCCCGATAGCGGTGGATCAGGGAAATATGTACTGACTGACACACCGTTATCGGGAGCAAGCCCCCTCCCACATTTTTTAGCTACGCAGCATCAGCGGACTATTTTGTCGACCTGAATGCCCAGTTTCTTCAGTCGATACCAGAAACTGCGTTCGGAAATGCCGATCCGCTGCGCCGCCGCGGCCTGCACCCCGTTGCTCTCCTGCAACGCCGCCAGAATGTAGGCTTTCTCCACCTCGGCCAGCGCCGCATCCAGATCCTGCGGCACGCCCGGGCCGTCGCTGAGGATCGCCGTCACATCGCCCTCGCTCGGTTTTGAAGCAAACAGATAACCCGGCAAATCAATATCCTCGATCACCGGCGACGCTGCCACGATGGTCGCGCGCTCCACGCAGTTTTGCAGCTCGCGGATATTGCCCGGCCAGTGATACGCCGCCATCGCCTGCAATGCCTCGGGGCTGAAGCCGGTAATGCGCTTACCGGCGGTGGCGCTCAAGGTCTGGGCGAAATGCCGGGCCAGGGGCGCGATATCTTCCACGCGCTCACGCAGGGCCGGCAATGGAATCGGGAAGACGTTGAGGCGGTAGTAGAGGTCTTCGCGAAACTCTTTGTTCGCCACTGCGTCCAGCAGGTTCTTGTTGGTGGCGGCAATGACCCGCACATCCACCTTGCGCTCGCGTGGGTCACCCACCGGCTCGATGACCCGCTCTTGCAAGGCGCGCAAAATCTTGGCCTGCAACGCCAGGGGCATGTCCCCCACTTCATCGAGGAACAGCGTGCCCTTGTCGGCCTGCATGAAGCGCCCTACCCGGTCGGCCACGGCGCCGGTGAAGGCGCCTTTGCGATGGCCGAACATCTCGCTTTCCAGCAAACCTTCGGGAATCGCCGCGCAGTTGACAGCCACAAAGGGTTTGTCGGCGCGGCTGCCATGCTTGTGGATGGCGCGGGCGACCATTTCCTTGCCGGTGCCGCTTTCGCCGGTCAGCAGGATGGTTGCGCTGCTGTCACGCACCGAATCCACGGCTTGCAGCACCTTGCGAAACGCCGGGCTGTCGCCCACCAGGCTGTCGAACTGCGCATGTTCATCCAGCTCGGCGCGCATCCGCGCGTTATCGCGCATGATGTCGCGAAATTGCAGGGCCTTGGCCACGGTGATGTCCAGCTCGTCGATATCGAACGGCTTGGCGATGTAGTCATAGGCACCGTTGCGCATCGACTGCACGGCATTTTTTACCGTGCTGTAGGCGGTCATCACAATCACCGGCACCTGTGGATAGCGCACCTTGATCTCGGCCAGCAATGCCGGCCCGTCCATGCCCGGCATACGCCAGTCGCTGATCACCAGGTCGATGTCCTCCTCGCCCAGCACCTTGAGCGCATGCAGGCCGTTGCCCGCGCTGAACACCTGGATACCGTTCTGGCTCAGGGCCTGGGTCAGCAAATCACAGAGCTTGGGCTCGTCGTCCACCACCAATACGTTATGCGTCATGCCCGTCCTCATCCTCGCCGTCGTCTTCACCGTTAGCCGGAATGTACAGGCTGAAGGTGGCGCCGGCATCTTTCTCACTGGCGCATTCGATGCTGCCGTCGTGACTTTCCATGATCGAATAGACTTTGGCCAGGCCCAGTCCGGTGCCCGATGCCTTGGTGGTGACAAACGGCGTGAAGATACGCTCGACCATATCCGCCGGGATACCCTGGCCCGTATCGGCGATGCTGATCACCGTGTTGTCGCCCACGTTGCGGATGCCCAGGGTCAGGCGCCCGCCTTCGGGCATCGCGTCGATGGCGTTGAGTATCAGATTGAGGCAAGCCTGCTTGAGCTGCTTGGCATCGGCATAGATCGTGGCGTCGGGCGCCTGATCGTCAATCTGTGCATCAATATTGTGAGTGCTCAGCTCCGGGCCGCAGAAACCGAGGATTTCTTCCACCAGGGCACGTGCCGGCTGCAGCACGCGTATCGGTGGATTGGGCTTGGCGAAATCGAGGAACTCGGTAATCAGCTCGTTGATGCGGCTGACCTCGCTGATGACGTACTCCAGGTGACGCTTATCGGTTTCCGCGAGGTCGGCCCGCCGGTGCAACAATTGGGTGGCGGTCTTGATGATGCCCAGCGGGTTGCGGATTTCATGGGCCAGGCCCATGGCGACTTCACCCAGGGCATGCAGCCGATCACGCCGACGCAGTTGGGCTTCCAGGTGGTGCAGTTCGCCGAGGCGCTCGGTCATGTGGTTGAAGGTGCTGCTCAACTGCGCCAGTTCATCACCGCCACTGACCACCACGCGATGCGCGTAACTACCGGAAATCACCGCGTTCACACCTTGGGACAAGTCGCGCAGCGGTTTGGTCAGGCGCTGCGACACCAGCACCCCGGCCGCCAGTGACAGCGCCGAGCTGAGCAGGAAGATCAGAACGAACAGGTTGCTCTGGTTCACCAGCCCTACCAGGCTGGTGTGACGCAACAGGCCGCTGAATATAACGCCTTGCAGTTCGCCGGCATCATTGAAGATCGGCCAGTACAAACCGCTGTACTGGTTAGTGAATTGCTCGCTGGGCTGCTTGGTGCTGCGCAGCGCGGCCTCGACGTTCTTCGGGATGCGCGAAGGGTGATTCTCGAAACGCTGGGTGGAAAATATCTCGGAAAAACCCGCCGGGTTGGCCAGGTACAAACGCAGGTCCAGGGAGTGCACATCGGCCACGCTGGTGAGGAAACTGCTGTCCAGGTAGGTCGCCACCAACAACAGGTAATCAACGCCATCGCGGCTGGTCTCGAAGGTTGACACCACCAGCCCCGTGCTCACCCCCGCGACTTGCACGGTCTGTAGCACGGCATTGCTGGTCAGGTTGATCTGCCTGACGATGTCATCGGCGGCTGTGCTGAACACCACTTTGTGGTCGCTGGTGCGAATCAGCGCGACCACGTCGATATCGGTGGCATCGGCAATGTCGGCGGTCAGCCGGTCATGCTTGGCCGCCTGTTTGGACGACGGTGGGCTGGTATAGCGCAAGAACAGCTTGGCCATGCGCGCGTTGTCATGAAGGATGTCACCGATCTCATCCTTGACGATCTTGGTCGATTCTTGCAGCCAGATACGCACGTTGCTGTCGAAAATCTGCGACAGCGTGGTGGCGGCCAGCTCAGCGGCAATCATGGTCGGAATAACGCTGACCAGCCAGAACGCCAGCACCAGCTTGCGCTGGACGCTCCAACGCGAAATGGCAAAGGGGCGGGCTTTCTGGCGGGTCTTGGTGATCATCAGGTTTCGCTTATCGCAGCAGCCATGGCAGGGTCGGAACGATCCGGTCGAATAAACAGTTTTACAAGCTTGAGCAGGCCGTTGACCAGCCGGTTGCGGTGGCGGAAGAACAGGCTGTTGCCCTCGAACTCGCACCCCAGCCGCAGTTTACTGGCATACCCGGCCTGGCCGCACTCGTACACCGGGATATTGTGCTCAATACAATAGTCGACATTGGTCAGCCAACTGCGAAAGTACAGGTTGTACTCACGGCTGAATTCGATGTCGTGGCCAAAGAACTTATCCACCAGCCGCTGCTCATCCAGCAGGATCAGGTTGAACGCCACCAGGCGTTCGTCCACCCAGTAAAGAACACAGACCGCCCGTTCGTGAAGGTGTTCAAGCACGCCGGTGAAGTAAGCGGCAGGCAGGCGCTCGAACTGTAGATCTGCGCGCGCAAGCGTGGCCTCGTACAGGCGCATGATCTGGGGCAGCACATCATCGACGTTGTGCCGCCACTCGATGCGCGGCCCGGGTGCCCGTAGCTTGCGACGCAGGTCCTTGCGCGTGGATTTGCCCAGCGAGCCCAGGTACGCATCCACCGACCCATAGGGCAACGGCAACACCCCGGTCGGCAAGCTCGGCATGGTCTGAAAGCCGGCCGCACGACAACTGTCGGCCCAATGCGGGTCGTTGGTCGGCGCGTCCTTGACCGCCACCAGCCCAATACCGAAATGGTCGGCATCCCGACGCGCAGCCGCCAGTAACTGGCGCAACAACAACGCGCGGCGGGCCTCGGGCACATGGCTGGCGACCCCCGCATCACAACGCTCAGCCACCGGCGAACCAATGGCGTACAGCGCCAATTGCAAAGCCTGCGGCCACAGGCGAGCCAGGCGTTCGGTCACGCGCTTGCCCGCCCCCGACACCGTGGTGTCTAGGCGATAATGGGTAATGAACGCAGCAGCCACAGCCACTAACGTTTCATCTTCGTAGACCGCCAGGTAACGCCACTGAAAATCATCGATAGCGGCGTTTTCTACAGCCAGGTAATAGTCCCAATCCTCCAGGGCACCGGGAAAACAATCATTCCAGGCATCGCGCTGGATCGCCCGGATGGTCGGGAAGGCTTGGGTGGTTATCACAGATTGCCCTTATTTCTATGGCGAACGCCGATCAAATGTGAGAGCTGGCCTCGGTGCGTCAGGCAGACCGCAGTGATGCCATGGCTGGCAAGCCAGCGCCCACCTTGACCGGCGTTGACCTGAAGGCTGTGTGCTGCTCGACAAACTCGGCACTCAACTCGATCACCCGTCGGTATTGCAGGTCGACCGTGATCATGTGGTAGCAGTTATCCAGCAAAATCTTGGTCACCGGGCCGCCGAGGTGGCGTTCCACGTAGTCGGCGTTCCAGCGGCTGGTGATGTCGTCTTCGATCGAATGCAGCACCAGCGCCGGCACCTTGATGTCGGGCATGCGCTTTTTGACCACCGCGTTCATGCGGTGCAATTCGCGCACGGTAATGCCTTCCATGGTCAGTAAACCGGCCTCGCTGCTTTCGCCTTCCTTCATCTGTCGCTCGACGATGGCCCGCAGGCGCTCATTCTTGATGCCGTAGGGCGGCTTTTCTTCGAAGCTGCAAACGTGCACGCCGAATGGAATCTTCATCAGCAACGGCGTGAGGAACGCCAGCTTGTTGATGCTCCAGCCGTCGTACTTCAGGGTGGTGGAGTACATCAGCAGCCCGGCGACCTGGCCTGGGTGTTCGGCGGCCACATACATGGACATCACCGCGCCCATGGACAAGCCGCCGACAAACACCTGCCCGTGGCGTTGCTTGACCTGCAGGAAGGTCTTGCGTACGCCTTCGTACCAGTCACGCCAGCCGGTAGCCTGCAAGTCGCTGTTATCGCCGCAGTGCCCGGCCAACGTGGGCACATACACCGTGCAATTGCCTGTCTTGGCCAGGCCCTTGGCGACCTGGCGCAACTCGGTCGGTGTGCCGGTCAGGCCGTGGATCAACAGGATCCCGACCGGACCTTCACCGAGAACGAAGCCGGCGGTACCTTCACCGAGGTCGATCCCTTGCGCATTCACCGATTGGTCGCTCGCACCAGTAGTTGCTCAAGCAGCTTGAGACCCAATTCGATTTCCGGGTAGCTGATTTCCAGGGACGGTGCCAGGGTGATCACGTTCTTGTAGTAACCGCCCACGTCGAGGATCAGACCCAGCTTCTGGCCGTCCACCACCATGTCGCCTTTCATGCCTTCCTCGACCATGTAGTCCAGGGTCGCCTTGTCTGGGGTGAAGCCGTCCGGGCCGCAGATTTCGCAGCGCAGCGCCAGGCCCAGGCCGTCGACATCGCCGATGATCGGGAAGCGTTTTTGCAGGTCCTGCAAGCCTTCCAGGAAGAACTTGCCCTTGGCCATGACCATCGCGCCGTAATCGACTTCGTTGGTCATCTTGAACATTTCCAGGCCGACGGCGGTGCCCAACGGGTTGGAGGCGAAGGTGGAGTGAGTCGAACCTGGCGGGAACACCTTCGGGTTGATCAACTCTTCACGGGCCCAGATACCGCCCAATGGGTTGAGGCCATTGGTCAGGGCCTTGCCGAACACGATCACGTCCGGCTGCACATCGAAGTGCTCGATCGACCAGAGCTTGCCGGTGCGGTAGAAGCCCATCTGGATTTCGTCGGACACCATCAGGATGCCGTGCTGGTCCAGGACGTGCTTGAGCTCGCGGTAGAAGTTCATCGGTGGGATCACGTAGCCGCCGGTGCCCTGGATCGGCTCGACATAGAAAGCTGCGTATTCGCACTGGTTGGTTTTGGGGTCCCAGACGCCGTTGTATTCGGTCTCGAACAAACGGGCGAACTGCTGCACGCAATGGCTGCCATATTCTTCCTTGGTCATGCCCTTCGGGCCACGGAAGTGGTAAGGGAATGGGATGAAGTTGGCGCGTTCACCAAAGTGGCCGTAGCGACGACGATAGCGGAAGCTGGAGGTGATCGACGAGGCGCCGAGGGTGCGGCCGTGGTAGCCGCCTTCAAAGGCGAACATCAGGCTTTTGCCGTTGCTGGCGTTGCGTACCACCTTCAACGAGTCTTCGATGGACTGCGAACCGCCGACGTTGAAGTGCACGCGGCCGTCGAGACCGAACTTCTTCTTGGCATCGACCGCGATCATTTCCGAGAGCTCGATCTTGCCTTTGTGCAGGTACTGGCTGGCAATTTGCGGCAGGGTGTCGATCTGTTGTTTCAGCGCATTGTTCAGACGCGGGTTGGCGTAGCCGAAGTTGACCGCCGAGTACCACATTTGCAGGTCGAGGTAAGCCTGGTCTTCGGTGTCCCACACGTAGGAGCCTTCGCAACGGCTGAAAATACGCGGAGGCTCGATGTAGTGAACGGTGTCGCCGTAGGAGCAATACTTGGCTTCTTTATCCAGAAGGATCTGGTCTTCGGCGGTAGCGATACGGATATCAGACATGATGGAAGAGTTCCTGAGTGTCAGAAGAGGTGTTGAAGGTGGTGGCGTTGGCGGCGATGCCTTGGGGCAGCTTGGCCAGCAGTGCGGTCACTTGCGCAAAGGTGTCGAAGCGCGCGTGAGGAATCTGGTTGGCGACGCAGTACTCGGCGAGGCTGCCCTTGGCGAACACGAAGTCGGCGGTGGAAGCCACGCACATGTCGGACTTGCCGTCACCGATCACCAGTACGCGCTTGTTGCGCGGGGTGGATTTGCACTTGCAGTTGCCGGAAGCGGCGCGGCAAGCATCGCTGGCGTAGGGGAAGTCGATACGCCAGCTGTTCTGGTCGACCTGGCGCAGGCGGTTGGCGAGGATCGGCAACAAAGTCACGTAATTGCGCGACAGGATGCGCGCGATGCCCTGCTCGATGCCGTCGCTGACCACCTCGATAGAGGCGCCCAGGTCCATGACGTGATCAACGAAATCCGGGAAGTCCGGGTCGATCTCGACGCTGTCGAAATACGCCAGCAGTTCGCTTGGGGTGGCCTTGATCAGCGCCAGTTGGCGGCTCAGGCATTCGCGTGAACCGATATGCCCGTCCAGCCATTGCTGTTCAATGGTTTCCCACTCGGGGCCGGCGAAGCGTTGGAGGACGTTGTCGATGACATCCGTGGGGGTAATGGTCCCATCGAAGTCACACACGATATGCCAGTGGATCATCTACCTGTACCTGAGAGAGCGCGCTGTATGCGCTTGCAACAGGGATAGAGCAGGGAGTGTGCCAACTAGTCAAAACCCAGTGGGGCTGGGGGTTTGCCGGCAGAGTCGCAGTGATAGGCGTGCTGCAAGCTACAATTTTTGTAGCTTGCTACAAACAACATGAGTGCTTGCGCAGGCGCGAGGGTTTGCGCGTTCATGCGCGCCTGTCACCTCAGGAACGTACACCATGACCAACATCACTTCTGCCGTATTCGCAGGTTTGCTCGGCCTATGGGGCTGCTCCAGTGCCGCCTGGGCAGACGGCATCAGCGGCGACGTGGGCGCGGGCCTGAGCTATCAGCCCCATGACCCCACCGGCAGCCGCTACGAAACCCGGCCCGTGCCCTACCTGGACCTGGATTGGGGCGACGTCAGCCTGAGCACCGACGACGGCTTGACCTGGAGCGCGCTGAACACCCACGGCATCACCGCCGGCCCCTATATCAATTACCTGGCAGGGCGTACCTCCAACGGTGAGTTGCAGGGCTTGCGCAATGTGTCGGACATGGCTGAGGTCGGCGGTTTCATCCAGTACGCCCCGGCCAACTTCTGGCGGGTCTACGCGCAACTGGGCCAGGCCGTGGGCGGCGGGCATTCCCAGAGCGGCACCCTGGGTAAGATCGGCGGCGAACTGGGCTACCCGTTGGGCGGCGGGATTATCGGCAGCAGTGGGCTGGTGGCGCATTTTGCCGATGCACGCCAGGCCAATACCTTCTTTGGCGTAGACAACAACGAAGCCGCCGCCACCGGCTTTCGGCCCTACAACGCCAGCGGCGGCTTCCAGAACGTGACGTTGAGCCAAAGCTTCGCCTTTCCCCTGGCGCCCCACTGGTCGCTGCTGACCAGCGCAAGCTGGGTGCATCTGGTTGGCTCGGCGGCCCGAAGCAGCATCGTCAAGCAGGCCGGCGAGGTGAATCAGGGGCAGGTGCAGACGGCGATCAGCTACACCTTCGATTAGAACCCGATGCAGTTCTGCCTTAGGTAAGCACATCCAAATGTGGGAGGGGCAAGTCGCATCGTCGCACCGCCCCTCCCACATTTTGCCTGTGTTTCGCAGCAGAATTTTCAGTGCTCTTCGCCCTCAGCCAAAAGCGCGATACCACCGATAATCACCCCCACCCCCACCCAATGCAACAGGCTGATGTGCTCACCCAACCCCAACCACGACCCCAGCAGCACCGCCACAAACACCAGTGAACTCAGGGGAAACGCCAGCGACAAACTGCTGCGCCGCAAGATCAGCATCCACACAAAAAACGCCCCCAGGTAACTGGCAATCGCCGCCAGGATCCCCGGGTTACGCGCCACGTCGGCCAGCCACTGCCAAGTGAAATCCATCTGCCCCAATTGATCACCGGCCACCTTGGTAAACAATTGCCCGGCGCTTTCGGTGGCAATCAGCAGCGCCCACAGCATCAGGGTGCCCAGGCGCCCATGTAACCAACCGCTATCGACTGTCTGCGTCGTCATGCCTGGCTCCCCGCAATCGCTACCAACATCACACCCAAAGTAATCACCAGCGTGCCCAACCAACGCCTTGGGCTGACCCTTTCCTTGAGCACCACCCTGCCCGCCAGAACCACCAGGCAATAGGCCAAAGCCGCCAACGGAAACAGCAGACTCAATGGCGCACGGGACAGGGCTTCGAGCCAGACGAAAAACTCGATGACATAGGCGCCCACACCGGCCCAGAGCAACGGTGCATTGAACACCTGGCCCCAGAATGCGCGCAGGCTGAACCCGCCATCGAGTTGCGGTAAGCGGTCCACGCCCAGTTTGAAACACAGCTGGCCAATCACATCGAGAACAATGGAAAACGCCAGCAGCAACACCACGGTCAGGGTCACGGGAACAGCTCCTCAAACAGGTTGATCAAGGCCTCATTGGTCGCGGCATTGCGCTGCAAATCTTGCACGCTCCAGCGCTGCGGCGGCGGCTGGTCGGACTTGGCTTCCCAGCGCTTGAACGCGTTGCTGAACACCGGCGTGGCGAACTCACCGCACACGTCGATGCCAATGATGCGTTTGTGCGCCGCCAACGCCCGCAGGGCCTGGAGCAGATGGGTCAGGCGCATACCGCCCTGATCCCAATTGGTGGCGGCGTCTTCGCTGGCCAGCACATCCTTGTCGATGGTGATCCAGATCGCTTCGGTGGGCAGGCTGGCGATCATCTGGTCGAGGAATTTCGCCCAATCGAGCTCTGCCAGGTTGCGCCAGTGCAGGTGGTTTTCCTGCTGCTGGTGACCCGCTCCATCACCGACCCGACCCCAGACCTTCGACGGCGGGTGCTGCCAGGGAAACAGCTGCAATTGCCCGCGCTTGAGCGCGCCAAGGTTGCCGCCACGCAGTTGTGGGTTATGCAGGTCATCGCTGCACGGGCCGAGGGTGACGATGCGCTTGATCGCCGGCATCTTCAGTGCGCGGTTGACCCAAGAACCACAGTGGCGCTTGGGCGCAAAGCGTACCCAGTCGGGGTGGTTGTCGAAGTGGATCAGGCTGACGGGCTCTTTCAAATCAGCCAAAAAGGCCGGCGTAAGGTGGTGATAGTCACCGGAGCCGACAAACAGGATTTCCGGGCGCGCATCCCTGGGCCGAGGCCGTTGGGCCAGGCGTTCGGTGAATCGTTTCCAGGTTTTTTCTGTGGACCACAGGCGCAGTTTCGGCCCCAGATCGAGCAGGTCCAGACGCGTGGCCCGGCCGTTGGCCAACCGTCGGGCAATGGGTGCCTGGCCGGTAAGGCTGTGGTCGAGGTCAAGTATGTTCAAGGTAGTGTTTCACCCCTAATGGCAGCGCCCAACCGCAGGCCGGCCGGGCTTTAGGGGGGTAATGCAAGGGATGGGCCAGCGTTTGGATGAGCGCCGTTTTTGAAAACAATGAGTATCAAGTGTGGGAGCTGGCAAGCCAGCTCCCACATTAGAGCGGCGTCAGGATCGCGCTTCGGCAATGATCTGGCGAATCGCGCCCACAAAGGCTTCAGCCGGCTGGCCGCCGCTGACAGCGTACTGGTCGTTGAACACAATGGTCGGCACCGAGGTCACTCCGCGGGTGATCCACAGTTTTTCCTGCTCGCGCACTTCGGCGGCATATTCATCAGAGGCGAGAATTTCGGCGGCGCGCTTCAAGTCCAGGCCGACGCTTTCGGCAATGATCGCCAGGGTCGCGTGGTCGGACGGGTCCTGGCCATCGCTGAAGTACGCCTTGAAGAGTGCTTCCTTGAGGTTGTACTGCAAGCCTTCCAACCCGGCCCAATGCAACAGGCGATGCGCATCGAAGGTGTTGTAGATGCGGCTCTGGCCGTCGGTGCGAAAAGCGAAGCCCAACGCTGCGCCCATGTCGCGGATGCGCGCACGGTTGGCCTGGGATTCTTCGGCGGTGGAGCCGTATTTTTCAGTGATGTGCTCGACGATGTTCTGACCTTCGGCGGGCATGTTCGGGTTCAGCTCGAACGGCTGGAAATGAATCTCGGCCTGCACCTCGGCACCAAGCTGGTCGAGGGCTTCGGTCAGGCCGCGCAGGCCGATGATGCACCAGGGGCAGGACACGTCGCTGACGAAATCGATTTTCAGGGGAGTACTCATGGTAGACAACCTCGCTGGCTTGAATGCGCCGCAAAGGTTGCACGATACACCAACTTCACAACACCTTCGAAGGCTCGCCCAAGTCGATCTGCGCCCAGTGCGCGGTATCTTCACGATGAGCCTGCAGGTAGGGCAACACCGCCGCCAGCAACGGCGCCTTGAACGCTTCCTGGAAACGGTGGGCCAGGCCGGGTATCAGTTTCAACTGGCTACCCTGAATATGCGCGGCCAGGTGCACGCCGTGCATCACCGGCAACAACGGATCGGCCGTGCCATGCACCACCAGGGTCGGCACGCGCAGTTGGTTGAGCAACGGCACGCGGCTCGGTTCGGCAAGGATCGCCATGATCTGACGCTTCACGCCTTCCGGGTTAAACGCGCGGTCGTAGGACTGCGCCGCCTGATGCAGCAACGCTTGACGATCATCCTTCACATTCGGGCTGCCCAGCGCCGCAAGCAAATCGGCTTGCTGCTCCAGGGCCACCTCACGATTGGGCGCGCTGCGCCGTGACAATAATTGCACCAGCGCCGCGTTCGGGGCGGGCAGGCCCTCGGCGCCGGAGCTGGTCATGATCAACGTGAGGCTTTCCACCCGCTGCGGCGCCATTGCCGCCAGGTGCTGGGCGATCATGCCGCCCATGCTTGCGCCAAGGACATGGAATTGCTGCACCTGCAACGCATCCATCAAGCCCAGCGCGTCGTCGGCCATGTCGGTCAATGTATACGGCGCAGCCACCGGCAAACCGAGCTTGTAGCGCAGCACCTCGAAGGTCAGGTTGGCACTGGCCGGCGCTTGCCGCCAGGTGGACAGGCCGACGTCACGGTTGTCGTAACGGATCACCCGAAACCCTTGCTCGCACAGGGCGACCACCACTTCATCCGGCCAATGGATCAACTGCCCACCCAGGCCCATCACCAGCAGCAACGCAGGGTCCGACGCCCGCCCGATACTTTGGTAGGCGATGCTCACCTGTTCCAGGTCGACGGTTTGGGTCGGGACATTGACATCACATCGAGAAGCCGCAAAGGACGGCAGGCCGAATAGCAGAGCGGCCAGTAAAAGCAACACACGCATGAAAAACACCGAAACGCAGAACCCCAGTAGAGCGCGAGTCTGATGAAGTTTGTTCAAGCGCGCTGCCACAGTTGCGTGACAATTTGATGAATGACGCCGAGCGGTCATCGGCCTCTAACTATGTAGGCCACAACCTTCCTCTTGCTCAACGTTAATGAGGCTCTCTTTTTTCGTGAGCACCGTCCCCTTTGGGTCGCCAGCGAATAAAGCTTGTTCACTTCAGCACAGTCCGCAACGTAGCGGCCTGTGCGCTCCAACGCCCTACTTCAAGGATTGAAACCATGACCCACACTACAGGCCCCACCGATTTCGGCGTCTGGTCTCCACTGCCGCTACCGAGCATTGACGAAGACCTGTTGGTCGACGCCACCCAACGCTGGCAAGACTGCCGCCGCGATATGCTCACGCTGATGGCCGGCATTCCGACGGTTCGCAGTTCGATCAACCGCCTGCTCCAAACCGATCTGCAACTGGACGGCGAGCGCGTGATGCTGCAATTCCCCGCTACCGAACAACGCGGCCGCAGCCTGATCAGCCTGACCGATGCCTGCCTCTACCTGCAACAACACCCAAACCTGGACACGACGCAAATACCGGAATGCAACCTGCTTTACCTGCCGGCGCAACCGCCCCTGGCGCAACACACCGTTGCCCAACTGCTCGATGAGCTTAAAACCCTGGATCTGGAGCAAGCGATCGAGGACAACTGGTTGCGCTATTGGCGCACGGAGCGGGCCCCCAATACGCCTCTGACCTGCCTCAACCGGGCGATCGAACTCTACCGGATCCACTTCGAAGCCAGTGGTGAACACTTGCTGGCCGAAAAAAAGATCCATCCCGAAGTGCTCACACCGTTGTTCTCGCTGATCAACCCGGTAGCGCCCACGGCCGACGCGCCAAAATTCTGCGTCGAGCAGCTGTTGCTCAAGCGCACCGGGGCCAATGCCATCGCGCTGCCCGGCGCCTGGGTCCTGACCCTGGATACAGAACAACCGGTCAGCCAACTGGTGTACCTGCCGACACAGGCGCCTGCCTGGCATACCTTTAGCCGGCGCCTGGACCTGGAACGTTGGTTGCTCGACCGGCAAATCACATTGTTCGCAGCCAGCGACATCGATCCCCTGGCCAGTATCGAGTACAAGATCAACAACAACCCGCTGGAAGCCGGCCTCAACCTTTGGCTCAAGCAGTTGGCCAACCAGCAATACCAGGACGCGATCAAGCCGTTGGCCCACGTCAAGATCCACAATGCCTACCAGGCCAGCCAGCATATTGACCAACGCGATGTTCAGCGCCGGGCCCAGGCACTCTTTGCGCAAGCGCCCGACCAACCGGGGACGACCGTCGATGCACAGGTCGACAGTAACCTGCCACAGTTCGGCCTGCTGCATAACGGCATACAGGCCAGCCAACGCAAGGTCCTGATACGACAGCACCGCCGCGCCCTGGAAAAACTGTTCGGCAGCAACACGCCGACGAGCCCAGTCTGGCAATCGTTCAAACAGCAACTGGACAACCTGAAAGTGCAGCAACGCGCCGCTGAAGACGCGGCACGCGCCATGCTGAACCGTAGACACTTGGATTTCGCCGCACTCAACACCCACTACTCCGCGCTCTACCAGGCGCGCCTGCAGGGGCTGCGGATCGAGGCGAACATTCAGCGGGCCCTGGACCAGATCACCGAAGCCGAACTGCTACAGATCACCAGTGCCCTGGATACGCCTGAGCCTGACGTCATGACGTTGGTGTTGTCGGTCAAGCGGCCCGGCGATCTCCAGCCGACACACACCGAACTCAACGGGCCGCTGGTCTTGCTTCCCCCCCAGGACCCGCAAACCCCAACCACCGGCAGCGGCACGCATTTCGTCTACTGGCCCGGTAACGACGGCGGCTTGCAACGCTTCGCCTCCCGACAGGCGCTGGAAGAAGCTTTGTTCGCCATCCATCCCCAAGATGAGGTACTGGCCCTGCAGTTCAAGCCATTGGCCCAAGATCCCTTCGAGTACAGCCTGAGCAGTCAACAAACCGCCTTCGAAGAAAAAGCCGCGAGACTGCGCCAAACCTGGTCCGCCCCGGAAGACGCCGCAACGCTAGCCGGTGAGTTGGAAAGACTGCGTGCACAAACGCTGCCGAGCTTGCTGATCCCGGATAACGCGGCACGCGAGGCCGCGTACCTGCAACTCATCGAGCAGTACAATGCCCAGGTGCTGGCCAACGACATGCAACCGTGGATGCGCCTACAGTCCACAGAAAAACACGAAACCCTAAAGAAACTGCTGAGCGCCTATATCCCCGCGCTGACCCGTTCACAGGCCTTGTTTGGACGCTCGCTGCCAGCACGTGACGTGTTTGTCAGCCAACAGCTGGATGCACGCTTGCGCAAGGATTTCGGCATTAAAAAAGGTTTTACCCTGGAGCTGGAGCTGCCCGACTCGGTGGCGCAAAAGCGCGATATCGTTGCCGGTGCCGCGCCGGGCTCGCCAATCAAAATGATCGATGTCCCCAGCGCTAAACGCAGCAAGATGCCCCTGGATACCCTGGCCTTACTCAACATCGGCTCTGATATAAGTCTGCGCCTGGGGTTCGTGAGCGTCGAAGTGACGGCCGATGATCCCCTCGAAGGCAACACCCTGAAGGCGGGTGTCACCAGCCACTATCTGGCGGCCATGGTCAAGGACCTCAATCTGGCGCAACGCTATGAAACGCGGATTATCAGGGCCTTCGATGGTTCACCGGAGGAGTCTACATTCCAAAAACAGTACCGCCGCGAATGCCTGGTCGAACCCCTGCGTCTGATGCTCAAGGCCCAAGGCCTGCTGGCGGTCATGCAAAACCATATCAACAGCGACGAACTGAGTACCCTCAATACAGCGATCGATGCCGATACCCAGAGCGCCTGGGATGTCGATGGCAAGCGCATCCGCCTGTTGCCGGCCCACCTGAGCATAGGCGGCAAGGACACAAACCAGGAAAGCCCGATCACACTATCGGGTATCACATTCATTGAGGAACAGAACAGCGGGAGCATCGTGCTCTACCTACCCGACGCCCCCGACCAACGCTACCTGCGCGGTTATGCCAGCCTTGAAAAGGCGCGCCTTGCTCTGTTTGAACTGTGCCGGCTCGACAGCATGTTGGAGTATGTCGCGGGCCGTGCAATCAAGGGGGACGTACGGGCACACATCAGCCGCATCGGCCAGGCCATCGACAAAGACCAAAACTCGATGATCCAGTCAGGCTTTGCTTGGCCGGCCACCACTTCGCTGGCTGTCCATCAGTTGAATGCCCATAGGGGCCGCCTGCTCGAAGCCCATCGTAATGACTCACGCTCCAACGATGATCTGGCCAATGAGAGGTACCATCTTCAAAGCGCCAAGGTGTTCAACGGCATCAAAATTGCCCTGAGTATTGTCCCGGTGGTTGGCACCGCCGTATCCCTGGTAGACGCTCGCATCAGCCTACATCAGGCGGTTGCTGCGTTCCGGCGCGGTGATATCGACGATGGCATCGACCTGCTGGCCTCGGTGTTCGAAAGCCTGTTGTATGCGGCCATGGATGCCCTGGCCATGGCCGCGGTGCCCAGCGCACGCGCCAGCACCGCCCGCCAACTGACCGCAGCACGCCAAGGCAAACAGGCGCCAAGCCCAAGCTTCTGGCGATCCTTGAAACGCCGCCAGGGCACCACCACTCGCCAGCGCTTCGCTGGCTTCGAACACCCCGCCCCCCTTGCAAGCGGCAGCCTGCAACCGGTGTTGACCGGGCCCTATCGCCACACCTTGCGCCATAACGTGTCCGGCGATTACTTCATCTTCAGTGAAGGGCGTTATTACAGAGTCAGGTACGACGCCGGCACCGGAGAAATGCGCCTGATTGCCAGAAACAGGTACGACAGTGTGGTCGTTGAGCTGGACCCTGCCCTGCAATGGGACACTTACGGAGCGCTGCATGGTGGTCGCAACACCGTTTATGGCGGTGGCAGCCGGCGCAGAGGGCGTGGGGAAGCCCAGCCGGGCAGCGTTCCACCGGCGGTCAATCGGCAACTCCCGGCACCCGCGCTGGAGGTCAATACGCAGCGCGCTACGCTCGGTAACGATGTGACAACCCAATACAACAACCTTAAGACCCAAGTCGATGCCAGCACCGCAAAGTTAAGAAAATACGCAAGCGACTATCCAACCCCCTCAACCACGTCCACTCAAAGAACAACAGACAGCAAAGCCCTGGATGTCGACCTGGCCAGGGACATCGAAAGCGCCAAGAAGATGTATACGTCGCTCGAACTGGCCCAGCAACAGCAAGTCCGCCTACCCGACTTCAACTATGCAGCAGAACTGAGTAAAACAGCCCACATTGTGTCGGACCGACTCAATCACCTGATTCACCATGCCAGCAACCGTTCCGTGGCGTCACTTGACCGATCCATCGCGATCACCCAGCAACTGGATAACCTGTCTCCAGCCTCCCCCATCACTCAAACACTGCTCAATGAAGTGAGGCAATGCCGCCTGAACATACTTGATGATCTTAACGTGATAGAGCGCTCGATGAAGGACATGGGCACCTGGAGCAAACGCATTACCGCCAGAGCGGCGCGCACAGAGGTCGCGGCCAACCTGGCTCATTGGAAGCAGAAATTTACCGACCTGCGCATTACCAGTATGCGCAGCGGCCAACTGTTGCACCCCATCACCCGCCGACAGCAAACCGTGGGCATTGACTGGATCTACCAGGAAACTGCGGTGAATCAGGCCAGGCACAACGTCAGCCGCGCTCTAACCGCGCACATGACCCTACCCGAAGCCAATATCAGCCGGGTCGAACGCAATCGAATATTGCAGAACTGCATCAAGGTCTATGAAGAATTCTCACGTGATCTGAGTGCCTGGAACGAGAGGTCACCAGATCATTTCGATCCGAACTTTTTCCAACTCATGCAAAAAGACCTTGACCGCTTGATTCGAAAAGCCGAACGGGCCATCAAGAAACCCGCCTCCGAGCCCAATCCAAACGCTACTCGGAAGGCCTTTGAAACCGAGGATGGGCAACTATTGATAGGCACCGAAAAACCCGCCGGGCAACAATCACCGCGACAATTCATCATCAGCGACGCCGACGGCAATCCCACTGAGGTATGGGATAGGGTTGGCGACAGCAACACCTACCGTTTGAACCCGACCCAGAGCCAACCTGCCGCCGCCCCGCCTGCGCTGCCCACCGACCGCCGCGCCACGCTTGCGGATGCCCGTACCCGCCTGGACGCAGTGGATGCTTTTGAAAAGCAGGTGCGAGGGTACAAAACCATGGAGCCGATCAACCTCGAACACAGGCTGGTCACCGAAGCCAAACAACTCAGGATTCGCGCCAACAACGTGCAAAGCCTGGACGCGGGCAACCCGATTGTCGATCAATTACGCACTCGTGCAACTGCGCTTGAACAGGCAGGCGAAGCCTTACGGATCCAACGCAGCCTGGAAAGCCCAACGCCGACTGAAGGCTACCTGGACTATCTGGCCGGTAAAGGCCGAGTGGTGATTCGAAAAATCGGCGCGCGTAAAAAGCTCAGGGACAAACGCCCTGACGGCAAAGACGACTACCTGCAGGAATACGAGATCTACGACTCGAACCGGCAGGCTAAGGCTGACCAACCGATCTGGTACGCGCACTTTCACTATGACGCGCTGCAGTCCTCGTTCGACAGTTTCCCCAAGGCGCATTTAAAGCGCTTTGAACAACGCTACCTGGGAATGAAATGGCAAGCCGCAGCAGAGGGACTGGCATTTGCAGACACTAAAATCTGGCGTGGGTCTATCGAAAAGCCCTTCGCCAGAATGCACTTCCAGGCGCTGAAGTAAGCCCAATAGGTGGGCGGCCAACATGAAGAGCTTTCAATGAATTATCATTGTGCGCAAATACTATTCATGGAGGCGACAGTGCTGGAAATCCGTCATCTAAAAACACTGCATGCCCTGCGTGAAGCCGACAGCCTGGTAGAGGCAGCCGAGCGCCTGCACCTGACACAGTCCGCCTTGTCCCACCAGTTCAAGGAACTGGAAGAGCGCCTGGGCATGCCACTGTTCGCGCGCAAGACCAAGCCTGTGCGCTTCACCAGCGCAGGTCTGCGTCTGCTGCAACTGGCGGACGCCACCCTGCCCTTGCTGCGTGGCGCCGAACGCGACATCGCACGGCTGGCAGGCGGCACCGCCGGGCGCCTGCACATGGCCATCGAATGCCACAGCTGCTTCCAGTGGCTGATGCCGACTATCGACCAGTTCCGCGATGCGTGGCCGGAGGTCGAGCTCGACCTGGCCTCCGGCTTTGCCTTCGCCCCCCTGCCGGCCCTGGCCCGTGGCGACCTGGACCTGGTGGTGACTTCCGACCCGCTGGAGCTGCCGGGTATCACCTATGTGCCGCTGTTCACCTACGAAGCCATGTTGGCCGTGGCCAACCAGCACCCGCTGGCGAACAAGTCATACATCGTGCCGGAAGATCTACTGACGGAAACCCTGATCACCTACCCGGTGGAAAGAGACCGCCTGGACATCTTCACCCGCTTCCTAGAACCGGCCGACGTGGAACCCGCCCTGGTACGCACCTCGGAGCTGACGGTGATGATGATGCAACTGGTGGCCAGCGGCCGAGGCGTCTGCGGTATGCCCCACTGGGCGCTGCATGAGTACAGCTCACGCGGGTATGTGAAGGCCAAGCGCCTGGGCGAGAAAGGTCTGTTCGCCACGCTGTACGCGGGCATTCGGGCGGACATGCTGGATGCGCCGTACATGCGCGACTTCTTGCTGACGGCCAAGGACACGTCGTTTTCCACCCTGGATGGGGTCAGCGCAGTGCGTTAAGCGACTTCGCAGCCGCCAACGGTAACCACGATGCGAAGCGAGCCGCTCTTGATCCTGATCTGCTTTTGATCTGCTTTTGATCTTGATCTTAAGCGCCCCGTCAAACCACGCTGGCCGTAATCCGCCATGGATTTGGGGGGTAAACCGGCAGGGATGCCGGTTTAGCCGCCCCGCGCCATGGATGGCGCGTGGCGGCGGCCCCCCAAATCCATGGCGGATTACGGGCACACCGAGCCTGAGCGAGGTGCCGAGTGGTGGGGCAAGAGCCCTTTTGGTTACTTTTGGCTGGGCCGGCATTCCGGGCTCTTTTCCAAAAGTGACCCGCTGTAAAAGCGGAACCAATAGCAGCCGTTACCCAAATAACGGATATGTACTCAGTCTGATCCAGCATCCCAACCAACCCTGAGGCCGCCATCGGGGGCAAGTCGAACCGTCGCACCGCCCCTCCCACATTGGATATCACTGATCTTTTAACTCACGCCACATGTGGATTTTGTCGAAATACTCCTCACCTACCCGCACCGCCAACGGCTCCAAGCCGTACTGAATGAAGCCGCAACGCTGGTACAGCGCAAACGCTGCCTCATTCCCGGCAGTGACAGTCAGTTGGATCAGTTCCAGCCGCGGGTGCCTACGGGCCTCCTCCAGCGCGGCCTCTACCAGTTGCCGGCCCAAGCCTCGCTGTTGATAAGCCGCGCTCACATACATGCCGAATAATGTCGCCTTGTGCCACGCCTTCTCCCGCGGTTCGAACGCCAGGCCGACGATACCCGCCAATTGGTCGCCCTCGAATGCGCCAAGCAGGTGATCCAGCGCGCTGCTCACGCGTTTTTCCCACCAGCTGAGGGGCATCGCGGCGCGCTCGGCAACACTGGAGGTAAACGCCTGGGGATAAGCGCCATAAGCCTCAAGCATCAACGCCCGATACGCCAGGGCATCGCTAGCCTGCAGCGGGCGAATCATCATGCGCTGAGCAAGGAAGCACGATAATGCGGCAGGATGAACTCACGCGTCAGCGGCGCCAACTCCAGGCCACCGTCGCCCATGGGGTCGATCCAGCATATTTCTTCTATTTCAGCCGCCGGTTCGACCGCCACGTCGATATGCAGCTGGTACATATCGGCCTGAACCATAAAACCCGGCTCGTTTGCGGCCCGGCTCGAGAATTGGCCGAGGTACACGGCTTCTTGCGGATTGATGTGCAGGTTCAGCTCTTCGTGCAGCTCACGAGCCAACGCCTGGAGCGGGGTTTCGTCAGCGTCGATCTTGCCGCCAGGCTGCATGAAGGCCCGGGTGCCGCGCTTGCGTACCAGCAGGGTTTGGCCGTCTTTATCGATCAGGACGGCGGCGGCGATGCGGATAGTTGAATGGCTCATGAAGGAATCGAGGTCTCGTCCGGTTGTTTGATGAATATGCTGTATTTGGCACCCTCCATGGCTTCGAAGGCAATCAGCTTGTCTACCAGCGGCAGGTTCAACACCTTGCCGGCGTTGAGCAGCAACATGCCGTTGTCGGCATTGAGGTTGCGGGCCAGCACCATCCCGGCTTCAAGTTCGCGGGTAGTGAGGACTTTGACCGTGGGGTCGCCCAGGGTCACGTCACTGAGGAAAGTCGCGCAGGCCAGCACAAAGTCTTCCACCAGCGTCGGGTCATACAAACGCCCGGCGTATTTGCGGATATACAGCAGCGCTTCGTCGCTGTTCAGGTGCCGCTCCAGGATCAAGCCCTTTTGCAGCTCGATGAAATCCACCGCCAGCTTCAACAACCGCGCCCCCGCCGGAATGGCCTCGCCCTTGAGGTGGTCGGGAAACCCCGAGCCGTCCCACCGTTCCTGGTGATGACGAATGATCCGCGCTGCATCCTTCATCGGCTCCAGGGTCATCAACAGTGATTCGCTTTGCGTCGGGTACTCGCGATACTGCGCGCGGTCGGTGCTGTGCAGCTTGTCCGCCGGCGACACCATCATGCTGTCGCTCCAGCTCAGCTTGCCGATGTTGTACAGCGCGGCGGCCATGGTCAGGTCGCGGGTGCTGGCTTCGTCCAGGGACTGGGCGGCACAGCACACGCGGATCAGCTCGATCAACGCGCGGTTGGTCTGCTTGTTCTTGGGCAAGCGCAGGTTGGCCAACAGCGAAAACACTTCAGTGCCGGTCACGTAGCTGCGCTTGAGCTCGTCATAGGCCAGGTCGAGCATATCGGCGGTCTGCTGCAACTCGGCGGTGCGCGCGGTCACGCGTTTTTCCAGGGTGGCGTTGAGCGCTTTGAGCTGCTCGTTCTGCTCGCGGGTCAGGTGTTGGAGCCGCTGGTGTTCGAGGCACTGCTGCAGCACCAGTATCAGCTCTGCGTCATTCCAGGGCTTGCTGATGTAGCGGTGGATCTGCCCATCATTGATTGCCTTGATGATGGTGTCATGGTCTGCGTAACCGGTGAGCAGGATGCGGCCGGTGGCGGGATACAGGCGGTGAACCTGCGCCAGAAGCGTGGCCCCGTCCATACCGGGCATACGCGCATCGCTCATCACCAAATCCACGGGCCGACTGGCCATGATCTCCAGCGCCTGGGTGCCGCTGGTGGCCAATAACACCTCGTAAGGCTGGCCGCGCAGCAAGCGGCGCAGGCTATTGAGGATCGATTCTTCATCGTCAACCAGCAAAACGGCAGACTTCGTAGCGAGTTGTTCATCCATGGTGACTCTGCCTTCAAATTGAACGAAGTTAAGCTAGATTGACGCGGGGGCGTGCCGTACCGGCTCCCGGCGCACAGCGCTGTTGATTTGACGCCAAGTGGCCGTCGATATCAAGGAGTTCGACTATGCTGTCACTGCCAGTTGGCACCGAGCTACGCAGTCCAGCCAGGGAAGGAATCGCTATGCAATCAAATCTTTTGCCTAGGCCAGACGCGCCATGAACACCCAAGGTGAACGGGCCAACCGTCGCATCCTCATCGTCGATGACACCGCCTCGATCCATCAGGACTTTCGCAAGATCCTCTGCGCCGATGAAGACGGCAAGCCCTCCCTCGACACCCTGGAGTCGACCCTGTTCGGTACCACTGCACCGTTGCGCCAAGCGTTCGAGCTGGATTCCGCCTACCAGGGTCAGGAAGCGCTGGCGCTGGTGAACAAGGCGCTGGCGGACAACGCCCCCTACGCCATGGTGTTTATCGACATGCGCATGCCGCCCGGCTGGGACGGGCTGCAAACCATCGAACAGCTATGGAACGTCGACCCCAACCTGCAAATCGCCCTGTGCACCGCCTACTCCGACTATTCCTTTGAGGCCATCGAAGCGCGACTGAAATACAGCGATCAGTTGCTGATCCTGAAAAAACCTTTCGACCCCTTGGAAATCCGCCAGATGGCCAGCGCACTGACCTGGAAATGGCAACTGGCCCAGGACGTGGCCCACAAGGTGCTCGGCCTGGAACGCATCATTGAAGAACGCGTGCAGGAACTGCTCAAGGTCTCGCACCTGTTGCAATACGATGCCCTCACCGAGTTGCCCAACAGCACGTTACTCGGCGACCGGCTGACCCAGGCCATCGCCCTGGGCCGGCGGCATGACTCGCAACTGGCGGTGATGTTTATCGGGCTGGACCGCTTCAAACGCATCAACAACGCCCTCGGCTATCCGGTGGGCGATGAAGTGCTGCAGCACGTCAGTCGCAGCCTGGTGGCGACGGTACGCGCTTCGGATTCAACGTTTCGCTACGGCGCCGATGAGTTCGTGATCCTGCTCAACGATATCCAGCACCCTCAGCAAACCCAACACATTGCGCAAAAACTGCTCAGCGCCGTCAGCGCAACGCGTCATATTGCGGGGCACGACCTGAACGTCACCGCAAGCCTGGGTATCAGCATTTACCCCAATGACAGTACCAATGCGGTGCAACTGATCAAGCACGCCGAAACCGCCATGCGCACCAGCAAGGAACGTGGCCCCAACGACTTCAGCTTTTACACCGAAGACATGAACCGCCGCGCCCAGCACCAGCAAAACCTGGAGAGCGCGATGCGCCAGGCCCTGGAACGCCATGAGTTCGTCCTGCATTACCAACCCAAGCTGGATCTGGCGTCCGGGAGGATCGTCGGCGCCGAGGCGTTGACCCGCTGGTTTGAACCGCAGTCAGGCTGGATCAGCCCGGCGCAGTTCATTCCGGTGGCCGAAGACAGCGGGCTGATCGTGCGCCTGACCCAGTGGGTGTTGCGCCAGGCCTGCGAGCAAGCCCAAGCCTGGCGGGATCTGGGCCTGGCGCCGCTGCGCATGTCGGTGAACATCTCGGCGATCGACTTTCGCCAACGGGACTTCGTCGACAACCTGGCCGCCATCCTCAAGCAAACCGGCCTGCCGCCCGCCCAGCTGGAGCTGGAAATCACCGAAAGCGTACTGATGCAGAATGTCGACGAGACCGTAGACACCCTGCGCAGAATCAAGGCCATGGGCGTGCGTCTGGCGCTGGACGATTTCGGCACCGGCTATTCGAGTCTGAGCTACCTGCGGCGCTTTCCCATCGATGTGCTGAAAATAGACCAGTCCTTCGTGCGCGGCCTCAGCGTAAATAACCAGGACGAACAACTGATCAGCGCTATCATCGGCATGGGCAAGAGCCTGGAGCTGAACATCATTGCCGAAGGCGTGGAAACCGTCGAGCAACTCAATTTCCTCAAGGCCCACAAGTGTGAAGAGGGCCAGGGTTTTCTCTTCAGCAAGGCGTTGCCCCCCAAGGATTTCGTGCAGTTGCTGCAAGCGGGTTGCGCGACACTGATGCCCCATCCATAGCCCTAGGCCTGCAAGGAGTGCTCGCTTGAGCAACGTTTCAACTACCCGATTCAGCCTTGTGCTCGCGTTGGGCCTGTGCACCGGCGCAGTACTCGCGGCCGCACCGCTGGACGAAGCCCTAAAGCCGTTGCCGAGTGTTCCCCTACAGGATCCGGCCAAGGTTGAGCTGGGCCGTCGGCTGTTCAATGATCCGCGCTTATCGGCCAATAACAGCTTGTCCTGCGCCAGCTGCCATCACCTGGAAACCGGCGGCGCCGACAACAAACCTTTCTCCCTTGGCCTGGATGGCAAGCCGGTGCCACTCAATACGCCCACCGTGTTCAACGCCAGCCTGAACTTCAAGCAGTTCTGGAATGGCCGGGTCGACACCCTTCAAGCGCAGATCGAGCACGCGGTCATCAGCCCGGTGGAAATGGGCAGCGACTGGAAAGCTGTGGAATACAACCTGTCCGCCTACCCTGATTACCAGCGCGCCTTCGCGCAGGTGTATGCCGATGGCGTCAGTGCCGCCAACGTGCAGGATGCGCTGGCGAGTTACGAGCGCACGCTGCTGACGCCCAACTCGCGGTTCGACCAGTACCTGCTGGGCAACACCGAGATACTGACGATCAAGGAAAAATACGGCTACCAGCGTTTCAAGGAGTACGGCTGTATTGCCTGCCATCAGGGCGTGAATATCGGCGGCAATATGTTGCAGAAATTCGGCGTGATGGACGATTACTTCAAGGCACGAGGCAACCCGGTCGAATCGGACCTGGGCCGCTACCTGCTGACCGGCGATGAAGAGGACCGCCACGTGTTCAAGGTGCCCAGCCTGCGCAATGTGGCCGTCACCGCACCTTACTTCCACGACGCCTCGGCCAAGACGCTTGAAGAGGCGGTTGACGTGATGTTCAAGTATCAGTTGGGGCGCAATCCTTCTCAGGAAGACAAGGAGCTGATTATCCAGTTTCTCAGAACCTTGACCGGCGAATGGGCGGGCAAGCCGCTATGAGACGTTTCTCGCGCCGTCGTGCCAGCCAGATGCTGTTGGGCCTGATAGCCTTGTTATTGGCCTCTACACTGGTGTTTTTGTACCTCAAATCTTCCCGCGACCAAACAGCCACTTATACCCAGTCCCGGGACCTGATCCGCCAGCTTCAGCAACTCAATGCCCAATGGGACAGTGAAGTGCTCAAGGCCCGGATCGCGATTACCCACAACTACGATCCGCTGGTCACGCCCCTCTCGGACATGACCCGTATCTGGTCTGAACTACAAGGCCGCGACACCTACCACAACCCTGCCGACCTGCCGAGTTGGCAAGCCAGCCAGGCAGCGTATGTGGCCGCCATCCAGGAAAAAGCCCGACTGGTGGATCAGTTCAAGTCCCACAACGCCGTGTTGCGCAACTCGCTGGCGTTTTTGCCGACCGCCGAAGACGACATTCAAGCCCAATTCAACCAGATTGACGATCAAGGCCGGCTGCAACTGCAAGGCGTGGCCACCGACACTTACGACCTGCTGCTCAGCAGCCTGGAGTTTGCCCAGGTCACCAGCGATGAACGCGCCGCCGATATCCTGGTGGGCCTGGGCAAACTGGCGATCAACAAACAGAGCCTGCCCAGTGAGTTCCAGGCGCCGGTGGAGATCCTCAGCAACCATATTTCGCTGATCCTGCGCGAGCAGCCGCTGGTCAACAGCCTCCTCGAACGCATTGCCGCCGTGCCGGTGGCCGAGCGCCTCGATGACCTGACCACCCACCTCAATCAGGACCAGCAGACCGCGGACCTCGTTGACCATCAATATCATCGCTACCTGCTGATCTTCTCGACGCTGCTGGTGGTGCTGTTGCTCTACCTGGCGGTGCGTCTGCTGCGCAGTTTCGCCGAGATCAACCGCGTCAATCGCGCCTTGCAATCGGCCAACGAAACCCTGGAGCAACGGGTGGAACGGCGCACCCAACAACTCAAGGATGCCCAGAGCGAACTGCTGGACAGCGCCCGCCAGGCAGGCATGGCAGAGATCGCCACCAACGTGCTGCACAACGTCGGCAACGTGCTCAACAGCGTGAATATTTCTGCCGAGCTGGTCAGCCGTAAACTGCGCGGCAGCAAAGCGCTGGGCCTGGGCAAAGCGATGCAATTGATCAACGCACACCAGGGCGACCTGGGCACCTTTCTCACCGAAGATGCAAAGGGCAAATTGCTGCCCGGCTACCTCAACCAACTGGTGGAAGCGATCGCCGTGGAGCAACAGGGCATGAGCGATGAGCTGGCGCAACTGAGCAAAAGCATCGATCACATCAAGGACATCGTCTCGACCCAGCAATCCTATGCCGGCGCCGCCACATTGCTGGAGCCGATCAATATCGGCGCCTTGATGGACGATGCCCTGCGCATGAACGCCGGCGCGCTGAGCCGTCACCACGTCACTGTGGTCAAGGAATACGCACAGGTACCGCAGATCCTCGGCGACAAGCATCGCCTGCTGCTGATCATGGTCAACCTGATCAGCAACGCCAAGTACGCCATGTCCAACCTTTCCGAGAGGCCACGGCAAATCACGCTGAAGGTCGAGGCCCAGGGTGAAGATACCTTGAAGATCAGTGTGAAGGACGATGGCGAAGGCATACCCCCCGAGAACATGACACGGATCTTCACCCATGGTTTTACCACGCGCAAAGAAGGCCATGGCTTCGGCCTGCACAGCTGCGCCCTGGCCGCGGTGCAAATGCACGGCCAGCTCAGTGCTCACAGCGACGGGCCGGGCCTCGGCGCGGTATTCACCTTGACCATTCCCCTGACCCTTGCCGGAAGCAGCTCATGAACCAACCTCCCAACCGGCGCGTCCTGCTGATCGATGACACACCGTCCATTCATGAGGATTTTCGCAAGATCCTGATGCCGGATACTGCGCCCAACCAGGCGCTGGATGACATGGAGTCGGCACTGTTTGGTGACGCGGCCAAGCCCCAGGCACAGGCGTTCGAACTGCATTCGGCCTATGGCGGCGAAGAGGGTCTGGGCTTGCTCACCAGCGCCATGGCGCAGCAGCGTCCTTATGCACTGGCGTTCGTTGATATGCGCATGCCCCAAGGCTGGGACGGCGCGAAGACGATCGAGGCGTTATGGCAGGTCGCACCCGAGTTGCAAGTGGTGGTATGCACCGCGTACTCGGATTACTCCTGGGAAGACCTGCTGTTGCGCCTGCAGGCCCATGACCGTTTGCTGATCCTGAAAAAACCGTTCGACAATATTGAAGTGCAACAGATGGCCAATACCCTGGCTAATAAATGGGACATGGCCCGGCGTGCGTCGCTGCAAACATCTCTGCTGGAACAACTGGTTGAAGAACGCACCCAGGCGCTGCAATTGGAAATCAACGAGCGCAAGCATCTGGAAAGCCAACTGGTGCAGTCGGAAAAGCTCGCCTCCCTTGGGCAGCTCGCCGCCGGCGTCGCCCATGAAATCAACAACCCGGTGGGGTTTATTTCCTCCAACCTCAGCACGCTCGACAGCTACTTCACGCAGCTGCAACAGATGCTCGACGCCTATCAACGCAGCGAGGAACACCTCGCGGCGCCAGAACAGCGGGATCAGCTAAAGGTTTTGCGCACCGACCTGGAACTGGATTTCCTCAAGGAAGACATACCGATCCTGATCCGCGAATCCAAGGAAGGGATTGGCCGTGTCGTGCAGATCGTCAAAGACCTGAAGAACTTCTCACGCGTGGATAACGACCAGACCTGGCAACTGGCTGACCTGCAGCAAGGCATCGATTCGACCCTGAACATCGTCGCCAGCGAACTCAAGTACAAGGCCGACGTGGTCAAGCACTACACGCCCCTGCCGGACATCGAATGCCTGGCCTCGCAGCTCAATCAGGTAGTGATGAACCTGGTGATCAATGCGGCCCAGGCCATGGGGCCCCAGCGTGGCACCATTACCATCAGCAACGGCGTGGAAGGCGAGAATATCTGGCTGGAAGTGGCCGATAACGGCTGCGGAATTGCCCCTGAAAGCTTACAGAAGATTTTCGACCCGTTCTTTACCACCAAGCCTGTGGGCGAAGGGACTGGACTGGGATTGTCACTGTCCTACGGCATCATCAAGAAACACGGCGGGGATATCTCCGTCAGCAGCGAGCTGGGCAGGGGCACGACATTTCGCGTGGTGTTGCCGATTCGCCAGAAGGCGGCGTAGGGCACGCCGCCGAATCATCCTCACGCGTCGGCTTTCGGGGTCGACCCAAACGAGGCAAAGCGCTTGTTGAAGCCGGCAATGCGGCCTTCGGCTTGGGTCTTGCGCTGTTGGCCGGTGTAGACCGGGTGCGAAGCACTTGAAACATCCAACGGGATATAGGGATAGGTGTTGCCGTCGCTGTGTGTGTGGGTGCGGTCGCTGTCGGCAGTGGAGCCGATGAGGAAGTACACGTCGGCGGCGGTGTCGTGGAACAGTACGGTGCGGTAGTCGGGGTGGATACCAGCTTTCATGAGGCCTCCGGGGCGTTTGGGTGCATTAGACATGTTATACAGTAACACTAAAAACACCTACAAACGAGAACCGATTGCAATAATACCAGCAGGAAAAGTTCTAGCCGTTTCCTGGAGGTCCCTTTCCAGGAAATCGAGCTAATCCATGATTGAGCTCATCGGTTCAAACCAATCCGACTCAACTGCCGGTCGCCCCGAGTTTTGACTTAACCAAATCAGGCGTGGCTTCGTTGTGCTTCACTGCGTTGACATAGCCTTAAACGACCCCCACCAAATTCCCCCTCGCAGCACTGAAAAGTGCCTGGTCAAAACCATCAGCCCGAGTTTTATCGAACCCCTTCTTGGCCCCCTTCACAGCCTCCGCCAACCCCGCATTTGAGTCGCTGATGCCCAGGAGAATATTGCTCAGCCCCGGGATAAACCAGGTTCTCTTGCCGATCTTACCGGAAACATGCTGCAGGTTATCTTTGTTGGCGCCGCCCTGGGTGACATGGCGGTCGTTGGTACTGTCCAAGCGGTGATGGTGCCGTAGGGCTGAATAACCTTGCTCCGTAAAGTCCTTCCACATGCCTGCCGGCGTGCCGTGCCGCGCATCACCGCTACGGGTGATGCCTTCAAGGTCGCCATTGTCATGGGCTTTGCCTCGGTGTTCGCCTGTAGTCGATAAAGACGTATCGATATAGTTAAGCACCCGCGCAGCGTTGAATGCGGCATCCGCTCGTGACTCAGGGTCTTTATTGTTGCTCGTCCAATCACCCAGAAGTTTGTAAGCCAATGGACGATTAATATCTTTTTGATGGCCGAGGTTTTTGAGGATCGGATTGTCGTTGATGATTTCGTCCGCAGTGCGGGTATCACCCGGTGGACGGCCAGTGGAGATTTCCGGCTTGCGACTCACATTCCGCTCAGGTTTCTCGATACCTTCCATTCGTTGATGTTCTTGGGCGACTTGCTCTCGTTGGGAGCCGGTTAATTGGCTTTTATCCCAGTTGGGAATGATCGGGATATAAATCGAGGCATGATGAGTATTGTTCGATGCCGATATCGATATAGACATAGGTAAGTCTCTCGCTCTGTTGTTATACATTCCTTCTGATTAACAGCGTCCTTAGTCTTACATTCGATGAATGGTGATTGGGCAGTCATAAGTTCCTCTATGAGGCTGATAGCTTTTTTTGTCTGGACTGATGCATAGACGCACAAATACGCGACTGAGCGATCAATCCTTGTCCGTGCTTAATCCAGAGGTGCAGAATGGGTGATCGACCTGAAGAGTCCGAACCCAAGGAAACCGTATGAGCCTGTCCTTGTTAAGCCGCTACGCCTTCTTTGCTGTGTGCGTCATTTTCACCCTCGCCAGCCTGCCCTTTATCGAACACGAATGGTTGTGGCCCATTACTCTGGTCACCGGCATCCTCAGCCTGATCGGCATTTTCGACCTGCTGCAAAGCCCCCACGCGGTGCGCCGCAACTACCCGATCCTGGGCAATATCCGTTACCTGGTGGAAGGCATCCGCCCGGAAATCCGCCAATACCTGCTCGAATCCGACAGCGACGCCCTGCCCTTCTCTCGGGCCCAGCGTTCGCTGGTGTATTCGCGCGCCAAGAACGAAACCGCAGACAAGCCCTTCGGCACCTTGATCGATGTATACCAGTCGGGCTTCGAATTTATCGGCCACTCCATGCGCCCGGCACCGTTGAGCGACCCCAGCGCATTTCGCGTGATGGTCGGCGGCCCGCAGTGCACACAACCGTACTCGGCGTCGGTGTTCAACATCTCGGCCATGAGCTTCGGCTCGCTGAGCGCCAACGCAATTCGCGCGCTCAACCAAGGCGCCAAGCTCGGCAACTTTGCCCACGACACCGGTGAAGGCAGCATCAGCCCCTACCACCGTGAAAACGGTGGCGACCTGACCTGGGAACTGGGCAGCGGCTACTTCGGCTGCCGCACCAGCGACGGCCGTTTCGACCCGGAGCGCTTCGCCACGCAGGCGCAAAACCCGCAGGTGCGCATGATTGAAATCAAGATGAGCCAGGGTGCCAAGCCCGGCCATGGCGGGATCCTGCCCAAGCACAAGGTCACCCAGGAAATCGCCGACACCCGCGGCATCATGATGGGCGAAGACTGCATCTCGCCGTCACGCCACAGTGCGTTTTCCACGCCCATCGAACTGATGCACTTCATCGCCCAATTGCGTGAACTGTCCGGCGGCAAACCCGTGGGTTTCAAGTTCTGTCTGGGCCACCCGTGGGAATTCATGGGCATCGCCAAGGCCATGCTCGAAACCGGCATCCTCCCCGACTTTATCGTGGTCGATGGCAAGGAAGGTGGCACCGGCGCAGCCCCCGTGGAGTTCACCGACCATATCGGCGTGCCGCTGCGTGAGGGTTTGCTGTTTGTGCACAACACCCTGGTGGGCCTGAACCTGCGCGACAAAATCAAACTCGGCGCCAGCGGCAAGATTGTCAGTGCGTTCGATATTGCCAGCGTCCTGGCCATCGGCGCCGACTGGGCCAACTCGGCACGTGGCTTCATGTTCGCCATTGGCTGCATCCAGTCCCAGTCATGCCACACCAACAAATGCCCGACCGGCGTGGCCACGCAAGACCCACTGCGCCAACGTGCCTTGGTCGTGCCGGACAAGGCCCAGCGTGTGTTCAACTTCCACCGCAACACGCTGCACGCCCTGGCCGAAATGCTTGCCGCCGCGGGCCTGGATCATCCGTCGCAGTTGTCGGCCAAGCACTTGGTGCGACGCATGTCGGCAACAGAGATCAAACTGTTCTCGCAGCTGCATGTGTTCTTGAAGCCCGGCGAATTGCTCACGGGAGACGTGAACGGCGAGTTCTATTCGCGCATGTGGCAGATGGCGCGAGCAGACAGTTTTGAGCCCCATGAAACCGCTGCTGCCTGAAGGACGCCTACCATGTTGAAAGTCATCGCTGAAGACTTTATCAAGCCCGAGCACCTGGAAACCGTGCGCCCGTGGTACGCCGAACTGGTGGAAAAAACCCGCCAGGAACCGCTGTGCGTTGCCTACGATCTGTTTGTCGATCAAAAAGACCCAGGGCATTTTATCTTTATCGAACAATGGCCTGATCAGGCGGCGCTGGATGCGCACTGCCAGACCGAGCACTTCAAACGGTTGGTGCCGCAGATCAACGCGTATCAGGCCAAGCCGTGCCGGGTTTTGCTGATGGCCCCTGTCTGAAAACAGCCCCGCACTGTCAACTCTGACAGTAGATGATCCTGCTCGGATGCAAAATACTTGAAGGCATACACCCTGCCCATGGACGGCGCAACCATGCCTTTAAGTTTAGCCTCATTACTACTCGTCTCCCTCCCGCTAGTGGCCGTAGCCCAGAATGATCCGGTCGAGGACCTACTAGCGAAAATGAGCCTTGAAGAAAAAATCGGCCAGCTCAGCCAACTCAGTATCCAGAGCACGCCTACCGGCCCCGTCATTGATCAAGGCGAACAGACGCAGATGCCAGTGGCCCTCGTGGGCTCGGTACTGGGGGCCAGCAGCGCGCAAGCTACCCGTCAGTTGCAGGAGCAGGTGGTTAACGGTTCCCGGCTGCATATCCCCTTGTTATTCGCTTATGACGTCGTGCACGGTTTTCGTACAGTGTTCCCGGTCCCCCTGGCGCTAGCCTCAGCCTGGGACCCGGACTTGGCCCAACGAACCGCTCGCGTGGCGGCCGTTGAGGCCACCGCCAGTGGCGTGCATTGGACCTTTGCGCCCATGGTCGATATTAGCCGTGACCCGCGTTGGGGCCGCGTGGTGGAAGGTGCTGGCGAAGATCCGTTCCTTGGCTCTGCATTGGCCGCCGCACTTGTGCACGGGTTCCAGGGTGCAGGTGCACCTGACATCTCATCCATGCTCGCTACGGCAAAACACTTTGTCGCCTACGGGGCTGCCGAAGGCGGTCGAGACTACAACGTCACCGATCTGTCGGAGCGGACACTGAGAGAGGTTTACTTGCCTCCCTTCCAGGCAGCCGTCGCGGCCGGGGTCGATGCAATCATGCCGTCGTTCAACGAGCTGGCCGGCGTTCCCATGCACAGCCATACCGCCCTGCTGACCGGTCTGTTGCGCAAGCAGTGGGGGTTCGCCGGCTTGCTGGTCAGTGATTTCAATGCTGTCTGGGAACTGGGGCCACAAGGTATCGCCGGCACGCCAGCCGACACCGCACGACTAGCGTTCAATGCCGGGGTGGATATCGAGATGGCCAGTCAATCCTATCGCCTGCACCTGCCGACACTGGTGCGCAACGGCCAGGTGTCGCGTAAAAACCTGGATGACGCTGTGCGTCGCGTCCTCAAAGCCAAGCAGCGTCTGGGACTGTTCGATGATCCCTACCGGTACAGCGACGAAGCCCGCGAGCAGGCCAGCCAGCTAACGCCACAGCACCGTGCCCTGGCTCGAGAATCGGCACAGAAATCTATCGTCTTACTAAAAAACAACGACGCGCTGCTGCCGCTCTCCAAACAACCGGGCAAGGTCCTGGTGGTCGGCAGCCTCGCTTCGGACGCCAGCGCCACCATCGGCCCTTGGGCCGGGGCTGCCAACCCCGAAGACTCCGTCACGGTCTTGCAAGGCCTGCGCAATGCGGTAGCCCCTGGCACCGAGATTACTTACCTGCCCGGCGCTTCGCCCGTCAGCCCGCACCTCCAGGACATCACGCGGGTCGAAACAATCGCGCGTGACAGCGACCTGATAATCGCCGTACTCGGAGAAACCGCAGAACAGAGCGGCGAAGCCCATAGCCGCGCCGAACTCGGTCTACCGGGCGGGCAAAATGCGCTACTAAACTCATTACTGGACACAGGGAAACCCTTGGTCATCGTCCTCATGAACGGCCGCCCCCTAGTGCTCGATGCTTCAGTGCAACAAGCCCATGCATTGCTCGAAACCTGGTTTTTGGGCAGCGAAACCGGAAATGCCGTGGCCGATGTGCTGTTTGGTGACGTCAACCCCAGCGGCAAGCTGCCAATGACCTTCCCTCGCCATGTGGGGCAGATACCCATTTACTACGCGCATAAAAATACAGGCCGCCCACCCAGCGGTGATGGCAGTTACGCATCCGCCTATATCGATGTGCCCTGGACACCGCTCTATCCATTTGGCTTCGGCCTGAGCTACACCTCGTTCAGCTACTCCTCCCCTCGCCTTAGTCACACTCGACTGGCGTCCACACAAACGCTGGGGGTTGAGGTCACCGTCACCGGCAAACGGGCAGGCGATGAAATCGTCCAGTTATACCTGCGCGATGACGTTGCCAGCGTCACCCGCCCAGTGCGCCGACTACGGGGTTTTCGCAAAATTCATTTGGCACCGGGCGAAAGTCGCAGCGTCAGTTTCTCCCTGGGCCAACAGGACTTTGCCTTGCTCGACGAGCATTTTTCACCGAAGGTCGAAGCTGGCGGTTTTACCGTCTTCGTCGGGCCGGATTCGACTACTGCCAACCAGGCGAATTTTGAGGTGAGCGATACGCGTCAGTTGCCTATCCGAGGCCAATCAGTCCCACCGGCGGAGCCAAACTGAATATGCCCACAGGTTGTTTCCTTACCCTCTCATCACTCACCGACAGCGCTCTTGGGACTGTGCTTGCTCGCCACTACAAATCACATAGAGAGCAAGCACATTATCTCCGGCAGCCTTACTCCAGAGGAGGCGCCAATCTGCAGGAATACGAGCTGCATCTGATTCAAATGCATGGTCAAAAGCCAACCACCATACTCGTTGCGCGCTCTTCAATGTTTGCAGGTTATCGAGATAAATTTCATCACTAAACTTCATTAAGGGCGCGTGAAAATCATTAAAGCCAGGACGGCCTGAGCGACCTTCCTTGAGCGGTGGCGTGTAAAACAGTACCGTTACTGACTTCCCGCTATAATATTCAGCGGCATAAAACAGGTAGACATCGCTTGCGACTAAGATGTCACCAGCGGCGACACCACTATTAAAATCTGCCATTAGTTCAGCTACCCTATTATCCGCCACACGCGAGGGGTTATTCATCGTATGAAAACCATTATAATTATTCCTCAACCCTGCAATTTCCAAACAAACACACATCCCTAAAACCACAGAAAAGACTAATTTATTTTTTATTCCCACTAGAGCAATAGCGATAACCATCGGCAACATCAGCGCAGCAAAAAACAGGTAGCGCTCAACAAATAGTGGGGTCCACAAAGATATTCCAATTGCCCCCAACAAGGTCGAAAACAGACATAGCACCATCAATAGACCAAATTTATGATGACTGCTATCCCCTCGCACGACCACTCCCCCCAAAAAAACTATGATTATCGGCAACAACCAATAAACTAATGAACTATACGTCAACCCATCATTCAGGGTGATAAATCGCCAGAACGCAGACGGCAGACTATAAACCGTCACCGGTTGAATCCAGCCCAGCGTTCCCTTGGCGATATGTTTCGTTAATGAGGGTACCCACGGCATGTAAAGCAATACGATCGCTATATTCGCCATCCACCAATCGAGGCGAAAAACGTAGCGCTGTCCTCCAAAAATACGGCAGCGTACTAGAAGGAGATATAACCAGTGGGACCCGACACAAAATATGGAAAAATAATGAGTATAAAATGCGGCCACTACGGCCAATACATAAACAATCAAATAACGTGCTCGCTCTGGATTACGCACCCAGTAAACCAAGGCCAGCGTGGCACTCGTCAGCTCCACGCCCAACAGACTATACATCCGGACGTCCTGACTATAACGTACAGCTATTGGCAAAAGTGCTAATAACAAACCGGCAACAATTGCGGCTCGCCCATTAGAAACCAAGCGCACCAACCAGATCCCCAACGCTACATTCAAGACCCCTAATGAAGCACTTAGACCACGCATCCAGACCAACTCATCCCCCCCCACCAACATGATCCATCCATGCAAGATCAAATGATAAAGTGGCGGATGAACGTCAAATCCGCTCAACAACCAAATATCCGACAACGAGCATGTAGCCAAAATCAAGCTAAACCCTTCATCTGACCAAATAGAGGCGTCCGTAAGATGATAAAACCGAACCAACCCAGCGACACACAGAACCGTAAACAGAAGCAATGCCCTGTACGTTATATTGCCTACATATTGCACACTCGCACTAGCGGATTTCATGGTTCCTTTCCCGTTGCACTGACGCATCCTGAAAGTTCAAACTGCGCACGGTATTTTTGACCACATACCGCGGCCGATGCTTCGCCTCTATATAAATCCGCCCTATATATTCCCCCAATATCCCAATCCCAATCAGTTGCACCCCGCCCAAAAACAAAATCGCAGTCATCAACGACGGATACCCCGGCACGTCATTGCCAAACAACACCTTGTCCACAATCAAAAACCCGGCATACACCATCGCCAATAACGAAATTGCGCCGCCGATATAACTCCACAACCGCAACGGCAAGGTACTGAACGAGGTAATCCCGTCCAGCGCCAGGTTCCACAGTTTCCAGCCGTTGAACTTGCTCTGCCCCGCAGCTCTGGGAGCACGATCGTATTCAACGATGGCCACCGTGAACCCCGCCCACGACAGCACGCCTTTCATGAACAGTTGCTGTTCCGGCAGCGCCTTGATCACGTCCACGACCTTGCGGTCCATCAACCGGAAGTCACCGACGTTTTCTTCGATATGGGTATAGGCGATAAGGTTGAGCAAACGGTAGAACAGCGACGCGGCGTTACGCTTGAGGTAACCGTCGCTGGAGCGGTCGCGCCGTTTGGCCAGCACCATATCGGCGCCCTGCTGCCACTCGGCGATCAGCCGTGGGACGACGTCCACCGGGTCCTGCAGGTCCACATCCATCGGTACCACCGCGTCGCCCGTGGCGTATTCCAGCCCGGCGAACAAGGCAGCTTCCTTACCGAAATTGCGTGAGAAGTTGATCAGCATCACGTCGTGATCAACCAACGCCAGCGTCTCGGCGGCTTCGGCAGTACCGTCGGTGCTGCCATCGTTGATAAATACGATTTCAACGGTGTGGGCCTGCAACGACGGTTCTTGCCGAACCGCACGGTAGAAATCGGCCACCGTCTGTTCCTCGTTGAACACCGGTACCACCAACGAGATCTTCATTGGCCACGCTCGCGAAACACCACCCACCGTGACAGCAGAAAACCGCACAGCAAGCTGACCAGTGAAAACACCAGCACAGTGATAAGCCCTGGCATGTGCAGATGATCACCCAACCAACCTACCCCCAGGCTTAGCACTCCCATGCACGTCATGAACAGCAGGTAGCGGCCCAGGGAAACCGGCATGTCAAAGGTGAACAAGGCATTCACATAAAACGAGAAGGATGCCGCCACACAGAATGCCAGAAGATTGCTCAGCGCCTGGCTGAACTCAAACCCTGCCCGCAGCATAAAAAACAACTGCCAATGGATCACCGTATTGGCGACACCGATCACTGTGTAACGAGTGAAACCTTTCCATAGCCGGGCCATACCGTCGTCCTTTGCGGTTGCGTGTTAGCAAGCCACGGCGCGCCTTTTGCGTCTACTGTCAAGGTTGACAGGTGCCCTTATCTACAACTGAGACATTCAGTAATATCCAACCTTTGCAATTGCTTACAAATACCGCCAACCTGCGCCCGCTCGACGTGCCGCGTACGACAACGCGCGCGCTCACCTATCGTCATTCAACTACTTGTTCAAGAGCCCGCTGCCATGCTGAACGGACGCGACCCGCGCATCGATTTTTTTCGGGGCCTGGCGTTGATCTTCATTTTCTGGGATCACGTCCCCCACAACCCTCTTGGCCTGATCACTCTGCGCAACTTCGGCTTCAGCGACGCGGCGGAGGTCTTCGTGTTTCTCGCCGGGTTCGCCTCGGTGCTGGCCTACGGCAAGGTCATGCAGCGAGAAGGTTATTGGATGGCCTGCCTGAAAATCCTGCGCCGCACCTGGGTGTTGTATGTGGTGCATATTTTCCTGCTGGCCATGCTGATGGGTATCGTGTTCTTCGCCAACAACCATGTAGAAACCCGCGACCTGGTGGCGGAGATGGGCCTGACGCACTTCGTCACCCACCCGCAACAGGCACTGACCGACGAACTGCTGTTGCGCTTCAAGCCCAACCTGATGGATCCGTTGCCGTTGTACATCGTCTTGCTGGCTGGTTTGTCCGTGGTGCTGCCGCTGATGGTGCGCGCGCCCTGGGCCGTGGTGAGTGTCTCGCTGGTGGTATACCTGATGGCGCCGTGGATGGGCTGGAACCTGCGCGCCATTGCCGATGGCGTGTGGTATTTCAACCCTGTTACCTGGCAATTGCTGTTTGTGCTGGGGGGCGCCGCGGCGATTTACAGCCAGCGGCCCAGCGCGCCCGAGACACGCCCCTTACAGCGCCAGCCGCTGTTCGTCGCGGCGGCGCTGTATGTGGTGGTAGCCGGCGTGATCACGCTGTCGTGGCTCTGGCCTGAAATCCATGATGCGGTGATGCCCACCACGCTCAGCAACCTGCTGTACCCCATCAGCAAGACCAACCTGTCACCGGTGCGTCTCGTGCACTTTCTGGCGCTGGCCTATGTCACCGCCAAGCTGTTACCAAACCCGCAATGGACGCAAAACCGTCTGGCTGAACGGATTTGCCAGATGGGCCGTTATTCCCTGGAAGTGTTCTGCCTGGGCGTGGTGCTGGCGCCACTGGCGGACATGCTCAATGCCCAGGCGGATGACGCCGTGTTCATTCAACTACTCACCGCCTTGCTCGGCGTGGTGCTGATGTCAGCCCTCGCGGCCTGGATGGAGTTCAACAAACACCTCAACCAGACGCCACGGCCCTTGAAGCGAGACAAGCCAAATAGTTAATGCCCGCCTCGCTGCGCAGGAGCAAACGGCCCGGGCGATGACCTGACGTTTTAGTCATAAGCCAACAGGTTTCTCTTTTCGACGCCCCAATTGTGCAATCAGGTAGGCGACGGAGTCGGCGTTGTTAAGTACCGTAAGGATGCGTTTAAGCGGATCGGTACGGAAAACTCGCCGGGCATCGACGAGGGTCTGGGTGCCTGTGACGCTGAGCAGCCTGTCAAGCACATGCTGTGTTGACGTGCCCTGGGTAGGGTCTGATTTGAGGCCGGTTGCAACATCGACAACCTGGAACAACTCATGGGTCGGAGTATTGAGCGACAGTCTTGAAATATGGCGCTTTTCCAGGGCTGCTTTTGTGTTACTGCCCTCAGGGGTTTGCGGATCAATCAGGTCCTCAAACGGATGGCCTGAATGCACGTAAGCCAAGTCCAACGTCGCACAGACATGATGAGTGACTTCGTGAATGAGGGTGGTCGCACGGGCGTGGGCGCTGACATAGAACGGCTTGGTCAACAAATGACTGTATTTCAGACCCGGGTTGAAAAACGTCTCGGTCAAGTACACCAGTTGAAGGGGGTCGGGGACAATCGTAAAGGCCATCAACGTGTGTCCACCCTGAGGAGCCGGCAACCGCGATCGGCCAATGACAAATCGCGTTGAGTCCGAGGAGGTCAGTGAGGGCTCCATCAACGCAGTGCAGACCGTATCGACGATCTCCTGAATTTTTTCAAGGTGTTCGACCTCGAGCGTCTGCAAGCCGAAAAACGTTTTGATCTGCTTGACCAGCTCAGGGGCAGCAAGGGGAGTTTGTGTGATCAGGCGCAAATTTTCCTGGGCGTTCTTTGCATAAAACGTCGCCAAGGCAAGTGCATCGATGATAAGCCAGGATTCCCGAGCGTAAAGCGCTCGTATCTCGCGCATCCCGCTGGCCAATACATTCATACTCGAGCGCGCAAATGGCTCGGAGTAGAAGCGATTAAGCAATCGCGCAATTGTCCGTCGCCCCGTCAGCACTGGGCCAGCGCTACTGAGCATCCACTGTTGTCGAGGGTTGCGCTGTACCTCAGGACCGACTTCGCCATCACCGATGATGCGCCAACCCTGGCCATGCTTGATGACTTCGAACACCTTCCCTGCCACCGCCGCGTAGTAATGGTTGGAGGTCGATCGATAAAGGTTGAGTGAGGTGTCTTTGATCAGGCTGGCCAAGCTCGGCTCAAGGACTTCGAAACGCTGGAGCCGGGTGCGGGAAGCAGCGGTAATGTCCAGCGCGGGCCAGGACACCACAGAGGTCGCAGGTGTGGAAGGCGGCGGGATTGGCTCGGGTGCCGGGGGCATGCCGCCCTCTGATACGGGAGGCATGGAATCGCTCAAACCGGCCAGCGCGGCGACACCTCCGATGAAATGACCCAGTGCCTCATGCCATTGGTGGCTTTGCAGCTCCTCGGCAGAAGCCTTGAACAGTTTATAGCTCTGCCAGACCACCAGGGGGTAGGCCAGTTTGCCGGCAAAAAATACAGTGGCCGCCTGCACGCCCTCAGAGAACACGGCCTTGGCCGTATCCCAGGCAGTGCCTGCATCAGCGGCTTTTTGGCAGCCCAACAGCGTTGTCAGCAGCTCGACATTGTCGGTGAACAGCTGTTTGAACAGCGGCGTGTTGATGGGGTTGCTTGCCAGCTGCAGGGTGGTGCTGGCCAGGGGTTGCTCCAGTGCGCTTGTCAGTGCCGCTTGGTCAACGGTCGAGACCCCCAGCCGAACCCATCGCTGTAAGGCGCCGGCGGCTGTCAACTCAGCACGGAGTGCGGCCTCAACGGTATATTCCTTGAGGGTGTAGCCTGGACTATAGGGGGCATAAAGGATTTGAGGCCCCTCGTCACCGGAGGCGGAGCCGATCAAATAAGCCCCGGGAATCTTGATGGTTTTCTTCCCGTCATCCACCAGCAGTTCCAGAGGGCGGATCATGGCGTTGGCATTCACTACTGTCGCACGGGCGATCGCATCGGGCATATCCATGATCTGTTGAATGAGCCCGAAGGCCGTTGGTGAAAGCTGGTCTTGCAACCTCATGCCGTGAGCGTATTGCATCAATTGCCACGGCAGTTGCTTGGCGAATCGCGTATAGCGTTGCTCGAAGCCCGGGCTGGCAGGGCCCAGGAAGGACTTGATGTATGTTTGGTAAGCCACGTTGATGTTCAACGCCTGTATCCGCGTTTTCAGCGTCTGCGCATCCAGGGTGGATGGCAACGGCGTTGTACCGGTGCTGGCGAAGAGGGGCACCTCATCCTTCCAGTACGACTGATGACTCAAGGCATAGTCCAGCAGCGACTGGTTGCGGGCAGGTGTACTGCCCTGCGCCGGTAGCCCGACTTCGACTTCATCAGGTGTGACGCTGTCCTGAACGTCAAGGTCCTTGAGTAACGTGCTGAGTTTCTTGAGCGTGAACTGAGCCAGTGAGTCGACCCCGTGCAGGTAATCCCGATGGTCGGTGACGTTGTTTCGATACTGCTCCAGCAATTCGACGTACAGCTGTTGATCCACAGCATGGGCTTTGCCCAACCATTGCAAACCCTGTTGCTGGATCATGGCCTGGACCATGTCCTTGGCACGCTGCACGTTGGTGGGCGCCAGGCTTTGTGTGGCTTGAACCTGCCAGAGCTTACGCAACTGATCGACCGATAGCTGCATGGACAGGATTTGCGCCAGTTCACGGTCTTTTTGTTGAGCGTAGGTTCGTTGCAAGTGCTCAACGAGGTTGTCTTCGATCAGTTCAAGGGAACTGAATGCATAGCTCGGTTGTGCCTCCCAGTCCGGTGGCGCCAGGTTCGCCAGGAAAGCCTGTCGCTCGTTCGGGATTGCCAGGCGTCGATCCATCTCTGCTTTGAAGTCCTTCAATGAGCAGAAGCTTTCCAGGCCCAACGCGGGCGTCCACAGCAGCGTGCGGCCCGAATATCGAAGATCAAGCCCGCCGCGCTCGGTCAGCACGAAACAGTTATTGAGTACCAGCGGGGTATTCTGCCCAGTCGGTACGACCTGCAAAGAAAACGCATCAGGGCGGAACCCATTGACGCCAGGGCGTAAGTCTCTGGCGTAAATACCTAACACGGTCAAAAGCACTTCGTAGTCGAGGGGCAATAAAGCGTTGTTCCAAAGCCTGACTTGCACTTCCCCTGTCAAGCCCATCTCCATTGCCTTTCTCAGCAAGGGCTGCATGTTGGGGGACACGCTGTGGGTTCTACGCAGGTACTGTTTAAACCCACCGACTGCACTGTTGATCAGCGTATTGAACGTAGCGGCGTCCATACCTGAGACCTTGGTGGCGGGTTTGCCAGGAGGGGTTGAATAGACGTGAGTGTTAAGCGGATCGATGAGTGGACCCACTTCGCCACATAAGCGCGCCAGAAAATAGTCGACCATACTGCTCGATGAGAGCAGTTGAGGTTTGTCAGTGCCATTTGAAGGGTTGCTGTATTGGCGTACCGAGAGGCACGCGGCCTGCAACTCTTGCTGCTTGATAGCGTACAGTTTGGTATTGAGATAGGTGATAACGGAACGCTCCAGCGAGGGGCGAAACGATAGGTGTTGTTCGATTTCGGCAGTGACGTTTTCGAGTAAATGCACCGTTGTGCGCATTGCAGCAAGCGTTGGTGGAATCCTGGGTTCAGTCACCGTCGCCGTCCAGGTCTCTGTCAACTGGGTACTCCAACGCCCCATGGGTTCGAAGGTCAGTAATGTTGGATCAATCATTCCACGTACATCCAGCACATGATCAACCAGGGCATCGAGGTCCATCGTGCCCTGGCTCAGGCGATACTGATCGAGGGCGTATTCAAGGTTGCGACCTTGTTTTTCAATGATGCCCTCCATGATGCGTTGGAAAATACCCCCGGTGATGGGGCCTTTGGTGACTTCGCAGGCCAGCAGGTCGACTTCGTTATAGCGTTCCGGCCTGGACAGATGCTTTCTCCAGGCATCGGCATGCTGCCGGGGGTTGAGACTATCGAGAAGGTGGGTTTTCAGGGCGCTCAGATCGGTAAACGATCGCAGGCCCTGGAGGGGGGTATAGAGCAGCCAGGGCGAGCCATTGTCGCTTTTGTTACTACTGATGATAAGTGTGCCTGCCAGCTCGGCGGGGGTCTGTCCGGGCTCACTCAGCAGTGCCTTTTCAACATCGATCGCAGGAGCAAGCGTTGTCGCAGGCAGCGCAGCCTTGAGCGGCAAGGCCTGTAGTTGCAGACGCTGCTCAACCGTAATCGTAGTTTGCTGTTGTTGCTCCAGCGCCACCGTGAAAAAGGCATTGGCCATGGCGTTGGTAAAAAGTTGTAGCCGTGAGAACCCAGCGGCGGCCGGCAGCGTCCAAAATGTCTTGGGCTGTTGCTTCATATATGCTTTCAAGCCCTGGGCCAATCCCTGGACTGATACGTCCCAACGCAACTGATCATCAGCTTCCTGAGTAGGCTGCTGGGGGTTGTGGTAGCGCCGGGTTTCACCCACAGGCCAGCCATTGGCGACAAAATACCTAAGGACAGTTTCGCTCAAGGAGCGGGTGGTCGTGTGTCGGGACGTTGGCGAATCAGAATTGCCTGATTCGCTGGATGCGTCGATGACATAACTCTGCACTTGGATTTGGCGCTGATCGCCCCCCGTAAAAGACTGCGCCAACTTAGAGGAAATGTATTCATCCAGCAGAGAAGTGAAACTGGGCAGCTTGAGCAGCTCCTCGCGCATCAAACGAGCATTTTCGAGCAGGTTATTGGAGAGGGTCGCATGTTGTGCTTCGAAGACAGCGCCAGCCACGGTATGTTCGGTAATCGTCAGGGTTGCAGTAGGCGTCAGGGTGACTTGCTGGGAGATGGAAAGGTAATCAAGCAACGCTTGGCGCTGCGACGAGTCTTTGAGCCACGACTTCAGTTGCGTCTTGAGGATTTCATGGCTTTCCAGCTTTTCCAGACCACGAGCGGGTGTATAGAGAACAACCCCGCCTTCTGGGGCGGGGCTCATGACGAATGCACCCGCCAATTCAATAGCCGGTTGACCAAGCACATTCAGTTGCAGGGTTTGGACGTGCATCGGCGCTTTGTGCGCCCGCCGCAAAGCATCGGTGGCCAGATAGACCGAGTCGAACCAGTCAAGGTCCTTGAGGGTAAAGTTGCGTGAGCGTTGGCGCTCGCTTAGCTGCGTGCGATCTGTTTGGGTTTCGCTGAAAAAATACGGTGGGGTGTCAGTGCTCATCGAGTGCTCTCCGTGCCGGATTGGCTGCTGAAGATCACTCTGGCGTTTCAAGTTTCAGCCGAGGGGCTACATATGCACCAGCGCTTCATGCCCCGGTGGAATGCCCGACACATCCCACGCCGTCCCCCCGAAAAAGCGCAAGTGCGCTCGACAGCGTACCGGTATCGCCCTCAGTAATGAACGCGTCTCGGAAGGCTTTCCCGGTCTCCGGGTTGAACAGGCCATCACGCTCAAACCGTTCAAAAGCCTGGCGGGCCAAGACACCAGACCACTTGTAGGAATACATCTTGGCCCCATAGCTACCCATCGGTTGTTCGAAACTGTTGATCGGGCGGGTGCCATCAGGCCACTGCAAATGCCCGATTTCACTGTTGGCATGGGTGAAAACCTCATGAGGTGTACGCCCGTCGCCGTAGGTACGGTGCAGCTCAAAGTCGACGAGACCCGTGAGCAAAATACTGGCGGTTTCCTGACTGGTCTGGGTGTGAGCAAATCGGCTCATTTGAGTGGCCATATCGTCAGGCAAGGGATCTCCTGTCTGGAAATGGCCGGATAGCCAGACCAGGAACGACGCAGTAAAGCAGAATTGCTCCAGCACCTGGCCGAAAAACTCCGTCGTATCATGGCCTAATTGGCCCATACCGGAAATCGCCCGGTAGGGGGCGGCGGTCAACAGGTGCTGCAGGCAGTGGCCGAATTCATGCAATAAGACCCTCAATTGCAAGTGATCCAGCAAGCAAGGCTGGGTCGCTGTCGGTCGCGGCAACTGGCTGCGCAGCACGGCTATAGGCCGTTGTGGACGCCCCTCGGCGGTCATCCGGTGATTGCGCAAACCTGAGGCGGCGCCAATCTCGCCGCCCGCCATGCGGCGATAAGGGTCAATGAACAAATACCCAATGGGCTCGGCGTACTCCCTGAGTTCGAATACCCGCACATCCGGGTGCCAGGTATCGACGGTGGTTTGTTCAATCAGCTCAACGCCGAACAGCGTTTTGGTGAACGCGCACAAGCGTTGCAGCACCGTTTCCAGTGGGAAGTATTTGCGCACGGCGTCTTGGGAGACACCCGCCACGTCCTGGCGAATCTTTTCCGCATAATAGTTGTAATCCCAGGGTTCGAGCGCATCGATTCCACGTTGCGCGGCATAGCGTTGCAGTTGTTGTGCCTCATGGGCAAATGTCGTGCGTGCCCGATCAATCTGCTGATAAAGAAATGCAGTGACCTCATCGGTCGTCTGCGCCATTTGCTCCACCAACGCCAGTTCGGCAAAGTTGTCATAGCCGAGCAATTGTGCTTTCTGGTGACGGCTGTCGAGCAACACTGTCAGAACCGGTTCATTGTCGGTGGCAATGTCGTCGCGACCGGTGCTCACGGCACGGCTGTAGTAAGCCACCATCATTTCCTGGCGCAAGGCTCGATGGTCGGCGTAGCTCATCACCTCCTGAAAGGACTGCTCGGAAAGGGTTAATAACCAGCCATCCAGGCCTGCGTCCCGAGCCGCAGCCTCCATGCGTGCCAGGGTCGCGCCAGGCAACCCACTGAGCATCGCCTTATCTTGAATGTGCTTACGCCATGCGTCGCCGGAGTCTTTCACACGCTGCAGGAACTCTTGGCTGAACTCCTCGATTTGCAGGTTCAACGTTTTGAGCCGTCGTTGATTCTCAGGCGAAAGATCAAGACCCGCCAACTGGTACTTGCGCAGTATTTTATGCAATGCACTGTGGCGCTGTTGATTGAAAAGGGCTGCGGGCGGGCTATCGGCAAGTTGTCGGTGAAGCTGGTACAGATCATTGTTCGCGGCCAGCTCGGCGCAATACTGCCTTGCAAGCTCATAACTGCGATGTGATGCCAGCTTCCATGTCGGCCCCTGGGGAACGGAGTCAAGCAACTCAATGATTTTGAGAAAGCCGTCCAGGCGTGCCTCCAGCTCTTCCACTGCTTGCACCAGGTCGTCCCACGTGGGGAATAACGACTGGCTGGCAATGATCGTGGCGGTGGTGTTGCGGCTATCAGCGATGATTTGCTCAATGGCGGGAACCAAGTGTTCTGCTCTGATGGCAGAGAACGGTGGCAAGTCGTAGGGCAGTAGCAGAGGGTTTCTTTCAGGCATGAAGTCACTCTTCAAAGGTTGCTGTCGAAGCAGCCAGCCTAGGGAATGAATTATCGTTGGAGGGGTAGATAGATAAGGGCAAAGCGATAACGCGCGTAACCGGATGCCCCGCGTTATACACAGCCACAGTGCTCGCGATATCAGGCCCCAGGGGCGGCAGGCACCTCACCGCAAATAGAGGATCGTGCAGAGAATACGGCGGTCAAAAGCCCCACCCCGCGGTAGAGCGGGGTGGGGCTTTTTGTCACAAGACACACATCAGGACGCGGAACGCACCGTCCCTTGAGCGACGGTCTTTGGCTGCAACCTGAACACGTAGAACAGCACGGTCAACACCACCAGGAACACCGGGCCCACATACAGTGCCACACGGGTATCGGGGAAGTACGCCATCAGCCCCACCACCATCACCAGGAACGCCAGCGCCAGGTAGGAACTGACCGGGTACAACCACATGCGGTACTTGAGGCCAGCCGCTTCGGCCGGGCTCAGGCTTTTGCGGAACTTGAGCTGGGCCAGCAGGATCATCAGCCAGGTCCAGATCGCGCCGAACGTGGCAATGGAAGTGACCCACACAAAGACTTTTTCCGGGACCATGTAATTGAGCAGCACACCCAGCAACAGTACGAAGATCGACAACAGCAACGCCTTGCGCGGTACGCCGTTGCTCGACGTGGTGCCGAAGGTGGCAGGTGCCTGGCCGTTCTGCGCCAGGCTGTAGAGCATACGCCCGGTGCTGAAGATGCCGCCGTTGCAGGACGACAGCGCGGCGGTGATCACCACGAAGTTGATGATGCCCGCAGCGGTCTTGATACCCAGACGCTCGAAGGTCATCACGAATGGGCTGCCCTGGGTGCCGATTTCATTCCATGGGTAGATCGACAGGATCACAAACAACGCCCCCACGTAGAACAGCAGGATGCGCCAGAACACCGAGCCGATGGCACTGGGAATGGTCTTCTGCGGGTTCTTCGCTTCACCAGCGGTCAGGCCGATCATCTCCACGCCCAGGTAGGCGAACATCACCATCTGCAAGGACATCAACACTCCCGTGATGCCATTGGGCATAAAGCCGCCGTGGGCCCACAGGTTGGAAATGCCCAGCGCCACGCCGTCATTGCCAAAACCAAACGCGATGATGCCGACGCCGCCGATGACCATGGCAATGATGGTGACGATCTTGATCAGCGCGAACCAGAACTCGAACTCACCGAACGCCTTGACCGCGATCAGGTTGATCGTGCCCATGCTGATCAACGCCGCCAGGGCCCAGATCCAACGTGGGGTGTCGGGAAACCAGACGCCCATGTACACGGCCACGGCGGTGATTTCCGCCACGCAGGTCACCAGCCACAGGAACCAATAGTTCCAGCCGGTGAGAAAGCCCGCCAAGGGGCCGAGATAGTCTTGGGCGTAACGACTGAACGAGCCGGCGACAGGGTTGTGCACCGCCATTTCGCCGAGGGCGCGCATGATCACCAGGATCGCCAGGCCGCCAATGATGTACGAGAGCATGATCGCCGGGCCGGCCATTTCAATGGCCTTGGCCGAACCAAGGAACAGGCCGACACCGATACAGGCGCCAAGGGCCATCAGGCGAATATGCCGCTCACCGAGTTCGCGTTTGAGCGGGCCGCCTTGAGCGGTCTCGCCATGGGGCAGTGGGTTGCCGACTGGCATAAAGGTACAACCTCATTTTGTTATTGGATTGTCCGTCGAGTTTGCGGGGTGCAGGCCGGTAAGCCTGTGCCCTTGTCGAAACCGGGGCCGCCTCATGGACGGACCCTTCTTGCCGGGCAAGATCAGCGGGCCGTGCAGTATAAAAACCTCGACACAGGGCCTTTCACTATAAAACACGCCAATTTCAGCGGTACCTCGCGGGAAAAAGCCGGTTTATGGAGGGGCATTAGCTGATCCCGCGTGAAAGGCCACGGGGCGAAACGGCGGCGAGTATTGCACAGCCAGGGTGCATCGTCATGCCCCTACCATCGCCCAATGGTCACTGCGAGGGGCTCTATCTCAAGGCTTTCACGCCATAGCGATACAAACCATGGAAAAAGGCGAAAGGTCCCGGTGAAGACTGCGCCCGCAACCGGCACGCTCTGTCATTACCTTCAACGAGACTTCATGGATGACTGAATTGACCACCCGGCATGAGCAGCCGACTCCATCCCAGCGTCAGGACGGCGATCGGCAAATGCTGGACACCCTAATTGCACACCTCAAGACCGAACCCTACGCTGCCGCAGACTCACTCCCGGTGCCGACCCACTGTGCACTCGGCTGCTGGCTTGTGCTCTATCGCCAAGCCCTCGGCCACCCCTCTTTCGTGGCCTGGGCCGGGCAGCGGCGTTTCAACCCGATGGAAGTGAACGTGCGCAACGGCACTCTGTATGCCAACGGTGCCACCTTCACCTATGAGGACGCCAGCGGCTGGCAGCAGCTCGCGCCGCCCATTCGGGCCATCGCCCTGATCATCGACCCGGATGCCATCGGCCTGGCCTACCCTGCCGCAAACCTGTCACTGAGCGCCCGTCAGGTGCTGCGGTTCCACGGCTACCCCCAACCGACTACGCTTGCCCAACGCGGCGTGCTGATTGACGCACTGGGTAGGACCGAACCTGCGCTCGCGGACGCGTTCGAGCGACTGAATCAGGATCTGCACGCGGCAGCCAATGCACTGCATGCACAGATCATCGAAGACGACCTGAACGAACACACATTCAACCTGTTGAGTGTGTACCGCTGCCGTTTCCCCCTGGCTGGCGGCTCGTTCTGGGCCGTGACCATGCAGACCGCCGCAACGTTACTCGGGGAGATCACTGAGCATCCGCAGTTTCTCGCCTTGACTCGCCCCGATGCACTGACCCAAGGCCTGTACGAATTTGACCACCAGCAACACTCGATCAGAGGCGCCGGCCCCTGGGGTCAACGGGTAGACATCAGCCATGAACAACTGTCGCAGCTGCCGCTGGGCGATCGCCTTGAACGCTTGCAAGCCTGCGCTGCGGCCATGAACCTGTTCGTCCATCAGGACGGCCAATTCAGCCTCGCACAGTTGCTCAGCTTGCACGACCTGCCGTTGCCGGATAATCGCGAGGCGGCCTGGGAGCTGATGGAACAACTGCAGCGCAGCGAACCGGTGACGGTGCCGCCCGTGAGTGATCTGGCGCATTCCGACGTCGCCTTGCGCCAGTATCGACAACGCCTCGAAACCACCCGGCTCGCTAGCCCCCAGCAGGGCAATTACTGGGAAGCCTTGGGTATGCCACTACCGGGTGCGCTGACCCTTTCAACCGAACAACGCGCCAAGGTGATCCATATCAGCGCCACGTTTGTCCCACAACCCAGCTCCGGTTTGTTCAACCTGCTGGCTGCCGATCTGCCGCCCGGGCCACCGGATGAACAACTGCAACAACTGCTTGCCGCTCCCCGTGCGCAGAAGCTGGCCGATTCGTTGCTCGGCGCCGTGGGCTGGTTTGGACACGCCCCCGGTGAAACGACCAGCAACGCCAGTCGAGACACATTGGTCCTTGCCGCGCTGATCCTCAGTCTCGACCCGCAGGCCGCACAAGCGCGATACACCCTCGCCGGCCTGAACCTGAACCACAGCGATTACCATGGGCATCGTTATGCAGACCTGCGCCGCTCACTTGAGCTGCACCTGATTGCGGCTGGTGTTGCTACTCCCCAAACCACGGGGTTGGCCGCACACCTGTTGCTGGCGGGTGTCGCACCGGAGTTTTTGGTGCAAGGCATCCCTGATTCGCTGTACTTCATGACTTCCCACGCCTGGATGCTGTTCAAACAAGGCGTGATGCTGGCAGAAGAGCTCGCCTGCGGGTCAACACGACAGCTGGCGTTCAGCGACATCATCGCGCTTGCCATCCAGGAGCCGGCGACGGACCAGGAACGCTTGTGGCGCGAGCATTACGCCACCGCCACTCTGATCGACTGGGCAATCGTCCACGGCGAACTGCGACCTGCACAGACCTATCGAACCGATGAACTCGACGCCATCAAAGAACGCCTGAAGGCCCGTATAAAGACTTTGCACGACGCAGCCGAAACCTTGCGCAGCAGGCTCATCACGCGCCGCAGCCTGGCCTTGAGGGACCTTAAACGCGTCTTCCCCAACCACCGCTGGCTGAAGAAAAAATGCCTGCAAGAAGGACAAGGCCCCTTTCGGCTCCCCTCCTACAGACCGACCACGGGCGTAAAGCTTCAGTCGTTGGCGGATCTGCATATGGGCGGCCACCTGCAACCCATTGACGATAAATGGCGCTCAACCGACCCCGAACTCGACCTCGCCCTGCTGAAAAAAAACTTTGGCCAGTTGCGCGATGTCAACGCGCTGTTCAGCGAGGCCGCTGGTGCTTACACGCAAAGACTCAAGGAGGCGTTTATCCGAGCGATCAGTTACCTGCTGTCGCAGTTACCACTGGCCGACCGCAAGCGCTTGCACGAGGGGGCGGTACAACTGCTCGTGGTGAGGCAAGCAGCCAGCAAGCCGCAGATCGAGGAAGGGCCCGGAGAGAAAATGGCCCGTACCGGCCGGTTCGGCTTCATCCTGCGTAGTACGGCAGTCAACACCGTCCATGACTACGAACTGTTTCCCCTGCTCAATCAAGTGCAACAAAACACCCGCCTTCCCGCCATCCTGGAACTGGGAGGCCGCCCGCTCAAAGTCACCACCGGTTCCCCCCACAGCACACGACCGATCGCGTATTTGCATGAGGGCAGTCGCCTGGCCATTGATGAGGATGCCTACTTCAAAGGCACCCCACCCACATCTGGAAGGTATTGCACCGTTATCGTGGATCAACTCTGGCATTTCGAGGGGCTCCCGGCCATTGCTAGTCCGCTGGTGTTCGACTCGCCAAGAAACCTCACATTGGCGAGCACCATCGTCAATCACCACTTTTTCATCGATATCGATACCTGGGTGGCCCAGGCCAAAGGCTTGACCACCCTTGAAGAGCGAAAAAAAAACAGCGAGCAGTTGTTAGAGGCGCTGCTGGGCTTCATACCCTTCTGGACCTGCGGCCATGACCTCGCCTCCGGGGAAATCAAACGCGTGCTCGATGGCACACTGGGCTGTTTCTTCGACATGCTTGGCCTGATCATGCCGACCAAAGGCTTCATTACCAGCGGCTGGGGCCGCCTGATCAAGCCCGCACCGGCCTACTTGAAACTGCTGCAACTGACCAGACTCAGCGCCACCTTTATCAATGAGTTGCTCAACCCACTGGAGGCGGTGCCATCGTTGGTGCGCCTGACGGCCTATGGCCTGGCCAGGTTAAACCACTCAGGCCAGCGGGCACTGGCGGGCGCACTGCGTCATGCCCAGCAACGTCTGGCCCATGGGACGCCGATGGATTACGCCCGGCTGATCAACCGCGCCGACGTCAGGCCTGGCGTTCTGATGCACCCTGAGGGGCTGACGCCTCTGTTGGCGATCAGGCGCGCCAACGCCTGGCATGCCTTTGACCCCTTCAGTGCAAGGCCGTACGGTCCCGCGCTGGAAGGTTTGCAACTGGACACCACGATGGCCGTCACACCGGTCAGCTTCGCCGACGGCTACAAGGTGCTCGTTGTAGAGCCCTTTTTTGACACGGCGCCCCTGCTCATTCAACGCGCCGACGCGACCGACTTGTTGGACCAAGGCCGCGTCTGGCGTTTGTCCCATAAACACCCCAGCCAGCTGGACGAACTCACCTCAGAGGCCCATGCCAAGCTCACCGACCACTTCGACTCGGTCTGCCCCGTCGGCAGAGCAAAGCGCAGCCCGGGGGTGCCCCTCATCTGTTTCACCAAAAGGCTGTACGCCTTTAAGGATTCGATTCATAAACGTCGAGTCCAGGCGCTCGACCATATTCGCATCCAGCCGGCGCCGATGATCGGCGGCAACAAACGCCAGTTGGTTTATTACCGAAACGTGCATGATGTCACCCCGGACTTCGACGGCTTCGAGCTGACCCCTCACCCCCAACCTTCAGCGTTGATCTACCAACAGCAGGTCAGCGGCAGGCGCATTGACAGCGAGCCGCAGTTCGGCTTGCCCGAAGACGACCTGGACAACCTGCTCACCCGTAAAACCCAAGTCGTTGAAATCGATGGGCTGGTGAACCTCATCAATGACCGCAGAACCCTTCGGGCGCTGGAGATCACCCTACCCAACACGACAACACCTTACTGGGTGGCCGAGCCCGATGTGGGTGTTTTTTACCGGACAAACGCAACGCCCAGCGGCGCCTACACCTTGCAATTCCAGCAATTGGATTTCAGCCAAGGCGGCGACGATACAGCGCTGATCAGGGCCTACTGCGACACCAAAATGCAGTTCTTGCAAGCCGGCGGGATGATTCCCGACCAACCGCTGGTCACACTGCCGACCCTCGAAGTCCTGTACCGACAGTTGAGCAAGCACGGGTTTTTGCCGAAAAAAATCGAAAATATCCGCAAAAAGGCCAGCACCCTGAGGGTCATCAAGCAGCGGGAACTGCTGCTTAACGCCTCGGACGAGGGAAGGCGCCTGGATATCAATGTGGTCTCGCGGCCGGTGCAACTGGACATCTGGCCACCCAGCTCCGCCACGGGTAGCCCGCTCAATAAATACCTCGCAGAGCAAGCCAACGTCAGCACCCAGGCGGTGGTGGATAGAACCGGCCTGAGATCAAACAACGTCGTCGGGGCGACCCCGGCTGAAATCCTGCGACTGCAAGAAGCTGAACCCGTTGTGATGTGGGAATACAGCAAGATCGGCCACCCGAACTACACCGAGGTCATTCTCAAGACCGGTGCGGGCAATTGTGACCAGATGGCCCATGTGGCGTGTGAAATGATCCGAACCAATGGTGGCGTCGCTCACGTGTGGTACTGCCGGGGTCATACCTTTGTGGTGGTGGGTACGGTCCCTTCGGGCTTGACCCAGACTCTGGATTTCCAGGGTGCCGACTGGGCGAACCTGTCTATCTGCGACCCCTGGGCATCCATTACGTGTCCGGCGCAGGACTATATACGGCAACTGAAGATAAAAATGACCGTCTGGTACCTGGAGGACAAGATGGTGTTTTTCCATGATGGCGTGAGCCGTCGCTGGGCACCGGCCAATGACCCGACCTGGCTGAACATACTGGAGACCAGCATTAAATATCCGATGCCATGAACACATTTTTCCCCCAACCGGCTACCCGCGACTAAGCTTCAGGCAAGTCCGATCAATCTGCGTGCAGGGGTCAATCGACTATGGGCGCACTGTGGCAAACCGAATCAAGCAAGGCTGCGAAACTACAAGGCAGTCCGGACCCAGCGCCTTTACCTAAAAATAAACCCCAGCCCCGTTATGTACGGCGGCTGTTCTGGTTGATCGTGCTGATGGCGCTGGTGGCCTTGGGGTTTGCCGCCACCAAAGAGATGCGCACGTCACGCCTGCAGGCCCAGGAACTCAGCCGCCTGGCCCGTACCCTCACCTACCAGGTACAACCCGGCCCCAGCGATGCCATCGCCTATCCCGGTGCCGGCCCTTTCGACCGGCGCCTGGGTTACAGCGACCTCGGCACCTTCCTGCCGCGCTTGCTCAAACGCGGCTATGTAATCGAGGCCCAGGCACGCTTTTCGCCCCAATTGATGGACTACAGCACCAAGGGCCTGTTCGTGCCCTACACGGAAAAGATCCAGGCCGGGCTGTCCATCACCGATTGCCGAGCCGTGCCGCTCTACCAGTACAAGTACCCGCAACAGTTGTATGAGAGCTTCGACGCCATTCCGCCTCTGGTGATCAGCAGCCTGCTGTTCATTGAAAACCGCGACTTGCTCGACCCCAGTCAACCCCAGGCCAACCCTGCCGTTGACTGGCCGCGCTTTGCCAACGCCGCGTGGTCGCAAGTGGCAAAGGCGCTGCATCTGCCGGGACAGAGTGCTGGCGGCAGCACCTTGGCCACGCAGCTGGAAAAATACCGCCACTCTCCGGATGGCCTGACCGTGTCGGGCACCGAGAAACTGCGACAGATGTTTTCTGCCGCCGTGCGGGCCTATCGCAATGGGCCACAAACCTTACCAGCGCGGCAGAATATCCTGCGTGACTACCTCAACAGCGTGCCGCTGTCGGCAGTGCCCGGCCATGGCGAAGTGCACGGCTTGGCCGAGGGGCTGCGAGTGTGGTACGGCGCCGACTTCAACCAGGTCAACCAGGCGCTGGTCGGCCCGGTGAATAGCGAGCAAGGTCTGGCCCTGCGTCAGGTGTTGTCGTTGATCATTGCCCAGCGCCGCCCTTCTCACTACCTGGCCAAAGGTCGGGAAGAGCTGGCCCAACTCACCGACAGCCATCTGCGGCTGCTGGCCCACAACGGTGTGATTGCCCCTGCGCTGTTGCAGGCAGCGCTGACGTCCAAGGTCAGTTATCGCGACTGGGTGCAACAACCTACAATGCAACCCATCGAGACGACCAAAGGCATCAGCATGGCCCGCGCTCGCCTCGCCGCCCTGCTCGACCGCCCGCTGTACGATCTGGACCGCCTCGATCTCTCGGCCACCAGCACTCTGCAAGCACCGTTGCAGGCCCAGGTCAGCGATTACCTCAAACGCCTCGCCGAGCCGGACTACGCACGCCAGGTCGGCCTGCTCGGCGATCGCCTGCTGAGCCCAACCAGTACCGCGCAAGTACGTTACAGCTTCACCCTGTTCGAGCTGACACCGGACGGCTCACGGGTACGTGTACAAACCGACAATACCGACCAGCCCTTCGATATCAACGAAGGCAGCAAACTCGAGCTAGGCTCCACGGCCAAGCTGCGAGTGCTGACCACCTACCTGCAAATCATCACCGAGCTGCACGACAAGTACGCCACCCAAACGAGCGCCGCACTGAAGAAAGTCGACATCGCCGAACAGGACCGCATCAGCCGCTGGGCCGTCGACTATCTGATCCAGACACCGGATAAATCCTTGGCCAACATGCTCGCCGCCGCCCTCGACCGCACTTACTCGGCCAGCCCCAACGAAGGTTTTTTCACCGGCGGCGGTATGCATCGCTTCCACAATTTTCGCAACGAAGACAACGGCCGCAGCCCGACCCTGCGCGACGCCCTGCGCGAGTCGATCAACCTGCCGTTCATTCGCCTGATGCGTGACCTGGTGCGTTTCAGCACCTATGCGGGCGCCAACAACAGCGCCGAGTTGCTCAAGGACGACAGTGACCCGCGCCGCCAGGAATACCTTGCCGACTTCGCCGACCGCGAGGGTACGACGTTCCTGCGCAAGTTCTGGAAGAAGTACCAGAAGAAAGACACCCAGGACCGCCTCGACACCTTTCTCGACGGCCTGCGCCCCACGCCGATCCGCCTGGCCGCCGTGCACCGTTACTTGTTGCCCAACGCCAGCCAGGGCAGCTTCGACCTGTTCGTGCGTGCGCACCTGAACGGCATCAAAACCAATGAGAAACTCACCGATGAGCGCCTGCAAAATCTCTACAAAGCTTACGGCCCCGGCAACTATGACCTGCCCGACCAGGGCTATATCGCCAAGGTGCACCCTCTGGACCTGTGGCTGATGGGCTACCTGCTCAATCATCCCGAGACAACCTTCAGTGAGGTGGTCAAAGCCAGCCAGTTCGAGCGCCAGGAGGTCTACAGCTGGCTGTTCAAGAGCCGTCATCAGAGCGCCCGCGACAGTCGTATCCGGACCATGCTCGAGGTCGAAGCCTTCCTCGATATTCATCAGCGCTGGCAGGCGGTGGGCTATCCGTTCGACCATCTGGTGCCCTCCCTGGCCACGGCCATCGGCAGCTCCGGCGATCGCCCGGCGGCGCTCGCGGAATTGATGGGGATCATCCTCAACGATGGCGTGCGTGCGCGAGTGGTGCGTATCGACAGCCTGCACTTTGCCGCTGATACACCCTATGAAACCCAAGTGATCAACGACCCCGCCGAAGGCAAACGGGTGATGCCGCTCGAAGTGGCGCGAGCACTGCGCGGGGCATTGTCCCAAGTGGTGGATGCCGGTACGGCCAAACGCGTGGCCGGCAGTTTCAAGCTGGACGACGGTACACCGCTGGCCATGGGCGGCAAGACCGGCACCGGTGACAACCGTATCGAAGCCATCGGCGCCGGCGGCCGGGTACTCAGTTCCAAGGCGATCAACCGCACTGCCACCTTTGTGTTCTATATCGGTGACCGGCACTTCGGCACGCTCACTGCCTTCGTCCCAGGCAGTTCGGCCCAAACCTTCAAGTTCACCTCGGCGCTGCCCGTGCAGGTGCTCAAAGGCATGGCGCCAATTCTGCTGCCGTACCTAAACCCAGGCAGCCACACGCTGTGCCAGCCCGTGGTCAGTACACACTGATAGGCAACGATAGACAATTACTGCCAGGACAGCCCCGGCGCAGGCCAGTCTGAGGGCCCGATTGACTACACCCAAAAACCACCATGACCGCGACTGCTTCCTCTGCCCCCGAAGATAAAGGCCAACACTACTCACTCATCCGAGACGCGCTCCCCAACTGGGTCAAAACGCTGTCGACGTCACGCGCCAGCGCCTTGAAGTCCAGCCGCAAAACTATTGCGCCCTGGTATAAAAGTGCCTCGCCCCACCAGCATCAATTATTGAAAACCGCGATTGCCGAACATTGGCAAACCCAAACCCTTGTCGACCAGAAACTCGCCGCGGTCACCGACCTCAAAGGCTTTGCCGAGCCGTTGTTGAAAGCCGCGCTGAAACAGCAATACAACCTCGACGTCGATGTCCGCAGCACTTGCCTGCGGCTCTATGCCCCAGCCAACCAGGCATGGTGGGTCGGAAATTTTAGCGGTGGTGTGCAAAGCCGCACGGTGTCGCTGCTGGACGCGGCACTGCACAACTTTGCCGACAGCGAGGCGTTTACCGCCGATTCGCAATTCATCACCCAGCCCGACGCCCGGGGCCATTTCGATGTCATCCCTCTGAAAGCCCGGCTGTCGATCCAGCAGTTCAAAACGCTGGTTCGCGGCCTGGACATCGGCGCCCAGTACCAACAGCACCTTGAGAACTATCTCGGCCGCACCGCCCCGGTGGTCGAAGGCGTGCTGCGAGCCCGGGTGATGCTCAATCAGCAGGCCGCCCTCAAGGTGGCTGCGCGCATGGCATTAATCAGGGGCGATATCCAGGCGTTGGATCATGCGTTGATCACAGGCTTGGTCAGGGGCCAGCAAAACCTCACGCTCGACGGCAAGGCCGCGCACTGTCATGACCTGAGCCTGATGGATGCCACCTTGACCGGCGTGGTACTGATTGCCGCCGACCTGGAAGTCAGTCGCCAGGCATCGCCCGTGATCGCCTATATCCCGAATGACCCGCAGCACCCACTCAAACGCTATGCCTCGACGGTGGAGTTCATGCAGGCACTGACCGGGCAACTGCGGCAAACCGACTACCAGCAATTCTTCAGCCGGTTTGTCGAGCATCAGTACCAGGGGCATTTTTTCAACCAGTTGGGCACGCGTTTGAGCCAGGTGAAATGGCATCAACACGCGCCCGGCGATCCACAGCCGACCTGGCGTGAAACACCCCGCGACAACCCCAACCTGCAGTTCAGCGTGACGCGTGTACGCACGCCACTGTGGGAGCACCTGTATCAGCAAAGTCTCAATAAAATCCTCAACGATGCCCGTGAACTGGCGATCGCAACCGCCTACGCCGACCGCATGGCACGTTGGGCCTGGTGGGACAATCTAGAAAAAGTCCTCTCGGACATTCTCAACGCGGCGCTATTAGTGGTGACCCCCTTCGTTCCGTTTTTGGGCGAATTGATGCTGGCCTATACCGCTTACCAACTCGCCGACGAGGTGTTCGAAGGATTGTTGGATTGGGCCGAAGGCCAGGGCATAGAGGCCATTGAACATGTGGCAGGGGTGACGGAGAACGTGGTGCAACTGATCGCGTTCGGCGCCGCCGGGCAACTGGCCCATCTTAAGCTGTCCCCCTTTGTCGAGGGTTTGAAGCCTGTGATGCTGGCTGACGGCAAAACCCGTTTATGGAATGCGGACTTGAGCCCCTATGAACAAGAAGCCGTAACCCTGGCCCCCGGTTCGAAACCCGATGCCCATGGGTTTCACTCGCACGCAGGCAAAAAAATCCTGCGCCTGGAGAACAAGCACTACGAGGTCAGCCAGGAACCCGACACCGGCCGGCACCGGATCATCCACCCACAACGCCCGCACGCCTATCGTCCCGAGGTGGTGCTTAACGGTCAGGGGGCTGTGGTGCTGGAGGGCGAAGAACCCAGGGCCTGGGACGACTCACAACTGCTCCAGCGCCTGAGCCCCATCACCGCCACCTGGCCACCTGCACGCCTGCAACAGTTATACGATATCAGTGGTACCGAACCCGGCGCGTTGAGGCATATGTACGCCGAAAACCAGGCCCCGCCGCCGCTATTGACCGATACCCTGAATCGCTTGGAACTGCGGCAGCAGATCGACGCTCTCAGCGAACCCTCCGCCGACAACGGTGAAGCCGCCTATTGGTCCGCCGACATGGTAACGCGAATGCCTGGCTGGCCGGCCGATAAAGCCGTCGCGGTGTTCGAAGCCGCCGACCTGAGCGGCGAGCCGATGCACCATGGCGCAATGCAGGCAACTCAGGAATCGACGCTGGCCATCAGCCGTGAAGCGTTATTGGCAGGCCGGCTAATCCCACGAGTCGTAGACTTTCTGGACACAACCGAGCTTACCGCTCTACTCGACAAGCCCTTGCCCGCCGACAATGACGCGCGGGTGCAAACCCTGCGTGAACAGCTGAGCCGTTACATAACCACACGCAAGGAGGACATCTTCGAGCACCTGTACGGTTTCAAACGCCAGTCAAAAAGCGCCCACGGGTTACTGCTGCAACGCCAGTTCCCCGAGCTGCCCGACACCCTGACCCAAGTGATACTGAACCAGGCCCGCCCGGCGGAAGTGCAGTTGATGAATGACGAGAAGCGTTTGCCGCTACGGCTCAAGCATCAGGCCCGGGAATTACAGTTCGAAGCGCGAACCACCCACGCCTACGAAGGTTTCTACCCGGGCAACGCGCCCACACCCGATACCGAACGGCTGCTGCTCAACGCGCTGAGAATCCACAGTGACGCGTTCGCCAACCTGCGCCTGAGCATCCGCGAGCAAGTGCCGAACGGGCAACTGCGTTGCCATGTCGGTCCGGACGAGGCAGCGACCGAGACGCTGCTGGTACGCACAGCACCAGGGCGATATGCAGTTCACAAAGCCGGCGTCGAGAATACCTGGGACCTGTATGAAGCCGTGCTGCAAGCCGTCCCCCCTGGCACCCTGGGTTTTGCGCCGGGTGATGGCGAGGCGTTGCGCCAGTGGCTCACACGCACCTTGCAACCACCCGCCGAACGCCGCACCGTGTTGGCCGAACCGCCGGTCTTCACAGTCGCCCCCCTGGAGACCCAACATCTGCTGCAAAAGCCAATGTTCAGCGCCCTGCGCCGTAGGCTGGGGCGCGCCAGCGTAGACGAGCGCCTCAAGTCGCTTTATCCGACGCTTTGCGAAGAAGATGAATTGGACCAAGCCAGCAGCGATCCGCACATAGCCCTGCTACGCCAAACCTTTCCCGAGCTGCCGCTGAGCAGCGCCAACGCCTTGCTCAAACAGGCATGGCCTGAAGAATTAAACGCAATGACGGACGAACAGCGCCTGCCCTTGCGCCTCAAGGGCCTGGCTCGAGAACTGTCCTTCGACAACAAGGCCTGCCGTGCAGTCGAAGGGCTTTACCCTCCCCTACAACCGTCAGCGCAAAGCGAACGGTTGGTACTCAATACCCTGCGCTTGCATAGCGACTCATTCAGCGGCCTGAAAATCGATATACGTGACAACAGCCCCACTGGGTCCCTGCGCTGTAGCGTCGGTGAACACGATGCACCCCAGGTGCGTACCCTGGTGCGTAACGCTCAAGGGGCTTATGAAGTATTCGATGCCGAGCCCAAGTCGCTGAATCACACAGCCGATCTGTACGAGTCTGTGCTCTGGACCCTGGCGCAGGTTCCGCAGCGCACCCCGCCCTATGCCGTCGGCGAAGGTGAACGGTTCAGGCAATGGGTGATCGAGCACAATCAGACACCGTCCGAGCGACGCCAGGCGTTGGCCGAACCGCCTGTGAGCAGGCAGCCCGCCCCAGAGGTCGAGGTACTTCTGGGTGGAGGCGCATCGTGCAAAATGAGCCGCACCGACAGCTACGACATGCAACCAAAAACCATTGAGGAGCGCATCAAACAGCTACTTCCCGCCATGAGCAGAGAGGGTATTCGACGCTTATCAAACACGCTGGGAACAATTGAAGGCGAGCAAACGCTGACGCAAATGGAGGCACAAAAACAGCAGTTATTCCATCAGCTCGATACCTACATCAAAGGCCCGACCCGCTGGGAAGGCACGCCATTGGAGTCAGAAGCACGCAAGCGTCGGGCCGTAGTAGCCATCCGTCTTTACGACGGCTGGAGCAATGGCCTGACTGTTCACCTGGACGAGAGTTTCGAACACCGAGGTGGCATCGCCCTCGATTTATTCAACACCAACATGCCCGATGAGCTACCTACCCTAAGCGTGCCGCTGAACCACATCAGCGACGTGGACCTGCGCGGTTGCGATTTTACAGACAGTCACGCCGCCTTCCTGAACAACTTCCCGCATCTGCGCGACCTCGACCTGAGCCATAACCGTATCACCCAGTTACCCGAGACTCTCGGCAACCTCAAACGCCTGCGGCGATTACACTTGGAAAAAAATGCTCTGGTGCTGGATGACTCGGCCATTGCCACGCTCAAACGCCTCAAGCGCCTCAAACAACTTGAGATGGCCGGCAACCCATTGGGGCAACCGCCGGATATCAGCCAGATGCCAAACTTGACCTTGCTGAACCTGCGCGACACACACATCAAGGATTGGCCTGCCGGGCTGGTGGGACAATCCCGGCCACGGGGGTTCCAATTGGACCTGAGCGAGAACCCGATCACCCAGTTACCCCATGTGGCGCCAGGCTCGGATGATGCCGACATCATCGCTCGTACACGCCTGGACCAGGGCAAGCTCACCTCGGACTTTCAAGACTTGCTCGCCGAATACCGCGAGTCCGTGGGGTTGGACCCGCTGCGCTTCTACGCCCCCAAAGGCGAGAGCACGCCCTGGCTCACCTACATCAAGACTGAAGAGGTTGAACGCCACCGGCAACTCTGGGATGAGATTGAAAAAGAGCCGGGCTCCCAGGGCTTGTTTGAAGTGATCAAGTCCCTTGAGGAGCCGGATGCGTTTCAAGCCGAGGAGGACCGCTTGGCCTACCAGAGCAATCACCCTGAACTGAGCCAGAGAGTCTGGCGCCTGCTCAGAGCAGTGGAAGCCGACAGCGAATTACGCGACCGCGTGTTCAAGGATACCCGCTACCCTGGATTGTGCCCCGATGCGGGCGCGCTGATCTTTCAGAAACTGGGCATCGAAGTACTCGCCAGCGAAGCCTATCGGACCAGCACATCGCCACAGGAACTGGAGGCCAGGCTGGTGGTACTGGCCCGTGGAGCCGCGCGCGATGCTTACATGGGCAAAGCTATTGGTGAAGATATCGCCCAGCGCCTCAAACCCAAAGAACAGGGGGGGAAGGGGCAGCGGCTATGGTCGCAGGTCGTCGACGGCGAGCATGGAGAGGTCGATGAGGCCGGCATTCATCTGGCCTATCGCAGCACACTGGCAGATCGACTGGACCTACCGTGGTTATCTACCCATATGACCTATCGTACCCTGGCTGACGTGACACCCGAACAGATCGAGAAAGTTGCCAACGCAGTCGCCAGGCTTGAAGAAGGTGACGGGTTGGTGAATCAGATGCTGCTGGACAACGGCTGGGAGCGTTACCTTGAGCAGCACAACCCCACCGCCAAATGGAACAATGACACCGCCTTCGACCTGAAATATGCTCAACTCGACGAACTGCAAGCGCTGCAACAGCAATACGCAGACTCGCAAGACCTGCCCGAGGCCGATCAGGAACCCCGGCGGGAAAAACTGCGCAGCTTGGCACAGGCGCTGGAGCTGGACGAAAGCAGCGTGTTATCCGGTGATCCCATGAGCTCAACCCTGTTCGATACGACACTCAACGAGTTGGGCTACCGTCACACACAGTGGCTGCGGGACCTGACCCGCGAGGCGTTGAACCGCGCGGGGCTCCGCAGGAACCGGACTTGATCAAGGCGCCGGAAAATCAAACAACAGGTGCACCGTGCCGTAATACTCGCCGCCCTTGTAACCGTCCGCCGGTTCGATGGCGGCAATTTCCAGCTCGGCGCGGCGGCCGGCACGTGCCTCGTCGGCGCTGAGGACCAGGGTCGAATCCAGCGTCAGCGGCACCCGGTTGAACAACACCTGCAGTTCGATACGGTTGCGGCCACTCAACAGGTAAGGCGTATCCCCCAGGCGCGCGGCCACCCCGCCATTTATGTTCTTCACGTCGAAGTTCTTGCGCAGGCGTCCCAGCCGGGCAGTCGCCAGGTCCCAGGCCAGCACCTGGTCCTGCCCCATCCAGTCGGGCTCGGAGGGCAGCACATAGGCTTCATGGATCGGGATGGTCACCGACACATCAAACGTGTGGCGCTCCTGGAACGCCAGCGCCCGTTCGCCCATCAGCACAGGCGCCATCAGTACCGCCAGTACCGTTAGTTGCTTGAACATAGTCATCACCCGTTACTGCTGACCGACATCGGTTTTTTGTTGCGGCCTTCGATCATCTGGAAGTTGAACTGGCGCTCCGGCTTTTTCTCGAGCACCAACTGGCGACCGGGCAGGATGTGGTGCTTGGTGGTGGCCTCACAGTCGGTCTTTTTCGCCACCGAACAATCGCGGAACTCATCGAGCACCACCACGCTGTTGCCCGCATTACGCAGGGTGTACTGGCTGCTGGTCTCGCTGATTTGCGTATCGAAACGGGTGTCCTTGGGCCTGACGAAAAACACCGTGCCGTAGCCCGCCATGACATTGACCCCGGCCGCCAGCGCGTCTTTGTACTCGGCACGCTCTTGATCGGTCACGGCAAAGTCATCTTCCTTTTCCGGTACCACCGGGATGAAGCGCACACGAAAGTAACGCTCGGTGTCGCGTTCGCCCATGTACAGCAACCGTGTGCCCTGACGCCCACCGGCCGGTACGATCAGGCGCGCCGGGCTGGCCATCAGGCCGTCGCGATTGGTGGTGCTGCCTTTGGCGTCGGTCATCGACGCGACGGGCACTTCCCGGGACGTGCCGTCGGCGTTGTAGACGATCTCCAGCACATTGACCTTGATAAACGCGGTACTGGTGCCGCCGTTGTAGACCCGCTTGAGGTAAGAGCTGCGGTCGCCGTCCAGATAGTCATAGACCACCCCAACGTTGATCGCCGGCCCCGCATAAGCGCCCAACGACATCAGGAACAGCCCCACCGCTAACACTGCATGTTTCATGTTTGATTACGCCTTATAGATTGAACCCAGCCAACGGCTGATATACGGCCAGTGCCCACTCAGACTTCTGAATCCCAGATCACCGTGACCACGCCCGAATAGGTGCTGCCCGGATGCTCGAGCATGTCTTTGACGTCGCCGCTTTCGACTTCAAAGTGCAGTTTTCCGGAGCGGTTGTTCACATAAAACACCGGCTGGAACAGCTCGGTGCCCACGCCATCCAGGCGCAGGGGCAGCTTGTTGACGGCTTGCCCGGCCTGGTCCTGCATGCCAAATGGCAGGCTGACAGCCACCTGCAACGGCACCTGGTCCCCCGCGCCGTTGCGCAAGCCACAGGTGTTGCCCACCGCAATGCTGCATTCGAGCTGCATCTTGAAACGCCCACTGGCGGAAATGACGAAGGTCTGGTCACGGAACAACCGCGCTGGCTGGCGCCCACGGTTGAGCCAGGCTTGCCAACCGCCTTCGGGTAGCAACTCGATACGGTTGCCGCCCGGCGGGAGATCAACCTTGAGCTCGTGCTCCACCGACAATTGAAAATTGAAAGTCAGGGCGCTTTCAGTCGACGCCATCACGTCACCGAAATCAAAATCCCCGCCCGGCCCGATGCTGTAAGTCAGGGAGCCCCGGTATTCGCCGCTGGCCATGCCTAGCGGGTTAGGGGTTTTGAGTTCGTAGCCGTACTCCAAGTGGTTGTAGGCCAAGCGCGGAAAAGTGGTGCCCGGGTTTACCGTACAAGCCCCCACGCCCTCCGGGACGATCCAGAAAAACAGTGCGAAATTGGCGGATGCCGCCAAGTAGTTAACCCCCTGGCAGGGAGGCGCACCGTACGTCCATAGGTAGCTCCAACCGGTCCCTCCGTTGGCCCACCCGCTGACGCCAGGAGGGCGCGGCACATCCCAACGTGTACCAATACCCGCAATGCGCATTTGAACGGTTTCAACCTCACCCGTCCCGACATGGGTCACCTGCACATCACGCCAAGATGAAGGCACTTTGAAATAGGCGCCTTTTCGCGGATCTTCATGGTTGGCCTCGATCGGCTCTACCGAGTTTGCCCTGAATGCCGGATCACGAATACTGAAGGTATTCAGCGCCTCACACCTGGCTGGTACGTGCCACGCACACACGCCACTGTGGGGCGTGGTGTTCTGAAACTTGTTGACCATCGGGTTCGACGGGTCAGGACGAAACACCGCCGTGATGTTTTGCACCAGCGCATGCGCAGGCAGGCTCATGCTGACCAGCGCCAGCGCGAACGCACACTGCTTCAAGCCTGTTCTTGTTGCGTTTTTCACGTTCATAAAAATCCAGTCCATGCCATCAACCAGCGGTTTCGGCGTTGTGGGTCGCTTCTGCGAGCGTGTCCTTGGTGCAGCGCAAATCGCCGATCATCAACACGTCACTTTCATTCGGTGCGTTAGCAGGATCCAGGCGGAACTGACAGAGCAACTGGTTTTGGTAGCGCACTTGCAAGGTGGGTGCGCTGGAACTCATTTCCATCGAGAAGAACCCGTCCACTTCGCTGACTCCACGGCTGGCATGGTTGATCACGTGATGGCCCTTGAGCGGTGCACCACGTTCATCCAACAAGCGGCCGAGCACGGTGACGGTTTTCATCACGGTGATTTTCCGGTAGTCCACGCCGCCTTTGTTCAGGTGATAGCTGGCGCGGGTCGGCTGGATATTGGCGGCTGGCGGGTGATTGCCTTCAAAATCGAAGCTCACGCTGCTGCTCTTGTAGGCCGAGACCGGCACGTAGTTGCGCCCGGGCCGCAAGATGGCGCCGCCACCGCCCAAGTCGTCGGCGCGCAGAGCGATTTCATCGAGGTCGGTTTCCACGTCGATGATCATCCCGGCACCGTTACCCTGGTATTGGCTGCTCAGCAGCATCTTGCCGGCACCGGCGACAAAGGTGCTGTTGAGGTTCAAACCGCCACTCAGGTCGCCATTGAAGGAGCTGCGCTGCACAAAGCCGTCGCCACTGAACGCGTCTGTAATGAAGCTGGCCATGCCCGACAGGCCGACACCATAGGTATCGGTGATCGCTGTCGCCGAGACGCTTTGCAGCGCGTGGTCGGTGAGGTCCTGGCGCAGGGTCACCGAAGCGTTATTGTCGCGCCCGCCATCACGGGCGGTGCGGGTGCCGATGCTGCCGGAAATCTGCCGGCCATCGCGGCCCAGGTTCATGCTGACGCTCACGTCCACGCCGCGATTGCGCGCATCGTTGGTGCCAGCGCTACCGGGCCGATCGAACACCGAGAAGCGCCAGTTGGCATCGCTGCCGAACAGGTTGTCGTGGCGGCTCCAGCCCAGGTCCAACCCCGCGCCCTCGATATTGCCCTCACTGTGGGACAGGCGCATGTTCAGGGTGTTTTTCGCGTCGAGGCGGTGGTTGACCGACAACGCGGTGTTGCTGGCCTCACCCACGAAGGTATTGCGGCGCAGACGCGTACCGTCCGGCAGTGTTTCGTAGGTGTCACGCGTGTCTAGCCAGCTGCGGTTATGGCTGAACACCAGGTTGGTTGAGCCCAAGGTGTAGAGCCCTTGCAGGTCCATGCCGGTGCCATGTTCCTGGGTCTGGTACAGGTTGGCATAGACGCTGGTGTTGTTGGCCACCGTCCAGTCCATCGACCCGCCGTACTGGAGTTGCTCGCGCACCTGGCGGGCCGACAGGCCAAGGATCACGCGCGGGTGTACCAGATAGTTGAGCGACGCACCGGCCGTCATTGCACCCGAAGCCTGTTCGTCCCAGTTGCTGAACAACTTGGTCTCGCGCCCGGCGAACAGGTTGTAGCGCCAGCGGTCTTCCGCGTTGCGCCAGTTGCTGGGCTTGTACACCAGCTCCTGGGTGGTGCTGGTGGTGAGGCCGTCTTCCACCAGGCGCACTTCCACTTCATAGATGCCGCCGGGCAGTGGCCGTGTATCGAGGGTTTGCAGGCCCGCCGCTACCGCCTGGGTATTGATCAGCAAGCCGTTGCGGTAGATCTCCACCGCCGCTTGACGGTTGGCGGTAACGTAGATCGGATACACGCTGGGCTTGGAATTGTTAATGGCCAGGCTGTCGGAGCTGCCGTACATCAGACCCAACGCCGTATCGGGGCTGGCGCCGAAGCTGCGCAGTTGACGGGTCAGGCCGTCGGAATTGGGGGTGAAGTGACCCAGGCGGAAAAATTGCCCTTCGAGTTCGCGCTGGGTGTACAGCTCGTGAATCGCGTGGCGCATGGGTTCGTTGTCGCCACTCTGACGCGCCAGTTGCAGGTTGAATACCTGGCTCCAGTTACCCACGCTGGAACTGGCTTGCAAGCCATAGCGACCGCCCAGGCTGTCTTCCTGGCTGCCGTTGAGGTTGAGCTGGTTGTTAATGATCAGCCCCAGGCTGCCGCCTTCGGGCTGGTCATAGAAACGCGGAATGTCGTCACTGCGTTCGACGTCCTGGGTGAGGATCGACAACTGGGAGTTTTCCAGGTTGTAGAACGCCGAGATCATTTTTTCCGGGCAGGCCTGGGTGCAGGCGCCCAGGGCCACGCTTTTTTCCAACACGGCTTGCCAGGTATCACGGGTAGCGGCCGGGACTTTGCTGTCGCCGGTGTCGGTAAATTCGAGCAAGGTCACGCGATCATCCCGTGACAGCACAATCAGAGCCTCGCCCAGCGGTTGCTGGTCAAGGTCCACACGCACCGCCAACGGCACGTCGAAAAAGTGATCACTGAAACCTGCGGGCAGACCTTGGGCCTGGGTAATCAAGCTGCCAGGGGTTGCAGCGCCGGAGGCAGCGGGTGCAGCCAGCGCACTCGTACACATCAACAGCGCAAGCGCAACCGCGATAGGCGTCATCGGAAACATGAACGGATACCCTGAATGCCAAGAGATAAAAAAATCAGGTCGGCGGACAGAGAAGGGAATCAGCCGACCTGCAAGTGAATGCCCGTGATTAACAGGCACTCATTGGCATCACAGGGCTGGCAGTACGGCGTCGAATACCACCGGAATGGTGGTGGTGTAGGCACCGCGCTGAGTCGCCGTAGGCTTGGCGGCAGCGATGCGCATTTCCGCACCCACGCCTGGGGTGGAGTCGGCTTCGTTGACCACTTCCTGTGGCGTGCCGGTGAGGGTCACCCCGTTGAGGGTGGTGGTAACCGGGATGTTCTGCGCGGCATCACCGTTGAACAGCACCGCCGGGCCACCTTCGATGTAGGCGGCAACCGAACCGTTGGTGTTCTTGATGTCGTAGATGGCGCTCAGGGGAGCCAATTCACCGCTGACCAGGTTGTAGGTCATGGTCTCGTCACGGCCCCAGTTCGGATCACGCGGCTGGGCGTGGAACACGGTGGTCGGGATGTTTGCCTTGAGGTTGACGGTGTGGCTGGCTTCACCGGCAGCGATAGCGGTTACCGAGGAAGACAGCGCCAGAACAGCCAGGGGAACAGCAACAGCAAACTTCTTGAACATGGTCAATACCTGTAGTTGACAACATTGATTGGTTCATTGCCAAGGAGATCCCCAACAACGAATTACATTGCCGATTAGTTGGAACAAACAATGCCAAACAATGATCAATCGAAACTATAGGCAGGTATGCAGGCGCATTCCAAAATGAGCGTAGCCCTTGTAAACAGCGGTTGAGCGAAAAAGATGGCATTTCGCCAAAACTTTAAAATTATCCGTAGGAAACAGGCTACACACTTAAAAACACGATAAAGAAGTTACTGTAAGACACAGACCACACCAACTCAAAAGCATCTCCACAACCACGGGCCAGATAAGAATTCGAGTCATGACTCTAATTAAAGTTATAACTCTATAAATAGAAAAGATCCAATCGGACTTGTTTCACTTATGACCGAAACCCGTGCCTACCCCGTTGACCGTTGGTCGCCAAGGACTACCATTTCAGCAAAGATATATCTTAAGTTATATCTAAACCTGTTCAGAGGACTTGCGCATGAAACACGAGCATCGCGGCGAATTTGAAAAACGCGGCGGCCGCGGCCCACGGGTATTCGCCCCCGGCGACCTGAAGCTGCTGCTGTTGTCATTGATCGCCGAGCAACCTTGCCATGGCTACGACCTGATCCGCCGCATCGAGAGCCTGTTCGACGGCGCCTACAGCCCCAGTCCCGGCGTGATCTACCCCACCCTGACCTTTCTTGAAGAGAGCGAGCTGATCAGCGGCGACGCCGATGGTGGAAAAAAACGCTACACAATCACCGACGCCGGTCGTCTCTTCTTAAGCGAACAAGCCGTTGCCCTGGATGGCGTGCGCATGCGCCTGGATGTCAGCAAGCGCTCGCTGCGTGGCCACGACCGCCCACCCCAGATCCATGAGGCGGTGCACAACCTGCGCCACGCCTTGCATTCGCACAACGGGCACTGGAGCCCGGAAGAAATCATTCGTGTCGCGGCGCTGCTCAATCGCACCGCTCAAGCCATTGCCGACGGGACAGACCAATGAACACACAAGCCATTCATCGCGTGACCCACGAAATCAAACGCCGCCGCCTGGAAGTTCTGCGGGTGGTGGACATCACCCCGCGCATGCGCCGCATCACACTGGGCGGGCCTGAGCTGGAGGGCTTTATCAGCCTGGGCAGCGACGATCACATCAAGCTGCTGTTCCCGCAGAACGCCGCCGAGCAAGCAGCGCTTGAAAGCCCGACGTTCGCCATCAAGGGCGACGGCCCGCAACCGGCCATGCGCGACTACACGCCACGGCGCTACGACCTGGAAACCGGCGAGCTGGATATCGACTTCGTGCTGCATGGCGATGGCCCTGCGTCCACCTGGGCCGAGCAGGCGCAGGTCGGGCAGCACCTGTATATCGGTGGGCCACGGGGCTCGATGATCGTGCCGGACATTTTCGACAGCTACCTGCTGATCGGCGACGAAACGGCCCTGCCCGCCATTGCGCGGCGTCTGGAGGAGTTGCCCGCTGGGCGCAAGGTGCTTGCGGTGATTGAAATCGCCGATGCGGCGGAGCAACAGACGCTGCAAAGTGCGGCCGATGTGGAGGTGATCTGGGCGCTGCGTGGCCACGATGACCTGCTTGAGGTGGTACAAAACCTGACGCTGCCCGACGGCACGCTGTACAGCTTCGTGGCTACCGAAACCAGGTTGTCGCGCCAAGTACGGCGGGTGTTGCTGGACACCCACAAAGTCAATGAGGAATACCTCAAGGCCGTGGGTTACTGGCGCGCCGACGGCAGCCCGCAAGAGTGAGTCAGGGCCGGGGCTTGATGAATTTATCCAGCCCCACCATCACCAACGCTATCGCCACAAACCCCGCAAGAATCCCCCCGGCATTCACAAACACTTGTGGATAACCGAGGCGGTCCACATCGATGAACGGGTACTGATATTGCCCAAGCAAATGCCCACGCATCAGCACATACGCGAAGTACATCAATGGGTAAATCACCCAGGCGCCGATGTGCTTGAGGCGCAAAAAACCCTTGGGCACACAGCGCCACCAATAAATCAGAAACAGCAACGGCATCACGTCGTGCAGCAATTCATCGGCGATAAATTGAAAGCCTTCAGGGCTCCACAAATGCCGCAGCAGCAGGTTGTAGGCCAGGCTTACCACCACAATGCTCACGGCGACTCCACTGCTGATGTGAGGTGCCAGGAAAAACCGTTTGCCGGCTGACTCCCGGTTGACCCAGGCATAGCTCAACACCACCACCACCAGGGTGTTGGTCAACACGGTGAAGAAACTGAAAAAACTCACCAGCCCACCCAGCAGGCTGGCTTCAATGGACCAGCGTGAATAAAGGATCAGGTACTGCTGGATCGCCAACCCCACCCAGCCGGCAAGCGCCGCCGTCGCGACAAAACGCTTCATGGGTTCAGTCCAGCGGGCGTTTGGTGCGCATCAGCTTGACGTACAACCCTTCGACTTTTTCCCGCGCCCAAGGCGTCTTGCGCAGGAAGGTCAGGCTCGACTTGATGCTCGGGTCGCTCTTGAAGCAGCGGATATCAATACGTTCGGCCAAGCCGCTCCATTCGTAATGCTCCACCAGGGTGGTGAGCACGTGTTGCAGGGTCACGCCGTGGAGCGGGTCGTTGCTTGTCGCGGTCATGCCGGGCCTTTTGCAAAAAGAGGAAACACAGCCGCGCACCTTAGCCGACGAGGCGTGCAGGTGGAAGCATCGCATTGAATATAGCCCGCCAGGAAAAGTTCCCCTTCCAGACGAAAAAAGAGATGTTATATTGTAACTATATCTATCAGACGTTTTGCCTAGGAATATCCGATGTCCCTGCCTTCTCTCTGGCGCTTGTCCCCTCTCGCCGCCGCCTTGTTGATCAGCTCACAAGCCTATGCCCTGGAACTGCCCCCCCAAGTCGTCACTGGCAACCCGCTGGGTAGCGAACAATTGGCCTCGCCCACCACTGTGCTGGAAGGTGATGAGCTGACCCTGCAACAAAAAGGCAGCCTCGGCGAAACCCTGAACAAGCAGCCCGGGGTGTCATCGTCGTATTTCGGCCCAGGCGCCAGCCGCCCGATCATTCGCGGCCAGGATGGCGACCGTATTCGCATCCTGCGCAACGGCGTGGGGGCGCTGGATGCGTCGTCGCTGTCCTATGACCACGCGGTGCCGCTGGACCCGATCAATGTCGACCGTATCGAAATCGTGCGCGGCCCCGCAGCACTGCTGTACGGCGGCAGTGCCATCGGTGGCGTGGTCAACACCTTCGACAACCGCATCCCCACCGCGGCCATCGAAGGCATCCACGGTGCGGGGGAACTGCGCTACGGCGGCGCCGACACCACCCGCAGCAGCGCGGGCAAGCTGGAGGCCGGCAACGGCACATTCGCCTTGCACCTGGACGCCAATGCGCGGGAATTCAATGACCTGAAAATCCCCGGTTATGCGCGCAGCCGCCACGCGCCGGAGAGCGAAAACGGCCCCGGCAAAAACGGCCGCCTGGGTAACAGCAACGGGCGTCAGGACGGCGGTGCGGTGGGTGGTTCCTACACCTGGGATGATGGTTACGCGGGCCTGTCCTACAGCAACTACGACAGTAATTATGGCTCCCCCGCCGAGCAGGATGTACGCATCCGCATGAAGCAGGATCATTACGCCTTTGCCTCCGAAATCCGCAACCTGCAGGGCCCGTTTACCTCGGTGAAGATCGACGCGGGCTACACCGAGTATCAGCACCGCGAAATTGAAGGCGGCGAAACCGGCACCACCTTCAAGAACAAAGGCTATGAAGCCCGAGTGGAGGCGCGTCACCAGCCCATCGGCCCGTTCGACGGCGTGGTCGGCGCCCAAGTGACCCGCAATGAATTTTCGGCCCTGGGTGAGGAAGCGTTCGTACCGCAGACCGATACCAACGCTGGCGCCCTGTTTATCCTGGAAGAGATGCAAGCCACCGAGCGCTTGAAACTCAGCCTGGGTGCGCGCCTTGAGCACACCAACGTCGACCCGGATGGCAAGGGCAATGCGCGCTTTGCCACTGCGGATAAATCCAACGACTTCACCGCAGGCAGCCTGTCGTCGGGTGCGGTCTACACGCTTACGCCCACCTGGTCGGTGGCTGCGACGCTGGGCTACACCGAGCGCGCCCCGACCTTCTACGAGCTGTATGCCAACGGTGCCCACGTCGCCACCGGCACCTATGAATTGGGCGACGCCAACCTGTCGAAAGAAAAAGCCGTGTCCAGCGACCTGGCCCTGCGTTTTGACAATGGCACCCATAAGGGCAGCTTTGGCGTGTTCTACAGCCGCTTCTCCAACTACATCGGTTTGCTCGGCACTGGCCGCACTTTGAACGACGAGGGTGAAGAGGATGCTGGCGGTATTCCGGAGTACGGCTACTCCGGCGTACGTGCGCGTTTCGCCGGTTTCGAAGCCCAGGATCACTGGAAGCTCGGCGAAGGCGCCTACGGCAAGTTCGCGCTGGAACTGTCGGGCGACTACACCCGCGCCACCAACCTGGACAGCGGCGAAGCCTTGCCGCGCATTGCGCCCCTGCGTTTGAACAGCGGCTTGCTGTGGGAACTGGATCGCTGGCAGGCACGTATCGATGTGGAACATGCTGCGGGCCAAGGGCACGTGCCGGATAACGAGAGCGGCACCGATGGCTACACCACTTTGGGAGCAAGCGCGGGGTATCGCTTCAACGTCGGTGGCAGCCAATGGCTGGCGTTCGTCAACGGTGAAAACCTGACCAACCAGACTGTGCGCTACGCCAGCTCGATCCTGCGCGACATCGCACCGGCACCGGGGCGCAGTGTGCAGTTCGGCATCCGCACCACCTTCTGACCAACACCGAAAACCCTTTGTGGGAGCAAGCCCCCTCCCACATTATTAGCCAGCGACTATCTGTCACTGTTACCAAAACTGAAATGATGCATCTTGCGATTCACCCTTTCTCAAAACGCCCCGCCGCATTATCCTTCGCAACAATCTGAAACGCTTCACCTCCCGGTCGCCCCATTTGCCGAATCTCTTCCTGCTAAAAGACAGCGCTGTCTTGAATCGACCAGCGCCGGGGGATTTATTGCCCGCCTGTGGATAACCGAGTTATCCACAGAAAAAACCAAAAATAACGATGAACCAAGCCCGAGCCGAATCGTCATCTACAGTGAGTGAAGCACGGGGTTACATAATTCCAACGTAACGGAGAAACACACTATGAGCACTGATGGTGCCTCAAGCCCAAGCCGCCTGTTGCCCAGGCTGCTGGGGGTCTTGCTGCTGATCATGGGGCTGGCCTTGCTGGCCGGCGGTGTCAAGCTGAGTATGCTTGGCGGGTCGCTGTACTACCTGCTGGCCGGTATCGGCATTGCCCTGACTGGCGTGTTGCTGCTGGCTACCCGCCGCGCTGCACTGGGCCTGTATGCACTGGTGTTGTTCGCCAGCACCGTGTGGGCCCTGTGGGAAGTGGGCCTGGACTGGTGGCAGCTGGTGCCGCGCCTGGCCCTGCTGTTCGCCCTGGGCATCGTCATGCTGCTGCCGTGGTTTCGCCGGCCATTGCTGCGTGGCCAAGCCGCGCCGTTGGGCACTGGCGCGCTGAGCGTGGCCGTGGTGCTGGCGGGCGCAACCGCCCTGGCCAGCCAGTTCACCAACCCAGGTGAAATGGTCAAGACCGGCCAACTGGACCGCGACGCGGTACCCGGCATGGCCAGCGCCGCACCCTCCCAAGCCGATGGCGACTGGAACTCCTATGGCCGTTCGGCCTTCGGTGACCGTTACTCGCCACTGGCACAGATCACTCCGGAAAACGCCCACAAACTGGTGCCGGCGTGGACCTATCGCACCGGCGATATCCCGGGCCCGAACGATCCGGGTGAAACCACCGCGGAAAACACCCCGCTGAAAGTCAACGGCATGCTCTACGTGTGCACGCCGCACAGCCAGGTGATCGCGCTGGACCCGGACACCGGCAAGGAAATCTGGCGCTTCGATCCGAAGATCAGCAGCCAGGGCGCCGAGAATTTCAAGGGTTGGGCGCACATGACCTGCCGTGGCGTGTCGTATCACGATGACGCCGCCTACGCTTCCGAACAGAGCCCGACTGGCAGCGCTAGCCCGGCTGCGGCACCGACTGCCTGCCCGAAACGCATCTTCGTGCCGACTGCCGACACCCGTCTGATCGCCCTGAACGCCGACACCGGCAAGATGTGTGAAGACTTCGGTGACAAAGGCCAAGTCGACCTGCGCGCCAACATCGGTAGCTTCGCCCCAGGCGGCTACTACTCCACTTCGCCACCGGCCGTGACCAAGAACCTGGTGGTGATCGGCGGTCATGTGACCGATAACGTTTCCATCGACGAGCCTAGCGGTGTGATCCGCGCGTTCGACGTGCACACCGGCAAGCTGGTGTGGAACTGGGACAGCGGCAACCCGGACGACACCACCCCGTTGGCCGAGGGCAAGACCTACACCCGCAACTCCCCGAACATGTGGTCCATGTTCGCCGTGGATGAAAAACTCGGCATGTTGTACCTGCCGATGGGCAACCAGATGCCCGACCAGTACGGCGGCGACCGTACCGATGATTCCGAGAAATACGCAGCGGGCCTGACCGCTCTGGACATCGACACCGGCCACGTGAAGTGGACCTTCCAGTTCACCCACCATGACCTGTGGGACATGGACGTGGGCGGCCAGCCTTCGCTGATCGACATCAAGACTGCTGACGGCGTCAAGCAAGCGGTGATGGCATCGACCAAGCAAGGCAGCATCTACGTGCTGGATCGCAGCAACGGTCAGCCAGTGGTTCCGATCAACGAAATCCCTGTACCGCAAGGCGCAGTGGCTGGTGATCGCACCTCCCCGACCCAACCCAAGTCCGACCTGAACTTCATGCCGCCGCCCCTCAAGGAGCGTGACATGTGGGGCGTGACGCCGTTCGACCAACTGATCTGCCGGATCGACTTCAAGTCGATGCGCTACGACGGCCCGTTCACCCCGCCGTCGCTGCAAGGCTCGATCGTGTACCCAGGCAACTTCGGCGTGTTCGACTGGGGCGGCATCTCGGTTGACCCGGTGCGTCAGATCGCGTTCGTGAACCCAAGCTACATGGCGTTCAAATCGAAACTGATCCCGGCAGCCGACATCGCCAAGCAAGGCCCACGCGTCAGCGAAACCGAAGGCGTACAGCCGAACAAAGGCGCGCCGTACGGTGTGATCCTTGAAGCACTGCTGTCGCCGATGGGCCTGCCGTGCCAGGCGCCAGCGTGGGGCTACGTGGCAGCGGTCGACCTGACCAACCACCAGACCATCTGGATGCACAAGAACGGCACCGTGCGTGACAGCTCGCCGGTCCCGATCCCGCTGACCATGGGCGTGCCTAGCCTGGGCGGTACGTTCACCACCGCCGGTGGCGTCGCGTTCCTCAGCGGCACCCTGGACCAGTACCTGCGTGCCTATGACGTGAAAAACGGCAAGCAACTGTGGGAAGGCCGCCTGCCAGCAGGCGCGCAAACCACCCCGATGACCTACACCGGCAAGGACGGCAAGCAATACGTGCTGGTCATGGCCGGCGGTCACGGCTCCCTGGGCACCAAGCAGGGTGACTATGTGATGGCGTTCAAACTGCCGGATTAAGCAGCACCGGCGATAAAAGCAAAGGCGGCTACCTCACAGTAGCCGCCTTTTTTTATATCCGTGTCCTGTACATCAGCCACAGGATGCTAGCGGGTATGGCAAATATCTATCCAAACCTGTCATGGTTGACAGGTTTTAACTGCGCAAAAATGATTTAGCCTCCCGCTCGAGATTGCTTTAGCTCGCGCACCGCTTACGCAATACCTGGGCGCACGGATGAAATTTTAAATGGAGCTTTTCACTATGACGGACCATAGCGCTGTACAACCAAACCTTTGTATCTCGACAAAAATCCTGGAACTGGAACAACTCGACAGTCCAAGTTTAAGAAAGCTGATCAGCGGGCAAGTGCTTGCCATTCGAGTGCCCGACTTCGCCAACGAAAAAACCAGCGCACGGCTGATTCAGAGCATCAGCGAAACCGCCACGCTGGAACAATACAGCCACGAAACCTACGAGGGCGGGCACGTCGTACAGCACTTCTATGGCGTGCATCGCTGGGGCACGCCGTTCAATTCCACCTATGGCAAGGTTGCGGGCAGTGATGCCCAACGCAAGTATTACGCTGACGCTGCCCATATGCGCAGCCTGATCGACCGTATTTGCGCCCCGCAACAACCGCCCATTCAAGACTTGATGGAGCAGTTCCAGAGCATTTGGCCGCAAGGCGCACAAGCCGCTGCATTCCAGGGCCAACCGATGTTCTGCGGGATTATCCGCGCCATGTTTCCCGAGACGGCGCACCTCTCGGAAACGGTTCCCCATGTTGATTGCCTGCCCCTGTCGATCGCGGAACTGGAACACCAATTCAGCGCCAATATTTATCTGGAAACGCCGCCATCAGGCGGAGAGTTGATCATCTGGGATACCGAGGCCTTTGCCTATGCCGAGGTCAAGCGTTTCGAAGGTGCCCAGCTACCCGAGGAGCGCTTGCAAAAGCCGTTGCGTATCCAGCCGCGCAAGAACGAATTGGTGATCATCAATACTCGCCGTCCCCATGCCATTTGCGGATTCGAATCGGGCAAACGTATCAGCATGCAGTCGTTTATCGGCTATACCGCTGGCAAACCGTTTTATTTCTGGTGCTGATACTTTTAACCCTCTTGCAAATGGACATCTTTTTATGACCCCCGAAGAATTCCGTCGCCATGGCTACGCCATGATCGACCTGATCGCAGACTATCGAGAAAACATCGAGCAACGCGGCGTGCAGCCCACCACGGTGCCCGGCGAAATCAAGGCCGCCCTGCCAGCGAGCCCGCCTGACAGCGCCGAACCGTTCGAACAGATCATGGACGATGTCGAAAAGCTGATCATGCCCGGGCTGCTGCATTGGCAGCATCCGAGTTTTTTCGGCTTCTTCCCTTCCAACGTGGAGCTGTCTTCGGTGCTGGGCGATTGCCTGAGCACTGGCCTGGGTGTGGTGGGCTTGTCCTGGCAATCCAGCCCGGCCCTCACCGAAATCGAAGAAGTGACCACCGATTGGCTGCGCGACATGCTCGGCCTGAGCAGCGCCTGGAGCGGCGTGATCCAGGACTCCGCGTCCACCTCCACCCTGGTGGCCCTCATCAGCGCCAGGGAGCGCAGCTCCGATTACGCGCTGATGCATGACGGCCTGCAAAACAGCGGCGCACCCCTGATCGTCTACACCTCGGCCCACGCCCATAGCTCGGTCAACAAGGCGGCGATCCTGGCCGGATTCGGCCAGAACCATATCCGCACCATCGCCACCGACCAACACAATGCAATGTCGCCCCAGGCATTGGCGCACGCCATCGAACAGGACCTGGCCGCCGGCAATCGCCCCTGCGTAGTAATTGCTACCACCGGGACCACAGCCGCCATGGCGATCGACCCTCTGGATGCGATTGGCGACCTGACACAACGCCACGGTGTGTGGCTGCATGTGGACTCGGCGATGGCCGGCGCTGCGATGATCCTGCCGGAATGCCGGGCACTGTGGCAGGGCATCGAAAAAGCCGACTCCCTGGTGCTCAACCCGCACAAATGGCTGGGCGCGGCCTTCGATTGCTCGGTGTACTTCGTGCGCGACCCCGAGCATTTGATTCGCATCATGACCACCAACCCGAGCTACTTGCAGTCCAGTGCCGACGGCCAGGTCAGAAACTACCGCGACTGGCGGATTTCATTGGGCAGCCGCTTCCGCGCCCTGAAGCTGTGGTTTCTGATACGCGAACAAGGCGTCAGCGGCTTGCAGGCACGGCTGAGGCGCGACCTGGCCAATGCACGCTGGCTGGCTGAACAGATCGAAAGCAGCGCGCAATGGAAACTGGTGGCCGCGCCAGCCCTGCAAACCCTGTGTATTCGCCATGAACCGCCAGGGCTGAACGGCGAGGCGCTGGATCAGCACACGCGGGCCTGGGCAGAAAAACTCAACCAGTCCGGTCATGCCTATGTCACCCCCGCCCTCCTCGAAGAGCGCTGGATGGTGCGGGTGTCCATCGGTGCATTGGGCACCGAGCGCCAGCATGTCGAACGGTTATGGACGCGGCTGCAAAGCCTGGTCGCTGAAACGCTGCCAAAGTAGCTCCCTCGCCACGGTTTAATGCTCGTCTGCTGTGTCTAAACAGACACCCGCGCACGGCGCATCCAGCGCTCGAACGCCATGGCATTCAGTGGCCGGCTGATCAGGTAGCCCTGGGCCGTGTCGCACTGCCAGTGCTTGAGCAGGGTGAGGCTGTGCTCGAACTCCACCCCCTCGGCCACGACCTTGAGGCCCAGGTTGTGGCTCATCTCGATGGTGGAGCGCACGATCACGCCGTCGCCGCTGGTGCTGTCGAGGTTGCGTATGAACGACTGGTCAATCTTCAACTCCTGTACCGGCAGGCGCTGCAACTGCGCCAGTGATGAGTAACCGGTACCGAAGTCGTCCACCGACAGGCTGATGCCGCAGCCGCGCAGTTGTTCCAGCACGCTGAGGGCTTGCTGTGGATTGTGCATGATGGCGCTTTCGGTGATTTCGAAAAGCAAATGCTCGGAGCTCACCTCGTATTGGATCAATAGCGCAGTGACGCGAATGGCCAAGTCGTCATCGACCAGGTCGTTCACCGAGATATTCACCGACAGTTGAATCACCAGGCCACGCAGCGCCCATTCGGCAATCTGGCGGATGGCCTCTTCAATCACCCATAAGGTCAGGGGCCCCATGCTGCCGGTGCGTTCGGCCAGGGGAATGAATTCTGTGGGCGACACTTGCCCAAGGGTCGGGTGTTGCCAACGCAACAAGGCTTCCGCCTGGCCCACATGGCCGTGCTTGAGGTCAAGCTTGGGCTGATAGCACAGGAACAACTCGCCTTCGACCACCGCCCGGCGCAGATCGCGGATCAGGGTAATCTGGCGTTGGTGAGCGAGGTCGCGATCAGGCTGGTAGATCTGCAAATGCCCCGGCATGGTGGCCGCGTCATGCCGAGCGATGGCGGCGCGGTTGATCAGTTCCTCGACCTGCTGACCGTCTGCGGGATACGCGGCAATACCGATGCTCACTTCATGACGCACTTCATCGTTACCGATGCGCTGGGGTTCGGTCAGCAGCCCGTACACGCGGTCGGCACGGGCGACGGCGGAGTCGATTTCGGTGTTTTCCAGCAACAGCAGAAACTCACTGCCGGCAATGCGCGCGGCGGTGTCGCTGGCCAGCAGACTCATGGACAGGCAGCGGCTGGCTTCGCACAACATTTCTTCCACACCCTGGGGGCCGAAGCCTTCGTTGATGACCCGATAGTTTTCAATCCCCAGGTACAGCAACACCACCGGCCGCCGCGCACTGATCGCACTGCCCAGACGCTCCATGGCCAGGGCGCGATTGGGCAGGCCGGTGAGCGCATCATGCAAAGCGTTATGGGCCAACTGTCGTTCGCGCACGGCGATGCCGCTTTGCATGGCATTGAAAGCGCGGGCCAAGAGGCCGAACTCATCGTGGCTGCGCACCCGCACCGGCGTGTGGTAGTCACCGGCGCCGATCCGCTCAGCGGCCCGCACCAATGCATTGAGCGGGCGTGATACACGCCGCGCAAGAAATAACGCCGCCCCCAGCGAGACCAACAGCACCGCCACGGCAATCACCAGAAACTGCCGGTCCAGCGGTGCGAAGGATTCCAGGGCGTGGTCCAGCGGGCTTTGCAGCAACACGCGCACTTCATCGCCTTCGCCGCTATTGGCCAAGGGCAACACCTGGCTGAGCACGCGCTGGCCATGGAACCCTTGGACCCGCGCCTGCGGATCGATTGACGTACCCAGCAGCAGGTCGATAACGCTCGGGCGCAAACTGCCCGGCTGGGTCGTGAAGAGCTGGCCGACATGGCCGCCTTGTACGCTGAGAAACGACACCTCAAGGTTGCTCATGGAGCGCAACTCATGGGCAAATTGCGTATCCATGGGAAAGCCCATGATCACTCGGGCGATGGGCGCGGGTTCAAGGACTTCCTTCTGCACCAGCAAGTAGGGGCGCCCAGCCATGGCGACGATCAGCATTTGCTGGCCGCTGCGGCGCGCGCTGCGCAATGCATTGGCATAAGGGAACGCCTCCCCTTGCGTCATCGCCAGCAAGGTACTGACCATGACCCTGTCATCCAGGCCCAACACGAACACTTCGCTGGAATTGACCCCCGTACCGTGGCGTCCCAGGGCCTCCAGGATCGGCACAGTTGCGCCACCGGCCACGGCCTGCTTGAACGGGCCATCGATGGTGAGCCAGTCCAACCCATATTGCAGGCGGCGGCCGCGCAGGTCCAACAAGCGCTCGAACACCTGCCGCCCTGTGTCCAACTGCACCTGGGCCTGGTTCTCCACGGCGCGGGTAGTAGCGGCCTTGACGGCGAAATACGTGGCCGCCACGACCACCAGCAACAACAGCGCCAGTACTCCGGCAATCCGGGTTTGAAAGGTGTGACGCCACTGCAATGCCGCACCCGCCGGCCGCGCTCGGCGTTCTGTGCGGTGCGTTGCGTCTCTCATATGCATCCCTGCCGGTTGCTGAGCTGGCGTCAAAAAAACGTCCATCCTTAAAGAGAATTTTGTTTAGGCTAGATTAGCTTGGACAAGGCATAAGTAAACCCAATAAATACGGCACCGTTAGCGTCATATTATTGACTAAGGCACTGAGGCAGCGTCATTTTGGTAATTTCATGCAATATGTTGCTATCTCACCCCCACCATTGAAACCACCGCTCCCCCGCCCCATCTAACCTGCATACTCCCTTATGCAGGTGCCCCATGAGCGACCAGCAAGACGTCCCTGATTACGACCTCAACGATTACGCCGACCCCGAAAACGCAGAAACCTCCTCGTCCAACACCGGCCTGGCGCTTCCTGGGCAGAACCTGCCGGACAAGGTCTATATCATCCCGATCCACAACCGGCCGTTTTTCCCGGCGCAAGTGCTGCCGGTGATCGTCAATGAAGAGCCGTGGGCCGAGACCCTGGAGCTGGTGAGCAAATCCGACCACCACTCCCTTGCCCTGTTTTTCATGGACACGCCGCCAGAAGACCCACGGCACTTCGACACCTCGGCCCTGCCGCTGTACGGCACCCTGGTCAAGGTGCACCACGCCAGCCGCGAGAACGGCAAGCTGCAATTCGTGGCCCAGGGCCTGACCCGTGTGCGCATCAAGACCTGGCTCAAGCACCATCGCCCACCGTACCTGGTGGAGGTCGAATACCCGCATCAGCCCAGCGAGCCCACCGACGAGGTCAAGGCCTACGGCATGGCGTTGATCAATGCGATCAAGGAACTGCTGCCGCTCAACCCGCTGTACAGCGAAGAGTTGAAGAACTACCTCAACCGCTTCAGCCCCAACGACCCGTCGCCGCTCACCGACTTCGCCGCCGCCCTCACCTCGGCGACAGGTAATGAGCTGCAGGAAGTGCTGGACTGCGTACCCATGCTCAAGCGCATGGAAAAAGTGCTGCCGATGCTGCGCAAAGAGGTCGAAGTGGCGCGGCTGCAAAAAGAACTGTCTGCCGAAGTGAACCGCAAGATCGGCGAGCACCAGCGCGAATTCTTCCTCAAGGAACAGCTCAAGGTCATCCAGCAAGAGCTGGGCCTCACCAAGGACGACCGCAGTGCGGACGTCGAGCAGTTCGAGCAGCGCCTGGAAGGCAAGGTGCTGCCGGCCCAGGCGAAAAAACGCATTGATGAAGAATTGAACAAACTGTCGATCCTTGAGACGGGCTCGCCGGAATACGCCGTCACGCGCAACTACCTGGACTGGGCTACCTCGGTGCCGTGGGGCGTATACGGCGCGGATAAGCTCGACCTCAAACACGCGCGCAAGGTGCTGGACAAGCACCATGCGGGCCTGGATGACATCAAGAGTCGCATCCTTGAATTCCTTGCGGTGGGCGCCTATAAAGGCGAAGTCGCCGGTTCCATCGTGCTGCTGGTAGGCCCGCCGGGCGTGGGCAAGACCAGCGTGGGCAAATCCATTGCCGAGTCCCTGGGCCGACCGTTCTACCGTTTCAGCGTCGGCGGTATGCGCGATGAGGCCGAGATCAAGGGCCATCGCCGCACCTACATCGGCGCCCTGCCCGGCAAGCTGGTGCAGGCACTGAAAGACGTGGAAGTCATGAACCCGGTGATCATGCTCGACGAGATCGACAAGATGGGCCAGAGCTTCCAGGGCGACCCGGCATCGGCGCTGCTGGAAACCCTGGACCCGGAGCAGAACGTCGAATTCCTCGACCACTACCTGGACCTGCGCCTGGACCTGTCCAAAGTGCTGTTCGTGTGCACTGCCAACACCCTGGACTCGATTCCGGGCCCGTTGCTGGACCGCATGGAAGTGATTCGCCTGTCGGGCTATATCACCGAAGAAAAAGTCGCCATCGCCAAGCGCCACCTGTGGCCCAAACAGTTGGAAAAAGCCGGCGTCGCGAAAAACAGCCTGACCATCAGCGACGGCGCGCTGCGTGCGTTGATCGACGGTTATGCGCGGGAAGCCGGGGTGCGTCAGCTGGAGAAGCAACTGGGCAAACTGGTGCGCAAGGCGGTGGTCAAGCTGCTGGATGAGCCCGACAGCGTGATCAAGATCGGCAACAAGGACCTGGAAAGCTCCCTGGGGATGCCGGTATTCCGTAACGAGCAGGTGCTGTCCGGCACCGGCGTGATCACCGGCCTGGCCTGGACCAGCATGGGCGGCGCCACATTGCCGATTGAAGCAACGCGTATCCACACGCTCAATCGCGGCTTCAAGCTCACCGGGCAGTTGGGTGAAGTGATGAAGGAATCCGCCGAAATCGCCTACAGCTACATCAGCTCGAACCTGAAGTCGTTTGGCGGTGATCCGAAGTTCTTCGACGAAGCCTTCGTTCACTTGCACGTGCCGGAAGGCGCCACGCCGAAAGACGGCCCAAGTGCGGGTGTGACCATGGCCAGTGCGCTGCTGTCGCTGGCACGCAACCAGCCGCCAAAGAAAGGCGTGGCCATGACCGGCGAACTGACCTTGACCGGGCATGTGCTGCCGATTGGCGGGGTGCGTGAAAAGGTGATTGCAGCGCGGCGCCAGAAGATCCACGAACTGATCCTGCCGGAGCCCAACCGTGGCAGCTTTGAAGAGTTGCCGGAGTACCTGAAGGAAGGCATGACCGTGCACTTCGCCAGGCGCTTTGCGGATGTGGCGAAGGTGCTGTTCTGATAGAGCTCTAGCGCCTGAACCGGCCTCATCGGGGGCAAGCCCCCTCCCACAGGGAACCGGCGTCGTGAATGACAACGCGGTCAAATGTGGGAGGGGGCTTGCCCCCGATGGCGTGAGTGGCCGCGACACATACCCTGCTTGTCACACCCTGCCTCATCTTCGGTTATGCTCGCCCTTCGTCGTGTATAAACGGAGCCTCCATGACCGCTGCCCGCCTGCTTCTCCCCTTGAGCCTTGCCCTGTTGGCCGCGTGCGCCAGTGCACCGAAGCAAAACGTTACCGTGGACAACCAGAGCGCCTGCCCGCTCCAGCTTAAAACCAATCAGAACCTGATCCTCACCTTGCCCAGCAATCCCACCACCGGCTACCGCTGGGCCATCCAGGACTCCGCTGGCGGTGTTCTGCGCGCATTGAGCCCCGAGGTCTATAGCAGCGCCGAATCCGGTGTGATCGGCGGCGGTGGTCAATCGACCTGGCGCTTCCAGGCATTCGCCCCAGGGCAAGGCCGTTTGCGCCTGACCTCCCAGCAACCCTGGGAGCCGGAAGCCGAACCTGTCGAAACCTTTGACTGCGCCATTACGGTGAACTGATATGCCCTGGCTGATCCTTGCCTTGATGGGCGCCGGTACTTTTATCTACGGCCTGGCGACTCACGCGACGCTGCTGTGCCTGCTGGTCAAGCCACTGCCGGTTCTGGCGCTGCTGGGTTGGCTGCATGACGCACCGCCTACCGACTATCGACGCTGGATCAGCCTGGGGTTGATTTTTTCCGTGGTGGGCGACGTATTGCTCGCCTGGCCGGGGGACCTGTTTATCTTTGGCCTGGGCGCATTTCTGTTTGCGCATCTGGCTTACCTCAAAGCCTATTTCAGCGACTGTCGGCGCCTGGCAATAGTACCGCTGGTGCTGGCCCTGGCTGTCGGGGCGATCCTGCTGGGCATCCTGATCTCCCACGGTTTAGGCGAGTTGCTGATACCGGTGGTGGTTTACGCGCTGGTGATCAGCGCCATGCTCTGGCGTGCATTGGCAAGGTTGGGCAGCGCGGTACCGCAACGCTCGGCACTGCTGGCGGCAGCGGGTGCGGTGTCGTTTGTGTTTTCCGATACGTTGATCGGTATCAACCGGTTTGTATTGGCCTTCGATGCGGCGCCCTATTTGTTGATCGCCACTTATTGGCTCGGGCAATGGGGCATCACCGCCTCAGCTTTCCATCAGACAACCCGCGCATCCGACGACCAACTTGGCTAAAATGCCGGCCTTTCCCCCTCGTCGCCGGAACAACCGTGAGCAAAGAACCCGATCGCCTATTCGCCCAGCCCCTGCCCCAGGTGCCGGACTTCGCCTTTAACGAGGATGTGGTGCGGGTGTTCCCGGACATGATCAAACGCTCGGTACCGGGCTACCCGACCATCGTCGAGAACCTCGGCGTGCTGGCCGCGCAATTTGCCCAGCCGGGTAGCGTGCTGTATGACCTGGGCTCGTCCCTGGGTGCCGTGACCCAAGCCCTGCGTCGCCATGTGCGCACCGATGGCTGCCGGGTGATCGCGGTGGACAACTCGGCGGCGATGGTCGAACGTTGCCGCGAATACCTCAACGGCCAGGACTCGATGTTCCAGGAGTTGCTGCCGGTCGAGGTGATCGAGGGCGATATTCTCGCGTTGCAATTTGAGCCTGCATCGGTGGTAGCGCTGAACTTCACCCTGCAATTTATCGCCCCTGACGAACGTTTGGCGTTGCTCGGGCGTATCCGCCAATCGCTGCTGCCGGGCGGGGCGTTGATCCTTTCGGAAAAGCTGCGCTTTAACGATGTTGAAGAACACGCACTGCTGACCGACCTGCATATCGCGTTCAAACGCGCCAACGGCTACAGCGAACTGGAAATCGCCCAGAAGCGCAGCGCCATCGAAAACGTCATGAAACCCGACAGCCTCGAAGAACACCGCGAACGCCTGCTGGCGGCCGGGTTCTCGAAAGTCGTGCCGTGGTTCCAGTGTCTTAACTTTGCCTCGTTGATTGCCTTGCCATGATTGATTTATCCCCCCTCGCCCGCCATCTGGTCGGCACTCCTTTGGCCGTTTGGGCCCAGGGCCTGCAAGCGCAGCTCGACAGCAAGATGGAAAAAGGTCACGGCGACCTCGAGCGTTGGCAGAGTGCTTTGGACGCACTGCCGAAGATCCAGCCCAACGAAGTCGACCTGTTGAACGGTCTGGTGCTGGACACCGATTGCGACGACGAAACCCGCGCCCGGATGCACTCGGCACTGATGGGGCTGAGCCCATGGCGCAAAGGCCCGTTCCACCTGTTCGGCGTGCATGTGGACACCGAATGGCGTTCGGACTGGAAGTGGTCGCGGGTTGCGCCGCACTTGAACTTGAAGGGCAAACGCATCCTCGATGTGGGCTGCGGCAACGGTTACTACATGTGGCGAATGCTCGGCGCGGGCGCCGACAGTGTGATTGGCGTGGACCCCAACTGGCTGTTCTTCTGCCAGTTCCAGGCAGTGCAACGTTATCTGTCTGAGCCCAAAGCCTGGCACCTGCCGTTCCCGTTCGAAGACTTGCCGGCGAACCTGGAAGGCTTCGACACGGTGTTCTCCATGGGCGTGTTCTACCATCGCCGCTCGCCGATCGAGCACTTGCTGGCGCTCAAAGACACCCTGGTCAAGGGCGGCGAGCTGGTCCTGGAAACCCTGGTGGTGGAAGGCGATCAGCAGCAGGTGCTGGTGCCGGAAGACCGTTATGCACAGATGCGTAACGTGTGGTTCCTGCCCTCGGTGCCGGCGTTGATGTTGTGGCTGCGCCGTGCCGGGTTCAGTGAGGTGAGGTGCGTGGATGTGAGCGTGACCACGGTTGAGGAACAGCGTGGAACAGAGTGGATGAAATATCAGTCGCTCAGTGACTTCCTCGACCCCGAAGATCACAGCAAGACCATCGAAGGGCTGCCGGCGCCGATGCGGGCGGTGATCATCGCCAAAAAGTAACCCCGATCTCCCTGAAGAAACACAGGGCCAAATGTGGGAGGGGGCTTGCTCCCGATAGCGGTGTATCAGCCATAAATGTGGTGGCTGACACTCTGCTATCGGGAGCAAGCCCCCTCCCACATTTTTTGTTCTCAGTGTTCTTTAGAGTGGTGGTTTAGCTCGGCGAGCCTTGAAGAACTCGCTCAACACCGTGCCGCACTCCTCGGCCAGCACGCCGCCTTCAAACAGTACCTTATGGTTGAGAAAGCCCTGGGTAAAAAACTGCCCCTGGCTCTGCACAATCCCGGCCTTGGGCTCCAGTGCGCCATACACCACCCTTGCGATGCGTGAATGCACGATCAACCCGGCGCACATGCTGCACGGTTCCAGGGTCACATACAGCGTGCTGCCCACCAGGCGATAGTTGCTGATGGCTTGCGCAGCGGCGCGGATCGCGACCATTTCGGCATGGGCGCTGGGGTCGTTGCCGCTGATCGGGCAATTGAAACCGCGGCCGATGATTGCACCATCCTGCACCAGCACCGCGCCCACCGGCACTTCGCCCAGTGCGGCGCCTTGGGCGGCCAGGGCGAGGGCTTCGCGCATAAAGTCCTGGTCGCGGCTGCGGTCGATAATCGCGCCGGGGCGAATCTGGCGCATCACGCCACCTCGATAGCGGCCATCAGGCCGGTTTCCATATGGTCGATCACGTGGCAATGGAACATCCACACTCCCGGGTTATCCGCCACCAGCGCCACACGGGCGCGTTCGTTCTTGCCCAGCAGGTAGGTGTCGGTGAAATACGGGATGACCTTGTGGCGGTTCGACGCAATCACCTTGAAGCTCATGCCATGCAGGTGGATCGGGTGCTGGTACTGGGTCATGTTCTTCAATTCAAAGATGTAGCTCTTGCCCTTTTCAAGCCTGGCAATCGGGCGGTCGGCACAGGTCTTGTCGGTGATGTCCCAGGCCTGGCCGTTGATCTGCCATAGGCTGGGTGGCTTACCGTTTTCGACATTGACCGACACCGAACCGACCCATTCGAAATTGAAGTTGAGTTTCTCGGCATTGGCCAGGTCCGGCTCGGCAACCGGGTTGGCCGGCAATGCCGGTGGCCACTGGGTAGGCGCATCGGTGTTGGTCACCGAACGGAAGGTGCCCAGGCGCACCGGGCCGTTGCGGATCGACAATTCTTCACCCGCCGGCGGGGCCTTGATTGCCAGGCAGATGCGCATCCCTGGGCCCAGCCAGTATTCCTTGCCCAGCGGGCGCGGCTCGATGGGGTTGCCGTCCAACGCGTAGATCTGCGCTTCGACGCCGGGGATGTTGAGGCGATAGGTCAGGGCGTTGTCGAGGTTGAGCAAGCGCACGCGAGTGATTTGCCCAGCGGGCAGGTCGATGACCGCCTGGGGCACGCCGTTGATGGTGGAGAGGCGCCCTGCAGTGCCGCCCCGCGCCGCTTCACGGGGGATACTGAACTCGACAAACGCACCTTCTTCGTCGATGTGCCAGTTCTTCAGGCTCAAGGTACGTTCGTATTTGAAACCGGTGGGTTCGCGCTCTTCCACAATCAATGGGCCGACCAGGCCACGGCCAAGTTCTTCGCTGCTGCTTACGTGGGGGTGATACCAGTAACTGCCGGCATCGGGCACGCGAAATTGGTAGTCGAAATATTCCCCAGGCAGCACCGGCAATTGCGAAACGTAGGGCACGCCGTCCATTTCCAGCGGCAGGCGGATGCCGTGCCAGTGGATGGTAGTGGCGACCGGCAGGTGATTGATGAAACGTACCCGCAGCCATTCGCCCTGGCGCACGCGCAACTCGGTGCCAGGCGCCGAAGAGCCGAATGCCCAGGCTTGGGTCTTGTGCCCCGGTACCAGTTCCACGTCCAGGGGCGCGGCAATCAGTTGGTAGTCGCTTCCTGCGTTGGCATCGGCGACCTTGCCCAGCCAGTAACGATAGGCGCCACCGGCGCCCACACCGACGACTGCCAGGCCGGCAAGGCCACCGAGGATCTGTCGACGGGAAAACGATTGGGACACAGCAACCTCACGTATCTGCCGCAGGCCAAGGCCCGCAAAGGGCAGATACGATACACCTGCGTCGCCTAAACAGTAAGGCTTCGCATTGCCGCATGGCGCAATTGTGGATGTCGATAAAGATCAACATGTGGGAGGGGGCTTGCTCCCGATGGCGGTGGGTCAGCTAAAAACATGCTGACTGACACACTGCTATCGGGAGCAAGCCCCCTCCCACATTGTGAACTTCATTGTGGCTTATATTGTGTTTGCTCAGGTCCTGGCAGCCGCCAGAATCAAGGCTTTCATCTCGGCAACCGCACCCTTGAAACCGACGAACAGCGCATGGGCCACCAGTGCATGGCCGATGTTCAGCTCGTTGATGCCCTTGATCGCCGCCACAGCTTCGACGTTGTGGTAGTGCAACCCATGGCCGGCATTGACGATCAAGCCTTCGTTGAGCCCGCAGTTCACGCCGTCGATGATGCGTTGCAGCTCGTCGGCCACTTCGGTCGGGGTGGTGGCGTCGGCGTAACGGCCAGTGTGCAATTCGATGGCCGGGGCACCGACCCGGCGCGAGGCTTCGATCTGGCGCTCGTCGGCGTCAATGAACAACGAGACTTCACTGCCGATCTTCGACAGGCGCTCCACCGCGGCCTTGATCCGCGCTTCCTGGCCAGCGACGTCGAGGCCGCCCTCGGTGGTCAGCTCCTGGCGGGTTTCGGGCACCAGGCAGATATGCGCCGGGCGAATGCGCTCGGCAAACGCCATCATTTCTTCGGTGACGCCCATTTCGAAGTTCATGCGCGTTTGCAGCACGTCCTTGAGCAGCAGCACATCACGCTCCTGGATGTGGCGGCGGTCTTCGCGCAGGTGCACGGTAATGCCGTCGGCGCCCGCTTCTTCGGCGTCCAGCGCGGCCTTGACCGGGTCAGGGTAACGGGTGCCCCGGGCCTGGCGCAGGGTGGCGACGTGGTCGATGTTGACGCCAAGAAGAATGCGATTGCTGGTGGTCACGGAAGCGCTCCTGAAAAGGGAAAGAATCGGTGCACAGCATACACGGGGATGTCAGGGCTTTCGAAACAACTCGCGACTGACCAGCGGTCGCCCGCCCAGGTGCACGGCAAGGGCCTGGCGCATCAGGCGCTTGGCGGCGGACAAGGCGCCCGGCGCGCTCCAGTCCGCGTCGCTCATGGCCAGCAGTTCGCTGCCCTGGAACAGCCCCGGCTGCAACAGGTACACGCGCTCAAGGCCCGCATCCACTTGCAGGCGGTACATGCCGTCGGCGGCGACGGGATCGCCGTGCAGGTCGTTGTGCAATTCAAAGCCATAGCCCAGGTCGTCGAGCAAGCGCCATTCGAAGGCGCGCAGCAGCGGTTCCAGGGGGCGCCCTTCAGCCAGGGCCAGCAGCGTCGCGGCGTAGTGATCGAAGACTGCCGGGTGCGGGTCTTCGGCGGGTAACAGCCGGATCAGCAGTTCATTGAGGTAAAGGCCGCTGAACAGTGCATCGCCGTTAAGCCAGGCAGAGGTGCCGACGCTTTCCAGGCGGCCGACGTTTTTCAACTCGCCCTTACCGCGAAACTCCACATCCAGGGCCACGAAGGGCCGCGCCAACGTACCTGCCTTGCCCCGTGCGCTGCGCAGCACCGCACGCAGGCGGCCTTGAGGCGTGAGGAAGTCCACCAGCGCGCTGGTCTCGCGGTAGGCGCGGCTGTGCAGCACGTAGGCGAGTTGGCTGGGAGGTGGGGATTGAGACATGGGAACTCACTGCTGGAATGCAATTTTTAAAACCACACAACCTAATGTGGGAGGGGGCTTGCTCCCGATGGCGGTGGGTCAGTTAAACAAATAAGTGACTGACCCTCCGCTATCGGGAGCAAGCCCCCTCCCACATTTTTTCAGACCTGCGGTGTTCTTAAAGGTCGCCATAGCCCAGTGAGCGCAACGCACGCTCATCATCTGACCAGCCACCCTTAACCTTCACCCACAGGTTAAGCATGATCTTGGAGTCGAACAGCAGCTCCATGTCCTTGCGCGCTTCGGTGCCGATGCGCTTGATGCGCTCGCCTTTGTCGCCAATGATGATTTTCTTCTGGCCGTCACGCTCGACGAGGATCAGCGCATGGATATGCAAGGTCTTGCCCTGCTGCTTGAACTCTTCGATCTCGACGGTGATCTGGTACGGCAGCTCGGCACCCATCTGGCGCATGATTTTCTCGCGTACCAGCTCGGCGGCGAGGAAGCGGCTGCTGCGGTCGGTGATCTGGTCTTCCGGGAAGAAATGCTCGTTTTCCGGCAGGTAACCGGCGATCACGCGCTCCAGGGCTTCGAGGTTGTGCCCGTGCTGGGCCGAGATCGGCATGATCTGGGCGTTCGGCAGTTGTTCCTGCAACCAGGTCAGGTGCGGCATCAGCTCGGCTTTGTCTTCGATGCGGTCGGTCTTGTTCAACGCGACGATCAAGGGGCCGGTGACGTACTGCACACGCTCGAGAACCATCTGGTCTTCGTCGGTCCACTTGGTGCGGTCGACCACGAAGATCACCACGTCGACGTCTTTCAACGCCGCCGAAGCGGTCTTGTTCATGTAGCGGTTCAGGGCTTTCTCACCGCCTTTGTGCATGCCCGGGGTATCGACATACACCGCTTGCACGTTGCCTTCAGTCTTGATGCCCAGCATGTTGTGGCGAGTGGTCTGGGGCTTGCGCGAAGTGATCGCGAGCTTCTGGCCGAGGATGTGGTTGAGCAGCGTGGACTTGCCCACGTTCGGGCGGCCGACGATGGCAACATAGCCACAGCGTGTTGCGGTTGAATCAGTCATGGCCATTCTCCACGCCCAGGGCAATCAGTGCTGCAGCGGCCGCTACCTGTTCGGCAATGCGACGGCTCACACCCTGACCTCGGCTTTTTTCGTTCAATAAGGTGATTTCACACTCCACGAAGAACACGCGGCAATGGGGCTCACCCTGGATATCCACCACTTCGTAGCGTGGCAGTTCGCAACCGCGGGACTGCAGGTATTCCTGCAGGCGGGTCTTGGGATCTTTGTTGGTGTCGACCAGCGTCAGGCTTTCGATTTCAGAAGCCAGCCAGGCGACCACGCGCTCCTTGGCCGTCTCCATCCCTGCATCGAGGTAGATCGCGCCGATCAAGGCTTCCAGGGCATCGGCCAGAATCGATTCGCGACGGAAACCGCCGCTTTTCAACTCACCGGACCCCAACCGCAGGTACTCGCCCAGGCCGAAACCTCGGGCCAGCACGGCCAGGGTCTCGCCTTTCACAAGGCGCGCCCGCAGGCGCGAAAGCTGGCCTTCGCGCGCTTGAGGAAAACGCTCGAACAGCGCCTCACCGGCGGCAAAATTGAGGATGGCATCACCGAGGAATTCCAGGCGCTCGTTATTGCGCCCTGCAAAGCTGCGGTGTGTGAGGGCAAGGACCATCAATTCGGGGTCCTTGAAGGTGTAGCCGAGCTGGCGCTCGAGACGACTTAGAGAAACGGTCACGGTTTATCCATATCTAGTTGGTGGCACCGGCGGCCATCGACGATTGACGCAGTGTTCAAATTCACATCCTGATTGGTGCTGCATGGGGCCGGACGATTAATTGTCCAAACCCCAGAAAAGCATTCGGCGCTGTGTTCACAGCGCCGCCTGTATTACTTGATCAGCCCGACCCGCGAGAAGTTCGGCAGGTGGCTGAGCTTGGGTTCCGGCCAACTCATCCAGACCGCGAAGGCTTTGCCGACGATGTTCTCGTCGGGCACCATGCCCAGCAGGTCCTTGGGAATATTGGGGTCATCCCAGTAACGGCTGTCATTGGAGTTGTCGCGGTTGTCGCCCATCATGAAGTAGTGCCCGGCGGGTACTTTCCACTGGCCATCAGGCATTGCGCGGTAGCGGCTCATTTCCTTGCGGATCTCGTGCTCTACCGCACCGAGTTTTTCCTGGTACAGCTCGGCGCTGCCCAGGGTGTTCGGCTCGGCGCCCAGCAGCTTCTCGGCCACCGATTCACCGTTGATGAACAGGCGCTTGTCGCTGGTGTAGCGCACCACGTCGCCCGGCAGGCCGACTACACGCTTGATGTAGTTGACGTTAGGGTCGCTCGGGTAGCGGAATACCATCACATCGCCGCGCTGCGGGTCACCAACCTCGATGACTTTCTTGTCGATCACCGGCAAGCGGATCCCGTAGGAAAACTTGTTCACCAGGATAAAGTCGCCCACGTCCAGGGTCGGCTTCATCGACCCGGAAGGGATCTGGAACGGCTCCACCAGGAACGAACGCAGCACCAGCACGATGAACAACACCGGGAAGAACGACTTGCCGTATTCAACCAGCAAGGGCTCTTTGTTCAGCTTCTCGATCACCACCGCATCGGGCTGGCTGACGCTGCCCTGATAGGAAGCAATGGCCGACCGCCGACGCGGGGCGAAGAACACCAGATCGAGCAACGCCAGGAGGCCGCAAACGGCGACGGCGATAACCAGCAACAGCGGGAAATTTAGTGACATAGGACCTAACTATCCAACCTGAGCACCGCAAGGAAGGCTTCTTGTGGAACTTCCACGTTACCTACTTGCTTCATGCGTTTTTTACCGGCCTTTTGCTTCTCAAGCAGCTTGCGCTTACGGCTTACGTCACCGCCGTAGCATTTGGCCAGTACGTTCTTTCTGAGAGCCTTGACGGAAGTCCGTGCAATGATCTGCCCGCCAATGGCGGCCTGGATCGCAACGTCGAACATCTGGCGCGGAATCAGTTCTTTCATCTTCTCGGTCAGTTGGCGACCTTTGTAGTGCGCGTTGTCCTTGTGCACGATCAGTGCCAAGGCATCTACCTTGTCGCCGTTGATCAGCACATCCAGTTTCACCAGATTAGCCGATTGGTAACGATCGAAATGGTAATCCAGCGAAGCATAGCCGCGACTGGTGGATTTGAGACGGTCGAAGAAGTCCAGGACCACTTCGTTCATCGGCATATCGTAGGTCACTTGCACCTGGGTACCGAGGAACAGCATGTCGCGCTGTACGCCACGCTTCTCGATACACAGGGTGATGACGTTGCCCAGGTGCTCCTGCGGGACCAGGATATTGGCCCGCACGATTGGCTCACGCATGTCTTCGATGGCCGACAGATCCGGAAGCTTGGACGGGTTGTCGACGTAAATCGTTTCACCGGTTTTGAGCAACAGCTCGAAAATAACGGTCGGCGCCGTGGTGATCAGGTCCAGGTCGTACTCGCGCTCAAGACGCTCCTGGATGATTTCCATGTGCAGCATGCCCAGAAACCCGCAGCGGAAGCCGAAGCCCAGGGCGTCGGAGCTTTCCGGGGTGTACTGCAACGACGAGTCGTTGAGGGTCAGCTTTTGCAGCGCTTCGCGAAAATCCTCGAAGTCGTCGGAGCTGACCGGGAACAGGCCGGCGTAGACCTGTGGCTGGATACGCTTGAAGCCGGGCAGTACGTCGACGTCGGGCGTGGAGCTCAGGGTCAGGGTGTCACCCACCGGTGCACCGTGGATGTCCTTGATACCGGCGATGATGAAGCCTACTTCACCGGCTTTCAGATCAGTGGTGGCGGTGTGCTTGGGGTTGAATACACCGACGCTGTCCACCAGGTGGATCTTGCCGGTGGACTTGACCAGGATCTTGTCGCCCTTCTTCACACGGCCATGGCGCACGCGGACCAGGGAGACAACGCCCAGGTAGTTGTCGAACCAGGAGTCAATGATCAACGCTTGCAGCGGATCTTCGTAGTTGCCGGTCGGCGCGGGAATGGTGTGCACCAGGCGCTCGAGTACTTCGTCGACACCCAGGCCGGTCTTGGCGCTGCAGGTGACGGCGTCGGTGGCGTCGATGCCGATGATCTTCTCGATCTCTTCCTTGACACGCTCAGGCTCGGCCTGGGGCAGGTCGATCTTGTTGAGCACGGGCATGACTTCCAGGCCCTGCTCGATCGCGGTGTAGCAGTTGGCAACCGACTGCGCCTCGACGCCCTGGCCGGCGTCGACTACCAGCAAGGCACCTTCACAGGCCGCAAGCGAACGGCTGACTTCATAGGTGAAGTCGACGTGGCCCGGGGTGTCAATGAAGTTCAGCTGGTAGGTGATGCCGTCTTTGGCCTTGTAATACAGAGTAACGCTGTGGGCCTTGATGGTGATCCCGCGTTCGCGTTCGAGGTCCATGGAGTCCAGTACCTGGGCTTCCATTTCACGCTCGGCAAGGCCGCCGCACATCTGGATGAATCGATCGGCCAGCGTCGACTTGCCATGGTCAATGTGGGCGATGATGGAGAAATTGCGGATATGACTCAAATCACTCACGGATCAACACTCAAAAAGGCTGCAGGCAGATTGCCCGCTGAAAAATAGCCGGGAATTGTACCTGATGCTCAGGCCAGACGTCATCTTTGCTGACCAGAACAAAAATGCCCCACTCACGAGAGCGGGGCATTTTTTGTGCATAAGCGCAGCTTCAACCGGCCCGACGCAGCAGCCAGAACCCGGCCACGGCGCAGATGGCCGTCGGCACCAGCACCGCAAACAGCGGCGAGAAACCGAACACCAGGCTCGACGGCCCGAGCAGATCCTGGGCGATGCGGAAGGTAAAGCCCACCAGCACGCCGGTAAATACCCGCTGGCCCAGGGTTACGGAGCGCAACGGCCCGAAGATGAAGGAGATCGCCATCAACACCAACGCGGCGGTTACCACCGGCTGCAGGACTTTCACCCAGAACGCCAGCCAGTAGCGGCCGTTGTTCAGGCCCTGGTCCTTGAGGTAATGGATGTAGCTCCACAACCCCGAGATCGGCAGCGCTTCGGGGACCATCACCACGGTGTTGAGCAGTTCCGGCTTCAGGGCGATATCCCACTGCTCGGTCGGTGCATTGACCACTTCAGTGCTGGCCTTGGTGCCCTGGCCCACATTGCGGAAGTAGGTGGTGGTGACGTCGCTCAGTTGCCATTGCTCGGCATTGTATTGCGCGCGCTTGGCGAAGCTGGAGGACAGCATGTGCCGCTCTTTATCGAAGGTATAGCGCGTGACACCGATCAACAGGCCGCCTGGCTGCACGGCGTTGATGTGGATGAACTCATCACCCTGGCGGTGCCACAGGCCGTGCTTGGCGCTTTGCGCATCGCCCGAGCCCTGGGCCAGGGCGCGATTGGCCTGGGCGGTGGCTTCGGCCGGGGGCGCGACGTATTCACCGATCAGCACGCTGCACGCCATCAGCAGCAGCATCGGCTTCATCACCGCCCAGACGATACGACCAATGGAAACGCCGGCGGCGCGCATGATGGTCAGCTCGCTGTTGCTGGCCAGGGTGCCCAGGCCGATCAGGCAACCGATCAGCGCCGCCATCGGCATCATGTCGTAGAGGCGGCGCGGCGCAGTCAGTGCCACGTAGCTCAGTACATCCGTGACCGTGTAGGTGTCGGTGACGTTGCCCACTTCATCAATGAAGGCGAACAGCAAGGCCAGGCCAAGAATGATGCCCAGTACCGCCAGGATGGCGATCAGTACGCTGCTGCCAATGTAGCGATCAAGCTTAGCCACGGGCCAACTCCTTCAGGCCACGACGGCTCTTCATTTTCAAACGGATAGGTTCCCAATAGAGCAGCCCCAGGCCGATCAACAGGAAAACCCCGTGCACCCACCACAGGCCAAGGGCTGGCGGCAACTTGCCTTTCTCGAGGGAGCCACGGGCGGAAATCAGGATGGTCAGGTAGGCCATGTACAGCAGGATCGCCGGCAGCAGCTTGAGGAAACGCCCCTGGCGCGGGTTGACGCGCGACAGCGGCACGGCCATCAAGGTTACGATAAACACCAGCAGCGGCAAGGACAAACGCCATTGCAGCTCGGCAATGGAGCGCAGTTCCTGGCTGCCGAACAGCGATGCAGTCGGCAGTGCGTCGCGGTCGGTGACCTCGCCGCTGATCTCAGGCTTGGGCAGCATGACGCCATAAGTGTCGTACTTGATCGCCCGGTAGTCCGCCAGACCAGGGCTGCCGTCGTAGCGGTAGCCATTTTCCAGGATCAGGTAGCGGTTGCCGTCGGGGCGTATTTCCTGGCGCCCGCTATCGGCCACCAGAATAGTAATGCCACGGTCTTTCTGGTTCTGGCCGAGGTTTTTCTGGGAAATGAACACGCCACCGAGGTTGGAGCGGTCATCGGTCATGGTTTCGGTATAGGTGACCCGCGAACCGTCACTGAGCGCCTGGAAGCGCCCGGGCTCGAGGGTATCGAACTCGGTCATCGCATCCTGCTTGTTCAACAGCAGCTGGAACTGCATGGCGCCCTGGGGCGCCAGGCTCATGCTCAACCAGGCCACCACCAGGGCAACGCCGGCGGCCGGCACCATGGTCATGGCCAGCAAACGTTGCTGGCTCATGCCGGTGGCCGACAGCACGGTCATTTCACTCTCAAGGTACAAGCGGCCATAGGCCAACAATATGCCGAGAAACAGGCCAAGGGGCAGGATCAGCTGCAGCATCCCGGGCATCCGGTAGCCCATGATCAAGAACAACGACCCCGGATCCAGGGCGCCTGCGGCGGCTTGAGCCAGGAACTTGACGAAACGACCACTCATGATGATGACCAGCAACACCGCACTCACGGCACTCAGGGTCAACAGGACTTCGCGGGACAGATAACGGAAGACGATCAAACCAGACACTCCAGGGTTGTCAGGCTAAGGCGGCCAAACAAGCAAGCATACCGAGACGACCCGTTTATCACGGATCGGCTAAAAAGATGGCGCATTATCCTGTGATTGACCGCGCCTGTCACGGAGCTTACTCATGCGCACGCACAAAGCGTGCGCCAAGGGTTGTCAGGCTCCGCCGGCGAGGTTCAAACTGCGGCCTTTGTCCGCTGGCGGTTTACCAAGCTGCCGAGCTTCAAGCCTGAGTACAAACTCCAGGCTCACAGACCTTGATAAGGGACCCGAACATGGAATTGGTTGTAAAAAGCGTTAGCCCCGAAACGTTGAAAACCGCCACCCTCGTGGTCGCTGTCGGCGAAGGCCGCACACTCGGCGTCGCCGCCAAGCAACTGGACGAACTGAGCGGCGGCGCGATCAGCGCGATCCTCAAGCGCGGCGACCTGGCCGGCAAAGTCGGCCAGAGCCTGCTGCTGCAGAGCCTGCCCAACCTCAAGGCCGAGCGCGTATTGCTGGTGGGCGTGGGCAAGGACGCCGAACTGGGCGACCGTCCATTGCGCAAGATCATCAGCGGCATCCTTACCACCCTCAAGGGCCTGGGCGGCAGCGATGCGGCACTGGCCCTCGACGAAATCGTGATCAAGGGCCGTGACAGCTACGGCAAGACCCGCCTGCTGGCCGAGTCGCTGCTGGACGGCGGCTATATTTTCGACCAGTTCAAGAGCCAGAAGGCCGAACCCCGCGCCCTGAAGAAAATCACCCTGCTGACCATCAAGGCTGCCCAGGCTGAAGTTCAGCGCGCCGTGACCCACGCCCAGGCCATCGCCAACGGCATGTCGTTCACCCGCGACCTGGGCAACCTGCCGCCGAACATCTGCCACCCGACATTCCTGGGCGAACAGGCCAAAGCATTGGGCAAAGAGTTCAAGGGCTTGAAGGTTGAAGTGCTGGATGAAAAGAAGATCAAGGACCTGGGCATGGGCTCGTTCTATGCCGTAGGCCAGGGCAGCGACCAGCCGCCACGCCTGATCGTGATGCAATACAACGGCGGCAAGAAATCCGAGAAGCCCTACGCCCTGGTGGGTAAAGGCATCACCTTCGACACCGGCGGCATCAGCCTCAAGCCGGGCGCGGGCATGGATGAGATGAAATACGACATGGGCGGCGCGGCCAGCGTGTTCGGTACCCTTCGTGCCGTGCTGGAACTCAAGCTGCCGATCAACCTGGTGTGCATCCTGGCCTGTGCCGAGAACATGCCGAGCGGCGGCGCGGCCCGCCCGGGCGATATCGTCACGACCATGAGCGGCCAGACCGTGGAAATCCTCAACACCGACGCCGAAGGCCGCCTGGTGCTGTGCGACGCCCTGACCTACGCCGAGCGCTTCAAGCCCCAGGCCGTGATCGACATCGCCACCCTGACCGGCGCGTGCATCGTTGCCTTGGGCTCGCACACCTCGGGCCTGCTGGGCAACAACGACGAACTGATCGAGCAACTGCTCAGCGCCGGCAAGGCTGCCGACGACCGCGCCTGGCAACTGCCGCTGTTCGATGAGTACCAGGAACAACTGGACAGTCCGTTCGCCGACATCGCCAACATCGGTGGCCCGAAAGCCGGCACTATTACGGCGGCCTGCTTCCTGTCGCGCTTTGCCAAGAACTTCAACTGGGCCCACCTGGACATCGCCGGCACCGCCTGGACCAGCGGCGGCAAGGACAAGGGCGCAACCGGCCGTCCGGTGCCACTGTTGACCCAATACCTGCTGGATCGCGCCAAGGCCTGAAACTGAAGATGCCGGGGCGACCATCCCGCCGCCCCGGTCTCAGGAACCGCAATGACCCAAGTCGACTTCTATATATTGCCCAGCGCCGATCCCCTCGCGCGCCTGGACTTTGCCTGCAAGCTCACCGAAAAAGCCTGGCGCATGGGCCACCGCATCTACCTGCATTGCAGCGATGCCGCCCAACGCGATGAGCTGGATGCCCGCCTGTGGCGCTTCAAGGGCGAAAGCTTCGTGCCCCACGGCCCCGCCGAATCCGAACCTGAAAGCCTGGTAGTCCTGGGTGTGGGCGACAGTTGCGGCGATCACCATGACCTGCTGGTCAACCTGGACCTGAAAGTACCGGCCTTTGCCAAGGCTTTTGCCCGCGTGGCGGAAGTGGTGGTGGAAGACCCGGCTATTCGTCAGGCCGCGCGGGAGAGTTTCCGTTTCTATCGCGAACAGGGCTATTCTCTGCAGGATCATCGGCTACAACGACTTTAGAGCACACGATGGACACTCCCAACCCGCTGAAAAAAGACGACCACCTGCTGGACGACCTGGAGTCGATCCGTCAGTTGCTGGGTGATGACAACCTGCAACCGCCGCTGCTGACCGAAACGGCCGATGGCGAGGTACAGATCCCGCTGCTGTTCGACATGGTCAGCGGCAAGCCTGCCGCGCCGGAACCTGTGGTTGCAGAACCCGCTCCCGCCGCAGAAAAAGCCCCCGATGCCCTGCTCCTGCACTTGGACAATGAACTGCGCGCCGCCGCGCAATTGATCATGCAGGATGTGATTGACGACTTTGCGCCGCATATTGAAGCCGAGATCAAGCGTCGGATGGATGCGCGGATGGAGCGGTTGCTCAGCCAGTACCAGTCCTAAACGACACTGATATTTCCTGTGGGAGGGGGCTTGCTCCCGATAGCGTTGTATCAGCCGATGATTCGGTGGCTGACACTCAGCAATCGGGAGCAAGCCCCCTCCCACATTAGTTTTGCATCAGCCTTAAGTCCGTCTTCAACTCGCCCTCCTCGTCCTCCCCCGTTATACTTGCCGGCTTTCCTGAATAAATGCCAACTAGGGTCCCGCCGCGCATGGATAAGACCTACCAGCCCCACGCTATCGAAACTTCCTGGTACAACACCTGGGAGTCCGAGAACTATTTCGCCCCACAAGGTGCGGGCGACTCGTACACCATCATGATCCCGCCACCGAACGTCACTGGCAGCCTGCACATGGGCCATGGCTTCAACAATGCGATCATGGATGCGTTGATCCGTTTCCGCCGTATGCAGGGTCGCGACACCCTGTGGCAGCCGGGCACCGACCACGCTGGTATCGCCACGCAGATGCTGGTGGAACGCCAACTGGAAGCCACCGGCCAGAACCGTCACGACCTGGGCCGCGAGAAATTCCTGGAGAAAGTCTGGGAATGGAAAGATCAGTCCGGCGGCAATATCAGCCGTCAGATCCGTCGCCTGGGCTCCTCCGTGGATTGGAGCCGCGAGCGCTTCACCATGGACGACGGCCTGTCGGAAGCCGTGAAGGAAGCCTTCGTGCGCCTGCACGAAGACGGCCTGATCTACCGCGGCAAGCGCCTGGTCAACTGGGACACCAAGTTGCACACGGCCATTTCCGACCTTGAAGTGGAAAACCACGACGAGAAAGGCTTCCTGTGGAACCTCAAGTACCCGCTGGCCGATGGCGCCAAGACAGCTGAAGGCAACGACTACCTGATCGTCGCCACCACTCGTCCGGAAACCATGCTCGGCGATGCCGCCGTGGCCGTTAACCCGAACGACGAGCGCTACCAGGCGCTGATCGGCAAGTTCGTCGAACTGCCGTTGGTTGGCCGCCGCATCCCGATCATTGCGGACGACTATTGCGATCCTGAATTCGGCACCGGCTGCGTGAAAATCACCCCGGCCCACGATTTCAACGACTATGAAGTCGGCAAGCGCCACAACCTGCCGCTGCTGAACATCTTCGACAAGAATGCCGCCGTATTGCCGGCCTGCCAGGTATTCAACCTGGACGGCTCGTTGAACGACAGCATCGACGGCAAGATTCCGGCCGAATATGCCGGCCTGGACCGTTTTGAAGCGCGCAAGCAGATCGTTGCCGCCTTCGACGCCGCCGGCTTGCTGGTCAGCGTCGACGACCACGGCCTGAAAGTACCGAAGGGCGACCGCTCCGGCACCGTGATCGAACCGTGGCTGACCGACCAATGGTACGTGTCCACCAAGCCGCTGGCAGAGCCTGCCATCGCCGCCGTGGAAGATGGCCGCATCCAGTTCGTGCCTAAACAGTACGAAAACATGTACTTCTCATGGATGCGCGACATCCAGGATTGGTGCATCAGCCGTCAGCTGTGGTGGGGCCATCGTATTCCGGCCTGGTATGACGAGTCGGGCAAGGTCTATGTAGGCCGCGACGAAGCCGAAGTGCGTGCCAAGCACAACCTCGGCGCCGACATCGCGCTGCAACAGGACAACGACGTACTGGACACCTGGTTCAGCTCGGGCCTGTGGACGTTCTCCACCCTGGGTTGGCCGCAGCAGACCGAATTCCTGAAGAAATTCCACTCCACCGACGTGCTGGTCACCGGCTTCGATATCATTTTCTTCTGGGTTGCCCGGATGATCATGCTCACCATGCATTTGGTGAAAAACGAAGACGGCACCCCGCAGGTACCGTTCAAGACCGTGTACGTACACGGCCTGGTACGCGACGGCCAGGGCCAGAAGATGTCCAAGTCCAAGGGCAACGTCCTGGACCCGCTGGACATCATCGACGGCATCGACCTGGAAACCCTGGTGCAGAAACGCACCTCGGGCCTGATGCAGCCAAAACTGGCGAAAAAGATCGAGAAGCAGACCCGCGACGAATTCGCCGACGGCATCGCCAGCTACGGCACCGACGCCCTGCGCTTCACCTTCTGCTCGCTGGCCTCTACCGGTCGCGACATCAAGTTCGACATGGGCCGCGTCGAAGGCTATCGCAACTTCTGCAACAAGATCTGGAACGCCGCGCGCTACGTGCTGGATAAAGGCGAAGACTGCGGCCAGAACGGCGAAGCCTATGAGCTGAGCCTGGCTGATCGCTGGATCATCTCGCAGTTGCAGCGCACCGAAGCCGAAGTGACCCGCCAGCTCGACCAGTTCCGTTTCGACCTGGCTGCACAGGCGCTGTACGAGTTCATCTGGAACCAATACTGCGACTGGTACCTGGAACTGTCCAAGCCGGTGCTGTGGGACGAAAACGCCCCGGTCGAACGCCAGCGCGGCACTCGCCGCACCCTGGTGCGCGTACTGGAAGTGGCATTGCGCCTGGCGCATCCGTTCATGCCGTTCATCACCGAAGAAATCTGGCAGCGCCTGGCGCCGCTGGCCGGTATCGAAGGCAAGACCATCATGCTGCAACCTTGGCCAGTGGCCAATGAAGCGCGCATCGATGAGGCCGCCGAAAGCGATATCGAATGGCTCAAGACCCTGATGCTCGGCACGCGCAACATCCGCGCCGAGATGAACATCGGGCCGGGCAAGCCATTGGCCGTGTTCGTCAAGAACGCCAGTGCCGAAGATCAGCGCCGTCTCGGCGAGAACGACGCGTTGCTCAAGAAGCTGGCCAAGCTGGAGTCGATCACCGTATTGGCTGCCGATGCCGAAGCGCCGCTGTCCGCCACTGCATTGGTGGGCGACATGGAAGTGCTGGTACCGATGGCCGGCCTGATCGACAAGGGCGCCGAACTGGCCCGTCTCGACAAGGAAATCGCCCGCCTGCAAGGCGAAGTGCAACGCGTGGGCGGTAAGCTGTCCAACGCGGCATTCGTCGACAAGGCGCCGGCGGAGGTGATCGAGAAAGAACGCGCCAAGTTGGCCGAAGCTGAACAGGCTTTGGGCAAACTGGCCGAGCAACATGCGCGGATTTCCAGCCTGTAAGGCTTGAGTCGCGTAAAGAAAGAGACCTTCGGGTCTCTTTTTTTTGCCTCTGTGGGAGGGGGCTTGCTCCCGATAGCGGTGTATCAGTCTCAATATTTTTGACTGTCACACCGCTATCGGGAGCAAGCCCCCTCCCACATTTGACCGGGTTGAGCTCAGGATGTGTGACAATGGCCGCCACTTTGAGCCAACACCAGAATCATCATGACCGCCCCCACTACGCCTAAACCTTCGCGCAAGAAGCCTAAATCCGCTACCCCGGCCAAGCCCGTGGTACCGCGCAAAGAGGCCACTCTGCACCCGCGCAACCGCCACACGGGCCGTTACGACTTCCCGGCGCTGATCAAGACCACGCCGGAACTGGCGAAATTCGTGATCATCAACCCCTATGGCAAGGAAAGCATCGACTTCGCCAGCCCGGACGCGGTGCGGGTGTTCAACCGGGCGTTGCTCAAGTCGTTCTATGGCATCCAGCATTGGGACATCCCGGCCGATTACCTGTGCCCGCCGGTACCGGGACGTGCCGACTATGTGCACTTCCTCGCCGACCTGCTGGCCAGCGTCAACGACGGCAAGATCCCGCGTGGCTCGATCGTCAAGGTGCTGGATATCGGCATGGGCGCCAACTGCGTCTACCCGCTGATTGGCTACATGGAGTACCGCTGGAACTTCCTGGGCTCGGAGGTCGACCCTATCGCCGTGAGCGCCGCCAAGGCCATCGTGCAGTCCAACGACCTGAGCAAGGTTATCCAACTGCGCCAGCAGGCCAACCCCAAGCAGATCCTGCTGGGTTTGCTGGAACCCGGTGAGCGCTTTGACCTGACCATGTGCAACCCGCCGTTCCATGCATCCATGGATGAAGCCACCAAGGGCAGCGAGCGCAAGTGGCGCGCCCTGGGCAAGGCGGATCCGAAACGCAAGTTGCCGGTACTCAACTTTGGCGGCCAATCGGCTGAACTGTGGTGTGAAGGCGGCGAAGCACGCTTTGTGACGCAGTTGATCGCCGAGAGCGCGCATTTTGCCCACAAGGTGTTGTGGTTCAGCACCCTGGTATCAAAAGCGTCCAACTTGCCTGCGATCGAAACCGCGCTGAAAAAAGCCGGCGTGCTGGAAAGCCAGGTGGTAGAGATGTCTCAGGGGCAGAAGCAGAGCCGGTTTGTGGCCTGGACGTTCCAGACCAAGAATGAGCAGCAGATCTGGCGCCAGCGCTGGGTGCGCGACTAACCTTTCATCACAATAAAACCGCAGGCAACAAAAAACCGTGCCCGGATCACTCCGAAGCACGGTTTTTTTTACTGCGTCTTACTTGTTAACAGCGTCGGTCAGGCCTTTAGCCACAACCAGCTTGATAACTTTCTTGGCAGCGATTTCGATGGCAGCGCCAGTCGAAGGGTTACGGCCAGTACGGGCAGGACGCTCGGTTACTTTCAGCTTGCCAATGCCTGGCAGAGTGATTTCGCCGCCATTTTCCAGCTGATCAGCAACGATCTGGCCCAGTTGGTCCAGAGCAGCGCGCGCGGTGGTTTTAGGCGCGTCGATAGCTTCAGCGATATCAGCGATCAGTTGGTCTTTAGTCAAAGCCATTGTGGTGTTCCTTCCCTATCAAATTCATATGGATTGCAGAGTGCAGTGTCAGCCGTCGAGCCCGACCGTCATGGCCTGGCATCCCCGGCTATAACCACGGAGATCGGGGTTATAGATGCTTGAAACGGGGATTGGTTCGACCTGACAAATGCTGAATGCACGCTTAACGCCGAGACTTGGCGTAAGACGGGGCAAAACTAGCACAGAGACGGGGAAATATCCGCCTCAACATACCCATTTGGTCAGCTTTATCGCTCTAAACCGTGAAAAAAAGGCATATGGGCAGTCGGAGAGCATCCAAAATGCCCTTCGGGGCACGTCACGGCCAATGGGTGCGGTACACTGGGCGACTTTTCGGGGAGGCCGCCCCCTCCCCCTTCAACCAGCCGAGAAGCCTATGCCGATCCGTCATTGCATCGTCCACCTGATCGACAAAAAACCCGACGGCACCCCCGCAGTGCTCCATGCCCGCGACTCCGAACTGTCCGAGTCGGCCGCCATCGAGAACATGCTTGCCGACCTCAACGAGAGCTACAACGCCAAACAAGGCAAGGCCTGGGGTTTCTTCCATGCCGAGTCCGGCGCGCACCCGTTCAGCGGCTGGTTGAAGGAATACTTTGACGGTGGCCAGGACTTCACCACCTTCAGCCGCACTGCGGTGGAACACCTGCAGAAGCTGATGGAGGAGTCCAACCTCTCCACCGGCGGCCATGTGCTGTTTGCCCATTACCAACAAGGCATGACCGACTACCTGGCCATCGCCCTGCTGCACCACAGCGAAGGCGTGGCAGTCACCGACGAGCTGGACGTGACGCCCTCGCGCCACCTGGACCTGGGCCAGTTGCACCTGGCGGCGCGCATCAACGTCTCCGAGTGGCAGAACAACAAGCAGTCCAAGCAATACATCTCCTTTATCAAGGGCAAGAACGGCAAGAAAGTCTCGGAGTACTTCCGCGACTTTATCGGTTGCCAGGAAGGCGTCGACGGCCCGGGCGAAACCCGCACCCTGCTCAAGGCGTTCAGTGACTTCGTTGAAAGCGAAGACCTGCCTGACGAATCCGCCCGCGAAAAGACCAAGACTCTGGTGGACTACGCCAGCAGCCAGGCCAAGCTCGGCGAACCCATGGGCCTGGAAGAACTCTCCGGCCTGATCGATGAAGATCGGCCAAAAGCGTTCTACGACCATATCCGCAACAAGGATTACGGCCTGTCGCCGGAGATTCCGGCCGACAAACGCACCCTCAACCAGTTCCGCCGCTTCACCGGGCGCGCCGAGGGCTTGTCCATCAGCTTTGAAGCGCACCTGCTGGGCGACAAGATCGAATACGACGAAGCCGCCGGCACCTTGATCATCAAGGGCCTGCCGACCCAACTGACCGATCAGCTCAAGCGCCGTAATTGATGCTGGGCGGGGTTTTAAAGAAAGTCCTGCTGGTGTTGCTGGTGGTAGTCGCGATCCAGAACTGGGGCAAGATCGAGCGGGTGTTCAACCCGTCCCAGGTGGTGCCGGAGCAGGTACGCGCCTCGGCGCGTGTGGTGCTCTATGCCACCGAGTGGTGTGGGTACTGCAAGCAGATCCGGCGTTTTCTGGACCAGAAGGGTATCCCGTACCAGGCCGTCGATATCGAGAAGGATGCCCAGGCGCGCAAGGCGTATGAAGCACTGGGCGGGGGTGGGATTCCGTTTGTGGATGTGAACGGGACTTTGATTCGCGACTACAACCCGGATGCGATCATGGCGGCGCTGAAGTAACCTGATTCCTGAAACACCGTGGATCAAATGTGGGAGGGGGCTTGCTCCCGATAGCAGTGTGCCAATCAATGAAAATGATGACTGATTCACCGCTATCGGGAGCAAGCCCCCTCCCACATTTGGTTTTGTGGTGGTCTTAGAAGTTGGCCTCTAGAGACACCATCGCTGTACGCTCCTCGCCCACGTTGTAATACGCCGTACTCGCCCCCAACCCGTTGACCGGCGCCGAGTTGAACGCCACGGTACGCGCCGAACTCAAGTATTCCTTGTCGAAGACATTGAGCATCGACAGGCGCAGGGTTGCCGACTTGATGACCCTCTTGTCCACCGGCAAGTAAATACCGGCATTGAGGTCAAACACCGTACGGCCTTCGATCTTCTCCTTGTTGGTCAAATCACCATAGAAGCTGCCGACATACTTGCCCGCGACGTTGCCGTAGAACCGCGAGTCGTCGTACCCGAACACCAGGTTGAACATGTTTTCCGGCACGTTGGCCAGTTGCTTGCCCGAGGTTGGCAGCAGCACATTCTTACTGAGCAGGTCGTCCTTCTGCTCGGACTGGGTGTAGGTGTACGAGGCGTAGTAGTTGAAGTTGTGCGGCAACAAGCCACTCCACTCCAGCTCCAGGCCCTTGTTATCGACGCTGCCGACGTTAAGCACCATGTAGTCACCGCTGGCGTCGGTGGTCGACACCTGGCGATCCTTGAAACTGATATAGAACAAGGTCGCACTCAACGCCATGTCGTCTTCGGTGTAGCGCCAGCCCAGTTCCTGGTTCCAGCTCAATTCGGACTTGAGGCTGACGGAGTCGCCCTTGTTGTACAGCACGTAGTTGGGAGGCGTGCGCATATTGCGGGTGACGTTGTAGAACGCCTGGTTGCTTTCATCGACCTGGTACTTGGCGCTGAAGTTGGGCAGGAACTGATGGTAACGGGTGTTACGTTTTTCCGCTTTGTCGTAGAGGCTGCCGAGATTGTTGCCGTCGCGCTCGACGTATTGGTAGGCCAGGCCCGCGACAAAACTCAGGTCCGGCGTGGCTTGCCAGTTGTCCTGTACCCAGAGTTTCTGCGCCGGGGTAACGGTGTAATAGTGGCGGCCTTGTACAGTGGCGCCATTCTTGTCGACCACCTGCCCGCCGCTGTTGTAATCGCCCCACACATCATCGGGTGCGCCCTCGCCGTTGATCCCGATAAATGGCTGGGTCTGGCGCTGGCGTGCGCGTTCATACCAGTAGCCGTAGTCCAGACTGTGCGCTTCGTTGATGTCCCACTTCATTTTGGCCGTGACGCCCGGGCGCCAGGTCTCGGTCCATGAAGGGCGATAATAGTTGGCCGATTGCAGGTTACTCAGGTCGTAGTTGCCGGCCTTGTCAGACTTTGGCCCCAGGTTGGAGGCGGTCTGGCCGCTGAAGCTGCCGCCGTTGGACCAGTAGTAGTACGGCGTGACTGTCAGCGACAGGTTGTCTTGCAATTGCCAGCGCTGGGTCAGCGTGGCGTTTACGCTTTCGAAGGGGTTGCGGTTGAGCTTGTAGGACGCAGACAACAGACCTGCCTTGTACACCGGGCTTTCGGCGTAGTCCTTGCGCCGCCCCTGCGTGTCAAACTGTGATTTGCTCAGGCTGTTGTAGTTGTAGTTTTCCTGTTTGTTGTACTTGACCGTGGCCAGTGTGGAATTGCCGTTGTCACCTTCGAACAAGCTGCTCCACTCGATCTTGTCGCTGCGCAGAGTGCCCTTGCCGCGCCACTTGTCGCCTTCCAGGTGCGACGCCGAGACCCAGGTTTTCAGGCCGCCAAAATCGCCGGTATTAGCCCGCACAAACGTCTTGCGCAGGGCGTTGGCACCTACGATCTGCTTGGCGAATACCCCGGCATCCTTGGTCGGCCGGACAGTGATCATGCCGATGTTGCCGCCGCTGGAGCCAATGTGCGGGCCGTCTGCCTCGGAAGAGCCTTGGGTGGCGAACACTTCGGCGAGGTTTTCCGGGTCACCCAGCTGGTTGGAATACACGCTGTAGTTGCCCGAGTCGTTGATCGGCACGCCGTCGACCGAAACCCCGACCTGGTCCGAACTCATGCCGCGCATGGTGAAGGTGGTGCCGCTGGTGCCGCTGGCGTCATCACTGGAAACGTTGATGCCCGGGGTGTACTTGAGCTTGTCGATGGCGTTGGCGGTGCCCGACATTTCATCCATGGCTTCTTTGGTGACCGTGGAACGCGCCTTGGCACTTTCTTCGCGGATCATATGGCCGTTGCCCAGGGTCTGCTTGCCGGTAACGTTCACCGACCCCACATCCTGTGTGTCATCGGCCAGAACCAGCGGCGCAAAGCCGCCCAGGCCCGATGCCATAAGCAGGGCATAAAGAGTGTTGTAGTTCACGTGTAGATCCCTTACTGACATTGTTGTGTTGTATGGGGCAGAGGTGCTCTTCCTGACCACTTGTTCAGGAACCCAGGGATGATCCACGGCACGTGTAACCGTTTGGTGACAGGTTTTGGCGATTGCGATGAAGGTTTGGTGAAGCGCGCCTAGCGCAACACGATCATGCGCCCCAGCAGCGAGTGTTGTTCAAAGCCGAGCACCGCTTGCAGCGCATTCAACACCGCCTGCGGATCCTTGCTTGGAAAGCTGCCGCTGACGCGCCTGGCGCCCATCTCATCGTTAAGCAACACGATGCGGCCCGGGTAATAACGGCTCAGGTCCTTGACCACATCCGCCAGCGGCGCCTTGTAGTAATTGAGCCAGCCGTCACGCCAGGCCAGGCGTGACTGGCTGTCGACAGCGTGCAGGGTGTCGGCTACGCCGTCGGCATAGGCCACTTGCTGACCTGCAGCCAGTACCTGTTGCAGGCCCTGTTTGGATGGCGTCACGCCAACCCGTCCGGATAACACCGTGACCTCTGCCCCGGCAGGTTGCAGGCGCACTTCAAACTGGGTGCCCAGCACCCGCGCTTCACCACCGCCTGCCTCCACCACGAAAGGCTGGCCCGTGTGGGTCACACTGAAAAATCCCGCACCGCGACGCAGTTGGATATGCCGCTCGCCATGGCTGAAATCCACGGCAATCGCGCTGTCGGCATCGAGGGTGACCTGGGATTGATCTGCCAGGGTAAAGGTCTTCACCTCCCCCGCCGCCGTCACGTAATCGGCACCTAACTCATCAACCCAGCGCGACGGCTGCCAACCGGCGCCCATCGCCACCATCAACAGCAGGCTTGCGGCCATCGCCAGGGCGCCGGACCAACGCACCCCACGTGAATGCTTGGAGGTGTTGATCTTATTGAGGTAGCCCTGCAAGGCCAGCGCATCCTCATCAGCCAGCTGGCGTGCCGGCACTTCGCTCAACTCCCACAGCACCTGGGCCTGGGCGTAGGCCTCGACATGCGCGGGATCAGCGCGCAGCCAGCGGCTGAAAGTAGCCTGGTCGCCGCTGCTGGGCTGGTCATGCAACAGGCTCAGCCAGGCCAGCGCGGCCTGTTCCTGGGCGGGTGTGGGCGTAACGTTCACGGTGCTTTCCCTGGCGTGCGTGGAGGCGGCGGTTCGCGAAGGCTGGCCTTGCAGGCTTCGAGGGCGCGCATCATATGTTTTTCCACGGCGCTTTGGGACAGCCCCATGGCCTTGGCGATCTCCGCGTATTTGCGACCGTGGATGCGGTTGAGCAGGAAAATCTGCCGGGTGCGCTCGGGCAAGCTGCGCAAGGCGGCTTCGACATGGCGCAGATCATTGCCGGCCTCCAGCGCCGCCTGGGGTTCGCACCGCTGGTTATCTTGTTGCTCCGGCAACCAGCCTTCATTGCTGCGCACTCGGGCGCCTTCAGTGCGCAAATGGTCAATGGCGATATTGCCCGCGCAGCGCAGCAAGTAGGTACTGAGCTCTTCGACCTGCACCAGGGGGCGGCGCCAGAAACGCAGGAACAAATCCTGCACCAGGTCGGCCGCGGTGGCGCGGCAACCGACGCGGCGGCTGACCAGTGCCTCCATCTGCGAGCGCTGGGACAAAAATACCTGCAGGAAATGCGCACGCCCACCGGCCGCATCTGTGTGCGGGCTGTCCTGGGGTTCCGGCGGTGGACTGATCATCATGGCAGGCTCAGGACAGGGCGAATGCCGTAACAGGGCTGGCCAGCAGGCTCAGGCCCGCCAGGATCAAGGCCAGCCTTGGGCGATAAGGCAGCAGCAACACCAGCAGCAAGGCGCTGAGCATCAACACCGCGCACCACTGCACCAGGCCCTGGCTCCAACCGGCGGCAAGCACCGCGGGCCAGATCGCGACAATCAGCAGCAACCAACCGCCCACGCGCAGCCCCAGGCGCCGAGTGGGCGTGGGTTTGCTGTGCAGCAGCTCGCCGTGGTGACGGTCTGTGGACAGGCATAGCGCAGTAAACCCGGCGTAGCACATCAGTAGCGCGAGCAGCATCAGCTGGCCTCCTGCTTGAGCGTCAGGCCACGTGCACGCGCTGCCTTGGGTTGCGACGCCGTGCGATGGTGCATCTTCCAGGCCGCCCAGGCGAGAAACGCGCCACTGGCCAGGCAGGTCAGGTCGAAGCCGGCCATGGCCCAGTCGCCATTGACCAGAGAAACGCCCAAATGCTGCGAGGTGGTGCTGGCGTTAAGCAGTGGGACCGCCGCAAACAGCAACGCGCCGAAGCTCAGTTGCTCGACCCAACCCTGGCGACCGCGACGCAACATGGCGTGCAACAGGCTCAGGCCCCAGGCGATAAAGAACGCTTGTACTTCCCAGTCGGAACGCTCGGCGAAACTCACCGGCAACAGTCGGTTGGCCCAGAAAAACGCAGCGATGGCGATCATCAGCCCGGACATGCTGGCAATGTTCAACACTTCCACCAACCGCAGTTCAAACGGCATCACCGAAGTTTTGGCATGCTTGAGCTGGCGCTTGCCGAGCCAGATCACCAGCCCCGTGCCAATCATCGCGGTGCCCGCCAGGCCGCAGATAAAGTACAACCAACGCAGCACGGGACCGGCAAAATGGCCCATGTGCAAACCATAGAAACTGCCACCAATCACCGCAGGCAAAGACGGCTCGCCACTGGCCCGCAACAGCTCGCCAGTGGTGCCGTTGAACGACAGGGTATTGCCAAAGGCGTGCACCACGCTGTCGGAGCCGGCGCGAAACACATTCACCGAGGCGTTGACATCGCCAGGGTTATTGACCGCCAGCCGCCCCACATGGCCGCCCGCCCACTGCTCGCGCGCCTGCTGGTACATCGGCAGTAACGGCAGCAACTGACCGGGCTGGCCGAGGGCCGGCGCATTGTTGGTAGCGGGGAACAACTCATCGAAGAACGCCCGGCTGTCGTCGCCATAGGACGCCATGATAGGCGCGGGCATGACCATGTTCATGAAAATCACCAGGCTGCTGTAGGTGATCATCAGGTGAAACGGCAGCACCAGCACGCCCACCGCGTTGTGCCCGTCGAGCCAGGAGCGCTGACCTTTGCGCGGGCGGAAAGTGAAGAAGTCCTTGAAGATTTTCTTGTGGGTGATGATGCCGGTGATCAGCGCGACCAACATCACCATGGCGGCGATGGTCGACAGCCAGCGGCCCCACGGGTAAGGCATCTGCAGCTGGAAGTGGAACCGATAGAAGAACTCGCCGCCCTTGCTGTCGCGGGCCTGGACGGGTTGGCCGCTGACCGGGTCGAGGGTTTTCTGGATGAAGGTGCCGCGCTTGCCGGGCTCGACCTTGTCTTGCCACATCACAGACAGGCCGGGATCACGATGGGTAGGCAAGGTAATGAACCAGCGTGCGGCCGTGGGCGCCTGTTGTTGCAGATAATTCTGGGCTACGGCAAGGCTACGCCCGTCGTCCAGGGGATGGGCCTGGACTTCGGGCTGCATCCAGTGGGTAATTTCGTCTTTGAAATAGGCCAGGGTGCCGGTCAGGAAAATCGCAAACAGCAGCCAGCCGAAGATCAATCCGGCCCAGGTATGCAGCCAGGCCATGGCCTGGCGAAAGCCGTCTTTCATGTGCGCGCCACCCAGAAACCAACGCCGGCCAACGTGGCGAACAGCGCACTTGGCACCATCACCCCGGCCCAGGCGCGCCAGGCCGTGCGGCAAGCAAAACACCAGAGCACCGCCAACAGGTAGAACACAAACGAACTCATCATGCCGGTGACCACCGCATCGGCGCGGGAAGTGGGCAACCAGAGCGCCAGGCAGATGGCGGCCAGGGAGGCCATCAAGTAACCACCGATCACAGCCGCCAGCACCCGCGAGGTGACGGCGAGGCGATAGGAAATGGGCAATGCGGTTTTGCTTTTCATGCGGCAGGCGCCAAGTTCATCAACGCGCAATATTAATGATAAATATTCTCATAAGCAAAAGAGAACGGATGAATCACCTGCCCTGGCCGATTGCCGAAGCTCGTTACCCGCCCTACAATGCGAACAATTCTTGTTCTCTAAGGCATATCAATGCTTGTGGAGTGATCGCGTTGCAGCCGTCCAACACCGTCGAAGTTTTGTATAACGACCATCACCACTGGCTCACCGGCTGGTTGCGACGCAAGCTCGGCTGCCCGGAAAACGCGGCCGACCTGGCCCAGGACACCTTTATTCGCGTGCTCAGCGCACGGGATACCCCGACACTGATCGAGCCCCGCGCCTTCCTCACCACCGTGGCCAAGCGCGTGCTGTGCAACTTCTATCGCCGCCAGGACCTGGAGCGCGCCTACCTCGATGCTTTGGCGCAAATGCCCGAGCACGTGGCGCCATCGGAAGAAGACCGCGCAATCATTCTGCAAACCCTGCTGGAGCTGGACCAACTGCTCGACGGCCTGCCCAGGCTGGTTAAACGCGCGTTCCTGCTGGCCCAGCTCGACGGCCTGACCTACGCGCAAATCAGCGCAGAACTGGGCATTTCCATCGCCACGGTCAAACGCCACCTGACCAAAGCCGCCATGCGCTGCTACTTCGCCCTATGAACGTGTCCAGCCAAGTCGCCGAACAAGCCGTGCACTGGCTGCTGGAAATGCAGCAAGGCGCGCTCAACCCTCGCCAGCAAGCGGCCTGGCAACAATGGCTGAACGCCCACAGCGAGCACCAGCGTGCGTGGGAGCAGATTCAGCAGGTCAATCAGCGCTTGCGCGGGATGCCCTCGCCCCTGGCGCACGCTGCGTTGAATGCACCGCGCTCCAGCAGCCGACGCCAGGCGCTGAAGTTGCTGTTGATCCTGGGCGCTGGCTCGGCAGCGGCCTGGAGCCTGCGTCAGCAACATATTCTGCCGCCGCTGAGCGCCGACTATCGCAGCCCGGTTGGCCAGCGCCGTACGGTGCAATTGGCCGACGGCAGCCAGTTGCAGCTCAACACCGGCAGCGCGGTGGATGTACATTTCGACGGTCGGCAGCGCCTGGTACGCCTGCTCGAAGGGGAAATCCTGCTCACCTCCCGTGCCGGTGATACGCCGTTGCGCGTGCTGACCGGCCAGGGCCTGCTCAGCAGCCAGGCGGCGCGCTTGAATGTGCGCCAGTTCAACGACCACACCCAATTGGCGGTGCTGGCCGGCCAGGTCGAGGTGATGCCCAACAACTACAGCGGCTTGCCGCTGAGCGTCGATGCCGCACGCCAGGTCAATTTCACCCGCAAAGGCTGGGACACCCCACGCGCCACCGACGCCAACAGCGGCGCCTGGGCCGACGGTATGTTGGTGGCTGCACACATGCGCCTTGAAGACTTCTTGAATGAACTGGGGCGTTATCGTCGCGGCCAGCTCAATTGTGACCCGCAGGTGGCAAACCTTTTGCTGTCCGGCAGCTACCCGCTGGATAACAGCGAACGCATCCTGGACCTGCTGGAAATCAGCCTGCCGGTGAAAGTTCGGCGCTTTACCCGCTATTGGGTGACCGTGCAGGCCCGAGCCTGAATTTATTTTGCATGTGTGTGAGCTGTTTTCCGCACCTGGCGTGACAGAGAAGGAAAGCCACCTTGATCCTTCCTTCTCAGGACCACCTTCATGCCCCAGCAACCGACGCTTCTTGCCCGCACCTTGCGCCAACTCCTACTGGGCGCCAGCCTCAGCCTGACCGTGCTGCCTGCGGTGATGGCCGCCGACGCCAAGGCGTACCACATCGCGCCGACCACCCTGGAGGCGGCCCTGAACCAATTTGGTCGCCAAGCCGGTGTGCTGGTGTCGTTCGGTTCTGATGTGACGGCTGGTATGCAAAGCCATGGCCTGTCGGGCAATTACAGCGCGGCCGAGGGCCTGAGCAAACTGCTGGAGGGCACCGGCCTGCAAGCCCGGGCCGAGGGCGACAACGCCTTCAGCCTGCAACCGGCTGGCGCCCCCGCCACCCTCGAACTGCAAACCTCCAACGTGGTCGGCGACTGGCTCGGTGACGCGGCGCAAACCAACGTGTTCGAACACCCCGGCGCCCGTGATGTGATCCGCCGCGAGGAGTTCGAACGCCAAGGTGCAACCCAAGCCCGCGACGTGCTCAACCGCATTCCCGGCGTCAACGCCCCGGAAAACAACGGCACCGGCAGCCATGACATGGCGCTGAACTTCGGCATTCGCGGGCTCAACCCGCGCCTGGCATCGCGCTCCACGGTGCTGATGGATGGCATCCCGGTGCCCTTCGCGCCCTATGGCCAGCCGCAGTTGTCCTTTGCGCCGATCAGCATGGGCAACATGGACGCGGTAGACGTGGTCCGTGGCGGCGGTGCGGTGCGTTATGGCCCGCAAAACGTCGGCGGCATCGTCAACTTCGTGACCCGCGCCATCCCGGATGCGCCCACGGTCAAGGGCGGCTTGCAGACCGAGACCAGCCCGTCTTCCAGCCACGACGGCTTCAAGACCACCGGCAACCTGCTGGCCGGCGGCACTGCTGACAACGGCTTGGGCGGCGCGATCCTGTACTCCGGCACCCGGGGTGGCGACTGGCGCGAAAACAGCAACACGCGCATCGACGACCTGATCCTCAAGGGCAAATACCAACTGGACGACGCCAACAGCTTCAACGCCATGGCGCAGTACTACGAAGGCCAGGCCGACATGCCCGGAGGCTTGAACGTCAAGGATTACAAGGCCGATCCGTATCAGTCCACCCGCCCGTACGACAAATTCTGGGGCCGCCGTACGATGTTCAACGTCGGCTATCGCTACGAGCAGGACCGCCGCGAATTCACGGTCAACAGTTTCTTCACCAAGACCCTGCGCAGCGGTTACCTGGACCAGGGCAGCTTCCTGTCGCTGTCGCCACGCGAATACTGGGTACGCGGCCTGGAAACCCGCTTCGCCCAGGGCTTCGACCTTGGCCCGACCAGCCATGAAGTGGGTGTCGGCTATCGCTATATCAATGAAGCCGGCCACGAGTTGCGCTACCGCACGCCGATTGCCGCCAACCAGCAAATCCCCACCACCAACAGTCGCAACGACCGCGACACCCGTGGCGGCACTGAAGCCAACGCGTTCTTTATCGACGACCGCATTGATATCGGCAAGTGGACCATCACACCGGGCGTGCGCTACGAGATGATCGAGTCCCAGCAGACCAACAACCTCAGCAACGTCAAATACAAAGGCGACTACAACACCGCACTGCCGGCACTGAACGTGCTCTATCACCTCACCGACGACTGGAACCTCTACGCCAACACCGAAGGCTCGTTCGGCAGCGTGCAGTACAGCCAGATGCCCAACCGCGTGAACAGCGGCGAAGTAAAACCGGAAAAAGCCCGCACCTGGGAACTCGGCACGCGATACGACAATGGCAGCCTGCGCGCAGAAATCGGCGCGTTCCTGATCAACTTCGACAACCAGTACGACAGCAACCAGACCAACGACACGGTGATCGCCCGCGGTGAAACCCGTCACCAGGGCATTGAGTCGAGCATCAACTATGCGCTCGACGGCCTGAGCCCGGCGCTGGCGGGTTTCGATGTGTATGCCACTTATGCCTATGTCGACGCGACCATTCGCGAAGACGGCCCGAACAAAGGCAACCGCGTGCCCTTCTCGTCCAAGCACAAAGGCACCCTCGGCGTGGGTTACACCGAAGGCCCGTGGAAGCTGAATGTGGACAGCAGCTACCAGAGCAGCCAATTCGCCGACAATGCCAACACCCAGGCCGAAAGCGCCGACGGTGCCAATGGGCGCATCCCCGGCTACATGCTGTTCAGCAGCCGCGCGGCCTATGACTTCGGCCCGCAATTGTCGGATTTGAATGTGGCGGTGGGGGTGAAGAACATCTTCAACAAGCAGTACTACACCCGCTCGTTTGACGACAACAACAAGGGCAAGTATGTGGGTGAGCCGCGTACGGTGTATGTGCAAACCTCTATCGCGTTCTGACCCAAATCTGCAGAACAACACAGAACCTACTGTGGGAGGGGGCTTGCTCCCGATGGCGGTGTGTCAGTCGGTACATTTGCCACTGATACACCGCCATCGGGAGCAAGCCCCCTCCCACATTGGACCTAACCAACTTCAGCTGCCCGCCAGGCAACTGGGCGTGGCCGCCACCAACGCATCGATGGCACACCGTGTCTTGGCCGGCATATGCACCGCCGTCGGCCAGACCACATGGATCGGCGCAGGCTGTTCGCGATAGCTGGGCAGCACCGCTTCCAATTGCCCCCGCAGCGCATAGTGAGCTATCAACCAACTCGGCAACCAGGCCAGGCCCACGCCCGCGATGGCGGCATCGGCTAGCGCCTGGAGGTCGTCCACTATCAGGGGCGAAGCCAGACGCGAGCGATGCGTGGTGTTGCTGCGATACGCAATGCCGCGATGAGCGGCCAGGTCTTCGATACGTTCAATGGCGCCCTTGCGCTGCAGATACGCCGGCGAGGCTGCCAGCCCCATGGCCTGCTGGCCCAGGCGACGGGCACTCAGGCGGTCGGTGTCCGGCAACGGGCCGATGCGTACGGCCATGTCGAAGCCTTCTTGCGCCAAATCGATCATGCGGTCGGAGAAGCAAATCTCGATTTCAAGTTCAGGGTAACTCTCCATCAAGCCCCACAAGGCCGGTGCCGCATAGTGGTGCCCGAACGCCAGCGGCACACTGACCCTCAGCCGTCCCCGTGGTTGTTGCCGACCACTTTCGAGCACCGATTCGGCCGCTTCCAGTTCGGCCAATGCGCGCAGGCAATGTTCGTAGTACGCCTGCCCGTCCTCGGTCAACCGCTGGCGGCGCGTGGAGCGCTGCAACAGGCACGTGCCCAGCCGCGCCTCCAGACGCGCCAAGCCTTTACCGACGGCCGAGCGTGTAAGGTTCAGGCGCTCGGCGGCGTCGGTCAGGTTGCCGCTCTCGACGATTTGCAAAAACAGCTCAACGCCATCAAAACGCGGGGTAGCCATGCGTCAATTGTCGCCTTTGATTCCCATATCAATGGAAAACTTATCACGAATAAAGAATCCGGTTCCCGAGAGAATAGAGCCCTCCCCTATTTGAAAGGAACTCGTCATGCCGTCCGCCGCAGCTGCATCGGCCCTCAACCCGCCGAGCACCGCCAGAAATGCCCTGGCCCTCACCGCCGTTTGCCTGGTGGCCCTCATGTTCGGCCTGGAAATCTCCAGCGTGCCGGTGATCCTGCCGACGCTGGAACAGGAATTGGGCACCGGCTTTCAAGACGCCCAATGGATCATGAATGCCTACACCCTGGCCTGCACCAGCGTGCTGATGGCGGCAGGCACGCTGGCGGATCGTTTCGGTAGGCGGCGCGTGCTGGTGCTGTGTCTGTGGGTGTTCGCCCTGGCCTCGCTGGCGTGTGGCCTGGCCAACGATGCGCCGACACTGATCGTGGCGCGGTTCATCCAGGGCATTGGCGCCGGCGCGATGATGATTTGCCAGTTTGCCATCTTGTCCCACCAGTTCCGCGAACCGGCGGCGCGGGCGCGAGCGTTCGCGATATGGGGCGTAATTGCTGGCGTGGGCCTGGGTTTCGGGCCGATGATCGGGGCAGTGATACTGGCCGTCGCGGACTGGCGCTGGGTGTTCCTGGTGCATGTACCACTGACCCTGTTTACCTTGGCGCTGCTGCACATCAGCGTGCAGGAATCCCGTGACCCGGCCAGCCATCGCCTCGACATTACCGGCATGTTGACCATGACGCTGGCGGTGTTTGCGCTGGTCTACTTCATCACCCAGGGCAGCGAGAACGGCTTCGGCACCCCGGTGATGCTCGGCTGGGCCGGCCTGTCGGTCTTCGGACTGCTGCTGTTTATCTTGATCGAACGGCGCAGCGCCCATCCGATGTTCGACTTCTCGGTGTTCCGCATCCAACGTTTCAACGGCGCCTTGATGGGCTCAATCGGCATGAACTTCAGCTTCTGGCCGTTCATGATCTACTTGCCACTGTATTTCCAGGCGGGCCTGGGTTACGACACGCTGACCACCGGCGCCGCACTGCTCGCGTATACCTTGCCCACTTTGTTGGTACCGCCATTGGCCGAACGCCTGGCCCTGCGCTTTGGCGCCGAACGCATCATCCCCCTGGGCCTGGGGACGATGGGCGCAGGTTTTTTGGGCATGGCCGCGGTTAATTACGCCGAACAGCCCAGCACAGCACTGGTGCTGCTCAGTTGCGCGATCGCCGGCATTGGGCTGGCGCTGACCAATTCGCCGACCACCAATACCACTACCGGCGCCGTCTCGACTGACCGCGCAGGCATGGCCTCGGGCATCGACTTCAGCGCACGGCTGATCACCCTGGCGCTCAACATCGCATTGATGGGGCTGGTGCTGTTGCTCGGAATCAGCCATCACCTGGCCAATGTATTGCCGACCAGCACGGCGGCGGATTGGGCAACCCTCAGCCAGCATATTGCGGCGGGCAAGCTGAACGCGCCTGGCCTCACAAGCCTGGAGGCACAGACGGCCCTGCGTAGCGGTGCTGGTTGGGCCATGCTGTTTGCGGGCTTGGGCGCTTGCGGACTGGCCGCTCTGAGCCGGTATTTCTTCCAGCGACGGTGTTGAACGAAAACGGGCCTGCATATGCAGGCCCGTTTTCAGTGGGGGTTTAAAAAACGGTCAGCCGTTGATTGCAGCGTTTTCGTTTTCCAGGAATTCCTCTTCAAGCGCGTCTTCATTCACTTTGTTGATTGGCTGGGTTTTCGCGGCAGCGCGGGGCTTGCCTTGCAGTTTGCCAAACAGGTGTTCCAACGCATGGTCCAACTTGGTGGCGGCGCCATCGATCGCTTGTTCCAGCGTATCGGCTTTATGGCACACGGAAACCGGTTGATGGCCCTTTGGCCGTGCTTCCAGGCGGCAACTTAAATCGTGGGGACCGGGCTTGTCGCCGTTCTCATCCCGCAGGTAGACCTCAACGCGGGTCAGGTCTTCTTCGTAACGTTCGAGCGTGCTCTCAATGGTAGTACGTACCCACTCCTCCAGTCGGATGCTGCTTTCAATATGGTTATCGCTATTGACTTGGATTTGCATAGTTCTTCCCTTATTTCAGCTAGCTCGCCAGAGATCACAAACTGCAACACCGGGGTGGTGAAACCATGACCTCCTGATTACACAATTGAGCACCTGCTGAAACAATTCAACCCCTTTGCAAAGATAAATCCTACATTACAAATTAACCCTGACGACGGGCAAAAACGCTGGTAGGGTGGGGAGTTAGTTACAACTTCTTACGTTCTGTTTTCCTCACAATTGCCCCTCTCCCAACGGGTGCAAACCGCGAAAAATCCCTGCTTCCTCCACCAGCCAGTCGTGCACCGCGCGCACGCCGGGGTGGCTCAATGCACCTGGCGCATACAGCAGCACATAGCGCTTATGGTTGGGCACGGCCAGGCCAAACGGCACAATCAGGGTGCCGCGCTCCAGTTCATCATTGAGCAACGTGCGCCGCGCAATCGCTACCCCCATGCCGGCAATGGCGGCTTCGATGGTCAGGTGGTTGCGGTTGAAGGTATGCCCGCGCCGCACGTCGGCACCGTGGTGGCCGATGGCATTCAGGTAGAACTCCCACTCGGCATATTCATAACTCCCACGCCAGGCAGTGATGTCGTGCAGCAGCGGAAAATGCGCCAGATCGGCCGGGCCATGCAACGGCGGCCGTCCACGTAGAAGGCTGGGGGCGCACACCGGGAATATCTGCTCGTCCAGCAGGGCTGTGGATAACAAGCCGGGGTAGCTGCCATCGTTGAGGTCGATGGCCAGGTCGAAGTCGCCTTCATGCAGGGCGATGCTGCTGTCTTCGGCGACCATGCGCAGTTGGATGTCGGGAAAGCGCTGCTGCAAACGTGGCAGGCGCGGGGTCAGCCATTTGCCGAGAAACGAGGGGATCGAGCGCAGGCGCAGGGTGCCGCTGATCATCCCGGCATCCAAGCGCTGCAATTCCGCATCAATGCTGCCATAAGCCTCGCCGACCACCGCCGCCAGGCGCTGCCCCTCGGCGCTGAGTTCAACGCCACGGGCGCGCCGATGAAACAGCCGAAAGCCCAGGCGCTCCTCCAACTGGCGAATCTGCTGGCTCACCGCCCCCGGTGTGATGTGCAGTTCTTCGGCGCAGCGGGTGAACGACAGATGCCGTGCAGCGCAAGAAAACACATGCAGCCACACATAGGTCTGGCCGTGAAGGGGGCGGGTCATAGCGTTTAGTCCTGCTAAAGGGTGTCTTAGGATAATTCGTTGGTCAGTGCCGATCCAGAGGCTCAGTATCGCGCCAATTCCGCCTGCTCTACAAAACATGGCAGCGATTTCTACTCCATTGCTTGTAAGGCTTTAGCATGGCTATCAGTGTTTTCGATTTATTCAAGGTGGGCATTGGCCCCTCCAGCTCCCATACCGTCGGCCCGATGCGCGCTGCCGCGACGTTCGCCCAGGCCCTGACCGATCAGCATTTGCTCAGCCAAACCCGCCGCGTTGAAGTGCGTCTGTACGGCTCGCTGTCCGCCACCGGCGTAGGCCATGCCACTGATCGCGCCTGTGTGATGGGCTTGATGGGCGAATGGCCGGACCGCGTCGACCCCACCTCGATCAATGCGCGTATCCAGCAACTGCGTGAGTCGGGTCAATTGCTGTTGGCCGGCTCCCAGGCAATCGCTTTCAACTGGCAAACCGACCTGTTGCTGCTGGATGAAAGCCTGCCTTACCACCCCAACGCCATGTCCCTGCACGCCTATGGCGACAACGGCCCTCTGAGCGAGCAGACCTATTACTCGGTAGGCGGTGGTTTCATCATCGAAGCCGCGGAGGCCGCCTCGGGCATTGCGCCGACCAGCGACGTGCAATTGCCCTACGACTTTTCCAGTGCCGTGGAACTGCTGGCGTTGTGCAACAAGCATGGCTTGCGGGTTTCCGAACTGATGATGGCCAACGAACGTGCGTGGCGCAGCGACGAAGAGATCCGTAGTGGCCTGCTGCACATCTGGTCGGTGATGCGCGAATGCGTGGAACAGGGCCTGCGCGATGAAGGCATCCTGCCCGGCGGCCTGGACGTACCGCGCAGGGCGGCGAAACTGCACCGCAGCCTGCTGGAAATCGGCAAACCCAATGTGATCACTTCAACCTTGTCGGCGATGGAATGGGTCAACCTGTTCGCCCTCGCCGTCAACGAAGAAAACGCCGCCGGCGGGCGCATGGTCACTGCCCCGACCAATGGCGCGGCCGGCATCATCCCGGCGGTGCTGCATTACTACATGAAATTCAACGCCGACGCGTCTGACGATGATGTGGTCAATTTCTTCCTGGCCGCCGCCGCCGTCGGCATCCTCTGCAAGAAAAACGCCTCGATCTCCGGCGCCGAAGTCGGCTGCCAGGGCGAAGTGGGCTCGGCCTGCGCCATGGCCGCCGCCGGCCTGGCCGATATTCTCGGCGCCACCCCCGAGCAACTGGAAAACGCCGCCGAAATCGGCCTGGAACATAACCTCGGCCTGACCTGCGACCCGGTCGGCGGCCTGGTGCAGGTGCCGTGCATCGAGCGTAATGCCATTGCCGCGGTCAAGGCGATCAACGCCACGCAAATGGCCCTGCGCGGTGACGGCAAGCACTTCATTTCCCTCGACCGGGTAATCCGCACCATGCGCGATACCGGCGCCGATATGCATGACAAATACAAAGAAACTTCACGGGGCGGCCTGGCGGTCAGCTGGGTGGAGTGCTGATCGGAGCACTGCTACCCGCCCCAACGTGAGCCCGCGCAAAAATAATAACGAGGCAATACCGATGACTGATGTACGTACACCTGCTGCCGAAAATCCCGCTCTGGACAACACCGTTACCACCGGCTGGACCAAACACGACACCACCTGGATGCTCGGCCTCTACGGCACCGCCATCGGCGCCGGTACCCTGTTCCTGCCGATCAACGCAGGCGTCGGCGGGTTCTGGCCGCTGATCGTGCTGGCGCTGCTGGCTTTTCCGATGACTTTCTTCGCCCACCGTGGGCTGACGCGCTTTGTGTTGTCGGGCAAATCCGGCGACATCACCGAAGTGGTCGAGGAACACTTTGGTGTCGGCGCCGGCAAGCTGATCACCCTGCTCTACTTCTTTGCGATCTTCCCGATCCTGCTGGTGTACAGCGTGGCACTGACCAACACATTGGGCAGTTTCATGGAGCACCAACTGCACATGACCCCACCGCCCCGTGCGATCTTGTCCCTGGTGCTGATCCTCGGCCTGATGGCCATCGTGCGTTGTGGCCAGGGTGTGATCGTCAAGGCCATGAGTGTGCTGGTGTACCCTTTCGTTGCTGCGCTGTTGCTGCTGGCTGTCAGCCTGATCCCCAACTGGAATGGCGCGTTCTTCGCCTCCGCCAGCGAAGGCATGCCGCTGCCGCTGTTCTTCAAGACGCTGTGGCTGGCGATCCCGGTGATGGTGTTCTCGTTCAACCACTCACCGATCATCTCCGCTTTCGCCGTGGACCAGAAGCGCGTCTACGGCGCCCAGGCCGAGCGCAAAAGCAGCGGCATCCTCGCCACCGCCCACGCCATGATGGTATTGACGGTGATGTTCTTCTGCTTCAGTTGCGTACTGGCGCTGTCACCTGCTGACCTGGCCGCCGCCAAGGCGCAGAACATCTCGATCCTGTCGTACCTGGCCAACCACTTCCAGACCCCAGTAATCGCCTACGCCGCGCCGCTGATCGCGCTGGTGGCGATTACCAAATCGTTCCTGGGCCACTACATCGGCGCCAGCGGAGGCTTCCAGGGCTTGATCGTCAAATCCCTGCGCGGGCGCAACCGCTCGATGTCGGCGAAATGGCTGGAACGCTCCACCGCGCTGTTCATGGTGCTGACCTGCTGGGCCGTGGCCACCTTCAACCCAAGCATCCTGGGCATGATCGAAACCATGGGCGGGCCGATCATCGCGTGCCTGCTGTTCCTGATGCCGATGTACGCGATTCGCCGCGTGCCATCTTTGCGCCAGTATTCAGGTCAGGTATCGAATGTGTTTGTGGTGGTCATCGGGCTGATTGCGCTGTCTGCGATCGTTTTTTCCGTGATGCCCTGAAATAGCTCACTGACCTCAAGCACAACGCAGATCAAATGTGTGAGGGGGCTTGCCCCCGATAGCGGTGTATCAGCCAATAAATACTCGGCTCAAAGACTGCTATCGGGGGCAAGCCCCCTCCCACTTTGAGCTTCCAGCGCCTGTACGGCACGGCCCTTGCTGTAGAGCTATTGAGGAAAACGGAATTTGGCCGATGGTCAGGCAATGCGAACTAATCCTGACACCGGCCGTCAATGACTGCATGTTCTTATCAGGCGGTAACGCACCATGGACAATCCTTTTCAGATCATCACCGACACCTTCACCCCCCAATACCGCGTCAATCTGAGCATCCAACGGTTGGACGGCAGCATCATGCTCACCCTCTCGGACGAGACCGGCGTGGTGGCCAAGCGCATGATCAGCGCCGAACAGCGCAACGACCCGCAGCGCCTCAAGCGCCTGGTGCAAAGCATCCAGTTCGGCATCGCCATCGAACAGGGTCATAGCGCCGTGGAAATCCTGGAGCTGATGACGGACGGCGACAGCCACAAACTCCTGCAGCGACCGCCCGCCCGTACCCTGCCCTTCAGCGTGGGGCTTTAAAGCTCGCCCTTCTCGGTCTCAAGGCTCGCTTCGCCCTTGCGGCGCGGGCTCTCGACCTTCACCGAAGGGAACGCCGACGACGCATAGCGCACCACCAGGATCGCGAACGCCAACAACAGAATTCCGCCGCACAGGTAGATGATGCCTACATCCGGCGGGTTGTGGTGCGACACGTTGGAGATCAGCAAACGCGTGAGCGCGGTGATTGCCACATAGATCAGGAAGCGTACCGGCATGTGGTTGGTCTTGAAGTAAATCCCGACCATTGCGCCCAGTTCCAGGTAGATGAACAGCAGCAAGATGTCATCGATCTTGATGTGCCCATTTTCCAGCATCCCCAAAAACTCCATCACCGCTGCCCAGGCTGTCACCGCACCAATGGCAAACAACGCCAGGTAGTGAAACGACTCGACAAACAGATTGCCCAGGGACTCGGCCAGCCCGTGGACTTGCTGGCGCAGCCTTTCGGCCCAGTTGATTTTCACGATGATGCTTCCTTAGGTCGGTTCGACCGGATAATGCGGGTTGGACGTGACGGTTGTTCTGTATGCAGAAACAAGGCCATAGGCAGGATAGTGAGATGGTGGCGGGCTGACATTAGGCACTTAATCAATCATTGTGGCGAGGGAGCTTGCTCCCGCTGGGGTGCGCAGCGTCCCCATTTCCCAGCTACATTAAAAACCTACTATCCAAACCCTGTCGTTTGGCTTATCCTTTTCGCTGTATATAAATACAGTAGTCGCAAAAGACAACTATCGTGAAGGCATGTGAGGTGGTGAATGGCCGTCGAAGTGGTATACCGCAGCAGCCGAGATCTGGAGCGTTTGTTCATGGATAAAGCCGAAGCTGACCGTCATGACAAGATGCTTGAACTCGCTGAGTTGCTGGCAGAGGTGTTGCAAAAAGCCGTGCCGTCGTTGAGCGAGCAGCAGGTGGAAGAAGCCGGGATCTACATGGCGAAGAACCGCGATGTATTTGCCAAGGCGTTCAAGAGCCAACCGGACGCGCTGTCCGAGCTGTTGAACCCGGCGGCAGAGTAAAGCCCGAATTGAACAGGCCCTGAATCATGTATTCAGGGCCTTTTTAATGCCCGGCCTATTTGTACAGCAGGCGTTCGGCCAGCTCATCGGCGATCCGTGCGGGGGAGCGCTTTTCGGCCTGGGCGTGGGCGAAGATTTCGGTCAGGCGCGTGCCAATGTTCGACAGGTGCGCGGTGATGCCGGGCAGGTCGGTGCCGGCGTGTTTGAGGGCGACGTAGATCAGGCCGCCGGAGTTGATCACGTAGTCCGGGGCATAGAGGATGCCGCGGCCTTCCAACTGGTCGGCGATGTCCAGGTTGGTCAGTTGTGCGCTGGCCGAACCTGCCACGGCAGCGCACCGCAACTGGCCGACGCTGTTACGGTTGAATACGGCGCCGACGCCGCAGGGCGCGAGGATGTCGCAGGGTGTGCTGAGCAAGGCATCGTTGGCAATCGGGTGGGCGCCCAGTTGCTCCATGGCCAGTTGCACCTTGCCGTGGTCGATGTCGCTGACCAGCAGTTCTGCACCCGCGGCGTGCAGTTGCTCGGCCAGGGCATAACCGACGTTGCCCAGGCCCTGCACCGCTACGCGCAGGCCCTCAAGGTTGTCGCTGCCCAGGCGCGCCATGGCGGTGGTGCGGATGCCGGTAAATACACCCATGGCGGCATGGGGCGCAGGGTCGCCGGCGGCGGTGGTGCTGGTGACGAAGCGGGTGTGTTGGGCGATGCAATCCATGTCGGCGACCGAGGTGCCGCTGTCGATCGAGGTAATGAAACGGCCATCGAGTTTTTCGATACAGCGGCCAAACGCCTCGAATAGCGCGGCGCGGCTCTCCACGTGCACAGGGCGGATGATGACCGCCGTGCCGCCGCCCACCGCCAGCCCGGCCAAGGCAGCCTTGTAGCTCATGCCTTGGGCCAGGCGCGCGGCATCGGCCACGGCACTGTCATCGTTGGGGTAAGCCAGGTAGCGACAGCCGCCCAAGGCAGGCCCCAGGCGACTGTTGTGGATGGCGATGATCGCTTTCAGCCCGGTCACCGGGTCGACGCTCAGGTGCAGCGATTCAAGGCGGGTGCTGTGCATGAGCGCAAACATCAATGAGCTCCCGAATCACTTTTGGTTGTGGACAAAGTATAGGCTCGCGGCAGAAAACTGCTGGATTGCACTGGAATAAGCCGCGCTGTTTCGTAAGATCCAGGACATAAGCACGCAGGATATTTTTCAAGATACTGGACGAAATTTCCTGGCAAGGCTAAAACGGGGCATCCGCCGGAGAACGCGATGAATCCCCGCACAGCCTTTTTCGCCTGCCTGGACCGTTCACCCCCTGCGCTGTTTGAAGCCGCGCTGTGGATGGCTGCCGAACACGATGCCAGCGTACAGCCGTTGCTGATCCTGCAAGAGCTGCGCGTACTGCAACAGCAGGTCAGCCTGGGCATGCCCCTGTTGCCGGCCGATGAACTCGGCCAGCCGCTGCTGCGGCGCCTGAATGACCTGGGGTTTGCCCAGGATGATCACACCCCGTTGCGCCCCGCCGCCGCGCTGCTGGACAAAGTGCTGCTGCGAAAACGCGGGCAACCCTTGGCCATGGGCCTGATCGCACTGGAAATGGCACGGCGCCTGGATATCCCCATGGTCGGGGTAAATTTCCCCGGCCACTTCCTGCTACGCGTACCCGGTGCCGACCACCTGCTGGACCCGTGCGGCGGTCGACGCCTGTACCCCAACGACTGTCGCGAACTGCTGCACCGCCAATACGGGCCAAAACTCAACTTGCACGCCGACCACCTGCACACCGCCGAGCCTAGGGCGATCCTGCAGCGGCTGTCACGTAACCTGCGCCAACTGCACCTCGCCAACGACGATCCCCTGGCTGCCCTGGTGGACGCCGAGCGCGTACTGGAACTGGGCAATGCCAGCGCCGCCGACTACCTTGCCCGCGCCAGCCTGTACCAGCGACTGGATTGCCCGAGCGCCGAGCGCTTTGACCTGGAACACGCATTGATGCTCAGTGATGACCCGATCCAGCGCCTGCGCCTGACCGAGCGGTTGGGGCACCTGCCGCCCAATTCAGTGGTGCATTGACCTAGGGGGCGTTCTCAATTAGTTTCCCCGCCGCGTTGTCGCCTTAAAGCGGGCCAGGCAAGGCGCAGGCCGCAGGGAATGGTTGTTCCCTTTCCAAGGCCTGCAACGCAGGCTGGCCCGCTTTAAGGCACAACCCGAAGGGCCGGGCCTGCTGTTGTGCAGGGCTGCGTTGCTCGAAGCTTATTTGGAATGACCAAACCACGCTTCTCGCGCCTTGCCCTGCACAACAGCAGACCCGGCGCGACGGGGAAACTAATTGAGAACGCCCCCTAGGTGCGATTGAGAATATCGCCAGGCACTGGCGTTTTTAGCGTAGTGGAGCCCGGCGCCCGCACCTGAATAATCAACAGCGCCGCAATCACCGCCGGAATCGCACAAAAGAAGAAAATCTGCTCCACCGGTATATGCATCGCCAGCAACATACTGCCGAACAGCGGCCCCAGGATTGATCCAAAACGCCCTACCCCCAACGCCCAGCCTGTGCCGGTGGCGCGCACCTGCGCCGGGTAGAAATTGCTCGCAAAGGCATTGAGGGTCAGTTGCCCGCCGATGATGCAGAACCCGGCGGCGAACACGCAGGCCACCAGGTAACGTGGATTGTCGTGGTTCAAGCCCAGCAGGATGGTGCACAGCGCAGCCGCCGCCAGCACGCCGGACAACAGTCGCACCTTGCTTTTCAGGCGGTCGGCAAACCAGGCCATGAGGATGGCGCCCAAGGTGCCGGCAAACAGGAACATGGACGTGACCAGGTTGGCTTCGTTCAGCGCCAGGCCGCTTTCGAGCAACAGCGATGGCAACCAGCTGATCATGAAATACAGCAAAATCAGGCTGACAAAAAAAGTCGCCCAGATCAGCAGCGTCGGGCGCGCGTAGCCGTTGCGAAACAGCTCCACCACCGTCAGTTTGCTGCCTTGTTCCTGCAGGTTTTCAGCTTCGGTCGCGGGCGGCGGTTGCCAGTCGGGCAGCATCCGCGCCGTGACTTTGCGCAAACGCAGATACGGCGGTGCATCGCGCAACAGGCGTGGCAAGGATTCGGGCAACAGCCACACCAGGAACGGGAACAGCAGCAACGGCGTTACCCCACCAGCCAGGAACACCGCCTGCCAACCAAAGCTGTCGATAAACCCGGCCGCCACAAAGCCGCCTGCCGCGCCGCCGAACGAAAAGCCGCAGGCCGCCAGGGTCACCATCAAGGTGCGCATGCGCGGCGGCGAATATTCAGACATCAATGCCATGGCACTGGGCATTGCGCCCCCCATGCCGATGCCGCAGATAAACCGCGCCGCCATCAGTGTGGTGAGGGAATTGGCAAACACCATCAGTACGGTCAGGCTGGCGTAGATCAGCACACAGGCCAACAGGATGCGCCGCACGCCGAAACGATCCGCCAGCGGTGTCACCAGCAGCGAGCCGAGGGTCAACCCGAGCAGGTTGGCGCTGAACACCGGCCCAAACGCAGCTTTTTCCAGGCCCCAATCCTGAGCCAGCGCCGGCACTACATAGCCCAGCACCTGGGCGTCGTAGCCATCGGTGACCAGCAGCAACGCCAGCAACACGAGAATCAACCACTGGTAGCGCGACACCGGACGGGCGTCGAGTGCCGCGCGAAAGCTGGCAATCTGATTGTGCATCGCAAGGTACCTTTATTTTTTATTAGGTTGGCACGATCAAATGTGGGAGGGGCGGTGCGACGATTCGACTTGCTCCCTCCCACAGGGTTCTACGGTGTGTCAGGTTGATTGGCGGGGTGGGCCTGCACGAAGGCCGGATGTTGGGCCGCCAACGCCGCCACTCGCCCTATGCGCGAGTACGCCGCCAAGGGCACCTTGAAACGCTCGGCCGCGTACAACTGCGGGATCAGAAACGTATCGGCCAAGCCCGGCTGCTCGCCAAAGCAAAACCCTGTGTCGCCAATCAACTGCTCCACCGCGCCCAGGCCCTGGCTGATCCAGTGCCCGATCCACTCCAGCAACTGCGCCTCATCGTGCCCCCACTTGCGCAACAGGTTCTGCGTGCTGGAGTTGTGCAGCGGGTGGATATCGCAGGCGATGATCGACGCTACCGCCCGCTCATGGGCGCGCGCTACCGGGTCTTTGGAGAGCAACGGCACCTGTGGATAACGCTCCTCCAAGTATTCGATGATCGCCTGTGACTGGATCAACGTCTCCCCTTGATCAGTACGCAACGCCGGTACACGTCCTTGAGGGTTGATCGCCAGGTACTCGGGCTGGTGATTGGCGCCGCCTGCCGGGACCAGCAGGTTGACTGGCAGCGCGGTGAAATCCAGGCCCTTGAGCGCCAGGGCAATACGTACCCGATACGACGCGGTGGAACGGTAGTAAGTATAGAGTTCCATGACCCTGCCCTCTTAACGTGCCGCAACCACAGTACCGCGGCATTCACCGAAGCCGATGCTGGCAAAACCTTCGCGGCGGCAACGGCCACGCAGGATGATTTCGTCGCCGTCTTCAAGGAATTTACGTACCTCGCCCGAGGCCAATTCAATCGGTTTCTTGCCGCCTTCGGTAATTTCCAACAGGCTGCCGAACTGCCCCGGCTGCGGCCCGGACAAGGTGCCTGAACCAAACAGGTCGCCGGCCTGCAACTGGCAACCGTTGACGCTGTGGTGCGCAACCATTTGCGCCACTGTCCAGTACATATGCTCGGTATTGCTCAAGGTCAGGCGATGGGCGGGCAGGTTCTGCTCGCGCATTGAGGCGGTGGTGAGCAGCACTTCCAGCTCGATATCAAAGGCGCCCGCGTTCTGATCACGTTTATCCAGCAGATACGGCAGCGGTTGCGGGTCGCCCTCGGGCCGCGCCGGTTGCGCTTTGCGAAAGGGCTCCAGCGCTTCGGCGGTCACCACCCATGGCGAAATACTGGTGATAAAGCTTTTCGACAGGAACGGGCCCAGCGGCTGGTATTCCCAGGCCTGGATATCTCGCGCCGACCAGTCGTTGAGCAGGCAGAAACCGGCGATATGCTCGGCCGCATCGCCGATGGCAATCGCTTCGCCCATGGCATTGCCCTGGCCGATCCAGATGCCCAGCTCCAGTTCGTAGTCCAGGCGTGCGCAGGGGCCGAACGTCGGTTCGGACTGGCCGGCCGGCAGTGTCTGGCCTTTGGGGCGCCGGACCTGCGTGCCCGACGGGCGAATGGTCGACGCACGGCCGTGGTAACCAATCGGCACGTACTTGTAGTTGGGCAACAGGGGGTTATCCGGGCGAAACAGTTTGCCGACGTTCTGCGCGTGCTCGATGCCGACGTAGAAGTCGGTGTAGTCATTGATCTTCGCCGGCAATTGCATCTGGCAATCGGCGGCGTGGTGCAGCACCTGCGCTTCGCGCTGTTGCAGCTGGCTGCCTTCGACCAGCAGCTCCAGCAGGCGCTCGCGTAACGCCACGCGTGGCCCACGGCCAAGTTCAAAAAAAGCGTTCAATTGGCCACCCGCTGTTGCCTCAACGGCACGGCGGGCATCACCGTCAAATTCATCCAGCGCGGCGTGCAGGTCGAGGACCATATCGCCGATCGCCACGCCACAGCGCGGGGCCGAGCCGTTGATACTGAACACGCCCAGGGGCAGGTTCTGCAGGGGGAAATCCGCGTGACCGTTGGCCGAGGCCACCCAGCTGCGGGTCTGCGTTGGTTGCGTCATGGGCTATCTCCGATTCGGGTTGAAGGTGGCGGGCAGTGAGGCCCAGCACGCGTCGTAAGCAGGTTGCAGCTGCGGGCACTCCAGAGCGAACTGGGTCGGGCGCAGCACTTGGCTGGTCTCGAACATGAAGGCCATGGTGTTATCGATCTTGTGCGGCGCCAGGTCCGCATTGATGGCCTTGGTGCAGGTCTCGCCATCCGGGCCATGGGCGCTCATGCAGCTGTGCAGCGACGCGCCGCCGGGCAGGAAGCCTTCGGCCTTGGCATCGTAGGCGCCCTGGATCAGGCCCATGTATTCGTTCATCAGGTTGCGATGGAACCATGGCGGACGGAAGGTATTCTCGGCCACCATCCAGCGCGGCGGGAAGATCACGAAGTCGAGGTTGGCCAGGCCATGCACGCTGGTAGGTGAGGTCAGCACGGTGAAGATCGACGGATCCGGATGATCGAAACTCACCGTACCGATAGTGTTGAAACGACGCAGGTCGTATTTGTACGGTACGTTGTTGCCGTGCCAGGCGACCACGTTGAGTGGTGAATGGTCCAACTCGCAGGCCCACAGTTCACCAAGGAATTTCTGTACCAGCGTGGTCGGTTGCTTGAGGTCTTCGTAGCGGGCCACTGGCGTGAGGAAGTCACGCGGGTTGGCCAGGCCATTACTGCCGATGGGGCCCAGGTCGGGCAGGCGCAGCGGGGCGCCGTGGTTCTCGGCAACATAACCGCGTGCGTGTGCATCCAGCAGTTCGATACGGAATTTGAGGCCACGGGGCAGCACGACAATTTCCAGCGGCTCGACGTCCAGCGCGCCCAGTTCGGTGGCGATGCGCAGGCGGCCCTGCTCCGGCACGATCAGCAGTTCGCCGTCGGCATTGAAGAACACGCGCTCCATGGAACGATTGGCGCGGTAGGTGTAGATGCTGATGCCCGAAGGTTTTTCCGACCCCGAGTTGGCCACCATGCCGACCAGTCCATCGATAAAGTCCGTCGGCTCACTCGGAATATCCAGCGGGTTCCAGCGCAGACGATTGGGCGTCACTGCGCCCAAGGGTCCACCGGCCAATTGCTGCGCAAGCTTGATGAACGCCGGGTGATTGGCCGACGGCTGGATGCGGTACAGCCAGGTGCGCCGGGCTTCGCTGCGCGACATGGTGAAGGCCGTGCCGGAAAACAGTTCGGTATACAGCCCGTAGGGGGCCTTCTGCGGCGAGTTCTGGCCGACGGGCAATGCGCCAGGCAAGGCTTCGCTGGCGAATTCGTTGCCGAAACCCGAAAGGTATTCGAGGGTCATGGATCATCCTCTGGGGGTCAGTTGTATTTATCGTAATCCAGTTACGCATAACGTAATTTGATCACTGTTGACCGTCAAGCTATAAAGACGCCCATTCATCTTTCGGATTCTCGCCCTTCCATGGAAAAGCCCCGCGACACCGGTAAACAGAAAGTCCGTTCGGCGGAAGTCGGCACCGATATTCTCAAGGCTCTGGCCGAATTGTCCCCGGCCACCTCGCTGTCACGTCTGGCCGAACATGTGCAGATGCCGGCGAGCAAGGTCCACCGCTATTTGCAGGCGCTGATTGCCTCCGGATTTGCCGAGCAGAACACCGCCACCAACCATTACGGCCTGGGCCGGGAGGCGTTGCGCGTGGGGCTGGCGGCGCTGGGCAGCATGGATGTGTTGAAAGTCGGCGCCATGCCCCTGGCCGAGCTGCGCGATGAATTGAATGAAACCTGCTTTCTGGCGGTGTGGGGCAACCAGGGCGCGACCGTGGTGCAGATCGAGCCGGCAGTGCGCGCCGTTACCGTTGTGACGCAGTTGGGCTCAGTGCTGCCGCTGCTCAGTTCGTCCACCGGGCTGGTGTTCAGCGCTTACCTGCCGTCACGGGAAACGGTGGAACTGCGCGAACGCGAGGTTCAAGCCGGCACCGCTCATACCTTGGCAGACGATCAGGCCTATGCCAGCGTGTGCGAACAAATCCGCAGCCGTGGCCTGCACTTTGTGCATGGCCTGCTGATGCCCGGCGTGGATGCGTTGTCGGCACCGGTGTTCAATGCGGTCGGGCAAGTGGCGGCAGTGATGACCGTAGTCGGCCCGACCTCACTGTTCCATGCCGATGAAGATGGCCCGGCGGCGCAGCACCTGCTGGCGGCGACCCGGGCCGTGAGTTGGCGCATGGGCTATCAGCCCTGAATCAATCGTCGTTGCGAGACAGCGCCACTGCCACGCGATCCTCCAACGCCTTGACCTGCGCGCCGGCCACCACGTAGTTGTTGGTCAGCATCGCGAACACCAGCTTGCGCCCGCCGGCGTCGGTGATGTAACCACTCAATGACGACACGCCGCCCATGGAGCCGGTCTTGGCGTGCAGGTTGTTCTGCGCCTGCGTGTCGCGCAGACGGTAGCGCAGGCTGCCGCCGGTCATGCGGTCGGTGTTGCCGGCAATCGGCAGCGCGTTGTACCAGGCGTCGAACCACGGCTGTTTGCTGGCGACCAGTAGCAGGTCGGTGAGGGTTTGCGACGACACCAGATTGCGCCGCGAGAGGCCGGAGCCATCGACCTGACTGAACGTGCTGGTGTCCAGCCCCTGACGCTTGAGAAACCCGGCCACTGCCACGGCGCCCGCCGCTGCCGTGCCGCTATTGGCGGTCTGGCGGCCCATGGCCTTGAGCAAGGCTTCGGACATGTTGTTGTTCGAAAGCTTGAGCAGCGGCACGATCAGCTCCTGCAACGGTGCCGATTGGTGCTCGGCCAGCACCGTCACTGCAGCCGGGCTTGCCCCACCCATCACTCGACGCCCCAATACGGTGATGCCCTGTTGCGCCAAGGCTTGTTCGAATAGATTCGCGACCAGTTGCGTCGGCTCCCAGACGCTGACCAATTGCTGGCTCTGCCGCCCCGGCGCCACTGCACCGCTGAGCTGCAACAGGTTGGTGCCATGGCGACGGTTGATCCCATAGCTGTTGCCTGGCCCACTGATGGCGCGGTTGCTCAGTTGCAGGTAATCGGTGGGCGGAAAAATCTCGACACTTACCGGCGAGCCGGCCCGCAGCGCAGCCTTCGCGGTGACCAGTACGCTGCCTGCATCGAAATCCGAATTAGGCGACACGGTCAGCGCTGAAATCTGCGCGCCGTAGTAGGTGGTTTCGTCATCGTGAGACCAGTCGACACCCAGCCGCTCAGCGTCGAACCAGGTGTCATCGAACACCAGGTCGCCCTGCACCTGGCGCACGCCCTGGCTGGCCAACTGCGCGGCCAGGGCCTGGTAATCGGCAAACTGAACGGTCGGGTCGCCGAGGCCACGCAGGTACAGGTTGCCGGTCAAACGGTCGCCCTGGCGTATGCCATTGCTCAGCAGTTGGGTGGCGAAGCGGTATTGCGGCCCCAGCACGTCCATGGCCGCGGCTGTGGTCAACAGCTTGAGGTTGGACGCGGGCACCAACCGGGTGCGCGGGTTTTGCTGATACAGCGTGGAGCCCGTGCGGGCGTCACGTACCATCAGCGAGACCGTAGCGCCTTGCAGCGCCGGATCGCTCAACAGTTTATCCAGGGTTGCCGGCGTGGAAGTTTGGGAGACGCTGGCGCAGCCGCCCAGTAAAAAACTCAAACCGACCAGCAGGGTGCCGGTGCGTAACCATTTTACAAAGTGCATCGTTGCGTTTTCCATAAGCATGCAATGGCGGCAACGCTAACAGCTCGCTATCAATGTGGCGACCGCTTTCCTGTGGGAGCTGGCTTGCCTGCGATGCAGACAACTCGGTGTATCAGGCAAACCCAGTCGATGCCATCGCAGGCAAGCCAGCTCCCACAGATAAATGAATCAGAAGGTCAAGGTGCTGGATACCGACACCTGCCGCGCATCGCCCATGGACACAAACTGCGTATTCACCGATGAGGTGTAGTAAGTACGATCGAACAGGTTCTTCACATTGAGCTGGAACTTGACCTTCTGCCCTTCAAGCCGGGTGTCATAGCTGGCGAACACATCGGCCACGGTGTAGCTGGGCAGTTCGAAACTGTTGGCCGCGTCCCCTGCCCGCTCGCCGACATAACGCGCCCCGGCGCCGACACGCAGTTGATCGCCGCCCAGGACACTGCCGAAGTCATACACCGCCGACAACGAGCCGGTGCTTTTTGCCACATTCTGCAGGCGATTGCCTTTGAGCTTAGGGTCTTCGGTAACCTCGGCATCGGTGTAAGCATAGCTGCCAATCAGGCTCCATTTATCCGTCAGCTGGCCGCTGGCATCCAGCTCCAGACCGCGAGAGCGCACCTTGCCGGCCACGCTGTACTCCGAGGTCAGGCCCTCGCCTACCTGCACCAACACGTTGCGTTTATCGATCGTGAACAGCGCGGCACTGGCGGTGATGCGCCCCGGCAGGTCGAACTTGGTACCCAGCTCCCAGGCTTTGGATTCTTCCGGCTGCAAACTGCCATTCAACACGGTTTTATTGGCCAGCGGCGCGATGGTGGAGTTGGGTTTGAACGACTCGGTATAACTGCCGTAGAACGACAATTGATCAGTGTAGCGATACACCAGCCCGGCCCGTGGTACCCACTTCTGGCCATTGCCGTCGGTGTTGGCGGTGAACGGCACGCCTTTGCCGGCGTATTGATCGTACATCTGGTAGCGCGCACCGCCGACCAGGATCCATTGATCGTTGAGGTGGATGGCATCCTGGAAGAACAGCGAATCGCTGCGCAGCAGATCGGTCTGGTTGCTGTCCGGCGCGCTGACTTTGGAACCGGCGACTTCATTGCCGTATACCGGGTTGTTGTAATCGAAGGTGCCCCGCGGCGCCTGGCGGATCAGGTCGGCACGGTAGATCTTGCGGTACTCATCGTCCAGGCCGAACACCAGATCGTGCTGCATACCTGCAACATCGACCCTGCCTTCGAGGCTGGCGGTGGCGAAGCGGTCGGTGGTCAACGCGCCCTGGGTACCGTCCATGTTACGGGTCAGGGTGCCGTTGGTGTTGACCTTGACCACGCGCACCTGGCTGGCGTCATAGGTTTCGCGATTCCAGCTGTAGCCGAAGTGAGCTTTCCAGTCGTCGTTCAGATCATGATCGACGGTCAGGCGGTACAGATCGGAGCGACCTTCCATGTTGTTGAACGGTTCATCCAGACGCCGGGTGGCGGGGATGTTCAGCGGGTGGTTGGTCTTGGGATCGATGGCGGTGCCACGGTCGAACGGCGCGAGAAATTCGCGGTGTTCATAGGCCAGCACCACTTGGGTGGTATCGCCGTACCAGGCCAGGGACGGCGCCACCAGGGTCTCGCGATGGGTGCCGTAGTTACGCCAGTAATCTTCGTCTTCATGATCGACAATCAGGCGATAAGCCAGGCCGCTGTCGCCGAGGGGGCCGGTGGTGTCGAGGTTGCCGCCGCTGCCGTTCTTGCCGCTGCCGAAGGTCGAGCCGCGCGCGGTCAGGGAGGTGGACTGCATCAGCTCAGGCTTTTTGCTGACGATATTGACCACGCCGCCCGGGTCCTGGATGCCATACAACAGCGAGGATGGGCCCTTGAGCACTTCAATACGCTCGGCGGTAGCGTTCATGGCACGGCCCTGCACCACCGGCATACCGTCCTTCATGATCGAGCCGTTACGGTTGTCGCCAAAACCACGCAACATCACCGCGTCCTGAGTACTGCCGAGGGTGTTGGACTGGGTGATGCCGCTGATATTGCCCAGGGCGTCATCCAGGTTGCGCGGTTGCTGGTCGCGCAGCACCTGGGCCGGCACCACGTTGACGGTTTGCGGGGTTTCCAGCAGCAATCCATGGGAGCGCATCACCGAACTGGTGGGCGGCGGCTGATAGCTGGTGCTGTCCTGCGTCGGGTTGGCCGCGCTGATGGTGGTGGCGCCAAGGTTGACCGCGCCGTCGCTGGGCAGCGGCTCCAGGGCCAGGGTGCGGGCGTCGATCTGGCGGAAGGTGAAACCTGTATTGCTCAGCAGACGTTGCAGGGCCTGGGTCGCGCTCATCTGCCCACTGAGCGCCGGGGCATTGAGGCCATAAGGCGCTTCATCAGTGTAGATCACACTGATGCCTGTGACCCGGCTGAACTCGCTCAGGGCCTGTGGCAGTGGTTTGGCTGCCAGGGCAAAATTGAACTGGGCGCTTTGCTGCTCCTGCGCACGCGCAACGCTCAAAGGCAGCAACGCCAGCCCTGACACCGCCAAGACCGAGGCTCCCAGCCACTGTTTTACCCAACCACCCGCCGTTGACTTCATGCTGTGAGAACCCGTGTAGAAAACGCTGTTAATGCGAATAGATCGCAGTTTCATGCACTACACGGATGGGCCGGGGATTTACCTCACATGAATCAGTAAATAATTTCGATCATTGCTTGCCACTCGTCGCGAGACACTCCTTGGCACTCTTCTTCAGCTTCTTGATCAGCCGCTCCTGGCGCAACGCCTCACCCTTGCTCGCGCATTGTTCGGTGTACACCAACGCCACCGCCGGGCTGGACAAGAAAAACCGCGCGCCCTTGCCGCTTTGGTGGCAGGCAAAGCGGCGCACCGGGTCATTGCTGATGCCGCAATACAACGAGCCATTGGCGGCACGCACCAGGTAGACGAACCAGGGTTTGGGTTCTACAGGATCAGTCACAGGGCAATTTCGGCAAACCAGAGGAGCGCCAATCTTATCAACGACCGGCCTGGAATGCCTTCAAGCCTTTAAGCGCCTGGGCCCGCACCGCATTTTTCAGCGCCGGCGACCAGCCCAACAGCAGCCCTTTCAAGCCCAGCGCCTGGCGCGACCATCGCCACAGGTCGAAGTGATCGTGGTGCTCGCAGATCTTGCCGTCGCGAAACACAAAGCGCGCACCGATGTCGTTAACCACCGTATTGCCCGTGGCACTGAACAGGTACGTCGCCACCCAGTGCGCGCTGCCTGTGCTGTCATCACTGCGCACGTGGTCGAAGGTCAGGGAGAAATCCTTTGCCCGCGTGGTGAGCATTCGCCACATATCCCCCGCGTCGCGCCCGCGCAACTCGCCGAAGGCCGGGTCGCTGAACACCACGTCTTCGGTGTAGCAGGCGGCCATGGCTTCGGCATCCAGGCGCTGGAAGGCACTGTAGAACGCGGTGATCAGGGCGTTATGGGCATCACTCATGGGCAGGCTCCGCAGGTGTCGAAAGAATAAGCGCACGATAGGCTGCCCAGACCGCGCTGGCTACTGACATTCGCCAGGCAAATGCATGATCCTACGGCACCATCCCTGTGCTGCGAGCGTAGGCGAACAGGTCTACATCGGTGGAGATACTCAGCCGCTGCATAGCCGTGCTTTTCTGCTTACTGATGGTAGAGATACTGCGGTTGACCTGTGCCGCAATCTGGCTGACGGTCATGCCGCTGGCCAACATGCGCACCACCTCGCGCTCCTTGCAGGACAATTGCGGCACCTGGGACTGATCGCCCGTACCCGCCTCTACCATTTGCATCCGCAGGGATTCACTGGCGAACGTCTGGCCGGCACACACAGCCTTGATCGCCTGGGGCAGCTCCTTGGCCGAAGCACTTTTGGCCACCACGGCCTTGGCACCATGGGCGAAGGAAGCACGCAGGGTGGCGACGCTGGCGAACATGGTCACCAGAATCACCGGCAACTGCGGATATTGGCGGTGCAACAGGCTCAACAGCCCGTAGCCGTCGGCCTGCTGGCCGCCTGGCATGGCAAAGTCTGTGACGAGCACGTCACACGGGGTTGTCCTCAACAGTTCGAGCAACTGATCGGGGCCGTCGGCTTCCGCGACCACTTTGCACCGGCCATGCGCCTCAATCACGACTTTCTGCCCGATACGCACAATAGGGTGATCGTCAGCAATAATTACTCGAAGCATAGATTCCCACGAATGATGGCAAACTGAATCCGCGCAAAATACCCCCGCTGGCGCTCATCAACAACCGCTAACAAAGTGCTGCTGGCAGCCACGCTCAATGTTCAGTAGCTCACACTTTTTTGCCTACAAAACAATAAGAAAATACCTACAGCAAAGACAAGATCAACGGATTGCAAAACGCTCTGCGCCAACACTACCTCTCAGACTTCAGAGAGGTACTCGAGATAGACGAACAAGCGCGCCAGGAACAACTCCAATTGCACCTTGTGCGCAGCAACACCCTGGGACTGGACCTGTTCGATCAGCTTCACGGCGCTGGCTTCAAGGCCAGTACCGCCCAAAAACACCAGGCTGCCCACCAATCGATGGAGGCGCTCAGCCGTCAGTGACGAGTTCAACGTCAAGCAGGCATGGCGCAACACGCGGTGGTCTTCCCAAGCCTCGAACAACAGGGTTTCCAACAATTGATCGACGATACGCTCGCTGCCAAACATGGCGACCAACGTGGCACGGGTTGGCCAGCCGGCGAGCGGCGCAACAGCCTTCTGGACGACATACGCGTCATCCACGCCCGGCAGCCAGCGTGCCAAAACGGCGTGCAGCTGTTCAAGGGTCAATGGCTTGAGCAGCCAGGCATCCATACCGGCGTCGCGGCAACGCTGGGGGCTGTCGTTTTGCAGGTTGGCGGTCAAGGCAATGATCGGCACTCGCCTCTGCCCGTTGTCGCACTCATGCTGGCGAATAGCGCGAGCCATGCTGTAGCCGTCCATGAACGGCATCTGGCAATCACTGATCACCAAGTCGAAGGGCCGGCTGGCAAAGGCCGCCAGCCCGACGTACCCATCGTCGGCCAATTCGTATCCCAACCCCAGTTTCTGCAGCAAACAACCCAGCAACAGGCGGTAGGCTGAATGGTCTTCCACCACCAGCACGCTCAACTGCTGCCAATGAAGCGGGGGGGCACCTTGCGGCTTCAATTTGCGGTTCGCTCCTGCTGTTGAACCTACCAGCGAACCCATCAGTACCTCTATCGTGACTATTGATCCGGCAGTAATCTCCGGCACTGGTGCAATAGCCCTCGAGACCTCTCATGTAGCAAATACCCGTTCAGGGGATACCTATAATCTTTTGAGCCTGACCGAGTCGATACAACAACTACGAAAAGCACCACCGCCCCCCTCTCCCGGCACGTCCTTCGTCCCCCCGCCAATGTCGTATTAGTTGTATTTCCCCCGCGCGCCCCCCTCGCTAGATTGTGCCCACCCCAAAGAGGGACGACTTGCCACTCCCCGGCAAGCGCAAAAAAATCGAGATCGCCTCCAGGCAACCACCCGCCCACACACGACCGGGCGTTGCCCTGGCGCGCCTCAATCTGCCAGCTTGTAATGGAACAATTTGAAATGAAGACCTCTGTATCCCTACTGAGCAGTGCCCTGCTGCTCGCTATAACGTCATCCGCTTTCGCCGCCAGCAGCGTCGACCTGACTGTCAAAGGGTTGATCACGCCCAGCGCCTGCACACCCAACCTGCCGGGTGACGTCGATCTTGGAAAAATCGCCGCAAAAGATCTGAATCAAGACAGCTATACGCCGCTTGAGAAAAAGACCCTGCAACTGAGCGTCAATTGCGACGCGGCGACGCTGTTTGCAATCCATCCCGTCGACAATCGAGCCGGTTCCGCCGCGTCCGGCGTCGCCTTTGGCCTGGGCTTGATCAACGAAACCCAGAAGCTCGGCCTGTATCAGTTGACGTTCAGCAACCCCGTCACTGAAACACCATCCACCCTGATTGCAATGTACAACTCCGAGGGCCGATGGACAGACCTCCTTACGGATGAGGTCATTGCCCCCAACGATCTGGTGGCGCTGGGCAGCCGCGGTGAGAACGGTTGGGCCCCCCACCCGATCAAAGACGCGCTCATGGACATGACGCTGCACACCTTGATTGCACCTGCAAGAAACCTGACCTTGACTAGCGAAGTGGCAATCGACGGCTCCGCGACCTTTGAAGTGAAGTACCTGTAAATGGACGTTTCCCAGATGAAGCCCCGCCTGCCCCTGTTGAGCGGCGCGCTGTTGCTCACCATGACGTCATCCGCTTTCGCTGCCAGCTCCGTGGACCTGACCGTCAAGGGCTTGATCACACCGAGTGCCTGCACCCCGAACCTGCCAGGGGCTGTGGACTATGGAAAAGTCGCAGCAAAAGATCTGAACCTCGACAGCCATACCTGGCTTGAGGACCAGACATTACAACTGAGCGTGAATTGCGAGGCGGCGACGCTGTTTGCCATCAAGCCCATCGACAACCGAGCCGGCTCCTCAACGTTTGGCGCCTACGGCCTGGGTGTAGCCAACGGCACAGAAAAGCTCGGCGGGTACCAACTGATGTTCAGTAACCCCGTCGCCGAAACACCTTCGACCTTGCTCTACCAGTACGAACAGCGCCCCTGGGCGCCGCTCTATCCGGAGGACCCGCTGCAAGACGATATGTTGGTGGCCCTGGGCAGCCGTGCCGATTCCGGCTGGGCCCCGCACCCCGTGCAGAACGCGCTCATGGACATCACCGTGCACACCGCCATTGCACCCGCCAACGGCTTGAGCCTGGCCAACGAAGTGGCGCTGGACGGCTCCGCAACTTTTGAAGTTCTGTACCTGTAACCCATCAGCTTCGTACTAAGGAAGGTTCAAACGATGACTTACTTAAGAGCCACGCCCCTGGCCGTCCTATTGTTGACCATCTCACCTCTCACACTGGCCGCCAGCAGCCTGGACCTCACCGTCAAAGGCATCATCACGCCAAGTGCCTGCGCGCCAGAGGTCTCCGGCGGTGGCAATGTCGACTTCGGCAAGGTGTCGGTCAAGGATCTCAATAGCGATACCTACACCGACCTGCCCCGAGAAACCATGCTCTTGAGCGTGCATTGCGAAGGGCCGACGTTTTTTACCCTGAACACCATCGACAACCGTGCCGGCACCACCGCCAGCCACTTCAGCTGGCACGGCCTGGGCATGACCCCCAACGACGAAAAAGTCGGTGATGCCGGGCTTGGCCTCTACCAGCCGGTGGCCGACGACGTGCCGGTACGCACCATCGTCTCAAGGGATGGCGGCGCAACCTGGATGCCCTCCGTGATGCTCAGCCACACCGTGCTGACAGCGGTCGCCAACAACGACGGCGTGGTACCGATTGCGATCCAGAAGCTGGAGGCCGAGATCCGCCTGATCACTCACATCGCGCCCGCCAGCAACCTGACACTGACCGACGATGTGCCTATCGACGGTCACGCCACCGTGCAAGTCAATTACCTCTAAGGATAAGGAGACCCGATGAATATTCGATTGACCACGCTGGCCGCCAGCGTACTTCTGCTCTGCTCAACCACTGCCTTCGCTGCCTCCAGCGTCGACCTGACCGTCAAGGGGCTGATCGTGCCCAGCGCCTGTATACCCACCCTTTCCAGTGGTGGTGTGATCGACCATGGCAAGATTTCCGCAAAAGACCTGAACCCGGATCGCAACACGGTAATCGGCAAACACACCCTGAGCTTGACAGTCAATTGCGACGCTGCGATTCAGTTTGCCTTGCACTCGATTGATAACCGTGCGGCCTCCGGTTCCTATGCGAGCTACGGCTTGGGCTTTATCAACGACACCCAGCGGCTTGGCGGATACAACTTGACGTTGGCCAACACCGTCGCCGAAGAAGGCGTAGTGGTACAGCCCATTGCCTCGCCTGACCAAGGTAATACCTGGTACGGCGAGAAATTTTGGGACCCCAACCTGTACATGTCGGTAGCGTCGATGGACGACGACACCCAGCCACTGCCAGTCAAAGACTTACGCGCCGACCTGGAGGTGCAGACCTTTATCTTTCGCGCCGACGGCCTGGACCTGAGCAATGAGGTCAACATCGACGGTTCCGCCACCCTCGAAGTGAAGTACCTGTAATCCATGGCCGCCCATCCCTTGAACACCGCCGGGCATGGGCTGCGCCTACCTGTGCCGATACTGCACACAGTGACCCGTTGCGTGGCGGTGCTGCTCTGCCTGGCCACCTTAGTCGATACCCACGCAGCCTCGACCGTCGACCTCACGGTAACCGGCCGGGTGACACCGGATGCCTGCCACATCGAGCTGATGAATGACGGCATCATCGATGCATGACAAGATCCCCGCACATAGCCTCAACGTAGACGAGTTCACCGTGCTGCCCAGCCAGCTACTCGAACTGCATGTGCTCTGCGCCAGGCCCATGCTGTTTGCCTTGGTAGGCATCGACAATCGCGCCGATTCCTCGCTGGCCCCCGGCTTTTTCTACGGACTGGGCAGAAACATACACGCCCCCGAGGAGCGTCTCGGCTCCGTAGCGTTGTCCTATCGCAACGTAGTGGGCGATGCGCAGCCCATGCAGGTATTGGCCTCCACCAACAACGGGGAAACCTGGTCACCGGACCCCAACGCCTATCCAAGATCCTATATGGCCTTTGCACCGCTGGGCGACCGTCAACCGGACTTCATCAGCCAACTGACCGCGGAGCTTCAGGTGGTCACCGCCATCAATTTTTCGCAGTACCTGACGCTGGACCAGGAAGTCCCTCTCGACGGCTCCATCGTCCTGGATTTGCGCTACCTCTGACCGATGCCTTTGGGCCTAATGGAAAACCCGTCATGACGACGACATTCTCAAACACCGCTGTCGGCCTTATCGCCCTGCTGCTGATACTCGGCAATCAAGTCAAAGCCGACGGGATGGTACCGGACACCTCTGTGGTGATCGTGTTCGAAGCCGAAGGCGAAGCGGCAGTGTCGGTGACCAACACCGACAGCCAACTCGCGCTGCTGCATGTGACCTTGCAGGATATTCCGGAAGACACCGAGCCGCTGCTGGTGGTGACACCGCCGCTGTCACGGGTCGAGGCGTCTAAATCCCAGTTGGTGCGCTTCATCCTGCAAAACCGAAAGCCGTTGCTCACCCAACGGCTTAAACGCGCCGTGTTCGAAGGCATGCCCCAAGGCCGTGCCGCGACCGCCGCCGGGCATGCCCGCGTGGGCGTGACCGTGCGCCAGAACTTGCCGGTGATCGTGCATCCCAGAGGCCTTGCCCCCAACCGCACGCCTTGGACCGACCTGACCTGGACCTTGCGCGACGGCCAGTTGCAAGTGCGTAACGACACGCCCTATGTAGTGCGCCTGGCGCAGGAACTGCTGCTGTTGCCCGGCAACGGCAGGGCGATGCTGCCGCGCACTTACGTGCTGCCCGGCGAAGCCTTGAGCGTGCCGGCCAGCGGCGGGCAGGCCAACACGGTCAGGTTGCAGCCGGCCACTGTGTACGGCTTTGCGGTGAAAGCCTACGACGCACCGATCACCCTCTGACTGAAAACCGCAGGCGTCGCCCCCCTGACCGCCGCCTGAATAACGAAGTGACGGCTCATTGACCGTCACCAGAACGCCTGGGCACACCGGGCCCGCGCGTTCACTACTCGAGTACCTTGCGTGAAAACAGTATTGAGTTACCGTGACGGCGAAGCCGTGCCCGACATCCCTGCCAGCTCGACCTTGCCGCTGGTGTTGCTGCTGTGCGCGCTGATGCCCGCCAAGGCATGGGCCGAAAACTCCAGCGCCTCCAGCTTCGACGCCCAGACCTTGCATCAACGCGGCATTGATCCACAGCTGGCCAGCCTGCTGCTGGCAGCACCGCGCTTCGCCACCGGGCAACACACGGTCAATCTGCGGGTCAATGGTCAGCGACGCGGCCGGCTGGATGTGACCTTCGATCAGCAAGGCAACCCGTGCTTCGACCGCGCATTGCTGGACGCCGCCAACCTGGTGATCCCGAATGAAACGGCAGGTTGTCACGATTTTCTTGCGCAATATCCGCAAACCCTGGTTGAACCGGACCCGGCGACGCTGACGGTGTCACTGGTGGTACCCACCGAGGCGCTGCGACCCATACAACAGGATATCTCGGGGTACGAAACCGGCGGGTTTGCCGGGCTGCTCAACTACGACCTCAGTGGTTTCTACAACCGCTTCGGCGATGACGCCAGCCGCTTTGGCTCGGCCAACACCGAGGTGGGGTTCAATGCCGGCGATTGGATCGTGCGCAGCCGCCAAGTACAGACCTGGCAGGATGGCCTGTCACGCAGCACCCACTTGCAAGCCTATGCCCAGCGCACCTTCGCCAGCCACCAGGCGGTGCTGCAGGCTGGGCAAATCAACCTGTATAACCCGGTACTGTCCGGCGCGCAGATTACTGGGGTGCAGGTGCTTACCGAGCAAGCCCTTCAAGAACAGGGCCAGGGTGCGCTGATCCAGGGCATTGCCAACAGCCCTGCCCAGGTGGAGGTACGACAGAACGGTGCGTTGATTCACTCCACCGTCGTGCCCGCAGGCCCCTTTACCCTGCCCGATGTACGTCGCTTGAATACGCGCTCGGACGTCGAGGTCACGGTCAAGGAAAGCGCCGGGGGTGAGCGGCGCTTCACCGTACCGGCGGCCATGCTCGGCCTTGGGTTGCCAGCACCGGGTTACTCCGTGGCCGCGGGCCGGGTGCGGAATGTGGGCGACGCCAAAGGCGAGGATCCGTGGGTGGTCAGTGGCGGCTGGACCGGTGCGCTGCACCCGCAGTTGACCTTGGGCACTGGTGTACTGGCAGCCAGCGAATACCGCTCGGTGGGCGCCAGCCTGGGCTGGTTGCCGTGGGTGGACAGCCAGATCCAACTGTCCACACAGCTGTCCAACACCCAGGCGTGGGAAAAGGTTTCGGGCGTACAGACCGACCTTTCCTGGTCCCAGCGCCTGGGCGAGCAGTGGTCGATCAGCGCCGCCAATTCCTGGCGCAGCATCGGCTATCGCGAACTTGAAGAAAGCACGTATGAGCGTGATGACAGCAACCGCGACGCCCGTTATCGCGACCAACAAAGCCTCAACCTGGGCTGGTCGCATCCGCTGCTGGGTGCGTTCAGCGCCGGGGTTGCGCGCTCGGCCAACTTCGCTGGCGACAGCAGCAGCCGTGCGCTGGCCTCTTGGGGCACGAGCATCGGCGCTGTGTCACTGTCGGCCAGTGCCGAGTGGCAAATGGGCGGTAGCCAGCAACAGGACAACGCGGTGTACCTCAATATCAGCGTGCCGTTGGGCGAAAGTCGCCGGCTACGTAGCTGGGTGCGCAATTCCGGCGGTGAGAACCGCACCGGCCTGGGCCTCACCGAACAGATCGACGACCAACTCAGCTATCGCGTCAGCGCCGAACACGACAGCAGCGACCATCAAGTGGAAACCACGCTGGGCGTCTCGGTACTGCCGCGTTACAGCCAGCTCGATTTCAGCTACAGCCGCGCTGATGCCGAACGCTCCAGTTATCAAGGCGGCGCTCGCGGCGGTGTGGTGATACATGGCGACGGTGTGACTTTTTCACCCTACCCGGTGCGCGACACCTTTGCCCTGGTGTCGGTCGGCGATATGAGTGGCATCAAGCTCAGTACCCCCAGCGGCGCGGTGTGGACCGACTGGCAAGGCCAGGCCGTGGTGCCGCAAGTCGCCGCCTACGGGCGCAGCCCAGTGGAAGTGCAGACACGTTCACTGCCGCGCAATGCCGACATCAACAATGGCCTGGCGATGATCTCGGCCGGACGCGGCGCCGTTGACCGAGTCGAATTTGGCATCAGCTTGACCCGTCGCATATTGCTCACCGTCAGCACCGACCAGGGTACACCTCTGCCTGCCGGAGCCTCAGTCAGCAGCGCCAGCGGCGAGTTCGTCACCTTGGTGCAGGACGCCAGCCAGGTGTTTCTACCCAACGTGCTGGACCAATCGACGCTGTGGATAACCACACCCGATGGCGGTCGATGCGAATTGCGTTACTCCCTGCCGGAAAAAGCCGACCCCACGGTGTACTTCGAAACTGCTCCCGCGCGTTGCCACGCGCCTTGAGGATCCCCGTCATGCCCTTCGCAACATGTATGCGCCAACTGTGCCTGTGGTTATTGATCGGCGGGGCCGGCACCGCCCACGCCTTGGAAGAATGCCAACTGAATGTCAGCGAATCCCTGATCGATTTCGGCTTGATGAGCCGCCTGGCACAAAGCGACAGTGCGCTGGAGCGCTTGCTTGGCGAGCGGCGCCTGAGCGTGACCATCAACTGTCCGCAAGCGCAAGATTTAAGCCTGTTCTATCGCGCACTGGCCGCTAGCCCGCAGCGCCTGCAATTTACCCCGCATGGCAGCTATGCCATCGAAGCCGGCAACGCCGTGCTCGATGGTCGCGCCGTAGAGTTGGGGCTGCTACCTGCTGCGGGCCAGGCGCCCGTGGCCAATGGCGCGGTGCTGGAATGGCGTTCCGGCCATGGCATCGCGCCGGTCGCACACGGTGCGGTGCTCAGGGGCAACACCCTGTCGTTGCAACTGACGCTGCGCGCCTGGGCCGACCCCGCTGCCACTCAAGTGCGCGACAACACCACCTGGGAAGTTTCCGGGATGTTGTACAGCGCACAAAACGGACGCTACCGGGAACTGACCGTGCGCGCGCACTTTGCGCCCATCGCCTGCCTGCCGACATTATCCGATCAGGGCGTAGTGGACTACGGCACCCTGTACGCCAAAGACCTAAACGCCACCACTGAAACACCGCTGCCCATTCGCACACTGCGCCTGAGTGTGACCTGCGATGCGCCGATCCGCTTTGCTCTGCGCATGAAAGACAACCGCGACGGTTCGGCCACGGGCGGTACCGATGAAACCGCTTATGGATTGGACCTGGATGCCAGTCGCAACAAAATCGGGCGATTTTACCTGACTATCGACCCGGCCGAATTCAGCGCCGACACCTTGCCCGCGCTGTACCGCACCGACTCCACCAGCAACGGCGTGGCGTGGAGCAGTTCCACCGCGCGGCAAATCCCCATGGCCGCCAACAGCCTGCTGGGGTTTACCGACACGACGGGCGTCACCACCGGCCCGGTGGCCATCCAGACCCTGACCGGCACGATGCGTCTCAAGTCTTACCTTGCCCCCATGCAAAGCCTGGATCTTCGCGAGGTGGTGCATATCAATGGTTCCGGCACTATCGAAATCGTCTACCCCTGACCCGTCACTGTGAGGAACTCGTCCCGTGAAAACCCGCCTCTTTACCAGTCTGTTGCTGTTGACCAGCACGCCCTCTGTGCTAGCCGCCTCGGCGGTGGACCTGAGTGTCAAAGGCTTGATCACTCCCTCCGCCTGCTTGCCGCAGTTCCCCGGCGGCGCCCTGATTGACTACGGCAAGATTGCCCAACAGGACTTGCACCTGGCGACCGCCACGCGCCTGCCCGTCAAGACCCTGACCGTCGGCATCGCCTGCACGGGCACGGTTCGCTTTGCCCTGCGCATGCGCGACAACCGCGACGGCTCGGCCATGGTCGACAGCGAGATTTACTACGGCCTGGGGTTCGATATCAGCGGCAATCGCCTGGGGGTCTACTCCATGACCTTCGACCCACGACAGACCCAGGCCGGCAACATTGCGCAGATCTACGGCACCGAGTCCACTACCGGGGGCCTGGCGTGGCGCACGTCCAACCTCAACCCCATCGACATCGGCTCCAGGAGCTACCTGGGCTTTACCGATGTGGAGGGCAGTGTCAGCGGGCCCGCGGCCATCGGTTTAATGCTGAGCACCGTCACCGTGCAGACGGTGATCAATGCTCGACAAAACCTGGACCTGAGCGTGGAAACCCCGCTCGATGGTTCGGCCACTCTGGAAGTGGTTTACCTCTAGAGCTTCTCGCTGGTGACCTGTACGTAGCGCGCACGACCGGCGCCCAGACCCGCGACAATCGCGCCCAGGCCGATCACCGCGAAGATCCAGCCGATAGCCGCCCAGCCGCCGGTCCAGTCATGCACCAGGCCAACCGCAAACGGGCCCATTGACGCCAGGGTGTAACCGATACCCTGGGCCATGCTCGACAGGTTGGCGGCGACGTGAGCGTCACGCGAGCGCAGCACGATCAAAGTCAGCGCCAGGCTGAAGGTGCCGCCCTGCCCCAGGCCGAGCAGAATTGCCCAGCCCCATAAACCGTCCAGCGGCGCATACAGGCAACCGAACAGGCCACCGAGGGTCAGCAGCATCACCACTACAATCGCCAGGCGCTGGTCCTTGCCTCGGGTGGCCAACCACGGTGCGGCCAGGGAACTGAGCAGTTGCACGATGATGGAGCCTGAGAGCGCCAACCCGGCTTCGGTAGCACTCAGGCCACGTCCGATCAGGATTGACGGCAACCAGCCAAACACAATGTAGGCCAGGGACGATTGCAGGCCCATGTACAAAGTCACCTGCCAGGCGAGCGGGTCACGCAGCAAGCCTCTGACCCGGTAAGCCACCTGACGGGCACCGTGCTTTTGCCCCACTTGTGGCAACCAGAACAAGGCCGCCAGCAACGCCGGAATAACCCAGAACCCCAGACCGATGGCCCAGCTGTCTGCGAAATATTGGCTCAGGGGCACCGTGGCTCCCGCAGCCAACGCAGCCCCTAGACACAACGCCATGGTGTAGACGCCGGTCATGGCGCCCGCCTGCCTGGCAAAATCGCGCTTGACGATGCCCGGCAGCAACACGCCAATGATGCCAATACTCGCACCGGCAATCAGGCTGCCGGCGAACAGCCCCACTTCACCGAACGAACTGCGCAGGATAATCCCCGCGGCCAGGGTCAGCAGAATGCCCAGCACCACGCGCTCGGCGCCAAAACGTCTGGCCAGGATCGGCGCAGTGGGCGCGAACAGGCCCAGGCACAAGACCGGCAAAGTGGTCAGCAACCCGGCCTTGGCCGCAGATAACCCAAGGCTGCTGGAGACTTCAGCCAGCAGTGGCGACATGCTCGACAGCGCCGGCCGCAGGTTCAACGCCACCAGTACCAGGCCCAGCAGCAGGAGCCACGGGCGAACCACCCGCGGATGGGCCTGCTGAACGGCCTCGTCATCGGCTTCGGCGTCGATCAACAGTTCTTCGAGTTCAGTCGTACGTTTGGCTTCAAGGTTCATTGATCAACTGCCGGCAGAGGGATTTGGCACGTTCGGGGTCTTGATTTTCTACCGCGTCGAGCAAGGCGATATGCAGGTCGAATACAGCCTGGCGATGCGTTGAGATGTTCAGGGCCTGACGTAACTGGGCGCCGACGAGGCTATTCGCAGTTGCCTGCAAAGGCAACGCACCAGAGTGCCTGGGTAGCAAAAGAAGCAGCAGAGTGGCTATGCCAAGGTATTTGCGCGGTCTCACTCATATCGTCAACACGAAGCCAGAGGCGCTCGCGGCTCCCTGGCCGACAAACAATAAACCCGGCACCAGGCCGGGTTTATGTGTTCAACCATCGATCAATGCAGTATCTGGCTCAAGAACAACTTGGTCCGGTCATTCTGCGGGTTGTCGAAGAAGTCATTCGGCGCCGCCTGCTCCACAATCTCGCCCTTGTCCATGAAGATCACGCGGTTGGCCACGGTGCGCGCAAAGCCCATTTCGTGAGTCACGCACAACATGGTCATGCCGTCTTCGGCCAGGCCAATCATGGTGTCCAGAACCTCTTTCACCATTTCCGGGTCGAGTGCCGAGGTCGGCTCGTCGAACAGCATGATTTTCGGTTTCATGCACAAGGCACGGGCGATGGCCACACGCTGTTGCTGGCCGCCGGACAGTTGCCCCGGAAACTTGTGGGCCTGCTCTGGAATGCGTACACGTTCAAGGTAGTGCATGGCAATTTCCTCGGCCTTGCGCTTGGGCATCTTGCGCACCCACATCGGCGCCAGCGTGCAGTTTTGCAGGATGGTCAGGTGTGGGAACAGATTGAAGTGCTGGAACACCATGCCCACTTCACGGCGGATCGCTTCGATCTGCTTGAGGTCGTTGGTCAACTCCACGCCATCGACCACGATGCGGCCTTGCTGGTGCTCTTCCAGGCGGTTGAGGCAGCGAATGGTGGTGGACTTGCCCGAGCCCGACGGCCCGCACAGCACAATACGCTCGCCCTGCTTGACGTTGAGATTGATGTCTTTCAACACGTGGAACTGGCCGTACCACTTGTTGACGCCCTGCATCTGAATAATGCCTTCAGGGCTCACCGGCTGTTTGATTGCTTGGCTCATTAAAACAACTCCTAACGCTTGTGGCCGGTGTCGAGCTTGCGTTCCAGATGCATGGAATAGCGCGACATACCAAAACAGAAAATCCAGAAAACCAGGGCGGCAAACACGTAGCCTTCAGTGGCCATGCCCAGCCATTTGGGGTCGGCGGCGGCTTGCTTGACGCTGTTGAGCAGGTCGAACAGGCCAATGATGATCACAAGGCTGGTGTCCTTGAACAGTGCGATGAACGTATTGACGATGCCCGGTATCACCATCTTCAAGGCTTGCGGCAAGATCACCAGGCCCATGCTGCGCCAGTAACCCAGGCCCATCGCCGCAGCCGCTTCGTATTGCCCCTTGGGGATCGCCTGCAAGCCACCGCGCACCACTTCAGCCACATAGGCCGACTGAAACAGAATCACGCCGATCAGGGCACGCAACAGCTTGTCGAAGTTCATGCCCTCGGGCAGAAACAACGGCAACATTACCGATGACATGAACAGCACCGTGATCAACGGCACGCCGCGCCAGAACTCGATGAAGGTCACGCAAACCACCCGGATCGCCGGCATGTTCGAGCGCCGCCCCAACGCCAGTACAATGCCCAACGGCAAGGCGCCGGCGATACCCACCGTGGCAATCACCAGGGTCAGCATCAAGCCGCCCCATTGGCTGGTCGCCACATTGCTCAGGCCGAACACGCCGCCATGCAGCAAGCAGTAGGCGATAATCGGGTACAGCAGCAAAAAGCCCAGGCCGTAGATCGCCTTGCGTGGAAAACGCGAGATGAACAACGGCGCCACGCCAATGATGGCCAGCCATACCGTCATGTCCACGCGCCAGCGCAGGTCCACGGGGTAATAGCCATACATGAACTGCCCGAAGCGCTGCTGGATGAACACCCAGCAGGCGCCCTCTTTGGTGCAATCGGCGCGCGTGGTGCCGACCCAGTTGGCGTCCAGAATCGCCCAATGCAGGATCGGCGGCACCACCAGGTACACCAGGTAGATCGCCAGCAAAGTCAGCAGCGTGTTAAGCCAGCTTGAGAACAGATTGGCGCGCATCCAGGCCACCGGCCCGAAGACTTTGTCCGGGGGTGGCATATCAGGTTTGAACGTATGCGTAGTCATGGGCGTTTCCTCACCGCTCGATCAGCGCAATGCGCTTGTTGTACCAGTTCATCAGCAGGGAAATGCTGATGCTGATCGCCAGGTACACGCTCATGGTGATGGCAATGACTTCGATGGCCTGGCCGGTCTGATTGAGCACCGTGCCGGCAAACAGCGAAACCATTTCCGGATAACCGATACCAGCGGCCAACGAGGAGTTTTTCGCCAGGTTCAGGTATTGGCTGGTCAACGGGGGAATGATCACGCGCAAGGCTTGCGGGATGATGACCTTGCGTAGCGTAGGCCCCGGGCGCAGGCCCAGCGAGCGTGCCGCTTCAGTCTGGCCATGGCTGACGGACTTGATGCCCGAACGCACGATCTCCGCAATGAAGGCCGCCGTGTACACGGTCAGGGCCAGGGTCAATGCCAGCAGTTCCGGAATCAGTACCCAGCCGCCGACGAAGTTGAAGCCGGCAAGCCTGGGCATTTCCCAATGCAGCGGTGCGCCGAAGGTCAACCCGCACAACGTCGGGATAACAATCAATAGCACCAGGCCCGTCCAGAATTTATGGAACGGTACGCCTGTCGCTTCAAAGCGCTTGTTGGCCCAGCGGGTCATCAGCACGATAGCCACGATAGCGACCACCACACTGGCGACAAACGGCCAGAACCCATCGGCCGCCAGCGCCGCCGGCATGTTCAGGCCACGGCTGCTGACGAAGAACATGTCACCAAAGTTATGGCTGTTGCGCGGCCCCGGCATGGTCAGGAACACCGCGAAATACCAGAACAGAATCTGCAGCAGCGGCGGAATGTTGCGGAAGACTTCAACATAGACCGTCGCCAGCTTGTTGATCATCCAGTTGGGCGACAGGCGCGCCACGCCGATGATGAAACCGAGCAGGGTTGCCAGCACCACACCAATGACGGTCACCAGCAAGGTATTGAGCAAGCCGATCACAAACACCCGGGCGTAGCTGTCCGATTCGGTGTAGTCGATCAAATGCTGCGCGATGCCAAAGCCGGCACTGCGCTCAAGAAAGTCGAAGCCGGAGGTGATGCCCCGGTGTTGCAGGTTGGTCTGGGTGTTGTGAAACAGGTACCAGCCCAGCGAGACCACCGCCACAATGGTGATGATCTGGAAGAGCCACGCGCGCACTTTGGGATCGCTGAAGCTGAGCTTCTGCTTGGGTGCGCCGATGAGATTTTGCATGGAATGCCCCGCAAGGAATGGAACAGAACATCACCCGGCGGTTGGCCCACCGGGTGATAGAACCATCAGCGATCAGCGCACAGGAGGTGCGTACTGGATACCGCCGTTGTTCCACAGCGCGTTCAGGCCACGGTCGATTTCCAGCGGGGTGCTCTTGCCCAGGTTGCGCTCGAACATTTCGCCGTAGTTACCCACTTGCTTGACGATCTGTACGACCCAATCCTTCTTCACTTTCAGGTCTTTGCCGTATTCGCCGTCGGCACCGAGCAGACGCGCAACGTCGGGGTTCTTGGTGGACTTGGCCTCAGCTTCAACGTTCTTCGACGTCACACCGGCCTCTTCGGCGTTGAGCATGGCGTAGCCCACCCAGCGCACGATGGCCAGCCACTCGTCGTCACCGTTACGCACCACCGGACCCAGTGGCTCCTTGGAAATGGTTTCCGGCAGCACCACATAGTCTTTCGGCGCAGCCAGCTTGCTGCGCTGGGCGAACAGTTGCGACTTGTCGGAAGTCAGCACGTCGCAACGCCCGGATTCCAGCGACTTGGCGCTTTCATCAGACGTGTCGAAGGTGATCGGGGTGTACTTGAGGTTGTTGGCGCGGAAGTAGTCGGAAACGTTCAGCTCAGTGGTAGTACCCGCCTGGATGCAGATGGTTGCACCGTCCAGTTCCTTGGCACTTTTCACGCCGAGCTTGTTGTTGACCAGAAAGCCGATGCCGTCGTAGTAGGTGATGAAGCCCGGGAATTTCAGGCCCATGCCCGCATCGCGGGAACTGGTCATGGTGGTGTTGCGCGACAGGATGTCGACTTCGCCCGATTGCAGCGCGGTGAAACGCTCCTTGGCGTTCAACTGGCTGAACTTGACCTTGGTGGCGTCACCAAAAACCGCAGCGGCCACGGCACGGCAGTAGTCAGCGTCAATCCCGAGGATCTTGCCGCTGGCATCCGGCACCGAGAAACCCGGCAAGCCGTCACTTACGCCGCATTGCACAAAGCCTTTTTTCTGCACGGCATCCAGGGTGGCACCCGCCTGGGCTAAACCACTGACACCCAGTACAGCCGCCGCTGTGACGATGGCCAGGGTGGACTTCAATACCTTCATTACATACCTCCAGTTGCTCTTGTTGTGTCCAAGCTCCAACCTCAGCGCACCCTTATGAGGCGATATCGACCCGTGTTGGCTTTTTTTGGGGTCAAGCAGCATGAGGTTTTTGCGGTAATTCCAGTTGCTTTCCCACCGGCGGCAGTCACTGATAGTGTTACCGCCCTAGGAGAGTTCTGACATCCACCTACACATAGCAAGGCGCGTACCAGAGTGCTGGCCGAGTCGCTGCCCGTCCTGTTCAGTGGTAAAAGATTCAACCTTGCGACATTCTCTTAACAGATCAACCTGTCGCGCACCGTCCCGACGCCCCCAATCCAAGCGTGCGCACATATATGGAGCAGACATGACCGACCCCTTGATTCTTCAGCCCGCCAAGCCCGCAGACGCCTGCGTTATCTGGTTGCATGGCCTGGGTGCCGATCGCTACGACTTCCTGCCGGTGGCCGAGGCGCTGCAGGAAAGCTTGCTGACCACCCGCTTCGTTTTGCCCCAGGCGCCGATGCGCCCGGTGACCATCAACGGCGGTTATGAGATGCCGAGCTGGTACGACATCAAGGCCATGAGCCCGGCACGTTCGATCAGCCTGGAAGAACTGGAAACCTCGGCCAACATGGTCACGGATTTGATCGAGGCACAAAAGAGAACCGGAATAGACGCTTCGCGAATTTTTCTCGCGGGTTTCTCCCAGGGTGGCGCAGTGGTTTTCCACACGGCGTTCAAACACTGGGAAGGTCCATTGGGTGGCGTAATTGCCCTCTCCACGTATGCACCGACCTTTGACGATGAGCTGGAGTTGTCCGCCAGCCAGCAACGCATTCCCGCCCTCTGCCTGCATGGCCAGTACGACGACGTCGTCCAGAACGCCATGGGTCGTAGCGCCTACGAGCATTTAAAGAGCCGTGGTGTCACCGTGACATGGCAGGAATACCCAATGGGCCACGAAGTGTTACCCGAAGAGATACGCGATATCGGCACCTGGCTGGCTGAACGCCTGCGCTGAAACCCGCGTTTATGTAGCCGTATGACAGACGCACTACGCCGCGCCCGATTCTTGCATTACACTGGCCGGCGTACATTCCTTAACCAATTAATGAGATGACCGTGCTCAAAGCACTCAAGAAGATGTTCGGCAAAAGCGAGGCTGAGCCGCTCGCGCCTGTTCCCAGTGCTCCTGCCCCCAAGCCCGGCAACCGCAATGACGGTCCACAGCCTGGCCGGACCGCGCCTGCCGCCTCACCGAAAAAACCCACGGTGACGCCGCCTGAACAGGTAACGCCTGCCGAGGCCGCCCCAGCACCTGCGGCCAAACCTCGTCGCGAACGCGCGCCCAAGCCGCCGGTAACGCCGTGGAAACTCGAAGACTTCGTCGTCGAGCCCCAGGAAGGCAAAACCCGCTTCCACGACTTCAAGCTGGCCCCGGAACTGATGCACGCCATCCAGGACCTGGGCTTCCCGTACTGCACGCCGATCCAGGCGCAGGTGCTGGGCTTCACCCTGGCGGGCAAAGACGCCATCGGCCGTGCCCAGACCGGCACCGGCAAGACCGCCGCATTCCTGATCTCGATCATCACCCAGTTGCTGCAGACGCCGCCGCCCAAGGAACGCTACATGGGTGAACCGCGCGCCCTGATCATCGCCCCGACCCGCGAGCTGGTGGTGCAGATCGCCAAGGACGCCGCCGACCTGACCAAGTACACCGGTCTCAACGTGATGACCTTTGTCGGCGGCATGGACTTCGACAAGCAGCTCAAGCACCTCGAAGCCCGTCACTGCGACATCCTGGTCGCCACTCCAGGCCGCCTGCTGGACTTCAACCAGCGCGGCGACGTGCATCTGGATATGGTCGAAGTAATGGTGCTGGACGAAGCCGACCGGATGCTCGACATGGGCTTTATCCCGCAAGTACGCCAGATCATTCGCCAGACCCCGCCGAAAACCGAGCGCCAGACCCTGCTGTTCTCCGCAACCTTCACCGAAGACGTGATGAACCTCGCCAAGCAGTGGACCACCGACCCGTCCATCGTCGAGATCGAGGCGCTGAACGTCGCCAGCGAAAACGTCGAGCAACACATCTACGCCGTGGCCGGTGCCGACAAGTACAAGCTGCTCTACAACCTGGTCAACGACAATGGCTGGGAACGCGTGATGGTCTTTGCCAACCGCAAGGACGAAGTGCGCCGCATCGAAGAACGCCTTGTGCGCGACGGCGTCAATGCTGCGCAACTGTCGGGCGACGTGCCGCAGCACAAGCGCATCAAGACCCTGGAAGGCTTCCGCGAAGGCAAGATCCGCGTGTTGGTGGCTACCGATGTAGCCGGTCGCGGTATTCATATCGACGGCATCAGCCACGTGATCAACTTCACCTTGCCGGAAGTGCCGGACGACTATGTGCACCGCATCGGGCGTACCGGTCGCGCGGGCGCGGCGGGTGTGTCGATCAGCTTTGCCGGGGAGGATGACTCGTATCAGTTGCCGTCAATCGAGACGCTGCTGGGGCGCAAGATCAGCTGTGAGACACCGCCGACGCACTTGCTGCGAGCTGTAGAACGCAAACGGCCGTAAGGTGGAACCAATGCCAGTCATCGAGCCTGACTGGCATTTTTTATGCGCCCACTGTCTTGTCCTGATCAGTCACTATCGCCCAGGTCACTCCAGACAGGCTGACGAATACGCATAGTCTCTTTTCGAAATTCCCCATAGAACTGAAAACTGCTCCCCGGCATGTCTGCCAGCCCCAGGCTTATGGGGCGCGGCTGTGGCTGCTGCTGGCGCTGTGACTGCTCGTCGTCGGCCGATGGCTGAGCTTGCAGGCTCTTGATTCGCGCATCCAAGCCACGACCGAAGTTAGTCCATCTGAGTACCGAGCGGGCACCGCCGAAAAGTTGACTGGCAGTGGTTATCTTGGCGGGGACAGCGAGCGAGTAAGACAACCCCGTCGCGTTTTTGCCTGCCGCAACGAGCCCGCTGCCGAGGGGGCTGGAGAAGAATCCAATGGTCTTTTCAGATGACCTGCCCGCTGCGGCTGCAAAAGCTTTAGCCCCCAATGTGACAGAAAGGCCGACACTGGCAACAACGCCAACACTGGAGAACCCGAAAGACGCCCATCCAAGGTTCTTGATGTGCTGCGAACGATCCCACCCCATTTGCTTGTCGACGGCCTCGATACTCAGCCCTGTAATCCCCAGCGTGCCGCCTACCGAGCTAGAGCCCGTAGCGATGACGCCCAGAATATTTGCCGCCTTTACCCCCCCTTTAGCGAGCGCCGCCGCCATCCCGACCACTGCAACCTTGAACGCCACCACCGATAAGGCCAGCGCAACCCCGGTCAGCACCCAAGCCAGCCACTTTGGAAAAAGCCCACTCGGGTCGATGAGGTTGATCGGGTTACCAGCGCAGTAGGCGTAGCTGTTAATCCCACCCTCATCAAAAGGCGCCAATGGATCAGCCGAAAGAAATACCATCAAGCGCGGGTCATAGGCACGCGCGCCCAAATGGTAAAGGCCGACCGCCGCATCCAGACGCTCGCCGTTAAACGCCGGCAGTTGCAGATCCGCCATCGATCGCACATTGCCGTCCTGCGGCACAACCTGGCCCTCGCCATACGGAGCGTAATGACGCTGTACAGGCGCTTGCCCAGGCGCCACCACGCCGCGCACGGTACCGGCACCGTCATTCAGATGCAGCTGCGGCCCCTCGACGCCGCCGGTACGCGCCTGCACTTGGCCCCCGACATTGAAATAACGCAGTTTTCTACTGCCCTGCACCAACCTATCCAGATGATCCCCCGCATAGACCATGGCCACCGGTGATTCATTGTCACGGGTCGCCACGACTTGTCGAGACTCGGCATCGTACTGGTAGCTGCACTGCAGGGAACCTTCCTGCACGCAGGTCAACTGGTCATAGCCGTTGTAGGTGTACGTTCGCCCTGCTGGCCCCCCGGTCAAATTACCCGCCGCATCATACGTCAGGGCATCATCCTGCAACGGGTTGGAGTGGGTCACACGGGTCAGGCGCGTGGGGTCTGCGTCGGTGAAAAACCGCTCGCTGATGTCCTGCGTGCCGTCAGCGAAAGTTGTCACGACGCCTGTGATGTTATCCAGGCTGTCGAAGCTGAATTGCTGCCCAACGATGTCGCGCCCCAACCAATCCCGGGGATGTTCACGCCCCTCGCAGCCATAATCCTTGAGCCGCAGGAAGGCGTCATAGGTAAAGGTCTCCCCCATCACCAATTCAGAGGCTGCGTCACGCACAATGCGACTGGCCAGCAGGCTGTTGGGATGATAAGTGCTGCTCATGACGTGTAGCAGCACGCCATTGTGCAAAAAGCGCCGCTGCGCCTCCCGCCCCAAGGTGTCGTAACTCACCTGTGTGACCACCTCAGTATCGGCGTAGCGAGTGGTCAGTACATCTGGTCGCGCAAACATGTCATAGCGCTGTTCAATGACTACCGTCCCAGCAGTCATCGTGCAAACCCTGCCCAGGGAGTCATATTCAAAGTCGCTACGCTGCCCATCATCCGTGGTGTGTTGCAACATACGCCCGCCGATTGAATAACCATACTGCGTGGTCTGCGGCCTACCGAGGACCGTCTGTATCTCTTTTTCCGGGTAGCCGTTCACATCATGGAATAACTCATGTTTGAGCGCGCCGCTTTCTGAATAGGTCGGCTGACCACTGACCGGATCATGCCGGTACTGCCTATCCGTGTGCCCCGCCATTTTGACCGTGCCTGGTGTGCTCAACTGCTTGTCGTAGGTCCATTGCTGACGGTGCCCACTGCCCGAGACCACGGCGACAGGTTCGGTCCAGTTTGTCTCATAGTGCCAAGTGGTGGCGGGTGCCGTGCCCCTGGACTGCGCAGTCAAACGCCCCAGGCTGTCGTAGGTGCGCGATCCCACCTGCTTGCCATCGATATTGATTGAACTGGGCAGCGACTCGCTGGTTCCATGCGCATAGGCCACCGTGCGCAGCCGCGCAGGGCTGCCATCCGAGGGCGTGTGGAGGGTGGTCAACACGCGGTCGAACAGGTCATAGGTGTAAACGGTGCGATGCTTGTCCACGTCCACCCGTGACAGGCAGCGCCCCAGGCCGTCATAGAGGGATGACTCCACTTCAGTGACCTGCCCCAAGGCGTCCACCCGGTTTACCAGGAACGGCTGATGATGGGCATTCAGATAGGTTTCCAGGAGCTCGCCGCCCTCGACCCCCGTTACACGCAGGTGCAGCCTTGGGTCATATTCATCGATCGCCACGCTGCCATCGGCACGGCTTACACGGCAGGCGTTGCCCCACGCGTTATAAGCGTAGCCGGTGGTCAATACACGCTCGCCATCCGGCAGATAATCAATATGAGTCCGTTCCACCGTTTGCCCAAGGGCATCGTAGCGCCAGGTCCCGAGGGGCTGCTCCTTTGCGCCATTCTCCAGTAACAATGCCTCGGCAACTGGCCTTCCCGCCCCGTCGAAGTAAGTGACGGTACTGCGGCCTTGCGCATCAGTCATCACCAAATGAGCGCGTTTCCCTGACGCTGCATAGTGATAAACAAAACAACGGCTGGCCTCCTGCGGCTCACCTGGCGAGGCTGTCTGCGCCGTCAATCGTCCTGCGACATCGTATGCGGTGACCAGCGTTGTCCCTCCGTCCCGGCTCATCAACAGTAAGCGCCTGTCGACCAGAGAGTGCGTGCGCACTGACTCCAGCCAGTGGCCCTCACGCCCCAATAGCCGGCGAGTTTCGCTCAGCGTGTCGCCGGTGACGGTGTAATCGTAATTGCTGACTAATTGCAGGCCATCAATGGTAGACGTGGTGCTTTTCAACCGGCCAACCAGCTCGGCTGGCGTGTCGTAGTAGGTTTGCTGTGTGCTGAATACACCAGCCTGAGTGACCGACTCCTGCACGACAAAGTAGCTGCTACCCATATGTGGCACACGGGTATGGGTGTACTCGGTGAGTCGGGCGGCAGGCGTGCCTTCCGCGGGGATAAGGCGCTCTTGCTTGACGTAACGCTGAAACAAATCATGAGGGTCGGCCGGGCATTTACCCGCCTCGCCTTTGATCGGGTAATAGCTGTATTCAATGCGAACCCCGGAAGCCTCAGTACGGCTTAGCTCGTTACCGTAGTCGTCAGTCTCACTCTCGAGCTTGACCACCCGTTCCGCACCACCCGCCACCAACGCGTAACACGTGGTGAGAATTTTTGGCAGCTGGAGGTTGGGAGGCTGGTCCGGGAAGAGCCCTGGGCTCACGTTATATTCAATGGTCCTGGTAGTCAGGGTGCCTTCGCGCAGGACCTGTTCCTCGGCCAGCAGGTGGAATTTGTTGTAGGTGGTACGCGTAACGCTCAGCGGTGCCTCATGGGTTGTGTTATCGATGCGGGTCTCTTCCGTCCAATAGTCATACTTACTGCCTATCAGGTACAGGTTGTCTTCGCCCTCACGAAAACCGCCTGAAAAGGGATAGCCAGTGAAATTCCTGCTTGGGCTGTAACTATAGGTACGTGACATGCCGGGCTGGCCGGCAGCGGGTGTATGGACCCAACTGGTGACGCGAGGGATGTATTGACCATTGGCATACTGATGGCCGTTTTCGGCGTAGTTGATCAACTCGTCGCCACCCATCGGTGAGCGCACCCGACGGATAGCAATCATGCCGTTGCGAAAGGCTTGTCCGTACTCCAATACATAGCCTGCGCCGGGAGGAGATTCGCGACTGTCATAAGGAGCGGTGAAACCGGTCAGCCGAGCGTTCGATTGGGTGAAGGTGATACGCGCATAACGTCCTCCGTCGACTCGCGTATCACTACGTACCAAGCGCCCATTGGAATAGGTCAACAACAGCAGCACTTGCTGATCATGATCCAGAATACGCTCAAGAGAACCACCCGGCGCGTACTCCCATTTCAGACGCTCACCGTTTTCAAACTGGATAGCATCAATACGATAGGACGTGGTGCTGCCCGTACGCTTCAATATCTCGACGGTACCGTCCTTGTAAATCACATGAAGCGTCGTGGCATCGGGCCGCTGGACCACCAGGTCGGCAAGCTTGCGATCCTTGATCACCAGTGTTCCGCCCGCAGAGGGCAGGCTCTGGGTTTTGAATTGCTCGCCGGTAAGCAGCGTGAGCATAGAACGAGCGCTATCAAACTCGGTATTGCTGATCCGCCAGCCAGTCCCATAAACACCCGACTCGGTGTTCATCATGGAGAATGACAGCGCGATCGTTCTACTGACCTCCAGCGGGCCTTGCGGGTATAAGGTGGCCAACTCAATTCGACAACCGTATTGGCCGGTGCGTGGGTCTACTCCGCCTCCGAAGTAAGAGCGGAAATTAAAGGCTTGAGAGTAAACATCCATATCTGACTCCGATACTTAACGTAGAATCCAGAATGAGAGAAACCAAAAACCCACAACACTCTAAACATCCGTCAAACCAAGCTTATCTCCGTCATATAACTGCTCAATTCTAAAAACATGTTCGCATCCGTAATTATCCCACAAGCGCCAAACACTATTATTATCTCTGCTACCGGTTATATTATATTCCCCACAAAAACGAACAGCTCGCATTATTGTCGATCGCCGATTGAACCTGACAGAGCCGCCGGATGGATTGGGATGTCCGCTAAAAACATCCCCTATCAAAACTGAAGCATTAACAGTATCTTTATTAATCACCACTCCGCCCTTTGTAAATGAACTTTGCTTGTTTCTTGTAAAATAGGAGGTGCGAAAATTCCATCCTTCAGCAGGAATTGACGCAGGGGAGTCAAGACCTCTATTTACAAGAAATCGCAAACCCGCCGGGGGTGTCCAATAATAAACATCGACATCACACAGATTATCACTATAAGCATCATTATCGACATACTCGACAAGCTGGCTCGTTGACAACGCATAGGGTAGTGTTGCGCGAATCGTTACATACGAGTCAAATGCAACATCACCATCACTGTAGTTAGTCGTGTAAGTCACACCACTTATCTCGATAGACGCCATGAATCTGCGCTCGTCGATGGGCACACTCGGATCCACACGTAAATAGCGATCTACGATCTCGACTTGTCGCTGAGCGTGCCCGGTCACGGCTTCTGTTTTTTGATCCGGCCTTACCTCATCGATACGTGTACGCCAGAGACCCGTATCGTAAATGTTTTTCTCCTTATCACAGCTCCAACCTTCTGGAAGCGGCTCATTGACATTTGGCGAGTAGAGCGTAACGGTCAAGCCATTACGCTCCGCTTCCGAAAGCCTGACAGGCAGCCAATACCCATCGGTTTGTCGCTGTTCAATAGCAACCTCAACAACCACCTTGCATTGATGACGACTATTGGCATACAGCTCATCGGTAAAAGTCCCGCCACCGGGCAACATGATTTTAAAATGAGTGACCCTCAGCGTCCGAACGATCTCACCGGTCAATTTAAAAAATGGAACGCCAGGCAGGTTCATTGAATCTATCTGTTTCACTAAAAACTTTTGCTCATTGCCATAGTTATCCAATACCCGCCAAAAACTCTTGGTGTCGCGACTCGCAGGCACCAGCGCAGACTTCAACCTGATCGCACGCAGCACAGTCGGTCTTTTGTTAAACGGTATCAAGGGGTTGGGCGATGGCGCAGGAAGCCCTGCATCAATCTCATGCAGATGAAGTGTCGAGTCCAACTCGTCCTTATTTATAAATGTTCCCACCCTACTCGAAGAAGTGTTATCAAGAGGTGAATGCCACGATAAAACGCTCTGAAAATCCTTACCCTCCCCAGGCAAACTCAGCGGATTATCAAAGCCCATGTTTTTTACCACCCACAAGCCGCCTGGAGGTGTCCAGTAGTAAACATCCACCGACGTGCGATAAGGCGGTGCACTGGAGTAGGCAAGATAATCTACATAGAGATCCATATCGTCTGCATCCCAGCTCATGGGACGGACCGGGCTAAGGGTGACAAAAGACTCAAGAGCAGCTTCATCTCTGAAGCTGTAAGTTGTGTAAATACAACTTTCAATCGTCACACACGCCATAAATACTGCTGGCCCGATGGGTGCGCCCGGGTCGCAACGCAAGTAGCGCTTGATAGGAGCTTCTGAGGAACGCTCAACACGCTCTACCAAGTCGTTGATCGGTTCCTGCTGCTGTGATTTGTCCCGCCAAAGTCCAAGAGTGAATTGATTTTTTTCTACATCGCAGCTCCACCCGGGAGCGAGCGTTTGATTGCCATGTTCTGACCATTCAACAAGGGTGACACTGGCGCGCTCCTCATCAGTTAAGCGCACACGGACCCACTCGTCGCCAGCGCCACTGACTTCTTTAATAACGTCAATGAGGACTTCACACTGATGGCGTCCGTTGGCATAGAGCCCATTCGCCGCCTCCGTATTGGCAGGACGACTGATGCTGAACCTCGACAAACGGCACTTGCTTGGTTGCGCGACCATGTCCCACCCCTTCATTAAGTTAGCCCTGATACCATCAGAACCTGCAGAGGGGGGCGAAACAACTGTCAGATCTGACAGTTCGATAGATCCATTTTTAATATCACTGTCGGTTAGTGGCCCTGTATAAGCTATGGCTTCCAGCGATCCGCCGCCGCATGATCACTGTGCCGCCCTTCCACCCAACGCGGGCCGTCCGGGGTATTTTCCTTCTTCCAAAACGGCGCCCGCGTCTTCAGGTAATCCATCACAAACGCACACGCATCAAAGGCCGCCTGCCGATGCGCACTGGCCGCAGCGACAAACACAATCGGCTCTCCCGGCTCCAGCGTGCCGATGCGATGCAGCACCTCCAACTTGAGCAACGGCCAACGCTGCTCGGCTTCCAAGACGATCTTGGTCAGGGCTTTTTCGGTCATGCCGGGGTAGTGTTCAAGAAACATCCCCGACACCTCGCGCCCGTCATTGAAGTCACGCACATAACCGACAAAACTCACCACCGCGCCTACGCCCACATTGGCCGCGTGCATGGCGTTGACTTCGGCGCCCGGATCAAAGGCTTCGACCTGCACACGAATGGTCATGCTCAGCCTCCGGTTACGGGCGGGAAAAATGCGACTTCGTCACCCGCTTGCACCGGTTCATCAAGGCCGCACAGTTCTTCATTGCGTGCGCACATCAGGCTGCTCTCGTTGAGCACTGCAAACTCCGGGTCAGCGGCCAGCGCCAGGCGCACAGCATCGACGGTAGCGAAATCACCCTCCATCTCCAGAGAGTCAAAGCCTACCGCTTCGGCGTAACGGGCAAAAAACAGCACGTTGATACTCATACCGGGTCCGCCTTGAAATGCCCGCTTTTACCGCCAAGCTTTTCCAGCAGGCGAATGCTTTCGATGGTCATGCCACGGTCCACGGCCTTGCACATGTCGTAGATCGTCAGTGCCGCGACGCTGGCGGCAGTCAATGCCTCCATCTCCACGCCGGTCTGGCCTGAGAGTTTGCAGCGCGCCAGGATATGCACGGCATCCACGCCATCGGCGCGCAGTTCGACCTTGACCCCGGTGAGCATCAGCGGGTGGCACAGGGGGATCAAGTCACTGGTTTTTTTCGCCGCCTGGATCCCGGCAATGCGGGCCACCGCAAATACGTCGCCCTTGGGGTGGGCGCCGTCGACAATCATTGTCAGGGTTTCGGGCAACATGCGCACCCGCGCTTCGGCCACGGCCTCACGGAACGTCACGGCTTTGTCGGTGACGTCGACCATATGGGCACGACCTTGGGAATCGAGATGAGTCAGCACAGCAATACTCCTGATCAGGAGCAGCGATTGTAAACCTGTGGGTCAAATTTGCGCAGGGCTGTTTATTCCATAGATGACTGTGGCGCGGGAGCAAGCTCCCTCGCCACAGGACACCGCTGCCGGGTTAGAAACGGAAGGTAAACCCGGCGTTGATCCCGTTGTTGTTACCGCGATTGGACAGCAAGCCGCTGTAGTTCAGCGACACCAGGGTGTCTTTGGTCAAGGCCATTTCCGCACTGGCCTTGATCACCGCGCCGTCCCGGGCGACGGGTACGCTATTAACGGCAAAAGCAGTGTCGCTGCCGGCAAACTTCAGCGAGGCTTCGCGATCGGTATCACCGAACTGATGCTCCCAACCCAGCTCACCGCGCAACGTCACTGCCGAGGTGGAGCTGAGCGGCAACTGCGTATGCGCACGCAGGCCCACCGTAGATAGCGTCGCGTCCTGGCTTTGCTTGCTGGCGTGCAAAGCAGCGGCGCCGCCTTTTTCCTTGAACGAGTCGCTCTGGTAGTTCAGGTACGTGAGGTTGGCGAAGGGTTCGAATGGGTTCCATTGGGTGTAGCCGATCTCGGCAAACACTTGGTCGGTGCGCGCATTGTAATCGGCCTTGGCATAGTCCGACTGGTTGGCGTAAGCAACCCGCCGCGAAGTATCCAGACGGTGCCAGGTGGTAGCGCCGCCCAGGCGTAAGGCGATCGCCTCGAAGCGCTTACCGCCATACACCGACAGGTGATAGTTGTCGCTGTCCGCCGAAGCAGACTGGCCATTGAGGTGGCTCTGGGTATAACCGGTCGCCGCCCCCACGCGCCAGCCGTCGCTGACCTCGGTATCCAGCCCCAGCAACACCCCACTGGTGGACGAAGAGTAGCCACTGGCGTTGTTGTCACCGCTGACGTTATTGCGCCCACCGAGCAGCTGCACCCAGCCGCCGTTGTCACGGCTATCGATCTGCGCGCTGGAATCCAGTGCCTGGGCCTGTTGCAGACGAGCATTGACCGCTTCGCGAAGGTATCGACTGTCGGCCATTTGCGCTGCCGCAACATCAGAATGCAGCTGCCCCGACAATTGCTTGAATGCATCCCGAGCCTGAGCAGCGGAATCGGAAGCCAACAGGCTTTCGTAAACCGGGCTGCTGGCGCCCAGCTTCTCGGCCGCCGTCGCCACAGCCCGTTCGTTGCGGGTTTGCGCGACGCTGGCGAAGGTGGTCTGGTTGCGCGCTATCGCCAGGGTCAGTTGGTTCGGTTGGTAAGCGAGTTGCGTGCCGATGAACAGGTAGTTGGGCGCGAACGCCGCAAACTGGCCATTGATACCCTGGCTGGCGCTGAGGATGTTGAACTGCTGGCCCAGCAAGCTACGCGCCTCAGTGGCGGACAGCAGGTTGGGGCTGTTCTCCAGGGACACGTTCACCACACCGCCATTGAGGGTCGCCACGCCGCTGCTCTGGATCTGGTCGCTGCGGCCATTGGCCCCCACTTCAACGGCATACACCGAGCCAGGGTTGAAGGTCACGTCGCCGGTACGCAGCGTGCCAATCGAATGCCCCGGCGCCACGCGCCCGCCATTGTTGACGGTCAAGGCGCCCACCGTGCCGGTGCCGGCCAGGGTGCCGCCCAAGGTGGTCACCACGCCATTGTCCGCATTACGCGTGCCCACGGCACTGCCATCCACCGTCACGGCAGAGGTCAACGCACCGTCCACCGACAATTTGCCACCGCGCACCCAGGTGCTGCCTGAATAGGTGTTCTGGCCTTCCAACACCAACTCGCCGTCACCGGACTTGACCAGGCTACCGACGTAGGTGGTGCCGGTGAGCAGGTCCTGGCCACGGGTGAGCGTCGCCTGCTCCCGTGCATGACCGATCTCGTATTCGAACTGATCATCGGCCGAGGCATTGGTGGGCAGGCCATTGAGCCAGCCCTTCTGCTGCTTGGTCGCCGCCCAGGTGGCCTGCTCGGCAGCGTCTTCCACACGGCGGGCGCGAATGGCTTCATCGGAAATCGGGTTGGCCCAGATATCGCGGGTACCGGTAGGCAAGGCCACCGCCACGGCGCCAAGGAACTGCCCCGGCCCTTGCATCGCTTTTTGCAGATTGGGCAGGCCCCATCCGCTGACCACACCCGGCACTTGCGGCGTTCCCGGCGCGGCATCATGCACCGGTTGCAGGTTGTCGTAGGTGCGCCCTCCCGTCAGCTCGCCCACGGGCGTGTCCGCACCGTCCGGCGCCTGCAGGCTGGAGGTGGTGAGCAACACATCCCGCGCCTGGCTGGCGGTCATGTAGGGAAAGCGCTGGATCACCAAGGCCAAGGCTCCGGAAACGCTCGGCGCCGCCGCGGAGGTACCATTGGCATTCGGGATGATTTCGCCCTCAGGCCCGGCAGACGGGATGCCCGATACGCCCATTACACACCACCACTTCGAGGTGCCGCAGCGGTTGTAGACCTGGGCGCTGGTCTCGTCGTAGCCGGTGATCGCGAGGAACTTGCCTTCGATATCCGGCTTGAAAAATGGCAGGTTGGCGTTGGTGTCCGGGTTGGCACCGTGGCTGTCGTTGCCCGCCGAGATGATCTGGATAAAGGTGTTCTGGCGGGCCGCGTCGGCCATGGCGTCCATCCAGGTTTTGTGCCCGGCGTGGGCCTTGTCCCAGAACGGGCGATAGGCGGCGGTCATGTCACGCAGGTTTTGCGCGGCGCTGTCGCCGACATTGCCAAAGTGGTTCTCCACGTCATCGCGCGAGCTTTGCCCCCAGCTCTGGTTGACGATCGACACGTTCTTCGCCGCCAGGGCGTTGTAGCTGGCCATGAACGCGTTGTAGTCGAGGTCGTTGGAGCCTTGGTACCGATCGTTGTCGCTGCCGCCGGTGTTGGCGACAAAGATATTCGCATCGAAGGCAATGCCGTGCATACCGGTGCCGTTGCGATTGGCGCCGAGCACACCGGACATTTCCGTCCCGTGGCCATCGTTGAACGCCGGGTCATATTCCCCGGAGATATTGAAATGCTCACCCTGCTTGAACTCGCCGCTGGGCACTTCAAGACGGTAACGCGGATGGGTGGCGTAGTACTCGCCAGTGGATGTCACCGCCTGTACCCGGTCCTGGCCCAGGGCATTCTTGCCCTGAAACTCGAAGTGCCTGGTTAGGATGCCCGAGTCGAGCACGCCGACATTCACACCCTTGCCGGTGATGCCCAGGGCATAGGCGTAATACGCGTTGGTACGGTCCAGGCCAGAGTTGACCTGGGCTTCCGGGGTTTTCCAGGTTTGCGCGTTGGCGCTCCAGTCACGGGTTGCGCCAGCCCAGGATTGCCCGGCGTTCAGTTGCGCGTTGAGGTTGCTGCTCACGCCCGGCTCTACGTAGGTATAGGGCTTGGCAGCCGGCAGGTTGGCGATGATCGCCTTGGAGAAATCGAGAATATTGGTGGTGTAGCGACCATTGTTGCTGAACAGCCGGCTGCGGTAGTAATCCAGGCGCGAGGTGTAGTCCAGCGGTCGCCGGGTATCGCCGAGCATGGCGCCGATGGTGAGGTTTTCCGGTTGCAGCTCGTAGTTTTGCTTGAGGGCCGAATCGAACTTGCCGGACTGGGCGGCGAAGTCCTTGGCCGCCAGGTCGACGATATCCGCGTAGGCAAACCGCAGGTTCTTGTACACCTCAGTGTCGGGGCCGAACGAGGCGACGGCTTTGCGAAATGCCGACTCCAGTACCTGGGAGGTGTAGGGATTGTCGTCCGCCCAGGCCAATGAGCCCTGGCCCAGCCAGAGGGCCAGACCGAGCGCGATAGGTGTCAGGGGTATCTGCTTGAAACGAGTGGCGTGCTTGCGTTGCGACAAAGTGAAGCCATTACCTGCTACGTCCATTTTCCTTTCCCTTTGGATATGTGCGTCATCAATGAGCGATGTATCGGGCTTTTGTAATAGGCAGGGTCACGGTGAAAACCTTAAGGCCGGTCTTCTAAACATTCGTCGAATCAAGGAGGTGGTGTTCCGACGGGGTCACGCAATGTTCTTATTTTTACCGCGGAAAAATGTAACAAAATAATTACAAAAACCACAAGCACCCAGGGCGCGTTATCGCAGGCAAATGTCGCACACAACAAAAACCCCGGATTTCGTGAAAAATCCGGGGTGATTCATAGCATTTAGCCACTTATTGGATTACGGGTAGTTACAGGTGGGACTCGGCGTACTCGGCCAAGATCGAACGAGGCACCCCTTGCAGCGCGATATGCACGCCGTTGGGGAAGTCTTTGAAACGTTCCGTCAGGTAGGTCAGCCCGGAGCTGGTCGCGGACAGGTAAGGGGTGTCGATCTGTGCCAGGTTGCCCAGGCACACCACTTTGGAACCGGCGCCGGCACGGGTGATGATGGTTTTCATCTGGTGCGGGGTAAGGTTCTGGCATTCATCGATCAGGATCAGGCTCTGCTGGAAGCTGCGACCTCGGATGTAGTTGAGGGATTTGAACTGCAACGGCACTTTGCTGAGGATGTAATCGACACTGCCATGGGTGTTTTCGTCATCCATGTGCAAGGCTTCGAGGTTGTCGGTGATCGCCCCCAGCCACGGCTCCATTTTTTCCGCTTCGGTGCCGGGCAAAAAGCCGATTTCCTGGTCCAGGCCCTGCACGCTGCGCGTGGCGATGATGCGGCGGTAGCGCTTGGTCACCATGGTCTGTTCGATGGCAGCGGCCAGGGCGAGGATGGTTTTGCCCGAGCCTGCGGCGCCGGTCAGGTTGACCAAGTGGATGTCCGGGTCGAGCAGCGCGTACAGCGCCAGGCTTTGGTAGATATCACGCGGTTTCAGGCCCCAGGCTTCCTGGTGCAACAGGGGTTCCTGATGCAGGTCGAGAATCAGCAGCTTGTCGACCTGGATCTCTTTGATCCAGCCCACGAAGCCTTGTTCGTCGACGATGAATTCATTGATATGCACGGCCGGCAGGTTGTCGATCAGCTGTACCTGGTGCCAGGTGCGGCCATGGTCCTGACGGGTCTCGACCTTGCTGACACGGTCCCAGAACGAACCGGTCATCATGTGATAACCCCGCGACAGCATCGACACGTCGTCGACTAGCTGGTCGGTGCTGTAGTCCTCGGCAGCGATCCCACACGCTCGTGCCTTGAGGCGCATATTGATGTCTTTGGTCACCAGCACTACGCGCAGGTCCTTGTCGCGAGCGTGCAGGTCGATCAATTGGTTGATGATTTTGTTGTCGTTCAGGTTTTCCGGCAGCAGGCTGTTGGGCTCGCTGCGCTTGCTCATCAGGATCGACAGCAAGCCCTTGGGCCCGCTTTTGCCACGCTGGATCGGCACACCGACCTCAACGTCCTCGGGCGAGGCTTCGCCCAGGGTCTTGTCGATCAGACGGATGGCCTGGCGGCATTCGGCGGCGACGCTGTGGTGGCCGCTTTTGAGTTTGTCGAGCTCCTCAAGCACGATCATCGGGATGGCGACGTGGTGTTCTTCGAAGTTAAGCAGTGCGTTTGGATCGTGGATCAATACGTTGGTATCAAGCACGTAAAGGATTGGCTGGTCGGAAGAAGGGGTACGTCCATGATCATCCATACTCGGTCACCTTTGTGGGAGCCAGTCGACGCAATACCTGGGCGGTGCTGCGCCTCGATTCGACCACCGACCACACCTGAGTGACGTCAAGTGCAGTGCCCACATGAGGAGTCTTGGAAGACGCCACCTGTGTTGCAGGGTTCGGCGGTCTGACTTCGTAATACCGCAAAACCCATGACAGGAAAAAGCACTTTGACGCTTTTTTGAAGTTTATTTTTCAGGATGACGAATAGCACTAGCCGAGTGCCAGCCACCCCGTTAAAGTCGGAAGTCCGCCTGCATCGAAATGTCGCAGCAAATCACCCCAGAAATGCCTCATCCCCAACGGGGCCGGGGATTTTCAGCGAAATGCCTCGCGACACTCCTGCCAACCCAAACCACTCTGCGCCGTTGCCTGCAACACTATCGGTATTGCCACCCGCGCCTTGTCCTGGGTGTCGTGAAACGCAATTACGCCTTTGCGCCACAGCAGCATCAGCGTCAGCACCCGCTGCGCCGATTCCTCGGCCTTGAGTTTGCCCGGATCGTCCTGGGAGTCGATGTCCCACAACGCCACCTGCAAACCCTGCTGCTGGAAGAACCCCTGGCTGTCCGCACGACGCTGCCCATAAGGCGGTCGGAACAGCGGCACATAGTTTTCCGGCATCAGGTTCTGTACCAGCGCGGCACTGCGGGTGATGGAGCTTTGCCAGTCGACCCAATGGCTATGGGAACGGTATTGCCAACCCTGGATACCTACGCACTGCCCTTGGTACAGCGCCTGCACATCCGCGACAGAACTGCGCTCCACACGGCTTTGCAAACTGCTGCCGAGGGCGAAGAACGTGGCGTTCATCTTCTGCTTGCGCAGGTAGTCGGTGAGCCAGTCGGTATTACCGCCCACCAACGCCGGGCCGCCGTCGAAGGTCAGCAGGAACATGCGATCGTTGAGCTCGTCGCCATTGCGCTCATGGTCGCCGAAACGCGCCACTTCGCTGCTGATCTGCGGGAACAGCGCAGCCTTGCGCAGCAACTCATCCAGGTAGCGCTCATGAAAGTGCCGGCTGGGTGCGGCCCAGCCTATATAGAACGAGTTGTCACTGACCTCGAACTTGCCGGCCTGCTCGCGCAGGTCGTCCATGTTTTCCACCAGGTAGCAGAACGAAGCATCTTCCTCGCAGCTTTGCTGGGCGAAGCTGTAGTTCTCCAACAGCCGTTGCCAGAGCTGGCGGCGCAGGTCGTCGATGGCCGCCAGGTTGATGATCTTCAGCCCCAGGCGTTGCTTGAGCGCGCTTTCGTCCAAGGCTTCGCTGGCCAGCAGGCCGTGGGCAAACATCAGGATTTCTGCCCGCGAAGCCACATCGAACAGCGCCGGGCTGCTGAGTTTTTCCGGCCAGGTGCTACGGTCTAGGCTGGCGACATCCACCGGCGCCGCTTGGGCGGTGACGCACAGCAGGCAAGCCGACAATAAAAGCGCTAATCGCACACGGGGTCTTCCTTTCCAGAGTTACCGCCCATCATAGCGGATCGCATCTATCGCCATCATAGGTGGAGTCCAAACGCCCCAACCCCTAGAATCTCGCCCACGATTCCAGGAGCCAACTTCATGCTGATGGTGATTTCCCCCGCCAAAACCCTCGATTTCGAGTCCAAGCCGGTCACTGCGCGCTTTACCCAACCGCAATACCTGGACCATTCCCAGGAGCTGATAGAACAGCTGCGCGAACTGAGTCCGGCGCAAATCAGCGAATTGATGCACGTCTCCGACAAGATCGGTGGCCTCAACGCCGCCCGCTTCGGCAGTTGGACACCAGCCTTTACTCCGGCCAACGCCAAGCAGGCGCTGCTGGCTTTCAAGGGCGACGTGTATACCGGCCTGAACGCCGAGACCTTCAGCGATGCCGATTTCAGCTATGCCCAGGACCACCTGCGTATGCTCTCAGGCCTGTACGGCCTGCTGCGCCCGCTGGACCTGATGATGCCGTATCGCCTGGAGATGGGCACCAAGCTGGCCAACGCCCGGGGCAAGGACCTTTACGCGTTCTGGGGCACCCGCATCAGCGAATGGTTGAATGAGGCCCTGGCCGCACAAGGCGACGATGTGCTGCTCAACCTGGCGTCCAATGAGTACTTCTCGGCGGTCAAGCGCACGGCCCTGAACGCGCGGATCATCAACACCGAGTTCAAGGACCTGAAGAACGGCCAGTACAAGATCATCAGCTTCTACGCGAAAAAGGCCCGGGGCATGATGAGCCGCTTTGTGATTGAAGAACGCATCAACGATCCGGCCAAGCTCAAGCAGTTCGATGTGCAGGGCTATCGCTTCAATGCGGAGCAGTCCAAGCCGGATAACCTGGTGTTTTTGCGCGATCACGCACCGGAGTAAGGCTGCACAGACACTGCGGATCAAATGTGGGAGCAAGCCCCCCTCCCACATTTTTTTTGTATTCCAAACCATAAATCGTCATTTATTTGGCGCCAGAAAAACATCCAGACATAACCCTAACGATTTATTCACTCGACACTCGTCGGTTTTTTTCGTAGTGGCACCACTTTTTTTAATCAGTAGTGGCACAAAACTATCTACGCGTACCAACTCCCCATAACTACTGGCCTAAATAGCAAGTGCTATCACTATAGTGCCAGTGCCATCTTTTCTAATATTTCAAGAAATTTCCGGAAACAGGATGAGCGGCCAGGAACTTCGTCCTGATGCACCGCTCATACCACCGGTAACGAAATTCTCTGCTTACGTAAGAGATGACTTACATAACGACCAACGGAAGTAGCCAAGTTGTCATAAAACACTTTGGTTCTATGGTCATAACATCAACTGATCGAGTTAAGGGTGGCGATAAGTACGCATTGCTATCCCCCGCAGGCCAAGGCAGCGCTGACCTAAATGAGCCCGTGCACACACACAAGGCATTGATAAAAAAGGCATTTTGCCTTCATCAAAACCTTGCCGCACCGGCGCCGGAGCCTTCCTCCAAGGAAGCACGGCTGCATTTCAGGGCAAGCCCCAATAATAAGGCCTCGTTGCGCACAACTTGAGTGCAATAGTTAGTCACTCGTTATTCAACATGCCTGCACGCGGTAAGTCGGCGTCTATTCGCCTAACTTTCGCGGCATCAGTGACGCTTGCAAACATGAACTCCGGCCATTTAATGGCATGAATTAAACAAAGAGGTAATTGCGATGCGCATCAGCATATTTGGTTTGGGTTACGTTGGCGCCGTGTGTGCCGGTTGCCTGTCTGCCCGTGGCCACGAAGTGGTCGGCGTAGACATCTCCAAGGAAAAGATCGACCTGATCAATGCGGGTAAATCGCCGATTGTTGAGCCGGGTCTGGGGGAGCTGTTGAGCCAGGGTATCCAGACCGGCCGACTGCGTGGCACTACCAACTTCGCCGAGGCGATTCGCGATACCGACCTGTCGATGATTTGCGTCGGCACGCCCAGCAAGAAGAACGGCGACCTGGAACTGAACTACATCGAGTCGGTATGCCGCGAGATCGGTTTTGTCCTGCGTGACAAGACCACCCGCCACACCATCGTGGTGCGCAGCACCGTCCTCCCGGGCACTGTCGCCAACGTAGTGATTCCAATCCTCGAAGACTGCTCCGGCAAGAAAGCCGGCGTCGACTTCGGCGTTGCGGTCAACCCGGAATTCCTGCGTGAGTCCACCGCCATTGCCGACTACGACCTGCCCCCGATGACCGTCATCGGCGAGTTCGATAAAGCTTCCGGCGATGTCCTGCAATCGCTGTACGAAGAACTCGACGCGCCGATCATCCGCAAGGACATCGCTGTCGCCGAAATGATCAAGTACACCTGCAACGTGTGGCACGCCACCAAGGTCACCTTCGCCAACGAGATCGGCAACATCGCCAAGGCCGTCGGCGTCGATGGTCGTGAAGTGATGGAAGTGGTCTGCCAGGACAAGACCCTCAACCTGTCCCAGTACTATATGCGCCCAGGCTTCGCTTTCGGCGGTTCGTGCCTGCCAAAAGACGTGCGTGCCCTGACCTACCGCGCCGGTTCCCTGGACGTGGAAGCACCACTGCTCAACTCGCTGATGCGCAGCAACGAGTCCCAGGTACAGAACGCCTTCGACATCGTTTCCAGCCACGACAAGCGCAAAGTCGCCCTGCTGGGCCTGAGCTTCAAGGCCGGTACCGATGACCTGCGTGAAAGCCCATTGGTAGAACTGGCGGAAATGCTGATCGGCAAGGGCTACGACCTGAGCATCTACGACAGCAACGTCGAGTACGCCCGTGTGCACGGCGCGAACAAGGACTACATCGAAGGCAAGATCCCGCACGTATCGTCCCTGCTCAACTCGGATTTCGATGATGTGATCAACAACTCCGACGTGATCATCCTCGGTAACCGTGACGAGAAGTTCCGTGCCCTGGCGCATAACGCTCCGGAAGGCAAGCAAGTGGTCGACCTGGTGGGCTTCATGTCCAAGGCCACCAGCGTGAGTGGCCGTACTGAAGGTATTTGCTGGTAACAGCAACGGCAAGTTTCAGGCTGCCAGTGGCTTACCCCAGCACTTGCAGCCTGAAGCCTCCTCCCCTTCCGGATGACGCTTATGTCCAAGTTAAAACATGTATTTCTGCAATCGGCCGGCTGGCTGTTATTCCTCAGCCTGTTGATGGGGCTCGCCCTGCTGTTGCCGGCGAGTACCTTCGATTCGCAATCGAAGAATTTTATTTTCCTGATTGGCGCCGTGGGTATCTGGCGCTACTCGATGGGTGCGACGCATTTCTTTCGCGGCATGCTGTTTCTCTACGTGGTGTACCCGCACCTGCGCCGCAAAGTGCGCAAGCTGGGCAAGGCCGCCGACCCGTCCCACGTGTTCCTGATGGTCACCAGTTTTCGTATCGATGCGCTGACCACCGCCCAGGTGTACAGCTCGGTGATTCGCGAAGCCATCGAATGCGGCTTCCCCACCACCGTGGTCTGCTCGCTGGTGGAAATGTCCGATGAGCTGCTGGTGAAAAGCCTCTGGGAAAAGATGAACCCGCCGGCTCACGTCAAGCTCGACTTCGTGCGCATCGCCGGTACCGGCAAGCGTGACGGTTTGGCCTTCGGTTTTCGCGCCATCTCGCGCCACCTGCCGGATGACCGTGCCGTGGTAGCTGTGATCGATGGCGACACCGTGCTCGCCGAAGGCGTGGTCCGCAAGACCGTCCCCTGGTTCCAGCTGTTCGGCAATGTCGGTGGCCTGACCACCAACGAATTCTGCGAAGTGCGCGGCGGCTACATCATGAGCGAGTGGCACAAGCTGCGCTTCGCCCAGCGCCACATCAACATGTGCTCCATGGCTCTGTCCAAGCGCGTGCTGACCATGACCGGGCGCATGTCGGTGTTCCGCGCCAGCGTAGTGACTGACCCGGGCTTTATCGCCGACGTGGAAAGCGACTCGCTGCAACACTGGCGCCTGGGGCGCTTCAAGTTCCTCACCGGCGATGACAAGTCCAGCTGGTTCAGCCTGATGCGCCTGGGCTACGACACCTTCTACGTACCGGACGCCGCGATCAACACCGTGGAACACCCGCCGGAAAAGAGCTTTATCAAAGCCAGCCGCAAACTGATGTTCCGCTGGTACGGCAACAACCTGCGCCAGAACTCCCGTGCCCTCGGGCTGGGCGTGCGTCGCCTCGGCCTGTTCACCAGCGTGGTGCTGTTCGACCAGCGCGTGTCGATGTGGACCTCCCTGCTCGGCCTGACCGTGGCGATGATCGCCACGTTCAAGTATGGCGGCGCGTTCATCCTCGCGTACCTGCTGTGGATCGGTATCACCCGCCTGATCCTGACCCTGTTGCTGTCGTGCTCGGGCCACAAGATCGGCCCGGCCTACCCGCTGATTCTCTATTACAACCAGATCATGGGCGCGTTGGTGAAGATCTACGTGTTCTTCCGCCTTGATCAACAGTCCTGGACCCGCCAGGACACCAAACTGACCCGCGATTTGGCCAGCTTTCAACGTTGGTTCAACACCTGGTCGTCTCGGACCATGACCTTCTCCGCCGGCAGCATCTTCGTTGCCGTGTTGCTGATGATGGTCTGACCCTGCCAAGCCTGAATTAACTAGGAAATCGAATACTATGAACAGCCAAGTAAACGCCAACGTTGTCCACGAATCCGAAGCCCAGCGCCAGCACGCCCGGGTCAAAATCCCGGCCAAGCTGCGCTTCTTCAACAGCGACCGCACGCCAACTGAAGCACGCGTGATCGACCTGTCCGCCGGTGGCCTGGCCTTTACCGCCACCCAGCCGCTCACCGTCGGCCAAGTGCACAAGGGCCGCCTGCAGTTCGTGATCGATAACCTCGGCCTGGCCATGGACGTGGAGCTGCAAATCCGCTCCTACGACCGCCAGACCGGCCGCACCGGCTGCCAGTTCCAGAACCTCGATGCCCAGGATATTTCCACCCTGCGCCACCTGATCACCTCGCACTTGTCCGGCGACATTGTGACCATGGGCGACGTGCTGGCGACGCTGCAACGCGACAACTTCACCAAGGCGCGCAAGGTCAAGGACGGCGGCAGTGGCATGACCGCGTTCGGTCGCCTGCGTGCGGTGACGTTCAGCCTGGCGATTTTCCTGGTTGGCCTGGCCGCCTTCGGTTTTGTCTTCAAATCGCTGTACGGCATGTACTTCGTCAGCCACGCCCAGGCCGGCCTTGTGAGCGTACCGGGCATGAACGTGACCATGCCGCGTGACGGCACCGTGCAGAGCCTGCTCAAAGGTGACTCGGTAGCGGCCAAGGGCGCGCCACTGGCGACGTTCAGCACCAGTATGCTCGACGTGCTCAAGGGCCACCTGGACGAAGACCAACTGCAACCGGCCAAGGTTGAAGAGCTGTTCGGCAAGCAAATGACCGGCACCCTCACCTCGCCATGCGATTGCGTGGTCGCCCAGCAACTGGTCGCCGACGGCCAGTACGCCAGCAAGGGCGATGTGATCTTCCAACTGGTGCCGCGTGGCAGCCAGGCTAACGTCGAAGCCCGCTTCACCTACCGCCAGTTTGGCGATGTGCGTCCAGGTACGCCGGTGAGCTTCCAGGTCGCCGACGAAGAACAGGTTCGCACCGGCACCATCGTCAGCAGCACCAGCCTGAACAGCGCCGACCTGTCCTCTGACATCCGTGTGCAGATCAAGCCCGACGCACCGCTGGACAGCACCTATGCCGGTCGCCCGGTGGAAGTCACCAGTGACCGTGGCCCATCGCTGAACTGGCTGATCGACAAAGCCATGGCTCACGGTCTGTAAGCGAGGACATGCCTGTGAACCCTATTCCAACAACACCGCTGACCTCTGTGGGAGCCGGGCTTGCCCGCGATGCAGGCGACTCGGTGCATCAGTTGCGCCGCAGCGATGCCATCGCAGGCACGCCAGCTCCCACACAGAGCAGATTTCACTTGGCCTCTGCGTACTGCGCGCTGGCACTGGCCGTGAGCCTGGCCGGTTGCGCCGGCCTGCCCGACCAACGCCTGGCCAATGAAGCGCTGAAACGCGGCGACACCGTCACCGCGCAGCAGAATTACCAGCAACTGGCAGACCTGGGCTACAGCGAGGCCCAGGTGGGCCTGGCCGATATCCAGGTAGGCACCCGCGATCCGGCGCAAATCAAGCAGGCCGAAGCCACTTACCGTGCAGCGGCAGACACCTCGCCGCGTGCCCAGGCACGCCTGGGTCGCCTGCTGGCGGCCAAGCCTGGCGCCACTGAGGCCGAGCACCATGAAGCCGAAAGCCTGCTGAAAAAAGCCTTCGCCAATGGCGAAGGCAACACCCTGATCCCGCTGGCGATGCTGTACCTGCAATACCCGCACAGCTTCCCCAACGTGAATGCCCAGCAGCAGATCAGCAAATGGCAAGCGGCCGGTTACCCGGAAGCCGGCCTGGCCCAGGTGCTGCTGTATCGCACCCAAGACACTTACGACCAGCACCTGGATGATATCGAGCGCATCTGCAAGGCCGCGTTGAACACCACCGATATCTGCTATGTCGAGCTGGCCACGGTCTACCAGAAAAAAGCCCAGCCAGAACAACAGGCCGAACTGCTCAAGCAAATGGAAGCCGGCTACAGCCGTGGCACAGTCACCGCCCAGCGCGTCGACAGCGTCGCCCGCGTACTCGGTGATGCCAGCCTCGGCACGCCGGACGAAAAAACCGCTCAGGCATTGCTTGAAAAAATCGCCCCCGGCTACCCGGCGTCCTGGGTCAGCCTGGCGCAGCTGCTCTACGACTTCCCCGAACTGGGCGATGTCGAGCAGATGATGAAGTACCTGGACAACGGCCGCGCCGCCGACCAGCCGCGCGCCGAATTGCTGCTGGGCAAGCTCTACTACGAAGGCAAGTGGGTGCCAGCCGACGCCAAGGCCGCCGAGGCGCATTTCGAAAAAGCCGTGGGCCGTGAAGTGGCCGCCGATTACTACCTCGGCCAGATCTACCGCCGTGGCTACCTGGGCAAGGTCTACCCGCAAAAGGCCCTGGACCACTTGCTGACCGCTGCGCGCAACGGCCAGAACAGCGCCGACTTTGCCATTGCCCAACTGTTTTCCCAAGGCAAGGGCACCAAGCCCGACCCATTGAACGCCTATGTCTTCAGCCAGTTGGCCAAGGCCCAGGACACGCCAGAGGCCAATGACCTGGCCACCCAGCTCGAAGCGCCGTTGACCCCTGAGCAACGCGCCGAGGGCCAACGCCTGGTGCAACAGGAACTGGCCGCCCGCGGCACCCTGGCCCAAAGCACGCTGCAACTGCACGCCCTGCAAGAAGAAGACGGCGAGGAATCCCTATGAAGCTCAACCCATTCGTCAAGGCCGGTATCGGCCTGTCCTTCGCCCTGCTGTGGTCGTGCCCGACCCTGGCCGCGCTGACCGAAGCCAAGAACTTCGGCCTGGAAGTCAAAGCCACCGCGCAGTCCGAAGACGACCGCGACCTGGGCACCCAGAAAGGCGGCGACGTCAACGGTATCGGCCTTGACCTGCGCCCCTGGATCTACGGCGAAAGCGGCGCGTGGAGCGCCTATGCCATGGGCCAGGCGGTCGTGTCCAGCGACATCATCGAGACCGACACCCTGCAACAGTCGGCCGATGACACCACCGAACAATCGAGCAACGACGACCGCAAGGCCAAGAAAAACTACCTGGCCCTGCGCGAGTTCTGGGTCGGCTACAGCGGCTTCACGCCCTACCCCGGCGAGATCCTCAAGTTCGGTCGCCAGCGCCTGCGCAATGACGACGGCCAATGGCGCGACACCAACATCGAAGCGCTGAACTGGACCTTCGATACCACCTTGCTCAAGGCCAATGTCGGCGCCGCCGAACGTTTCAGCGAATACCGCACCGACCTCAAGGAACTCTCGCCGGTCGACAAAGACCGCCAGCACTTCTACGCCGACGCCGCCTACCAGTGGACGCCGGGCCAGTGGATCGGCCTGCGCGGCCACCACACTCATGACGACGGCAAGCTCGATTACGCCGAACCGGGTGTGGCCAGTGACCCGTTGGACAAGCGCGAAAACGGCGACCTGACCTGGCTCGGCATCGAAGCCAACAGCGATGCTTATAACTGGCGCAATACCAACACCGTCAACTACTGGGCCAGCATCACCGGTATGCGCGGGGACCGCGACAAGGTCAACGCCTTGAACGCCGACGGCACGCGCCCCACCAGCGCCAAGCGCAGCGATGACCTCAGCGGCTGGGCCACCGACATCGGTGTGCGCCTGCGCCTTGACCCGCAGTGGCAAGTGGGTGCGGCCTATTCCCGTGCCAGCGCCGAATACGAACAGAACGGCCTGCAAAGCAACCGTTCGAACTGGACCGGCACCCAGTCCCGCGTACACCGCTTCGGTGAAGCGTTTCGCGGCGAGATGAACAACATGCAGTCCATGAGCCTGTTCGGTTCCTGGCAGCTGCGCGAGGACTACGACGCCAGCCTGGTGTACCACAAGTTCTGGCGCGTGGACGGCAACAAGCCGGTGGGCAGCAACGGTATCGATGCGGTGCAGAACAACACCGATGACGTCACCGGCGCGATCCTCTCCAGCACCTCCCTGCCGCTGGAAGATGGCAAGAAGGACCTCGGCCAGGAGATGGACCTGGTGGTCACCAAGTACTTCAAGAAAGGCTTGCTGCCCGCCGCGCTGAGCCAGTCGATCGACGAGCCATCGGCCCTGGTGCGCTTGCGTGCCGGCGTGTTCAAGCCGGGCGACGCCTATGGCAGCCAGGTCGACTCCTACATGCACCGCGCGTTTGTCGACGTGGTCTGGAAATTCTGATGGGAGCCTGCGCCATGAATGCTCAAAGCCTACTCGTCGCGGCAATGCTGATGGCCAGCGCCACAGCGTTTGCCGATACGGCGGCCAAGGCGCCGATCATCGCCAAGGAACTGCAACAGGCCAAGACCTACACCATTTCCAGCCCGCCCACCGCGCCGCTGGAAATGGCCAAGCCGGCGCTGCCCGATCTGTCGGGCTACACCGCTGCGGCGATGGAAAAGAAGATCATCAAGACCAAGGCGGGCAAGATCAGCATCCGCCGCATGATGCAGGAAGACGCGCTCAAGGACTTTATCGGTGGCGATAACAAGATGGCCGAGTGGGTGGTGCGCCAGCATGGCATTCCTCAGGCAATCTTTGTCGACGACGGCTACATGAACCTCAAGGACCTGCTGGGCAAGGTGCCAAAGCAGTACTTCAGCGAGACTTCGCCGGGAGTGTTCCTGGCCAAGCTACCGATTGTGGTGGGCCGCAAAGGCATCCTCGATATCGACAAGAACACCCAGGAATTGCGCCTGTCCCAGCAAGCCGGCTCGTTTTTGATCAACGACGGCCAGTTGTTCGTACGTGACACCAAGGTCACCGGCTGGGATGAAAAAACCAACGGCCCTGCCCTGTTCAAGTCGCCCAAGGAATTCCGCCCGTTCCTGCTGGCCTGGGGCGGCACTGAGACCTATATCTCCAAGACCAAGATGGCCAGCTTCGGCTACGCCAACAGTAAGTCCTACGGGGTGAGTATTTCCCAGTACACGCCGAACATGGCCAAGGTGCTCAAGCGTCCTGAGCCGACCGGTTGGATCATCGACTCCGAGTTCTCGGACATGTGGTACGGCTTCTACTGCTACGAGACCACGGGCTTTGTGATCAAAGGCAATACCTACAAAGACAACATCGTCTACGGCATTGACCCCCATGACCGTTCCCACGGCCTGATCATCGCCGACAACACCGTATACGGCACCAAGAAGAAGCACGGCATCATCATTTCCCGGGAAGTGAACGACAGCTTCATCTTCAATAACCGCAGCTACGACAACAAGCTCTCGGGCCTGGTGATCGACCGTAACAGCGTCAACAACCTGATCGCCGACAACGAGATCTACCGCAACCACACCGACGGCATCACCCTCTATGAGAGCGGTGACAACCTGCTGTGGGGCAACAAGGTGATCAGCAACCGTCGCCACGGTATCCGCGTGCGTAACAGCGTGAACATCAAGCTCTACGAAAATACCTCGATGGCCAACGGCCTGACCGGCGTGTACGGCCACATCAAGGACTTGACCGACACCGACCGCGACATCGCCCTCGACCCATTCGATGCCAAGGTCTCGCTGATCGTGGTGGGTGGTGAACTGGCGGGTAACGGCAGCGGGCCGCTGTCCATCGATTCGCCGTTGAGTATCGAGTTGTATCGCGTGTCGATGCTGGCGCCGACCAAATCCAGCGGCATCAGCTTCTCCGGCATTCTGGGCGATCGCCAGGAAGAAATTCTCGACCTGCTGGTTCGCCAGCAGAAAGCCGTGCTGATCGACCCCGTCGAACGCCAGACCGAATTGCAGGACTGAGGATGACCCTTATGCACCCACACATGATCAAACTGCTGAGCCTCTCGGGTCTGACCCTCGGCCTGCTGGCGGCCAGCCAGGGCGTGCGCGCCGATGAAGTGAAAGCACCGACCTTCACCGCCGAACCATGCTGCAGCCTGTGCCCGGCCGCCCATGACGCGAAGAACTACACCACGCGCTACCAGCAGAACTTCACCACCCTGGTACAAGCCCAGGGCGACTGGCTGTTCCGTACCCAGGAAGACCTGCGCACCGAATTCGACACCACCCCGGCCGGCTACAAACGCATGCAACAGTTGCACGATGCGTTCAAGGCCAAGGGCGTGGAACTGGTGGTGGTCTACCAGCCGACCCGTGGCCTGGTAAACCGCAACAAGCTCAACCCTGAAGAAAAAGCCAAGTTCGACTTCGACAAGGCGCTGACCAACTACAAGACCATGCTCGGGCGTTTCGCCAAGATGGGCTACGTGGTGCCGGACCTGTCGCCGCTGACCAACGAGCAGTTGCCGGACGAGCTGCCGGCTCACGACTTCTACTTCCGCGGCGACCAGCACTGGACCCCCTACGGCGCCCAGCGCACGGCGAAGATCGTCGCCGCCAAGGTCAAGCAGATGCCGGAGTACGCCGAGATTCCCAAGCGCGAATTCGAGACCAAGCGCTCGGGCCGCATGGGCAAGACCGGCACCCTGCACAACATGGCCGGGCAACTGTGCGGCACCAGCTATGCGATCCAGTACATGGACCAGTTCACCACCGAACCCAAGGGCGAGGCCGGCGACGGTGACCTGTTCAGTGATTCGGGCAACCCGCAGATCACCCTGGTGGGCACCAGCCACAGCGGCAAGAACTACAACTTCGCCGGTTTCCTCGAAGAAGAAATCGGGGCCGACATCCTCAACGTCGCCTTCCCCGGCGGTGGCCTGGAAGGCTCGATGTTGCAGTACCTGGGCAGCGACGAGTTCCAGAAGACCCCACCGAAGATCCTGATCTGGGAATTCTCGCCGCTGTACCGTCTCGACCAGGAAACCATCTACCGCCAGATGATGGCGCTGCTGGACAACGGTTGCGAAGGCAAGCCTGCACAGATGTCCGCCAGCACCACCCTCAAACCCGGCAAGAACGAACTGATGGTCAACAGCGCGAACAAAGACCTGCGCAACGCCAACCATCAGGTCGATATCCGCTTCGCCGATCCATCGGTAAAAACCTTGCAAGCCACCCTCTGGTACATGAACGGTCGCCACGAGGACATCAAGATCGAGAAACCCGAGACATCCGATACAGACGGGCGTTTCGCCTTTGAACTGCGCACCGATGAAGACTGGGCCTCGCAGAACTTGCTGGCCGTGGAAGTACAGGGCCCGGAAAAGGGTGCTGCCGCGCAGAAAGTCGAAGCGAAAATTTGCACACGCAACGTATTCCCAAGCGGTGGTCAACAGACCGCTTCAACTGGGCAATGAGGTTACTTATGCAGAAGCTATTGATTCCATCGTTACTGGGCCTGGCGATCTTCGCCGGGGCAGCCAACGCCGCCGCGCCGCTGCGCCCGCCCCAGGGCTATTTCGCACCGATCGAAGCGTTCAAGACCGGCGACTTCAAGGAAAACTGCGACACCATGCCGACGCCCTACACCGGGCCGTTGCAGTTTCGCAGCAAGTACGAAGGTTCGGACAAGGCGCGCTCCACGCTGAACGTGCAGTCGGAAAAAGCCTTCCGCGATAGCACCGCCGACATCACCAAGCTGGAAAAAGACACCAGCAAACGGGTGATGCAGTTCATGCGCGACGGTCGCCCGCAGCAGCTCGAATGCACCCTGAACTGGCTGGTCTCGTGGGCCAAGGCCGACGCACTGATGTCCAAGGACTTCAACCACACCGGCAAGTCCATGCGCAAATGGGCACTGGGCAGCATGGCTTCGGCCTATGTACGCCTGAAGTTCTCCGAATCTCACCCGCTGGCCAACCATCAGCAGGAGTCGCAACTGATCGAAGCCTGGTTCAACAAGCTGGCCGATCAGGTGGTGAGCGACTGGGACAACCTGCCCCTGGAAAAAACCAACAACCACTCTTACTGGGCCGCCTGGTCGGTGATGGCGACCTCCATCGCCACCAACCGTCGCGACCTGTTTGACTGGGCCGTGAAGGAATACAAGGTCGGTGTGAACCAGGTCGATGACCAAGGCTTCCTGCCGAACGAATTGAAGCGTCAGCAACGCGCCTTGTCGTACCACAACTACGCCCTGCCGCCGCTGTCGATGATCGCCAGTTTTGCCCTGGTCAACGGTGTGGACCTGCGCCAGGAAAACAACAGCGCGCTCAAGCGCCTGGGCGACAAAGTGCTGGCCGGGGTGAAAGATCCGGACATCTTCGAACAGAAGAACGGTAAAGAGCAGGACATGAAGGACTTGAAGCAGGACATGAAATTCGCCTGGCTTGAACCCTTCTGCACCCTCTACACCTGCGCGCCGGATGTGATCGAGCGCAAGCACGGGATGCAACCCTTCAAGACGTTCCGCCTGGGTGGCGACCTGACCAAGGTGTACGACCCGGCGCACGAAAAAGGCAACAAAGGCAGCTGATACATAGCTCCCGGTTGGACTCGGTCCAACTGTGGGAGCTGGCTTGCCTGCGATAGGGGTCTGACATTCAACATTGATGTCGACTGATACACCGCCATCGCAGGCAAGCCAGCTCCCACCGTTAACCCGGTTCCTTCAGTGAAATTGCAATACAACCTCCTCCGAAATCGTGGGGGGGTTTGGGGGGGCTCTGGCCCTTGACTGTTGGTTAAACATGGAGAGATCGGGATGGTTTTCTCGTCCAATGTGTTCCTGTTTCTGTTCTTGCCGATCTTTCTCGGCTTGTACTACTTGAGCGGGCAACGCTATCGCAATCTGCTGCTGCTGATTGCCAGCTACGTGTTCTACGCCTGGTGGCGAGTGGACTTCCTGGCGCTGTTCGCCGCCGTCACGCTGTGGAATTACTGGATCGGCCTCAAGGTCGGTGCCGCCGGCGTGCGCACCAAGCCGGCGCAGCGCTGGCTGCTGCTCGGCGTGGCGGTCGACCTGTGCATCCTCGGCTACTTCAAGTACGCCAACTTCGGCGTCGACAGCATCAATGTAATGATGAAGTCAGCGGGCCTGGAGCCGTTCATTCTCACCCACGTGCTGTTGCCGATCGGGATCTCGTTCTACATCTTCGAGTCCATCAGCTACATCATCGACGTGTACCGTGGCGATACCCCGGCGACCCGCAACCTGATCGACTTCGCGGCGTTCGTGGCAATCTTCCCGCACCTGATCGCCGGCCCCGTGCTACGTTTTCGCGACCTGGCCGACCAGTTCAACAACCGCACCCACACCCTCGACAAGTTCTCCGAGGGTTGCACGCGGTTCATGCAGGGTTTCATCAAGAAGGTATTTATTGCCGACACCCTGGCGGTGGTGGCCGACCATTGCTTCGCCCTGCAAAATCCCACCACCGGTGACGCCTGGCTCGGCGCGCTGGCCTACACCGCGCAGCTGTACTTCGATTTCTCCGGCTACAGCGACATGGCCATCGGCCTGGGCTTGATGATGGGTTTCCGCTTCATGGAAAACTTCAAGCAGCCATACATCAGCCAGTCGATCACCGAGTTCTGGCGGCGCTGGCACATCAGCCTCTCTACCTGGCTGCGTGATTACCTGTACATCACCCTGGGCGGCAACCGCAAAGGCACGCTGACCACCTACCGCAATCTGTTCCTGACCATGCTGCTCGGTGGCCTGTGGCACGGCGCCAACATCACCTACATCGTGTGGGGCGCCTGGCACGGCATGTGGCTGGCGATTGAAAAAGCCATCGGCCTCAATACTGCGCCGCGCAGCTTCAACGTGTTGCGCTGGGCCTTCACCTTCCTGCTGGTGGTGATGGGCTGGGTGATCTTCCGCGCCGAAAACCTGCACGTCGCAGGCCGCATGTACGGTGCGATGTTCAGCTTCAGCGAATGGTCGCTGTCGGAACTCAACCGCGCCAACCTTACCGGCCTGCAAGTGGCAACGTTGGTCGTGGCCTACGCAACCCTGGCGTTCTTCGGCCTGCGCGATTTCTACACCAACCGCCCAGCCGACAAGACCAAGCCGGCCGATCCGAGCCTGATCAAGGCGGTACCGGGCGACAACCCAGGCAGCATTCACGAGCCCGGTTTCAGCGTGGGCCGTGACGCCGCTGTGCAACCGGCCTACTGGACCGCTGACTGGCCACGCTACGCCATGCGCGCTGCGGTGCTGCTGCTGTTCGTGGCGTCGATCCTGAAACTGTCGGCGCAGAGTTTCTCGCCGTTCCTTTACTTCCAATTCTGAGGGAGCCGACCATGACCCGTTCATTACGCGTCCTCTATATCGGCCTGTTCCTGGTGCTGCTGCTGGCACTGGGGGCGTGGTCACTGCGCAGCTTCTTTGGCTTCAGCACCAACGCTGATGCCACGGTGCTTAACGGTCGCTGGACCAAAGCCGTCGAGACTCACTATGACGAGGAGTTCCCGATCAAGCGCCTGGGCACCAACCTGTGGGCTGCGCTGGACTACAAGCTGTTCAATGAAGGTCGCCCTGGCGTAGTGCTGGGCCGCGACCACTGGCTGTACAGCGACGAGGAGTTCAATCCCGCCGTCAACGAAGACCAGAACCTTGAAGGCAATTACGCACTGGTCGAAGGCGTGCGCCAGAAACTCAAGGCCCAAGGCATCCAACTGGTGATGGCGATTGTGCCGGCCAAGGTGCGCCTGTACCCGGAACACCTGGGTGAGGTGAAGCCGGCGAGCATCCACGCCAACTTGTACCAGGACTTCCACGCCCGGGTCGCCGCCGACAACATCCCGGCTCCCGACCTGCTCGGCCCGCTGCAACAGGCCAAGCTGGGTGGCAAGCAGGTGTTCCTGCGTACAGACACTCACTGGACTCCGGACGGTGCGGAAATCGCCGCCAAGCAACTGGCCAAGGCGATTGCCGACAAGACCCCGCTGAGTGGCGAGCCGCAGCGTTTTGTCACCGAGGCCGAAAAGATCGAGCCACACAAAGGCGACCTGCGTCTGTTCCTGCCCCTGGACCCGCTGTTCGAAAACCTGATGCCGCCTAAAGAGCCGCTGGAAAAACGCGTCACGCACCTGGCCGAAGAAAAAGGTGACGACGCGCTGTTCAGCGACAGCGAAACCCCGGTGGCCCTGGTGGGCACCAGCTACAGCGCCAACCCCAACTGGAACTTCGTGGGCGCGCTCAAGCAAGCCTTGCACAGCGACGTGGTCAGCTACGCCGAAGACGGCCACGGCCCGATCCTGCCGATGCTCAGCTACCTCAAAAGTGACGACTTCAAGAACAACCCGCCCCAGCTGCTGATCTGGGAATTCCCCGAACGCTATCTGCCCGTGAATAACGAAATCGGTGACGCCGACCCAGCGTGGGTTGCGCAGCTTAAACAAGCCGGTTCGCGCCAACAGAACATGGCAATCAACACTAAATCCGAGACGCCCGACCGGGCGCAAAACTGAAAGAGAGGTAACTCACATGACTTTCACTACTACTCCTCGTCGTCTCGCCAAGACCCTGGCTATCGCTGCCGGCCTGAGCTTCGTATCAATGTCCGCCTTTGCCGGTGGTGACGCCGCCCTCTACGGCCCGACCGCGCCGAAGGGCTCCAGCTTCGTGCGCATCTACAACGCCAGCAACCAGGAAGTCAGCGCCACCGTCGGCGCCACCAACCTCAGCGACGTTGCACCGTTGGCCAGCAGCGACTTCAGCTTCATGCCGGGCGGTGACTACAGCGCCAAGGTCGGCAGCCAGACCGTACCGGTCAAACTCGCCGCCGACCACTACTACACCCTGGTCAACAGCGGCAGCGGCCAACCGCAGTTGATCGAAGAACCGCCGTTCAAGAACAAGCAGAAATCCCTGGTACGCGTGCAGAACCTCAGCGACAAGGCCCTGAGCCTGAAAACTGCCGACGGCAAGACCGATGTGGTCAAGTCGGTGGCCGCCAAGGGCCGTGGCGAACGTGAAATCAACCCGGTGAAAGTGAGCCTGGCGCTGTATGACGGTGACAAGAAGGTCGGCGATGTGAAGCCGGTGGCCCTGGAGCGTGGTGAGGCAGCGGTGCTGTACGTCACCGGTTCCGGTTCGAGCCTGTCGCCAGTCTGGGTCAAGCGCCCAGTGTCGACCCGCTGATTATTTCCCTGAGTTGACACGTCCCCTTGTGGGAGCTGGCTTGCCTGCGATGGCGGTCTTGTAGACGCCATCGCAGGCAAGCCAGCTCCCACACTGACCGGTTTTCAACTCAGGACCGAGACAAAAACAAGAGTGAAACGACAAACCTTCGTAGCTCTGACCCAAACTGATTCAAGGAGAAACACCCATGATCCCAGTAATCCTTTCCGGTGGTAGCGGCTCACGTCTTTGGCCGCTTTCGCGTAAACAGTTCCCCAAGCAGTTCCTGGCCCTGACCGGCGAACACACGCTGTTCCAGCAAACCCTGGAGCGCCTGGTGTTCGAAGGCATGGACTCCCCTATCGTGGTCTGCAACAAGGACCACCGCTTCATCGTCAACGAGCAACTGAGCGCACGTAAGCTTGAATGCCAACGCATCCTGATGGAGCCCTTTGGCCGCAACACCGCACCGGCCGTGGCCCTGACCGCGATGATGCTGGTCAACGAAGGCCGTGACGAGCTGATGCTGGTGCTGCCCGCCGACCACGTGATCGACGACCAGAAAGCCCTGCAACGTGCCTTGGCCCTGGCCACCGTAGCCGCCGAGCGTGGCGAGATGGTGCTGTTCGGCGTACCGGCGACCCGTCCGGAAACCGGTTACGGCTACATCAAGTCCACCAACGACTCGCTGCTGCCCGAAGGTGTGAGCCGCGTGCAGCAGTTCGTGGAAAAACCCGATGAAAAGCGCGCCATCGAGTTCGTCAAAAGCGGTGGTTACTTCTGGAACAGCGGTATGTTCCTGTTCCGCGCCAGCCGCTTCCTCGAAGAGCTGAAAAAGCACGATCCGGACATCTACGACACCTGCGTACTGACCCTGGAGCGCAGCGAGCAGACCCACGACACCGTGACCTTCGACGACGCCACCTTTGCCTGCTGCCCGGACAATTCCATCGACTACGCAGTGATGGAAAAAACCCAGCGTGCCTGCGTGGTGCCATTGAGCGCCGGCTGGAGCGACGTGGGTTGCTGGGCCTCGCTGTGGGCGGTCAATGATAAAGACGCCAACGGCAACGTGAGCAAAGGCGACGTGGTGATCCAGGACAGCCGCAACTGCATGGTGCATGGCAACGGCAAACTGGTATCGGTGATCGGCCTGGACAACATCGTGGTGGTGGAAACCAAGGACGCGATGATGATTGCCCACAAGGACAAGGTCCAGGGCGTCAAGCAGATGGTCAACACGCTCAACGAGCAAGGCCGTAGCGAAACCCAGAACCACTGCGAAGTCTACCGTCCGTGGGGCTCCTACGACTCGGTGGACATGGGCGGCCGCTTCCAGGTCAAGCACATCTCGGTCAAGCCGGGCGCGTGCCTGTCGCTGCAGATGCACCACCACCGCGCCGAACACTGGATTGTGGTCAGCGGCACCGCGGAAGTCACCTGTGACGACAACGTGTTCCTGCTCTGCGAGAACCAGTCCACCTACATCCCGATCGCCTCAGTGCACCGCCTGCGCAATCCGGGCAAGATCCCGTTGGAGATCATCGAAGTGCAATCGGGCAGCTATCTGGGTGAGGACGATATCGAGCGCTTCGAAGATATCTACGGGCGCTCGACACCGGTTGAACGAGGTGTTTCGGTGAAAACTATCGCGCAATAAAACAGTCGTACAAGAAGCCCTCACCCAACCCATTGCGTCCCCTATCCGCAGTGGGTTGGGTGGGGGCTTTTTGTTTGGGCCTTTGTGGTCAATTTAAAGCCATCATGGGCCCTTACCCAATACCGGCCAACGCCATGGGCTTATATTTTAATCGGCGTTTTCCCATGAGAAATAACGCGATTGACCATTACACGGTCAGGACCAGCTGGGTACTGCAAAGGAATTGCAAACTTCGTCTCCACATAAAAAATATGTGGGTTATGAGAGCTTTGGATAACGTTCAACCCCGACGTATTGATTTCATAGTAGTGCGACATTTTATCCAACGCATTTTGATATTTACGCTTCCCAAAGATGGTTTCGGAAATCTTTTTGGTCGGCATATCTCCTGGCGCCAAGTCCGTAAAGTAATGCCTGCCTTTACCTTGGGGCAGACGTTGACCATCAAAATCTGACGCTGAAGAAGTCAGGGCTTTCTCACCCATGATTTCGTGATGAGGATTTTTCCCGGTGTAGTGATAAAAAACATTCTGACCTTTTACCGGTGGATCCAGCAGCGCCTTTAAACCGTCAGGGACGCCCTCCACTCTAGGTTGCTTATTGGCCGGTTGAGCACTTGTCGCGTTATTCGTGTCGACGTTGCCTGAAAAGCTGCCTTGGTCCAACGGACGCTTGTTCGGCCGGGATGTCCCCGTAGCAGTGGGAACCCCGCCCGGCAATCGGCTCAATCGCCACTCACCGTTACCCGCAGACCCCAGAAATGCTTGAACCCTATAGAGCTTCGACGTCGTCAATGGCGCCTGAGGATCCACGATAGCGACCCGCCCGTCACGTGCGTGGAAGGCCGAATCAATCTGATACACCTTGTTGACCCCGGTACTGTCGGTATAGCGCACGTAAAAATTATCGCCCACGTTATAGGTACCGTCCGGCCTCAAAATGCGGCCTTTGATGACATCTTCCGACACGGAGAAGGCGCTCAGATCAAGGTTTGGACTCGTGCCGGCCGTTGGTGCTCTGGCGATGACTGGAGGGGCTGGCGGCACCACCGGGCTTTTGAACACCGGCCGCAACGGCACGGCATTCACATTGGGAATACCAGAGGCGGCCATCGTGAAATCCGAGTAGACCGCACGCATCGCGCCCGGACTTTTGAGCAGCCGCGGCAAGATTCGAGCATTGGCGCGCAAGGCCGTCACGCCAGCCTTTCCTAAGCGAACCCCCATGGAGATGCCTTTTCCGAGCACTGGCAACAAGTCGAGGAAGATGGAGGCCACCTCAATGCCGAACTGAACCTTGTTGATTCTCGATTGATACGCAACCTCTGCGCTGCTGACGCTTTGGTGGTCCGCGTGATCGATGAGCAACTTCACTTTCTGCTTGTACAGCTCATCCTGAAAATTGCCATCGAAGGGTTTGAGTGTCACCGGAGCGCTCGTCAATTTGAGTGCAGTGACGAGCGCATCCAGCGTGCGCAATGGGCTCTTCGTCGGATCGAATGCGCGCTCCTTGATCGCCTCGCCAGCTTTAACCACGTCGTTTTTATCGACCGGCGACGTTCTGCTCCCGGTGTAGAGCCTCCACTCCTTTTTCTCCATCAACGCGTTCAGGGCATTCACATCCGCCAATTCGCGAAAACACACGCCGTCGGGCGCATTCGGCGTGCACAGTACAAGCGAGGCGTCTGTGTCATTGCCAACCACCATCGCGCCCTGAACCGGCAACCCACGCTGAATAAGGGCACTGGTGACAATTTTTTTCCCATCCACCAGAGGCCGGTCAGCCGGGTCCGGGTAGTCAAGAACAGCCGCGACCCACTGCGCTCCTCGTTTGGTACTGGTGTCTTGGGTAGCGTCTATGTTGTAGGTATTGGGGTTGAGTGCTGCGAGAAAAGCCTCTTTATCCAGCATGTCGCTCAGGTGGGTTTTCCACGCTTTGCGGACGTCGCCGGCAGCACCCGACTCGGCATCCGTGGCCAACTCCTGTTTAAGCAGCTCGGTATAGGCGCCTCCCACATCGGCAGTGTTGACCAACGCTTTGAGCTGCTCGGTATCCAGGATGACCTGCTTGCCATCGTCGCCCAGCAGAGGGTTGCCGTGAGTATCGGTCAGCGGCAGTTCGAAGGTGGACCGGCTGAAGTGGCCGTGCTGGACGGCTGGAAACTCACTGGGGTTTTTCAGCGCCAGATCAGTCAGCGATACGCGGTGCTGCTTGACGGTGAGCGTATGACTGCTGCTTTGCCCGCCAGAGTGAGGATTGGACCTGGTTTTCACCCGCACCATCAGCTTGTCCGCATCGACCTGCGCAGCGGGGAACTGCCGTTTGATCGCTTCGTTCATCCGATCGCGGGAAAAGCTACCCAGAGAAGGAAGAGTTGCCAGCGATGACGCCAGCGCATTTGCACTGCGGTCCTCGGAGTGTTCCAGGTAATCAAACAACGCTTCCTGGGCCGGGCTCAGGTTTTTCAGCCACTCGGGGGCCAGCTTGTCAGCCAGTTGTTCATCTCGCGCCGCCATGGCGTTTTCGCCACTGAGCAGGTACGACCAGTCAGCGGCATCATCCATGCGCTTGAGTGCTCCCGGCTCTGTCGATACCCGGGCGAGATTCGCAACGACTTCCTCCTGCTGACGCTTGAGCATCCAGGGGATGCCCTCGGCCAGCACATCCCCCGTCAAGGGTTCGGCGCTCAACATCACATCGTCGCCAGAAGGCGATTCCGACTTGTTTTGTAACGACAACGGCAGTGTTTGCAACAGTAGGTCCGCGTCGGCGCCCCCCTCATCAAGGCGCGCTGCAATCGCCTGGCGCGCCAGGGCTGGCGTCGCAAACTGCTCGAACCCCTCACCCGGGGTGTACAGCACGACCGGCCCATTAGTCTCATCGAGTGCCAAGGTCCGGCCTTTGGTCCAGACGGGGGGCGTGGCCCCGGAACCGTCGGTGCTGGTGATTAGGAAGCAGCCCGCCATCAAGGCTCCCCGCTCGCTACCGTCATCAACGGTAAGCGGGTAGACACCAGGGCGTGCGCCATTGGGGAAGACAGCTTCCCGTTCAGCCAGCGTGGGGTATTGCAGTGCTGCGTCGATCAACCGCTTGCTCGCCGCGCTCAGTGTTCCATCGCTCACGCGCAATGCCGCCAGCGTCGACAGTTGTTGCTTGTGCAAGGTCAACAACTGGTCTTGAGGGGCCTGCAGAACCTGAGGGTCTTTCAACGTCGGGCGGGGGGTTGTCCAGAAGGTTTGAAGGGCCATCGGAAACTGCGTGACCATGCGCTGGGCAATCGTATCCAGTGTCAACTGTGGCGTGACGAGGGTGCCCGGGCTAGTGTCCGTGTCCGGGGTAAAAATGCCGGACTGTTCAACATCGTCAACGACGGGCTGCTGGCCAGGATTGGCCAGCAAGGTCGCAACCTTCCTGTTCAAGGCGTCCAGCACCGGCTCGGACGACAGTGTTTTGATAGAGCCATCGTCCTGCTCGACCCAGCGCTTGAAGACCAGGTCTTGTGGCTTCAGGGTCGACATGTACGGAAACATTTGGTCCACTTGCTGGCGCAGGAAGTCCTGGAAGCTCGGTTGCTCACCGTGCAAACGCTGCATGTCGCGGGACTGAAGGGCGTGTTGGGTGACAAACGCCTCCTGATTGGTAACCTTGAATTGCTGCATGAGCCGTGGGTATTCCACCCCGACCGGGGGTATGCCGGCCGAGGTGGGAAGAGGAATACCGTCCGGCGCGTAGGTCAATACCGGTGGCAGGTGAACAGGGGGTTGCACAGATGTTTCAACGGCAATATCGGTTTGGGTGGCCAATGCGTTTGGGGCAACAACGCTTTGTGGGGGGGAAAGGTGGGTCGAGTTTTCGGTCGCTGCAAACATGAAATAAACCTTACATAGAAGAGTTGAACGTCGCCGCTACCTCCCTGTAGGTCGTCAGATAAGTGGACGTTCAATGCGCTCCGGTTCCTGTCCCGAATGTAAGCTCAAGTAGCAGAACGCTGTGAGCTCTGCTGAAAATGCAAGAGCAAGTACCAGGGCACTGTACGGTCCTATTGATTGAAGTGAAAAACACCTGCCTGGCGTACAGCCCCTTCCCCTCGAACATGCGCTGGAACATGCCAGTCATGTACTGGGCACCGCTCGAGTCCTCACCCTGGCTGCTCAGGACCTATACACCGAACACCAGAGCTACCTGAATTGGGCCAACTTGCAATTAGCCGAAACCGGCTTGGCCTTGGTCGAGGCCCACATCGAAGGTTTGCAGGTGGACGCTGCTGCTCAGTAAGTAAGTCATCGGGAGCAAGCCCCCTCCCACATTTGAATGTGTTCACAAATCAAAGGTGGGAGGGGGCTTGCTCCCGATGAGGCCCGCACGGCCACCACAGCACTCAAGTTAACCAATCCCACCTACGCTTAAGTTAGGATGCTCGTTCCCCATTCGAGGTGGTCTCCATGTTCTTCGGCGTTCTCCTGATCATTACCTGGCTGATCCTGCTGCTGCGTTACCCGGCCAAGGCGCTGCCGGTTTCGCTGGCGGCTGCCGTCGGCCTGGGTTTCGTCGCCGTCTGGGTGGTGTGGCTGGACAACCGCGAAGCCGCGCAACTGGCACGCCTTGAGTTGCGCATCAGCTATGCCCCGCAGGACTGCCCGGCCGACCGCCCACTGAAATTGACCCTGAACAACGGCAACGACGTGCCGTTGACCGAACTGCGCTGGCGCGTGGCCGCCTACGCGCCGGGCGACACGGTCAACCTGGCCGACAATGTCTACGCCGCCCCACGCTATCGCGGCCCCGGCGAGTTGCAGGCCGGGGCCACCTGGGATGATTGCCTGCCCACACCGCCACTGCGCCCCGGCTATCGCCCGCAAACCCTGGAATTTCGCGCCGAGCACCTGCAAGGCAGTTTCTCGGACTGACAAAGGAATGATGCATGCCCAACGTACTGATCACCGGTTGCTCCAGCGGCATCGGCCGCGCCCTCGCCGACGCGTTCAAAGCCGCAGGCTTCAACGTGTGGGCCAGCGCCCGCCAGCCAGATGACGTCGCCGCCCTCGCTACCGCTGGCTTCAATGCCGTGCAGTTGGACGTCAATGACAGCGCCGCCTTGCAACGCTTGGCCGAACAAATGGGCGAACTGAATGTGCTGGTCAACAACGCGGGCTACGGCGCCATGGGCCCGTTGCTCGATGGCGGCACCGAGGCGATGCGACGCCAATTCGAAACCAATGTGTTTTCCATCGTTGGCGTCACCCAGGCACTGTTTCCCGCGTTGCGCCGCAGCAAAGGACTGGTGGTGAATATCGGCAGCGTTTCCGGGGTATTGGTGACGCCGTTCGCCGGCGCCTACTGCGCATCCAAAGCCGCTGTCCATGCCTTGAGCGATGCCCTGCGCATGGAACTGGCACCGTTTGACGTGCGGGTGATGGAAGTGCAGCCCGGTGCGATCAATACCCATTTTGCGAAGAATGCCGGGGCCCAGGCCGAATTATTGATCAACGAAACATCGCCCTGGTGGCCGTTGCGCGAAGGCATTCGGGCGCGCAGCCAGGCCTCCCAGGACAAGCCAACCCCAGCCACTGAATTTGCGGCGGATGTGCTCAAGGCCGTGCAGCAAGCGCAGCCACCGCGTCTGCTAAGGTCGGGCAATGGCAGCCGGGCGTTGCCATTGATGGCGGCGCTGTTGCCCAAGGGGTTGCTGGAGAAGGTGTTGAAGAAGCGCTTTGGGTTGGGCGGTAAACTCTAACCCTTCATAAAATCAATAAACGCCCGCACCTTAAGCGGCAAATGCCGGGTATCCGGATACATCGCGTAGACCCCTTGGGGCGCGAAGCGATAGTCCGCCAATACACGCACCAGCCGTCCCGCCTCCAAATCCTCCTGCACAAGCCACTGTGGCAAGATCGCCACACCGTGGCCACGCACCGCAAACGCCTGGAGCACCGCCGCACTGTCGGCCACCAAGGCGGCCGGACCTGCGCGGTATTGATGCCCATCGCCGGCAGGGTCGGTCACGCTCAACTCCGTCAAACGGCCATGGCCCAGCCTGGGCACCTGCTCCAACTCCTCCAGGGTCTGAACGCCCGCAAACGCTGGCGCCGCGACGGCGAACACTTCAAACGTCGACAACTGCACCGCCCGATGATTGGAGTCCAGCAAGCGCCCCAGGCGAATAGCCACGTCAAAACGCTCGGAGATCAAATCGGCGTGGGTGGAGGATGTGGATAAGTGGATATTCAGGTCCGGGTGCAGGCGGCGAAAGGTTTCCACCGCCGGGGCGACCACGGCCAGGGCATACTCGACGGTGGTGGTGATGCGCAGCGTGCCTTTGAGCTGCGCATGTTCGGAACGGGCCTCTTCCACCGCCAGGCGCGCCTCTTCGAGCATTCGTGTGCAGCGCAGGTAGAAACGTTCGCCGGCATCGGTGAGCGCCAGCTGACGAGTGTTGCGGGTCAGCAGGGTGACGCCCAGCTCCGCCTCCAGGCGCTTGAGGTTGAAGCTGACCACGGCGCGGGTCTGGCCGAGCAGATCCGCGGCGGCCGTGAGCGAGCCGGCCTCGACCACGGCCTTGAAGGTGTCGAATCGATCCAGGCTGACCATGGCCACGCCCTCCGTTTGTCAAAATATTTTTGACAAACTAACAGGCAAACCGACGTATCCCAAACCCTGCTTGCCGCCTACCCTGCGCGCTTCATTCGCAGGATCGCGTTCATGACCTACCGCTCGAAAATTGCCTGGATCTTTCTACTGGGTTTTGCCCTGGACCTGGTGAACATGTTTGTCGCCACCGTCGCCTACCCGGACATCGCCCGCGAACTGCACGCCTCGGTCACGCAACTGGCGTGGATCAGCAATGCCTACATGCTCGGGCTGACGGTGATCATTCCCTTGAGTGTGTGGCTGGCGGCGCTCATGGGCGAGCGCACCCTGATCGCCACCAGCCTGCTGCTGTTTGCCGGGGCATCGGTGATGGTCGGCCAGGCCGGCTCCATCGACGCGTTGATTGGCTGGCGCGCTGTGCAGGGGCTCGGCGGCGGCTTGTTGATTCCGGTGGGGCAAGCCATGGCTTACCGACACTTTCCCGCGGCCGAGCGCAGCCAGTTGACGGCGCGGGTCATGTCGGTGGCATTGCTGGTACCGGCATTGTCTCCGGCGCTGGGTGGGGTAATTGTCGACAGCCTGTCCTGGCGCTGGATTTTCTACGCCAACCTGCCTCTGGCGCTGGTGACCCTGCTGCTGGCGCTGCTGTGGATAAAACCCGATGTGCCTTCCACCGTACGCCCGCCCCTGGACCTGGGCAGTATGTTCAAACAAGCCGCCAGCCCGATGCTGCGTGTGGCAATGCTGGTTTACCTGTGTATTCCGGGGATATTTATCGGCACCAGCCTGATCGCCATCCTCTACGTGCGTGACCTGGGGTATGACGCCACCCAGACCGGCGTGCTCATGTTGCCGTGGGCACTGGCCTCGGCAGTGGCGATTTACTTGAGCAAAAAACTCTTCAATCGCTGCGGCCCGAAACCTTTGCTGCTGGCGGGCATGGTGCTGCAATGCGGCGGCATCCTGTTGCTCAACGAGCCGGCGCTGATCATTGCGGCCTACGTCTTGATGGGCCTGGGCGGCAGCTTGTGCAGCAGCACCGCGCAAACCCTGGCCTTTCTGGATATTCCCGCCGAGCGCATGGGCCACGCCAGCGCGTTGTGGAACATGAACCGGCAAGTGAGCTTCTGCGTCGGCGCCGCCTTGCTCAGTGCAGTACTGTCGACCTTGGATTCCTTCGCCATAACCTTCACGATAGCGGCAGCTCTGACCCTGTTGCCGCTTTTCGCAGTGTTGCGCCTGGATGCCTCCAGGATACGCACGCTGCTTCACCCTTGCAGCGAGCCCAAGCATGATTGACTACAGCGATTTTTTTGAGGAAGTGATCCAGACTCACGTCGAGATCGAACAATGGTTTGCCGGGGTTGCACCTGAGGGCACGCTGGAAAACCTGCTGGCACGCTTCTCACCGGAGTTCAGCATGGTCGCGCCGGCCACCGGCACCCGGGTCAACAGGGCCGGGGTTAATGCATTGTTCACGCGCCTGGGAGGGATGCGGCCGGGGTTGAAAATCACCTTGAGTGAAATGACCGGGATTGATCGTCATGCGCGGGGAGCCACGGTGACGTATCGCGAGCATCAGGTGGATGACAGTGGCACCCAGACAGATCGCCGCGCCACGGTGGTGTTCGAGAAGCAGGCCAGTGGTGCGCTGCTTTGGCGGCACTTGCATGAGACGTTTATCAAAGCTTAACGCGGGCCTGAATGTGGGAGAGGGCTTGCCCCCGATGAGCATAGGTATCTACACAACTTTGTAGTCGCCAATGGTAACCACGATGCGAAGCGAGCCGCTCTTGCTCTTGATCTGCTTTTGATCTTAGGCGCCCCGTTAAACCACGCTGGCCGGAATTCGA